>NZ_BDCE01000093.1 GCF_001613345.1 Nocardia uniformis NBRC 13702 | reverse complement strand
GGCCAAAGACACACGGGCATAACGGGGCTAACGGGGCCCCGTGCCGACGCGGCGCGATCAACCCCAGTAGTTGACCGCGAGCCCCCTACTGCCGGCGCGCCACCGTGATCACATCCGGTACCAGGGACTCCGGCAGCGGCGGCCGATGTACCTTGCGCTGATCGGCGACCTCGAAACCGGCCCGCTCCAGCAACTTTCGGGTCTCCTGCGGGGACGGCGCGTGTGCCGGGAACTTGGGGCTGCGGGTGAGCTGCTGAAACGCGTTCGCGGCGGCACCCGACGGATGGGCGGTCGCGATGGCCACCAGTCCGCCGGGTGCCAGGACCCGGTGGAATTCGCGGAGCGCCGCCGAATGGTCGAAGAAGTGGAATGCGCTGGTCGTGACCACCGCGTCCAGTGCGCCGTCCTCGAAGGGCAGCTGCTCGGCCGGTCCGTGCAGCCACCGCACGCCCGTGGAGCGTTTGCGTGCGCGCTCGAGCATGCCCTCGGAGGCATCGACCCCGTAAATGGCCTCCGGATGCAGTTCCCGTTCGATTCGGGAGGTGAGAATGCCGGTGCCGCAACCGATATCGGCGATTCGCCGCGATCCGGCGGCGCGCAGTTCGGTCACCACCTGATCCTGCGGTGGCCGGTACACGATGCGCTGCAATGTGCGGCTGTCGTATGCGCGGGCGACCTGTCCGAAGAAATCGGTCACCACATGGTTGAGCGCTCTGCTGCGGGCCTCGATGCCGTTCATAGTGAGCTCCTGTCTGGGTCACTTCATCGAATCAGGCTTCGGCAGGTTCCGAAAGAGGCAAAAGGGTACGGTCTGGCTCATGAGGATTCGTGGCGCAGTACTGGAGCAGATCGGGTCGCAGGCACCCTACTCGGCGTCGGAGCCGATTACCGTGAGCGAGCTCGACCTGGGCGAACCCGGACCGGGAGAGCTGCTGGTGCGTATCGAGGCAGCCGGACTGTGCCATTCGGATCTGTCCGTCGTGGACGGCAATCGGGTGCGGCCGGTACCCATGCTGCTCGGGCACGAGGCAGCCGGTCGCATCGAGGTGGTCGGGTCGGGAAATAGCGAATTCACCGTCGGCCAACGAGTGATCATGACCTTCCTGCCGCGCTGCGGCGAGTGCGCCGGCTGTGCGACCGATGGCCGCACCCCGTGCCTGCCGGGCAGCCTCGCCAATAACGCGGGGGAGCTGCTCGGCGGTGGGCGGCGCCTGCTGCGCGACGGCACACCGGTACATCACCACCTCGGCGTATCCGCCTTCGCGACGCACGCCGTGGTGGATGGGCGTTCGGTGGTGCCGGTCGACGACGACGTGCCGCCGGATGTGGCGGCCGTCCTGGGCTGCGCCGTCTTGACCGGCGGTGGGGCGCTGTTGAATTCGGCGAAGCCGGGCCCCGCCGACCGGATCATGGTGGTCGGCCTCGGTGGCGTCGGTATGGCGGCCGTACTGGTGGCCGCCGCGCTGCGCGAGGGCACCGGCCGCGATGTCATCGCCGTCGATACCGTCCCCGAAAAGCTCGAGCTGGCCACCGAATTCGGCGCGACCGCCGCCTACACCCCCGCCGAGATCGCCGACCAGGGCATCCAGGCGGATATCGTCGTCGAGGCCGCGGGCAATATTCGCGCCTTCGAAACCGCCGTCGCCGCAACCGCTCCCGGCGGCACCACCGTCACGGTCGGGCTCCCCGCGCCCACCGCCACCGCCACCATTTCACCCCTCGGTCTGGTCGCCCAGGGCCGTTCCATTGTCGGCAGCTACCTCGGCTCCGCTGTCCCCGCCCGCGATATCCCCGAGTACGTCCGCATGTGGCGAGCGGGCAGCCTCCAGGTGGAACGCCTCATCTCCGCCCGTATTCGCCTGGAGGACATCAATACCGGGATGGACGAACTGGCCTCCGGCCACGCCCTGCGCCAGGTCATCATGTTCGACTGATCGACGACGGTGACTCCGCTCACACCGCGGTCGGGTACCGCACGCGTGACCACGTCACCTACCGCACGGTGCGTACCGGCGGAAAAAGTACGTACTGGAGGACCCGCGCGGTCGCTTCGAGACTGATGGCACAGCCGAATCGTCTCGAAAGGCAAGGACTTTGACCGAGATCGCGCGTACCCCGGTGACCATTCTGGGCCTGGGTGCCATGGGAACCGCCCTGGCCGAGGCATTTCTGGCCGCCGGACATCCGACCACCGTCTGGAACCGCACCCCGGAAAAGGCGGCGGGACTCGTCGACCGCGGTGCCATGCGATCGACCGATATCGCGGACGCCGTTGCCGCGAGTCCCCTTGTCATCGCTATTCTCTCGACCTTCCCCACAACGCTGGCGGCGCTGGGTCCGGCGGCCGAAGCGCTCACCGGCCGGACCCTCATCACCCTCAATAGCGGCACCCCGTCCGGTGCGCGGGATATGGCGGCATGGGCGGCCGAACACGGCATCCGGTACCTGGGCGGGGCGATCAAGAATGTGCCCGCCGCCGTCGGAAAGCCCGACACCCTGCTCTACTTCGGCGGTGACCGCGCCGTCTTCGATGAATCCGCGTCGACCCTGAGGGTGCTCGGCGGCGACCTCGTCCACCTCGGTGCGGAACCGGACCTGGCCGCCCTCTACGAATCCGCCGTCGGCGCGACCCTGCTACCCGCGTTGATCGGCTTCTTCGAAGGCGCGGCCATGCTCTCCGCCCGCGGCATACAAGCCGCCACCATGGTTCCCTACGCCGTCAAATGGCTCCAGATGATCGAGTCCGTCCTCCCGGTCTTCGCCGATGAGATCGACGACCGCGACTACACCCGCCCGGGTTCCTCGGTCGGTCTCTTCCACGACGCGATCGACGACGATCAGGAGCTCGCCGAATCGGGTATCGACGTGGCCTGGCACGAACCCATGCACGACCTGCTGCGCCGCGCGGTCGCGGACGGCCATCGCGAGCACAGTATTTCGGCATTGTTCGAGATTATTCGCCAACCATACCGATCGGATATGGACGTTGCTGACCAGTTTGACTAAATTGGTCAGTGGAGGTGGTTCGGATGACCGGAGATCAGGCACCCGAGGATCGGGTCGACTTCGTCTGGCCCCTGGGGGAGGCGAAGGCCAGGCTGTCCGAGCTGATCGACAGGGTGGAGAGGGAGGGACCGCAGGTGATCAGCAGACGTGGACGTGAAGTTGCCGTCGTCGTACCGGTAGAGGAGTGGCGGCGAAAAAGCGTGCGGGCGGGCAGCTTGGCGCAGTTCTTCGCCGAATCTCCGCTACGTGACTCGGGATTGGTGGTGGAACGTGAGCGCAGCGACCCGCAGCATCGGGATGTGGTGCTGTGAACTTTCTGCTCGACACCAATGCTGTCTCGGAGTGGGTCAAGCCGCGGCCTGACCATGGGCTCGTCGGATGGCTCGATGCCATCGACGAGGACCGTACCTACCTGAGCGTGATGACCCTTGGTGAGCTGCGTAGGGGCTTGGATCGTCTGGCGGACGGCAGACGCAAGGAACGGTTGGCGCGATGGTTGACCGACGAGCTGTCGGGTCGATTCGAGGGGCGACTGCTGCCGATCGATGAGGTCGTCGCGCAAGCCTGGGGTCGGATGCGGGCGCGCACGGATCTGCTGGGTCGGTCCATTGATCCAATTGATGGCCTGTTCGCGGCGACCGCCGAAGCGCATGGGCTCACATTGGTGACGCGCAATGTCCGTGACTTCGAGGCGACAGGGGTGCCGATCGTCAATCCGTGGGCGCAGTAGGCTCGGCACCGAGTGCTGATTCGATGGGCGAAGGAGAAAAGGTGACCACGAACCGGATCCGGGTGGGTGTGCTCGGGGCGCAGGGCAAGGTCGGGCAGGCGATCTGCGCGGCCGTCGAGGCGGCCGCGGATCTGGAGTTGGTCGCGCGGGTCGACAAGGGCGACGCGATGGACGTATTCGCTACCTCCGGAACCGAGGTGGTCGTCGACTTCACCCATCCCGATGTGGTGATGTCCAATCTCCAGTGGCTGGTGGAGCACGGCATCCACGCGGTGGTCGGGACCACCGGATTCGATGCCGAGCGCCTGGATCAGGTGCGCGGCTGGCTGGGGCAGAATCCGGAGGTCGGGGTGCTCATCGCCCCGAACTTCGCCATCGGCGCGGTGCTGTCCATGCGATTCGCCGAACAGGCCGCGCGCTGGTTCGAATCGGTCGAGGTGATCGAACTGCATCACCCGAACAAGGCCGACGCCCCGTCGGGCACCGCCTACCGTACCGCCGGACTCATCGCCGCCGCCCGGGAGAAGGCCGGTGTCGGCCGCAGCCCCGATGCCACCAGCACCGAACTCGAGGGTGCGCGTGGCGCGGATGTGGATGGGGTGCGCGTGCATTCGGTGCGCCTCGCCGGTCTGGTCGCGCACCAGGAGGTGCTCTTCGGCACCCAGGGCGAAACCCTCACCATTCGCCACGACTCGATCGACCGCAGCTCCTTCGCCCCCGGCGTCCTGCTCGGCGTCCGCAAGACCCCGCACCGTCCGGGCCTGACCGTGGGCATCGACCCGCTGCTGGATCTGTGAACGGCGCATCGGGTGGGTCGGTGAACGACGCGTCGAACGGCGATGCGATCGATTCCGGTAGCGCCGCCGCATCGGGCGGCGCGGCCGGTGGCGTAGGAGGTGGTGCTGTGAACAGCACTTCGGGCGATGGCGGACAGCGCTCGCTGCGCATTGTCGCGCTGATCGCGTTCCTGGTTGTCGCGCTGGGCTTCTACTTCATCCTGCTCGGCCGAATCGCCTTCGGCCTCATCACTTCCGGTGGCCTGGCCGCCGCGGGTATCGGCGTGGGTGTGCTGATCCTCCCGCTCGTCGGCGTGTGGATCGTCTACTCCTCGGTCCGCGCCGCCCTCGACCATCAACGCCTGGCCCGCCGTATGGCCGCGGAGGGCCGGGAAATCGATACCTCGCACCTCCCGCGCCGCCCGTCCGGCCGTATCGAACGGCCCGCCGCCGACCAGCTGTTCGAGCAGATGAAGGCGGAATGGGAAGCCGATCCCGACAATTGGCGCACCTGCTACCGCGTGGCCCGCGCCTACGACTATGCCGGTGACCGCTCCCGGGCGCGCGAAGTCATGCGCCGCGCGGTCGAACTGGAGAAGGTGGAACGCGCCGGGCAGTGATCCTCACCGCCCTCTGCTGACAGTGACCCCTCACCGCCCCCGTCATCCCGCGGTCCGGATTATTGGTTCCCGAAGCGTTGTCGGGAGGTCTCGGCCTGGGCGACGCGTCGCAGGGTAGCCAGCAGCGCGTCACCCAGGACGGTGCCGACGACCGCGCCCTCGACAATGGCCTCGGTGGTACCCAACCGGGCGACGCCATCGATATCGGCCGCCGCGATCCGGTCGGCGGATTCGGCGTAGCGCCCGAGCGCGTCGAGTACCCATTCGTGTCCGACAGTGCGGAAGGCGCACAGCACCCCCACCAGTGACTCGATCAGCGGCGCACCAGGCGGGGGTTCCCATCCGCGTTCGGCGCACATCGCTTCGATCAGGCCCATCGCCCACGCCCGGTCCGCCACGTCGGCCTCGGCCCGCAGAGCGGGCAGGCTGTGCTGCACCACGCCGAGAACGTCATGGGTGGAAGTTCGCGGTTCGTCGATACCGGCGAGCACCTCCCGCACACCAGCAATGGGCAGCCCGCCGATTTCCAGCAGTGCCCGAACGAGTTTCAGTCGCCGGACGTGCTCGGCGCCGTAGCGGGCCTGATTGGGACTGCTCAGTTCACCGGGCGGCAGCAAGCCCTCGCGCTGGTAGTACTTGATGGTCGCGATGGCCACCCCGGATTCTCGACTCAACTCCGCCATCCGCATCCGGATAGCCTAGCTATCCATGTCGGATGGCGCTGTCGGTGGCGGTGCCGCGAGCGCGCACCCACGCGACGGCGAAGGCGACCGTGAACGCGAGATGCACGACGAGGAACATCTTCGCGAGATCGCGTGCGTCGCCGCTGAATACGCCCCATACATCATTCAGCGCGACGGTCGCGAAACCGACCAGGTTCGCCAGGATGACGGTATTGCGAATCGTGGCGGGTGCGGCGTCGCGTGACATCCAGTTCAGGACCGCGATCCCGAGAAACGGTCCACCGAGCAGTCGCAGCAAAGCGATCAGTTCGGCGGAGGCGTCCTCGGGCACCGCGTCGACGCCGAACTGCACCGGCACGATCAGTAGTGCGAGGCCGATAACCGCCAGGTAGGCCGCCGCGACGATGAGAAGTGGTTTCGACATCATGACTCCCAAATGGATAGATGGGCTATCTATAATGGAAAGCTACACTATCCATTTCATGATCGCCACAGGTGAGAGCTCCGGAAGTGCGCGCACCCGCGAGAGGTGACCAAACCATGACGCCCCTTCCCGATGGAACTTTCCGAGTGGGGACGGGGGTTGTACGGGTAGCCCCGATATGAGGAGGTCATGTGGCACAGGAATTCAACCGCAACCCCGCGGCCGTCGCCGCGCTGTCGCCCGAGCAGTACCACGTCACCCAGGAGAACGGCACCGAGCGCGCGTTCACCGGCGAGTACTGGGATAACCACGAACCGGGTATCTACGTGGATGTGGTTTCCGGTGAGCCCCTGTTCGCCTCGGTCGACAAGTTCGACAGCGGCTCGGGTTGGCCCAGCTTCACCAAGCCGATCGATGCCGACAATGTGGCCGAGAAGCGCGACCTCAGCCATCTGATGATCCGCACCGAGGTGCGTTCGGCACACGGCGACAGCCACCTCGGCCACCTGTTCAAGGACGGCCCCCGCGAGGCGGGCGGCCTGCGGTACTGCATCAACTCCGCGGCCCTGCGCTTCATCCACCTCGATAACCTCGAGGCCGAGGGCTACGGCCAGTACAAGACTCTCTTCACGAAGGAGGAGGCGTGACCGATACGCGCAAGGCGATTCTGGCGGGCGGATGTTTCTGGGGTATGGAGGATTTGATTCGTCAGCAGCCAGGGGTGCTGTCGACACGCGTCGGCTACACCGGTGGCAGCAACGACAATCCCACCTACCGCAATCACCCGGGTCATGCCGAGGCCGTGGAGATCGTCTACGACCCCGCCCGGACCGATTACCGGGCACTGCTGGCGTTCTTCTTCCAGATCCACGATCCGACCACCAAGGATCGTCAGGGTAATGACATCGGCACCAGCTACCGCTCGGAGATCTTCTACCTCGGCGACGATCAGAAGCGTGTCGCGCTGGAAACCATCGTCGATGTGGAGGATTCGGGCCTGTGGCCCGGCAAGGTGGTCACCCCGGTAACCCCGGCGAGCACCTTCTGGGAAGCCGAACCCGAGCATCAGGACTACCTGCAGCGCTACCCGGACGGCTACACCTGCCACTTCCCGCGCCCGGGCTGGAAGCTGCCCAAGCGGCAGTCCGCCGCGCAGTAGCACCGGAACAGACCGCGCCACCTGAGCTGCCCGAGCTCAGGTGGCGCGGCTGTCTGTACGCGGCCGACTATTGGGGCCGACCTCGCGATCTCGTCTGGCCGCCGTCGTCATTCCGGCGTGTTCTCGGCCGGAATCCGCAGGGGCCCGGCCAAGGCGTGCCAGGATGGCAGATTGTGCCTGCCGCCGCCCCGCCGACCTTGCCCGACCGGCACGAATCCGCCTCGGCGGCAACGCTTCAGCTGGCCGGATGCACCTTGCGCCAGTGTTCGGCGATATCGATGCGACGGGCCAACCACACCTTCTCGTGGGACTGCACGTAGTCGAGGAAACGTTCCAGCGCAGCCGCGCGGGCGGGGCGGCCCGCGAGGCGGCAGTGCAGGCCGATGGAGAGCATCTTCGGAGCACCGTCGGCGCCCTCGGCGTACAGCACGTCGAAGGCGTCGCGGAGGTAGGCGTAGAACTCGTCGCCATTGGCGAAACCGGCGGGCGACGAGAACCGCATATCGTTGGTTTCCAATGTGTACGGCAGTACCAGTTGGTTGGTCTCGCCGACCTTGACCCAGTACGGCAGGTCGTCGGCGTAGGAGTCGGAGTCGTAGGTGAATCCGCCGTGTTCGACGACCAGTTCGCGGGTTTGCGGCGAGTCGCGGCCGGTGTACCAGCCACGCGGGGCCTCGCCGAAGAGGCGGGTGATGATGGCGACCGCCTCCTCCATATGCGCGCGCTCGGTCTCGCGGTCGACGGACTGATAGGAGATCCAGCGCAGGCCGTGGGACGCGATCTCGTAGTCGTTGCGCTTGAAGGCGGCGACGGCTTCGGGATTGCGTTCCAGGGCGCGGGCGACACCGAAGATGGTGAGCGGGATATCGCGGCGCTCGAAGGCGCGCAGTACCCGCCACAATCCGGCCCTGGAGCCGTACTCGTAGAGCGACTCCATGCTCATGTGCCGATTCGGAAACGCTTGCGCGGGAACGATATCGGAGAGGAAGGCCTCGGAGCCCTCATCGCCGTCGAGGGGGCAGTTCTCGCCGCCCTCCTCGTAGTTCAGGACGAACTGCACGGCGATATTGGCCTCGCCCGGCCAGTGCGGGTGCGGTGGATTCGGCCCGTAGCCGACCATATCGCGCGGGTAGTTGGGATCGCTCATGACAGTTCCGCCTGTTCGGCCCGCAGTCGAGTACGGGCATCGTCGGTGAGGGTGCCGAATAGTCGCAGCCGCGCCAGGCCGCCATCGGGATAGGCGTCCAGGCGTACCTCGACGACCGCCTCGGCGGCGTCGATACCGAAGCGGTGCCGGGTATCGGGCCGCAAGACGGTGCGCGGCAGCAATTCCACTTCGCTGCCGTCGGCGCGAATACCGGTGAGCGACGCTGCTCCCGGGCTGTTGAAGAGGAAGTAGGAGGTGTCGATCTCGGCCATGGCGAGGACACCCTCGCCGGTGAGCCGTACCCGCACCCAGTCGTTGTCCTTGTCGCGGCGGCGCGCGGTCTCCCAGCCGTCGCCCATCACGCGGGCGCGCCCGGGCATCAGAATATTCTGCGGATGGGAGAAGAAGCGGTTCGAGCAATCGGTCACCAGGCCGCCGTTCTCCAAGGCGGCCAGGTCGAACGGACCCGAATCCAGCAGTCGCAGATCCGGTTTCGCCACCCCGTGCACGCGCAGCCGCGCGATACCGCCATCGGGGAACATGCGCAGCCGCACATGCGTCCAGCGTCCGGCCGAGTCGACGGTGAAGGGGTTGGCGCTGTCGCCGACAACCGCGGCGCGCGCCACGATGGTGGTCCAGCCCTCCAGCGCGGTGAGCTCCTCGGCCGACGGATACCCGTCCACCGCAATGGCTTCCACCGACACCTTGGGCGGATAGTTGCCCTTGAACCACGCGGTGTCGACAATGACGCCCGCGATGACGCCAGGCACGCCCAGACGCACAATGGCGGTATCGCAGTCGTCGGAATCCGGTGCCGCGCCGACCGATCCCCGGCGGCGACGGGTTTCCCACCCGTCATATACCTGGCCCTTATGGCCGAAGGTGGCAGGGGAGTAGGTGGATTCCTCCGGCCGAATGAGATTCTCCTTCTCCGCGAAGGATTCGTCGTTGGCCCATACCACCGCACCGCCGAGGGTGCGCAGAGCCAGATCGGGCAGCAGGGTGAAATCGTGGGTAGCGCCGGTCATAGGGAAGGCATCTTCCTTTCTCGCAATTGCCGCAGAACGTCGACGGTGGCGGCCGGAACGAGGGCGGTGACTTCGGCGGGCCGGAAGGCGCCGCAATCCAATCCGCGCAGCACCACGGTCGCCAGTGCCTGGGCGGTGGCGGGTTCGTCGACCACCGCGCCACCCTGGCGATCGAGATAGCGGCCGATGCGCGGGGCGGCGACGCCGAGCGCGCCGCGGTAGAAGCCGAAGGTGGCCAGCCAGCGGGTGACCAGATGACCCGGGCCCATATCCCAGCCCTGGTAGTAGCCGCGTTCCAGGGAACGGGTGACAAGTCGGTAGTGCCGCGAAATGGCCTCGCGCACTTCGCTATCGGTGCCCAGTGGCAGTACCTGGGTGGAGCCGTCGCAGACCCAGACCCCGGTCTGCGCGGCGGCGGCCTGCATGACGGCCTTGGCGTGATCGGCGACGGGGTGTTCCAGGGACTGGAACCTCGGCGTGATGCCACAGGCGGCGCTGTAGTCGTAGGTGCCGTAATGCAATCCGGTGCAGCGCCCGGCGGAGCGGTGCACAGCCCGGGCGACGGTGGCGGTGCCGTCGGCGGCGATAACGGCCTGGGGACTCTCGATCTGCAATTCGAACTTCAGCGCACCGGCGGGCAATCCGTGCGCGGATTCGATGGCGTCGCACAGCCGCACGGCGACATCGACCTGGTCGATATGGCGAATCTTCGGCAGGGTGAACACGAATCCGTCGGGTACACCGCCCGCACCCTCGAGTACGAGCTCCAGGGTGCGCACCGCCCGCGCCCACTCGATGCCGGTGAGTCCCTTCATGCGGATACCGCGAGAGACCACCGCCGCGGGCAGCTCGCGCAGCACCGCACCGGCGCGCAAGGCGTCTTGATCCTCGATCACATCCGCGCGGGTGCCGTACCCGTCTTCGAAATCGAGCCGCAAATCCTGAATCGGCCGCTGCCGCAGCGTATCCAGCACCAGTTCGACCACATCGTGACCGGCCAACTCGGTGAGCAGGTCGCGGTGTTTCTCACCCAATTCGATTGCCGCCGCACCCCATTGGCTCGGCAGGTCGTCGGTGGCGTCCGCACCGGAGATATACGCGGTGTGGATCGGCTGCCCCGGGCGGTCACCCGGGTAGAGCCGCGCCAGCTCCGCATCGATCGCTGCGATGCGGGTTTCGATTCCTGCCAGCACATCCGGTGGCAAGGTCACGGGCGCTGTTCCTTTCCGTCGGTGCCGAACTCGCTGAGTAGTCCGGCATAGCGTTTGGGCAGCGGAGCGGCGAATTCGCCGCGACCGGACTTGCGCAGCCCCATGGTCACCAGGGACTGCACGGTCAAGGTGGCAGCGCTGACGCCGTCCACCACCGGAACCCCCACCTCCGCGGTGAGGTACTCACACAGGTCGGCCATTCCGGCGCAGCCGAGCACAATGGCATCGGAGCCGTCGGCATGGACGGCCTCCCGGCAGGCCTCGGCGATAACGGTGCGCGCCTCCGGATTCTCCAGCTCGAGAACCGGAATCTCACAGGCGTGCACCCCCAGGCAGAACCGTTGCATGCCATAGCGTTCGGCCAGATCATGGGCGCGGCCACCGGTCCGGGCCAGGGTGGTGACCACACTGAACCCGCGCCCCAGATGGCTGGCCGCGTACATGGCGGCCTCCGCGATCCCGATCACCGGTCCGCGCGCCGACTCCCGCGCCGCGTCCAGCCCCGGATCGCCGAAGCACGCCAGCACATACCCATCCACACCCACCTGTTCACCCCGGGCGATC
This sequence comes from Nocardia uniformis NBRC 13702, assembly GCF_001613345.1. Classification (GTDB taxonomy): domain Bacteria; phylum Actinomycetota; class Actinomycetes; order Mycobacteriales; family Mycobacteriaceae; genus Nocardia; species Nocardia uniformis. The sequence goes on along the minus strand of NZ_BDCE01000093.1, from coordinate 84,878 downwards.
TCGGCCAGCAGGCCCGGCACCGCGAGCGCCTCGTCGTAATGGCTCTCGATCGACGCCGGTCCCATGGCGGGCGTGACGCCCTCCACCACGGTCCCGGGTGCGGCCACCGCACGAGCGGCCTGCTCGATCACGGCCGTCACGGCGGCCGTGGTGTTGGGATTGATCACACGAATGCGCAAGAACATCACCGACTTTCGACGCGAAGGGGCAGCCGGGGCGAGATCATCGTTGGTGCGGCGGGGATCAGGGGCCGACGCGGTGGGGCCGCCGGGGTGGACGCGCTCCCCGGCAACGCAACAGTGTCGGTCAAGTCGCACATCCGATCGTGAAGTCCGCACATCGAAAAGGTTCTGTGCGACGCTATCGAGCGGGTATTGCCCGGGTGTTGCGAAAACTATATATCTTGTACGGCGTCCGAATCGGGGGCGAGCAAGCCGCTGGTCTGCGGTAGTTGCGCCAGCACGTCCGTCATCCGTACCGAATGCTGTTCGGTTGCCGTCAGCAGGGCCTCGGTATCGCGCGCCACGAAGGCGTCCAGCTGGCGTCGGTGGTCGGCGTGCAGGACGACCCGGTCGGCATTGGTGACGTGCACCATCGGCTGTACCGGCTCGGTGATATTCCAGGCGTACTCCAGCATGTGGACCAGGCGCGGCATCCCCGACGGCCGTACCAGTGCCAGATGGAAATTCCGGGTCTCCCGGTGGTAGGCGAGCGGATTCTCGGTCAGCACCGCCCGCTCCATCCGCGCGTGCGCCGCCCGCGCCAACTCGTGATCGGCCTCGGTAGCGCGCGACACCGCGGCCAGCAGCGCCGTGGACTCCAACCGCTCGCGCACCACATACATCTCCCGCAGCTCGGCCGCGGTCAATAGCGTGACCCGGTAGCCGAAGTTCGCGCGATGCTCGATGAGCCCCTCCCCGATCAGGGTCTGCAATGACTCGCGCACCGGAATCGCGCTGATCCCGAACTCCCGTGCCAGCTCACCGAGGGGCACTCCGGTGCCGGGCGGCAGGTTCCCCTCCAGAATCAGCCTGCGCACCTCGCGCAGGACCTCGTGCTGCGAGTAGCCGCGCCGACTATCGTTCGGCGGCGTGAGCTGCGGCAACCGGGGGAGGCGTGGACGGGGAGGCACCGCCCCACGGTAGCCGCAGCGCGGGCCGTACCGGCTATCCGGGCAGCGGGGCGCGAGCGATCAGCCCGCCGTGCGCACCGTCAGATCATCGAGCAGGATCATGACCTCGCCCTCGCGTTTCACCACATCCATGAGCCGAATCTTCAGCCCGAGCAGTGTCGCGTCGGTGATCGGTTCGTCGAGTTGGTACTCCGAGTGCTGCCAGAGCGCCCCCGTGGGCACCTTGGCCAGCAGTACTTCCTGATACCCGCTCGCCTCGCTTTCGAGCCGCGCGTACACCCGAATCGCCGCATGTGGCGACCGCACCCACAACCTCAATGTCTCCAACCGCCCCGCGACCGTGAACGCGGGCTTGGGCTTCGAGGCCAATTCCACGACGAGATCGTCCGCCGCCTTACGAATCAGCACCACCAGCGCCCGGATATCCCGACCCATAGCGCCATCCGCGAAGGAAGCCAATCCCTTACTCGGTGCTCCTTCCACGAACGTGGTCAGATGCGCGCGCCGCGCCGCCACCCCGACAAGCTCCCACTTGCTCTTGTTCTCGAAGTCGTCCAGGAGCACCTCAACCGATGCATCCGACATCCCCGCCCGTCCCTTCATTACTACGTTCGACGGACCGCGTGCGGTCCGCCCAGAACCCTACAAGTCCATGCTTGCGGTCTGGCCATCGTTGACCGAACTCTTCGTGGACGTCAGGTTGCCGCCACAGATCGGGCTGTACCGGCCACCGTCGGGCCTATTGGTACTGCGAATTCTGCGGCGGTGCAACCTTTCCGGTATTGATGGGAGCACAGGATGGCTGCGTGGCGGAAGGAACTGTAGTGGTGTTGCGATCGGGTATCAGCCGCCGTGGCATGCTCGGCGCGATGGCGCTGCTACCCCTGGTCGGATGCGGGACCGCGACAACCTCACCCACATCGCCCGCCTCCGAGCCGCCCGCGACTGCGCTCGATGATCAATTGCTCGCGCTGGAGCGGAAGTTCGATGCGCGGTTGGGGGTGTACGCGGTGGCCACCGGTAGTGGCAGTGCCATCGCGCACCGCGCGGATGAGCGGTTCGCGTTCTGCTCGACGTTCAAGGGGTTGGCGGCGGCCGCGGTCTTGGCGCGGAATCCACTGTCGCACTTGGATACTGTCGTCGACTACACCGACGCCGACCTGATGAAGAGTGCCGTCATCACCTCGCGGCACGTGGGCACGGGTATGACGATCCGAGATCTGTGTGACGCCGCGGTGCGCTACAGCGACGGCACCGCGGGCAACCTGCTGCTCCGCGACCTCGGCGGACCGGCCGAATTGACGGCGTACCTGCGCGGCCTCGACGACACGGTCACGCGAATGGACCGAATCGAACCGTCGATCACCGAGGCCACCCCGGGCGACCCCCGCGACACCACATCGCCCAGAGCCATCGGCACGGACTACCGGAAGATTGTCCTCGGCGATGCCCTTCCCGAAGAAAGGCGTGCTTTCCTGCGCGACCTTCTCGAACGCAACCTCACTGGCGCACAACGCATTCGCGCAGGTCTCCCAGCGGACTGGCGCGTTGCTGACAAAACCGGCACCGGTGATTACGGCACACTCAATGACATCGCCATCGCATGGCCGCCGGACACCGCGCCACTCGTCATTTCGATCATGTCCAGCAAGCCCACCAGGGACGCCGAATACAACCAGGCGCTACTAGCCGAAGCTGCCGAATATGTGGGGACCACTCTCGCCTGAGCCGATCGGCGAACGAGGGCCGTCAAGACCTTCTCGGCCCCATTACGCCGCAACACAGTGTCCCGAGATAGTTCGTCGGTCCCCGCGGCGCTGATCGCCATCGACATCCGCCGTGAGACGTAGCCCGAAGTACATCCCGCAGCGCATGCGCGCCGCCCCCGCGGCGGCCTACGCTGGGAGGGAGCATGATTGGTTCCCCGATAAGGCGGTTGGTCATGACCGATTCCGATCCCACGGCACCCCGGCCGCCTGCCCTGCGCGTCGGTACGGCGGAACGTGAACAGGCCGCCGCGGCCCTCGGTCAACATTTCGCCGACGGCCGCCTGGACGTCGCCGAATTCGACGAGCGGGTTGCCCGCGCCTACGCGGCCAAGACCACCACCGACCTGGCGGAGCTCTTCACCGACCTCCCGAAACCGCCCGCCCCGGCGCAATCGGCACCACCGCCGCGGCCCTCCACCCCCTACCTGCCGGTCGCCCTGATCGCCATCCTGGCATTGGGCACGGCGATAGCCGTGTCGACCCAGGTCTTCCCGTTCGTCATGATTCCGTTGCTGTTCATCCTGTTCGCGCACCGCGGCCGTGGTTGGGGGCATCCCCGGCGAGGCTGCGGGACCGCATGAACGCGAACGGGGCTCCGGCCGACGTGTCCCGCGAACGAGCCGAGCGGTTCCTGCGCGACCGTGGCGCCGACGCGATAGCGCATCCGGGCGGAACCCTGCTGGCGCATCTCATCCGGGTGGCCGATGTCCTGGCCGACTGGGGCGCCGACGCGGATGTCCAGCTGGCCGGACTCTGCCACGCCACGTACGGCACCGACGGTTTCGACCGATCCCTACTCGATCCATCCGCCCGCCAACAGCTTTCGACTCTGCTCGGGGAGCGCGCCGAAGCGCTGGTCTACCTGTACGGCAGCTGCGACCGATCGGCGGTGTACCCGCGCCTCGACACCGCACCCATTGTCTTCCGCGATCGGTTCACCGGACTCGACCACGAGCCCGCCGCGGCCGACCTGCGGGCATTCATGGAGATCACCGCCGCGAACGAGTTGGACGTCATGGCGCACAACGCCGAACTCGCCGCCCGACACGGCGCGGCGCTCTACGGCCTCTTCGCCGGAACGAGGAGCCTGCTGTCGGAGCGGGCGTGGCTTGCCTGCCGAAGCCGATTGGGTCCCGAAGCCGAGGACGCGGCGGGTAACTGAGCCGACCGAACTACGCTCGACTCCATGCCGCGATTGCTGATCGTCCATCACACCCCCTCGCCGCATACCCAGGAGATGTTCGAGGCCGTTGTATCCGGTGCGTCGGATCCGGAGATCGAGGGTGTCGAGCTCATTCGCCGGGCGGCGCTCGCGACAACAGCGAGTGAGGTGCTCGAGGCGGACGGTTATATCCTCGGCACCCCCGCCAACCTCGGCTATATGTCCGGGGCGCTGAAACACTTCTTCGACACCATCTATTACCCGTGCCTGGATTCCACCAAGGGGCGGCCGTTCGGCCTCTATATGCACGGCAACCAGGGCACCGAGGGTGCGGAGAAGGCCATCGAGTCGATCACCACCGGTCTCGGCTGGGAGAAGGCCGCCGCGCCCGTCCTCGTCTCCGGGCCGCCGACCAAGGCCGATATCGAGCGCTGCTGGGAACTGGGTGCGACCGTGGCCGCTCAACTCATGCCCTGACGAGCCCCCCCGAATTCTGGTGGCTGACATACCGGGCCGATATCCGGTCATACTGCACACGGGTTACTTCGGGATTGGGAAGAGGTGAAGGGTCGCCGTGCAGGCGCAGGAGTCGAGGCCATGTCGGATCGGTTTGGTTGAGGACCACGAATCGGTGGCCATCGGATTGGCCGCCATGTTGGCGCCGGAAACCGATCTGGAATTGGTGATTACGGCCGGGACGGTGGCGGAGTTGCTGTCGGCGCAGCCGGAATTGGATCTGGTGGTGCTGGATCTGCGGTTGGCCGACGGATCGTTGCCGGAGGACAATGTGTCCGTCCTGCGCGCCAGCGGTGTCGAGGTGCTGGTGTTCACCGCCGCCGACAATCCGTTCATGGTGCGGGCGGCGGCGCGCGCGGGTGTGCTGGGTGTGGTGCGTAAATCGGAGGATGCGCGGACCGTGGTGACGGCCGTGCGCCGCGCCGCGCACGGCGAACAGGTGGTGACCACCGACTGGGCGGCCGCCATCGACGGTGATCCGCAACTGTCCGAGGTGGCATTGAGCCCGCGCCAGCAGGAGGTACTACAGCTCTACGCCTCCGGTGAGAAGGCCTCGCGTGTGGCGCGGCTGACCGGGCTGTCCGAACAGACCGTCAACGACTATCTCGGCCGAATCCGGCAGAAGTACGCCGATGCGCTGCGCCCGGCTCCGACCAAGACCGACCTGTACAAGCGAGCGGTCGAAGACGGTTGGCTGCCACCGCCGGAACGGCATCCGCGCGCATGACCGCGTCCAGTGCGCTGGACTCCCCGCCCGTCGAGGCACATACGATGACGCTGTCCGCGCTGACGCGGCGGATTCGGGGAGCCCTTGATACGGCCGATGAATCGTCGACCGCCGCCTCAGATCGGATCCTGCGCCGCCTCGGCGTCTCCGCCGGTATCGCGGGAATCATTCTCGGCCTGTTCGAAGTGCCGGAGATCGCCGAGCAGAGCCGGGTCGCCCCGCACTGGTGGACAGCCTCGGCGGTTGTGCTGGTCTTCGGGTTCTTCCCGATCCTCGCGCTGGTCTCGCTGGTGGCCGGGCGACGGCCGATCAAGGTGGTATCGGCCTGTGCCGCACTGAGTTTCCTGGCGGTCGTCGCGACCTTGCCATTCGGATTGGAGGTGCACACCGTCAACGCGTCCGCGGTCTGGCCGTCGCGGGTACTGGCCATGGCCGTGATCGCGGCGGTGCTGGCGTTCCCCACCCGCTGGGCGGTCGCCTACATGCTGCTGGCGTCGGCGGCGGCCGCGGTGACGACCATCTACACGATGGTGGACTTCACTCCGCTGTTGTTCGTCGAGAACTTCCTGCGTGCGGCCGGATTGTCGGCCCTGTTCGTCTGGTGCGGCACCGCGGCGCTCGGTGCGGCCGAACGGGTGGACCGGGAATCGGCCATTGCCGCCCGCCGCGCCGCCGTCGCCGCCGCCGCGCAGGCACGCGACCGGGAACGCTCCCGCTTCGCCGCGCTCATTCACGACGCCGTGCTGTCCACGCTGCTGGAGGCTTCGCGCGCGGGCACCGAATCGGCGGTGGTGCGCCGCCAGGCCGAACGCACCCTCGAACAACTCGACGAATCCCGGGGCGCACAACGCGATCCCGATCTCTTCGATGCGCGCTCGGCGGTGCTGTTCCTGCGCACGGCGGTGCACGAGGTGAATCCGAGCATCCGATTCGCCACCCGCACCTGGCCCGGCTTCGACGATCTGCGCATGCCGGTGCACGCCGCCAGCACGCTCGCCGCCGCACTCACCGAGGCGGTGCGCAATAGCCTGCGGCACGCCTCGGTACCCGGTCGCGAGGTGCGGCGCACCGTGACCGCCACCGTCAGTGCGGGCAGTATCCGCATCGTATTCACCGATGACGGAGCGGGTTTCGACCTCGCGCAGGTCCCCGCCGACCGGCTCGGTATCTCGGTGAGCATTATGGGCCGCATGCGCCAACTCGCGGGCGGCTCCGCATTCGTGGAATCACAGCCCGGGGAGGGCACGACAGTGACACTGGTCTGGGGCGGCGATGGCTCTCACTGATACCTCCGACACCCGGTTCGGGCTCGGTGATCTCCTCGGACTGCGCGGCGGCGCGGGCTGGCTGTTCCTGATCATTCTGGAAGTCACCATCGCGCTGTACATGCTCAAGAACTTCGACGAGGTGTCGCTCTGGGCCGCCCTCGTGGGCCTGTTCCTCATGCTCAGCGCGGGTGCGCTGATGATGGTGGTGCCGGTCGATCCGCTGCCGATTCCGGTGGCGCTGTTCGCGGCCGCCGCCGGCCCCGTCGCCGCGGCCGTGATCGTTATGAGCTTGCCGGTCAACGGATTACAGGATTCGGTGTGGACGGCCTACGCCGCCTCGTACGTGCTCTCGGTGCTGGTGCTGCGGGGTCGCGCGCGAATCGCCTGGGCAGGAGTGGCGGCCATTTCGATTGTGGTCGCGGCCGCCGGGATGGGACCGCAATTGGAGTCGCGGGCCGTGGTCGGATCCATTGTGCCGATCGGCACCGTCGCCGCCATCTCGGTCTTCGCCGCCATTATGCGACCCATGCAGCGCTCACTGCGCGTACTGCGCGAGGACGCCATGTTGCGCGCCGCCGCCGAGGCGACCATGTCCGCCGCCGATAGCGAACGCACCCGGCAACTGACCCGGCTGGACCGCGTCGCCCGTCCGATCCTGGAACGCATTGCCGACGGCGCGGAACTCACCGCTACCGAACGCGAGGAATGCCGCCTACTGGAGGCCGAACTCCGCGACGGCCTGCGCGCACCACAGCTGGTGACCGATGAACTCAGCGGCGCGGCCCGCGGCGCGCGCTCCCGCGGCGTCGAGGTGGTGTTGCTCGATGACGGCGGTTTCGCGGGCGTACCCGAATGGGTGCGCAAACGTGTAATCGACGCGGCGACACGGGAACTGGATGCCGCCAATGCGGGAACGGTAACTGTGCGGGTGCTGCCGCTGGGCCGACGGGTGCTGGCCACGGTGCTCGCGACCGCCCCGGACTACGACCAGCGCACCGAAATCGACACCGATGGCAAGGTCAGCGTCGCCTAGCTGCCCTTCGGCTCGTCGCCACGCCCGTAGCCACTCCTGCGCATCTGATCTCGCAGCGCTCCCTGGACGGCCGTCGCCATCCACGAGTTCAGCGACTGTCCGCTCTGTGCCGCGGCCTCCTCGGCGCGCGATTTGATCTGCTCGACCAGGCGCAATGTGACTCGGCTGATATCGCCGGTCATCTCCTCGAAGGTGGGTTGCTCCTCGTCCTCGGTCGGCGTCTTGCGCACGTCGATATGGGCGTCGGTGCCGTCCACGGAGACGTGCACGGTGCGATCGCCGACCGCTGTACTGATCTCCGCGGCCAGCTCCGAAAGCGCGGCGAGGAGGGTCAATCGCGCCGAATTCTCGGTTGCGGCGGCCAGGGCGGCGGCCGTGGCCTGGGTTTTGTCATCGCCGAGCGCGGCGGCGGCAATGAGATCCTCGCGCAGGCGAGCGGTGTACTTGTTCAGGTCCATGACATCAGCCTGACATCATTATTGACGCCACGCAATGAGATGAATGATGTCACCGTGCGGGGGCCATTACAGGAAGTCCCGTCACACCGGCGGCGGTTCGGTGACAAGGGTGCAAATAGCTATTACCCCACCGGGTAGCCTTCTGACTATGACGAACGGTGAATCGACGCGAACCGAGCTGCGCGCGTCCGGCACAGTAGGTGTTGCGATGGTGACCCCCTTTACCGCCGAGGGCAAGCTCGATGTCGACACCGGAGTCGCTCTCGCCGCCAGCCTGGTCGACCGGGGGGTCGATCTGCTCGCCATCTCCGGTACCACCGGCGAATCACCGACCACGACCGAATCCGAGAAATTCGACCTGCTGCACGCCGTCGTAGACGCCGTGGGTGACCGCGCCACCATTATCGCGGGCGCCGGCACCTACGACACCGCGCACAGCATCGAACTCGCCCGCAATGCCCAGCGTGCCGGGGCACACGGGCTGCTCATCGTCACCCCGTACTACTCGCGCCCCAGCCAGGACGGGCTGCTGGCGCACTTCACCGCCGTTGCCGACAGTACCGATCTGCCGGTGACGCTCTACGACATTCCGCCGCGCTCGGTGGTACCCATTGCCCCCGACACCCTCCGCCGTCTGGCGGAGCACCCCAATATTGTCGCCGTCAAGGACGCCAAGGGCGATCTGAACGCGGGCGCGCACCTCATCGCCGAGACCGGGCTGACCTTCTACTCCGGTGACGATGGGCTCAATCTGCCGTGGCTGTCGGTCGGTGCGGCCGGATTCATCAGCGTCATCGGCCATCTCGTACCCGACCGCCTGCGGGCGATGCTCAATGCTTATCAGTCCGGTGATGTGGTGAAGGCTCGCGAAATCAACGCGACCATGATTCCACTCAACCGTGCCATGGCCGGCCTCGGTGGTGTCGCCATGACCAAAGGTTCGCTCCGACTGCTCGGTTTCGACGTCGGCGAACCACGTCTGCCCCAACTCATCCCCAGCGAGATACAACTCGCGGAACTTGCCGCGGATTTGCGCGCGGCGGAGGTAATTGTATGAGCGACCCTGTGAGTCGTCGTCCACGTCGTACGGCCAGCCGCGCCGCTGGAGCGCCGGAGCCCGTGCCGGAGCGACCGAAACAGGTCGCCGCGCCGGAACCCGTTGCGCCGGTGCGCGAATCCGCCCCGGAGCCGGTGCGGGAAGCGGTGTCCGCGAAGCAACCCGCTGTCGCGCAGCCGGAATCGGCCACCCGTGAGACGGCCTCGCAGCCGCGCGCCGAGAAGCAGGACAGCGGACGCGGTCGCTCCGCGCAGCAGAGTGATTCGCGCGGCCGGTCGCAGGACCGCAACCGCCGTGGCGGCAAGGGCCGCCCGTCGGGTCGGTCCGAGCAGTCCGCGCCGCCGGTACGCGATCCGCAGTCCTTCGGCCCCCCGCCGCCCGCCCCGCGCGGTGGTCTGCGGGTATTCGCACTCGGCGGCATCAGTGAAATCGGCCGCAATATGACCGTTTTCGAGTTCGGCGGCAAATTGCTGATCATCGACTGCGGTGTGCTGTTCCCCGAGGATCAGCAGCCCGGCGTCGACCTGATCCTGCCCGACTTCGGTCCCATCGAGGACCGCATGGACGATATCGCCGCGGTCGTGCTCACCCACGGCCACGAGGACCACATCGGCGCGGTGCCGTTCCTGCTGCGCCTGCGCCGCGATATCCCCATCGTCGGCTCCAAATTCACCCTCGCCCTGGTGGCGGCCAAGTGCCGCGAGCATCGCTTGCAGCCCAAGCTCATCGAGGTCATCGAGGGTCAGCGCACCGAGCACGGGCCGTTCGACTGCGAGTACTTCGCCGTCAACCACTCCATCCCGGACGCTCTCGCCGTGGCTGTGCGCACGCCCGCGGGCATTGTGCTGCACACCGGCGATATCAAGCTGGACCAGCTGCCCCTGGACGGCCGCCTCACCGACCTGGCCGGATTCTCCCGGCTCGGCGACGAGGGCGTGGACCTGTTCCTGGTCGACTCCACCAATGCCGAAGTGCCCGGCTTCGTCACCCCTGAGCGCGAGATCGGCCCGGTGCTCGATTCGGTGATCGGTAAGGCCAAGGGCCGAGTCATCGTGGCCTCCTTCGCCTCCCACGTGCACCGCATTCAGCAGGTGATCGATGTGGCCAAGCGCTATGACCGCCGGGTGTGCTTCGTCGGCCGGTCCATGGTCCGCAATATGCAGATCGCCCAGGACCTCGGCTACCTGACGCTGCCCGAGGGTCTCGAGGTCGATCTGGATCAAGCCGCGAACCTGCCGGTGCACAAGCTGGTGCTCATCTCCACCGGTTCGCAGGGCGAACCGCTCTCGGCGCTCTCCCGGATGGCCCGCGGCGATCACCGCCAGATCAATATCCGCCAGGATGATCTCGTGGTGCTGGCCTCCTCGCTCATCCCCGGCAATGAGAACGCCGTCTTCACGGTCGTGAACGGCCTGGCCCGCGTCGGCGCGACCGTGATCACCCAGCAGAGCGCGAAAGTCCATGTCTCCGGCCATGCCTCGGCCGGTGAGCTGCTGTACCTGTACAACGCGGTGCGGCCCACCAACGCCATGCCCGTCCACGGTGAATGGCGGCACCTGCGTGCCAACGCCGCGCTCGCCGTCGCCACCGGTGTCCCCGAGGAGCGGGTGATGCTGGCCGAGAACGGCGTCGTGGTCGACCTGGTAGACGGTATCGCCTCCATTACCGGCAAGGTGCGCATCGGCCAGGTGTACGTGGACGGTCTGTCCGTCGGCGATGTCGGCGAATCCACCCTGTCCGACCGCTTGGTCCTCGGCGAGGGCGGCTTCATCTCCATTACCGTCGCCGTCGACGAGACCACCGGAAAGGCCGTCACCACACCGGAACTCAACGGCCGCGGCTTCTCCGACGACCCGGCCGCCCTGGCCGACGCCCAGGAACTGGTCGAGGCCGAACTGCGCCGCCTGGCGGGCGAGGGCGTCACCGACACCCACCGCATCGCCCAGAGCGTGCGCCGGGTCGTCGGCCGCTGGGTCGCCGACACCTACCGCCGCCGCCCGATGATCGTCCCCACCATTATCGGCGTGTAAGTACTGCCAGAACGAAAAGCGAAGAGCCCCAGCGGAATCCGCTGGGGCTCTTTCGTATGTACGTCGGCTACTCGGGCTGGCAGGCCGCCGAATCCAGCTTGGCCGCCTTCACGATGCTGCATGCGAAGGCGTGGTCGACCTTCCATTCGTTCTCCTCGGCGACGAAGGAGACGGTGGCGTTCTCGACCGGCTGGCCGCCGATGGTCACCTCGGCATCGGCCTTGAGCTTGCCGTCGACCGGGTCCGGGACGTTGGTGATCTTCACCGTGACGTCGTTCTTCTTGGCGGCGTCGACCAGCTTGTCGACCAGCATTGGATCCTGGTTGGCGTCCTCGATCCAGCTGATCTTGGTCTTGGAGTCGATCGACGGGTCGAACGCCTTCTGCAGCTTGTCGTTCAACTCCTCCACGGTGGGCTTGGGCAGGTCGGGGATCTCGGGGGTGGTCGGGTCGGTACCGTCCACCTTGTCCTCACCCTCGGTGCCGCCCTCGAATTCACCGGTGGGCGTGGCGGCGGAGGTGGTATCCGGCGCGGCGGTCGAGCTCTCGTCCGAGCCGCAGGCCGCCAGCCCGAGCGCCGAGGCGGCCAGCGCCACGGCGACAGTGGCGCGGAAAATGGTGTGCTTCAACGAATTACTCCCCTGAATCGGAATGAAGATCTAGAACTGGTGGCCGGAGGTGCAGCTCCAGTGAATGATTCTGGAGCCCGGATTCTTCCGCAGCGCCTGGCTCTTCGCCGCCGCGAGCGAGTTCGCCGCGCCATAGCTGTACCAGCCGGGGGAGTGGGAGATCGCGCCGCAGCCGTTCGAATAGCGGGCCACGATCTTGCACGGACCACTGCATTGGTTCATGGCATTGCGCTGGGCGCTGGCCGAGTCCGGGTAGTCGTAGGACCAGGCGATACTGCCGGTCTTCGCGGAGTGCGCGATGGCGCCGTAGTTCACGGCGTACGCATTCGCCGGTGCCGCGAGACTGACGAGCAGGGTGCTAGCCGCCACGATCACCATGGCCGCGCCACTGACGATCTTCTTCAAGATATTGCCCTTCTAGTGCTGAGCGGCCCATTCCCCGATGGGCCGAGGGTCAAGCTACCGACCCGAATTGGTTGGTGCCAACCCGAAAGCGCGCACGAGGCGGTGTTTTTCGGACTTTCGCCCATTGCCCCGCGCCGCCGCTTCCGGTGTGGTGCACTAGATGATCGAGTAGCTGCCTTATCGCCGACCGGGTATTGCGCTTAAGGCGCGTATGCGCCATTGGCTTTCCGCGTGTCCCGACCGCGCCGTCGTCGCTGGCCCGCACTTCTCGCGGGCTGGCTGTCCGGTTAGGGTTCGGGGTATGAGCATGGCGCAACGCGAACGGCAGGGGCTGGTGCGGGCCATGGCGGCGGTCGGTCCGGATGCCCCCACTCTGTGTGGTGACTGGACGGTGCGGGATCTGGCCGCGCACTTGATCGTTCGGGAGGGCCGTCTCGACGCCGCGCCGGGCATCATGCTCAAACCTCTCGCCGGGTACCTCGATCGCGTCCAGGCCAAGGTCGCGCGCCGCCCGTTTCCGCGGCTGCTGGAGGAGGTGCGCACGGGCCCGCCGATCTGGTCGCCCATGAAACTCGTGGACTCGGTCATCAATCTCACCGAGATGTTCGTCCACCACGAGGATGTGCGCCGCGCCGCGACCAGCTGGGAACCGCGCGAGATGTCGGCCGCCGATGAGGATCGGCTGTGGAAAGCCTTGCGCCCCATGGTTCGAATGGCCTATCGCAAAGCTCCGGTCACCGTCGTACTGGCGACACCGGATAACCGCCGCCTGACCGCCCACACCGCGGGCGATCGCACGGTCGTACTCACCGGCCCGCCGTCGGAGCTGCTACTGCACGCCTTCGGTCGTGACGAGGTGCGCCTGAGTGTCTCCGGTGAACCGGATGACGTGCGCGCCGTCCTCGCCATCGACCGCAGTGTCTAAAGCTGTGTGATGTGCGTGAGGTGGGTGTTGCGGATGGTCTGGATGAGGCTATTGCGGCTAGCCTGGGTGCATGGCAGGTAAGTCCCGCGGCACCGCAGCGTCACGTGCACGGGCGGGATCGACGCGGGGGCAGACTCCTGCACGATCTCGTTCGCGCGCCCCACGCTCCACTCCGGCGGCGCAGCGGCGTACCGCCTCGGCGGGGCGTGTGCGCCGTCCACCGGCACGTCGTCCGACCCGCGGCAGGTCCGATACCGCACCGCTGGCGGTGATCACCCGCGGTGTCAGCAGCGGGTGGAATATGCTGGCCCGCGGCCTCGGAGCCACCACGCGGGCGATCAGCCGGGCCGGGGATATCGAACACGGACATCGCCGCGACGGCATCGCGATGGGCCTCGTCGCCTTCGGATTCGTGATCGCGGTCGGGGTGTGGCTGTCGGCGGGTGGCCCGGTGGGGCAGTGGGTCGATACCGCCATCCGCTGGGTGATCGGATCGGCGTCGGCCGCACTGCCCTTCGTGGCGGTCGGGATCGCGGTGGCCCTCATGCGCACCGAACCGCATCCGGAGATTCGACCTCGACTGGTACTGGGTGGGCTGTTGGTCGGTCTGCCCATTCTCGGGCTGTGGCACCTGGCCTCCGACGCCCCCACCGATATGGAGGGGCGCGCCCGCGGCGCGGGTTTCGTCGGATATGTGGTGGGCGGACCGCTGCGTGACGGGCTGAGCGCCTTCCTGGCGGTGCCGCTGCTCATGCTGGCCATCCTCTTCGGTGTGCTGCTGCTGACCGGCACCACGGTGCGTGAGGTCCCGCAACGACTGCGCGAGATCTTCGGCACCGGTAGCGGTGGCGACGAATACGACAGCGAGCCCGGCGAATTCGGCCTCTACGATCCGGCCAATTACGACGCCGACGGCTTCCCGATCCACAAGCAGTCCAAGCGCAAACGCCCCCGCACCCCGTCGGAGGCTTACCCGCCCGATGAATTCGGCGGCTCCGACGCCGTGACCGAGGTAATCGGCGAACCGCCGCTGCAGGACGCCAAGGAAATCGCGCCCGAGAAGCCGAAAGCCAAGCCCCGCAAGCTGCCCAAGGTGGTCGATCAGACTCCGCCGCCGGAGCAGGCCCAGCAGTTGGAATTCGTCACCGACCGCGAGGTGGAGGGCGACTACCAGCTGCCGCCGCTCACCCTGCTCACCGATGGCGATCCGCCGAAGAAGCGCAGTGCCGCCAATGAGTCCATGATCGAGGCGATCACGGAAGTGCTGGTGCAGTTCAAAATCGACGCCGCTGTCACCGGTTTCGTGCGCGGTCCGACGGTCACCCGCTACGAGGTCGAGCTGGGTCCCGGCGTGAAGGTCGAGAAGATCACCGCGCTGGCCCGCAATATCGCCTATGCGGTTGCGACGGAGAATGTTCGGCTCCTCGCCCCCATCCCGGGCAAGTCGGCGGTCGGTATCGAGGTACCGAACTCCGATCGTGAATTGGTGCGCCTGGCCGATGTATTGAAGGCCCCGACCACCCGCAATGACCACCATCCGCTGGTGATCGGCCTCGGCAAGAATATCGAGGGCGAATTCGTCTCGGCCAATCTGGCGAAGATGCCGCACCTGCTGGTCGCCGGTTCCACCGGTTCGGGTAAGTCGAGCTTCGTCAACTCGATGCTGGTCTCACTGCTCGGGCGCGCCACCCCCGATGAGGTTCGCATGATCCTCATCGACCCCAAAATGGTGGAACTCACGCCCTACGAGGGTATTCCGCACCTCATCACCCCCATCATCACCCAGCCGAAGAAGGCGGCCGCCGCGCTGGCCTGGCTGGTGGAGGAGATGGAACAGCGCTACCAGGATATGCAGGTCAACAAGGTCCGCCATATCGACGACTTCAACCGCAAGGTCAAGTCGGGGCAGATCACCGCACCGCTGGGCAGCGAACGGGTTTACCGCCCTTACCCCTACATCCTCGCCATTGTCGACGAGCTCGCCGACCTGATGATGACGGCTCCCCGCGATGTCGAGGACGCCATCGTCCGCATTACCCAAAAGGCCCGCGCCGCGGGCATTCACCTGGTCCTGGCCACCCAGCGTCCGTCGGTCGACGTGGTCACCGGTCTGATCAAGACCAATGTCCCGTCTCGATTGGCCTTCGCCACCTCGTCTCTGACCGACTCCCGAGTCATTCTCGACCAGCCCGGCGCGGAGAAACTCATCGGTATGGGCGACGCCCTGTTCCTTCCCATGGGTGCGAACAAACCCACCCGCCTGCAGGGTGCGTTCATCTCCGACGAGGAAATCCACGCCGTCGTCGAATTCGCCAAGACGCAGGCCGAACCCGAATACCAGGATGGCGTCACGGCCGCCAAGGCCGGTGAGAAGAAGGATGTCGACGCCGATATCGGCGATGACCTCGACCTGCTGCTGCAAGCCATCGAACTGGTGGTCACCTCCCAATTCGGTTCCACCTCGATGCTGCAGCGCAAACTGCGCGTCGGCTTCGCCAAGGCGGGCCGCCTCATGGACCTCATGGAAACCCGGGGCGTCGTCGGCCCCAGCGAGGGTTCCAAGGCCCGCGATGTCCTCATCAAGCCCGATGAGCTGGACGGTCTGCTGTACACCATCCGCGGTGGGGGAGACCCGGAAGAGGCTGGCACGGAGGACAACTGACTCCTGCTCGGTCGCAAGGGTCGGCGGCGTGGTTTCACAGGAACCACGCCGCCGAATCCCCTTGGTCGCGAACGATTCACACCTCCAGGTCCTCCTCGATGCCCCTGAGCCGGTGGCGGGCGAGGGCGAGGTTCGCCCGGCCTTTGTCGAGGGCGATGTAGAGGAACAGGCCCTTGGACTTGCGTCCGGTCATCGGCCGGATGATGTGGTACTGGCCGGACAGGGTGATGAGGATGTCCTCGATCTCCTCCTTGAGCGCGAGCTGATCGATCGTGCGCATCTTGGCCCGGACCACCTCGGTATTGCCCGCGGCCGCGACCTGGAGATCGAGCGCCTTGGAGTTGCCGAGCATGCCGAGTGCCATACCGCTGTTGTAGTCGACGACCGCCGCGCCTATCGCGCCGTCGATCACCATCATGTCCTTGAGTGCCAGATCCAGATTGGCCATGGGTTTTCCTCTCATTCGGATTTCCTTGCGTGGGTTTTCTTGCGGTCGTTCGTCATTGCCGACAGCTGGTCGGTGATCACGCGTGCGACCGGGCGTGATTCCAGGTGCAGGCGGCCGATATTCACCTCCGGCGCGGCCAGCACGGTCAACGAGGTCCAGCCCGCCGCGTAGATCACCACCGAGCCATCGGTGCCGCGCACCACCACCTCGTGGAAGCCGCCGCCGTGCGCGGTGGAGGCCAGCCGATGCGACAGCGACAGTTGCGCGGCGGCCATGGCCGCCATTCCGGTGGGCTCGATATGGGCGGGCAGGTTGTGGGCGACGAGCAGCCCGTCATTCGACGCCACCAGCGCGCCGGTCATATGGGGGACGCGCTCGCACAATGCCTTCAGCTCCGCCAGCACCGCCGCATTCGGTTCGGGTCCGGGCACCTTGGTCAACCTTCCCATCAGTTCGCCGAGCAGGTTTCTCCGCGCGGTCACGTAAGCTCCTCGAGCGCTGCTCGCAGCCGAACGAGCACGTCGCGATCGACCGGCTCCCAGCGGTCCGGGATGGGCACCGATACGGTCGGGCGCATGCGACGGCGCAGACGCGGAGTGGATTCGACGTCCGCGGCGGCCAAAGGTCCGGTCATGACGACCGGTACGGGCTGTTCGATCAGGCCCGCCGCGGTCAGATCTCGCACCGCCACCAGGCAGCCGTAGGTCGTGCGGCCGAGGTCGCGGGCGATCCCGCTGACCGTGCGGCCGGTATCCGCGGCGGCCAGTACTTCGGCCTGGCCCGCGGTGAGCACCACGCGCTGTCGCCGAACGCGGCGGGCGGGCACCACCGGGGCCCGGTCGACCAGGCTCGCCGGCCAGCGCCCCACCTCCGGATCACCGCGGCGCGCACACTCGTCCACCAGTGCCCGGGGCGCGACGCGGCAGATCGAGGCCAGCCAATGCGGCGGCGCGGGCTGGAACTCCGGGACGGTGCGCGAGGCCAGCAGGAAGTACGCGGCGTCGAACACCGACAGCAGCGCGAGGGCTTCCAGCCGTGGCCCCGCCGCTTCCGGTGCGGTGGCCGCGCTCTCGGCCTGGCGCCAGACCTCGACGCTGGCGACGCCCGCTTCCGCCATGAGCCGATCCAGCCTCGTGGTCCTACGGCATTCTGCGCATGCGATCAATCCGTCGACGAGATGAAACGCACCGTCGCCAGCGTGCAGCACCCCGGTACCTCTTTCGTCTTCCAGACGCCGCAATTCGTTTGCGAGTTCAACGCTCACGACCATCCCCGGCATATTGAACTCCGGCAAATTCATCGAGAATCCCCCGCAATCGGTATCGGGCCATTGCCAGATTCCCGCTGTCGTCGTCGAACAACACATGCACGAACAACCGTCCGTCGAAGTCCCCGTCGATCAAATTCAACAGGTGGTATCCCCGAGTTCCACACACCAGGATCTCGCGAATGTCATCGCCGTCCCGGCCGCTGGCCAACGCCGGACAAGCCAGTACCGCCCGCACCACATCCGTTGTGCCAGCGGCATCTTCATGCTGATCGACAAGTTCGTGTTCTCCCGCCCCCGCGATGGCCAGTCCACTCGCCCCATCCACCAGCGTGGCGCTGCGGGCCCCGGGAATGTCCATGATCAATTGCAGACATCCATCGATACCGAGCACCGCGCCACCACTTTGTCTATGGGATCTTTCGAGCGGTGCAGACGCTACCAAGCAGCGGTCAGCAATGTGCCAGAAACGCAACAGAATTCAGCCCACTAGACCATTTATCGCGAAAGCGAGATAAGGAAACCCATTGGTATTCAATACCTTTGAGTCGCTGAATTCGAATTAATTTGTGCCCTAAGGCTCTTGTCGTCCTGGGCTGAGAGATGCTAGTCGGGGACGAACAGTCCGGAGACTGTTCTACCCCGATTCGATTCGACGACAGCGGTCACGAGACCGCGCCGACCCAACCTCCGATCGCAGCACCGATGGCGCATCCGATAATGGCGCCGACCAGGAAGAACCAGATCCCGATCAAAATGCCGACCACACATCCGACAACCGCTCCGGCGAAGATGGCGCCAGCGCCGCCAGCGGTGTGGACGAAGGGCAGATCCTGCGAGCTGACGGCCGCGGCGGCGGGTGTGGGGCCGCCGACCGGGGTGAGGGTCAGCTCGGTTTCACTGTTCAATGTCGGTGTGACGGCGAAGTTGCCGCCCGTCTCGGCCCGCAGTGTCGTCGGAATCGCGCCGACCACCACCCCGTTGTCCGCGACTACCTGGACAGCGTCCGGGGTCAGCACAAATCTGCCGGAAGCCAACGTAATAAGCGCATTCGAATGATCGGCCGCCAGCGTGGTGGTGTAACCCACCGACCCGTCGACCGCGCTGACACTGAGTCCAGCCTGCCCATGAGCTGTTGTCATGGTGATCCCGGTGGCCGCTATGGCGAATACCGCCGTCGCCACCATTCTCTTGATGAACATGTTCCTTCCAATCCGTGAGGGTTCCGCTGACTCGCTCCCCCGACGAACGGCATCGGATACGGGCTAATCGCAGGCAACGCACCCGACGTTTCGGCTGGGCACGGCATTTGGTGCGCGCGGCACGAGTTGGGTGTGCCGTGCCGCGTTCGAAGCGGCTGGCGGACATCTGTGGGTGGATGGGCATACCGGGCAACATGCGCGGATTCAGGCCACCGCGACGACCGTCAGAATCATCACCGCGATGCTGCCCCAGACGATGGGCCACACGACGATACCGCGGCTGAGCTGGCGAACGCCGGTGCGAATGTTGGTGATAGCGCGAATTCGCAGTTCGCCATGCCGGTCGACGCGGCCGTCGGTGAACACCGGATCGCCGATTCGCAGCTCCATGGGTGTGACCGGAAGAAAACGCACGTTCCACCGGCGGCCGATGTCGTCGACCAGGTGGATCAGCACGCCCGGTCGCTGTTGCAGCGGCGAGAACCACACCGAGATTCGCGCCAGACCCGGGCGACCTTTGCGGGCAACCCGCCGCTGTACCCAGGCGGCGAGCACGACCCCGACCAGGCTGGGCAGTACCGAGGCAGGCACAAACGCCTGTTCGGTCAGCAGCAGCAGTGCGGGAAGCACGAACCACAGGGGTTGCGGTGCTGTCATGAGGACCGGTTCCGGGTTGCGGGCGATGATTCCGATAACTGATCCGCGCCCCGGTATTAACGGTGTGCGAGACGTGTGTTCGTTGTGCCCCAGGGGAATAGTTGTCATAAACTACTCTTTCCGCCGGAACGGGCTCGGAGGTCCGGATCGGATCCGGCCTGCTGGACCGGAATTCGTACTGGCGTGGGGTGATGTCTGTGTCGACCGAGACGGATCTGTTCACGGCACTGCGCGCACTGCGGGCCGCTGTTGGTTCCCCGAAGGCGGCGCATTTGTTCCGGCGCATCGAGGTCCTAGGTGTGCCACTGGGGCGCAACACCCTTTACGACCTGTACAGCCGCATGGATTCTCCCGCCGACACCCGGGCACCGGCCTGGTCCACGGTGGAGGCATTTGTTAGGGCGTGTCTCGATCAGGCCGACCGGACGGGCCGACGGATCAGACCGGAATGGCGCAACCACGACTGGTGGGAAGACCTCTACCGGAACTACGGCAACACTTCCCCGCAGCCTGTCGACGGATGGACTCACGCCGTCGAGAAGGCGCGGCGCGACTGTCCCACCGATCTGCTGACCATCACAGCGATGAATGCCGACGCCGTGCATCTGGTCGACCGCATCCAGCGTGACCATGAGGTCGTCAGCCGTCGGAGCCAGTACGCGCCCGGCGGTTCCGGCGCCAACACCGCCGTCGCACTGTCGCGAATCGGAGGCCGCGCCGCTGTCGCCGGAATCGTCGCCGACGACAGCGAAGGCCGCAATCTCCTAGCGCAGCTCGCCGGTGACGATGTCGATGTCGCCGGTGTTCTCGCCGTGCCCCATTCCCGCCTTCCCACGGGCAGCACTATCGTCCTAGCGGACCAGTCCGGGGGCCGGATGATTGTCGTATCGCCGGGTATCAATTCGGAGTTGGCGACGCGGCTGCGTCGCCAAGGCCGGGTGGACGCGCTGGTCGAGGCCGCGCAGCAATGTCGAATTCTGCACCTGACATCCATGGCGGGTAACGGGCAACGAGTGCTCCAACAGGAAGTTGCCGCTACGGTGGCCGACCGAACGGTGATCACACTGAACCCCGGCGCGATCTATGCGTCACTGGGAACCGCGCGGATGGAACCGCTGCTGAGCCTCGCCGACGTGGTGTTCGTCTACGAACAGCAGCTCGACGTATTGCTAGGGCACTACGCAATTCAGGATCGACCGGTAGAGGACAAGATTCGTGACATGCGCGCGCGGCTGTCGCGACTGCAGCCGGCTGTCACGGTGCTCAAACTGTCTATGGGAACTACCCAGACGCGGTCGGTCGCGATCACGGTGAGCGAGCCCGGTGGTCGGATGAAAACCTACTATCCCGACGGTGTCGTCGACGTCGATTGCCACCGGCTCACCGACGCCACCGGCGCTGGCGACGCGTCGGTCGCGGGTGTCATGTTGACCTTGCTGAACGGTGGTACCCCGGTCGAAGCGGTCAACCTCGCCCACGTCATGGCGCTGGCCGCGTCCGGCACCGTCGGCGGACGCGACGGTGTGCCCCGTCGGCCCGACCTCGGGTCGTTGTGGGAGCAGTACTCCAGCGGCGCGGAAATTCCGTCCTGGCTCACCGATTGACCGGCGGACCGAGCGGATCGAGATCGAGGGGCGACGGTTTTTGACGCGCCCAACGAGGTGTAGCCTGGGTGTCAGCGACGTATGTCTACGTTGTAGGTCTACAGATTGGGGAGGCTGATGTCTTCGAACGGTTGTGTCACCCCCGTGACGGCCGCGCCGATCGAAACCTCCTGTGCGGCATGCCCGCACGACTGGGAGGCCCACGACCGGATCGGCGTCAGGTACTGCTCCGCGACGGTGGCGGGCGGGCTGGATCGAGAATGCGCCTGCCCGGCCGATCGGGCGAAGGTCTACTACCGCTAGGAAGTCAGCCCGGGAGTTCCCGGACCGGGGTGCAGCACCTCGACATCGCAACTGGCGACTTTCGGGTTCATGCCGAGGTAGTTCAGCGGACCGGCTGCGACGGTCACGGCGATCGTTCCGGTGCTTGCGCAGGTGTCGGGCAGATTTTGGTAGTACTGCCGTTGCCCACCGGCGACGGCGCCGATGAGCAGCCACGCGAACAGCAGGATCGTGAAGACACCGGGCCCTCTCGAGCGGTAGCCGCCACGGACTCGCATGTAACCGTCTCGGTCTTCGTAGGCTCTCATTTCCTGTCTCCATTTGATCGAATCACGCACTGGCCCAGGCGCCGACGACGGCTGCGACGAGTACGACCGCGAGTCCGACGGTCACGGTGATTCCCTCGGTGACGGCGGCACGGCTGTGGTGAGACCGGTGAGCAAGACATCGAGGCCGCGTTCGAGCTCTTCGCCGCCGTCGTAGGCGGCCAGCTCGGAGGCGAGACCGCGTAGTAGCGGAAACTCGCCGATCGGTAGGCGATACAGGCCCAATCGCAGCAAATCCGTTGACTCCCCGGGCTGTTCGACAATTTCCTGCATTTCGGTGAGGACGTGGCCGTAGAGGAATCCGAACAGGGCGCGGTAGATGTGCAGGGCGTCGGCGCCGGTGAAGTCCGCCTTGGTGAGCAGGCTCAGGATGTGTTCCAGGGGCCGCAGGGTGCCGATGGGGCGCAATCCGAGCGGGGTGGCCAGCGGGTGGGTGACCAGCAGCGGAACCACGTTCGGGTGGTCGACGGCGATACGCCGGAAGTCTCGCGCGATCAATCGCAGTTGATGACGCCAGTCCGGATCGCAGGTGTCGACGGTGAGCTGTCCCAGCACCATCTCGGCGACGCCGTCGAGCACCGCGGCCTTATTCGTGGCGTGCCGGTAGAGCGCCATCGGGTCGCGGCCCAGCGCCTCGCCGAGTCGGCGCATGGACAACCGATCGACACCGCTCTGGTCGATCAGCTCGAGTGCGGCCGTCAGGACCGCCGCCCGGTTCAGCGGACTGTTGCGGGTTGGTGGGCTCGCGCCCGAAGGGCCGTCACGCGTTCCGTTCATCGAACACCTCTCGGCGTCCCCATAACTGTGGACGTCCCTCCAGTAGACGCCGCCCACCACCGACTGTCAACGATGTAGGTCTACGCCGGTAAACTCGGTACCACCCGATCCGGGCAGCCTCCGGCTCGGTGAGAGTGAGGGGGCCGCCCGCGGCGGGGCTATAGTTGCGCTATGCAACACCCATCCGGGCGGTGGTCTCCCGAGCTGGTCGCGGTCCACGACGCGCTGACGCACATCGTCCGCGAAATCATCGCGGGCCGCCCTGCCGTCGAGGCGCTTCCGCCATTCGCGCAGCGGGCGGCACTGTCCTATATAGACCGGAACCCGGGCTGCCGTGCCACCGAGATCGCCGAGTCGTTCGGGGTACATCGGTCGACGGTGTCGCGGCAGTTGCGCGCGTGTATGGACGCGGGCTGGGTGGAGGCGGGGGAGGGCAGTCTGCACGCCGGCTACCCACTGACGCTATCCACCGCCGGGCGGCATGCGTTGACGGCAGCAACCGGACACGACCTCGCCCGGCTCGACGAGCGCATGGCCGACTGGACACCCGGGGAGATTGCCGACTTCGCCCGCGCGCTGCGGCGCTTCCAACACCCCGATCCGACCATTGGAGACGATCATGCGTGAGTTCGCCGCGGCGACCACATTCACCATCGCCGAGCACGACACCATTGTCGGCTCGGTCTACAACCAGGCCGAGCAAGCACCTCGGCGAGTGCTGTTCTCCCGGCTCACCGGGGAACGCTGGCTCGACGTCACCGCCGAGGAGTTCGCGGGTCTGGTCTCCGCGGTCGCCAAGGGGCTGATCGCCAATGGAATTCAGCGCGGGGACAGGGTGGTGCTGCTGTCCGCGACCCGGTTCGAGTGGACGCTGCTCGATTTCGCGATCTTGGCCGCGGGCGCGGTCACCGTCCCCGTCTACGATTCCTCCGCCGCCGACCAGGTGTGGTGGATTCTCGAGGACTCCGCCGCGGCGCTCGCGGTGATGGAGACCGCCCGGCACAAGGAGCTGCTCGAGGGAGCGCCGGACACGCTGCGGCGAATGCTGGTCATCGACGATGGGGCCGAGGCTGTCCTGATCGCCGACGGCGCGAGTGTTCCCGACGAGGTCCTGCGCGAGCGGCTGGACGGGCTGCGCGCCGATGATCTCGCCTCCCTGGTCTACACCTCCGGCACCACCGGCCGTCCCAAGGGCTGCATGCTCACCCACCGCAACTTCCTCTCGGAGGTACGCGGCATCCGCAGCGCCAGCATCGGTGACGTCGCTTATCCGGGGCAGCGGATGCTCACCTTCCTGCCGCTCGCGCACGTGCTGGCTCGCGCCGTATCGATGGCCGCCTTCGAGGCGGGGATGACGCAGGCGCACTGGTCGGACTTCAAGACCATTACCGCGCAGTTCACCCGCTTCCGCCCGCATACGATTCTCGGGGTGCCGCGGGTGTTCGAGAAGGTGCGTGACGGTGCGAACAAGAAGGCGCACGAGGGCGGCGAGGTCAAGGGCGCGGTGTTCCGATTCGCCGAACGCACCGCGATCCGATGGAGCGAAAAGGTAGATCACACAGGCGGATTCGCGCATCGACCGTCCCCGCTCCTGCGCCTTCAGTACGCGCTGTGCGATCGGTTGGTGTACTCGCCGCTGCGGGCCGCGCTGGGTGGTGACTGTGAGTTCGTCATCTCCGGTGGCGGGGCGCTGGCCCCTCGGCTGGGACATTTCTTCCGCGGCGTCGGTGTCCCGATCTACGAGGGCTACGGACTGACCGAGTCCACCGCGGCGCACTGCGTCAACGTGCCGGGTTCGGTGAAGATCGGCACCGTGGGACAACCCTTGGGCGGCAACGCCGTTCGGATCGCCGACGACGGCGAGATCGAACTGTCCGGCGGTGTGGTGTTCGCCGGATACTGGCACAACGAGCAGGCCACGACCGCGGCACTGCACGACGGCTGGCTGCGCACCGGCGATCTCGGTGAACTCGACGAGGACGGCTTCCTGTCGATCACCGGACGCAAGAAGGACCTGCTCGTCACCGCGGGCGGCAAGAATGTCTCACCCGGTCCGATGGAGGACCGTATCCGTTCTCACGCGCTGATCTCACAAGCCATCGTGGTCGGCGACGGCCGCCCGTTCATCACCGCGCTGATCACCGTTGACCCCGAAGCATTCACGGCATGGAAGGCGGCCAACGGCAAACCCGCGACCGCGACCATCGCCGACCTGTCCAGCGACCCCGCACTCCGGACCGAGGTACAGCAGGCGATCGACGACGCCAACAGCACCGTTTCGCACGCCGAAGCCATCAAGAAGTTCGCTGTACTCGATAGCGACTTCAGCGAGGAGTCCGGCGAACTCACCGCCACCCTCAAGGTCAAGCGCCATGTGATCGCCGAGCGATTCGCCGACGCGATCGAGAAGATGTATCGCGGCTGACCACTGGCGGCGCCGGGTGCGATACTCCTGTGGCTGTTCGGTTTTCGGAACAAACGAAGGAGTGGTCATGGGTGGCTTTACCGTGTCGGAGGCCAAGGCGGTATTCACGAAGGTCGATGCCAACAGTGACGGCTACATCACCCTCGAGGAGTACGCGCAGGCCGTTGAGGCGTACGGGTTTTCGACCGACGCCGCCAAGAAGGCCGCCCTGGCGATCCTGGAGAAGACCGACCTGGACGGGGATCAGCGCATCAGCCTCGCGGAATTCCTGACCCTCGTCAGCTGATTCAGCGCAGGGCACTGAACCAGTGCGGTTCTGCATCCTTGCAGACCGCACCTGCGTATTTCGTCATTGTCCCCACCGGTTCGCACATCAATACTGACCGACCAGGCATGTGTGACGCATCACATGAATGGTGTTGGTGTGCGAAAGGTGAGGGACAACCCGATGACGTCGACGATCGAAGAACGCAACTCGGAGAAGGGACTCGCGCGGGTTGCCCAGGCGCTCGCCGGGTGGACGGAGAAGTGGTTCCCGGACGCCTATGTCGTCGCGCTCGCGGGCGTATTCCTGGTGGCCGCAGCAGCTTTGGCCAACGGCTCGTCTCCGCAGACAGTTGTCGACGCGTTCGGTGACGGATTCTGGGATCTGACCGCGTTCACCCTGCAGATGGCCATGGTTGTGCTCACCGGATATGTCGTCGCCACGTCGCCGCCTGTCGCCCGGCTGATCGACAAACTGGCCACTGTGCCGCGAACCGCCAGCAGCGCAGTGAGTTTCGTTGCGTTCCTGTCGATGTCGGTATCGCTGGTCAACTGGGGCCTCAGTTTGGTGTTCGGCGGTCTGCTGGCCCGCGCGATCGCCCGTCGGACCGATCTCCGCGTTGACTACCGTGCCCTCGGCGCGGCGGCATTCATGGGGTTGGGCGCGGTGTGGGCGCTCGGGCTCTCGTCCTCGGCCGCGCAGCTGCAGGCGACGGCGGCCTCATTGCCTCCGGCACTGCTGAATATCACCGGTGTCCTCGACTTCGGACGCACGATATTCACCTGGCAGTCCATGCTCATGTGCGCCATCATCATGGCGATCACGGTGGTGATCGCGCACTACTCGGCCCCGAAGGGCGCGGCGATCAAGACCGCCGAGCAGATGGACGTCGATCTCGATGATCAGCCCGCGCAAGTGGCTCCGCGCTCCCGGCCGGGCGAGTGGCTCGAGTACAGCCGCATCCTGCCGATGCTGGCGGTCCTGATGACGGCGGGCTGGTTGATCTCCCAACTCGCCTCGAAACCGGTGCTCACGGTGGTCAGCAGCCTGAACGGCTATCTGCTCGTCTTCCTCATGCTCGGCCTGGCGCTGCACGGGACGCCGCGCAAGTTCTTGCAGGCCGTCTCCCTCGCCGTACCCGCGACGGCCGGAATACTCGTCCAGTTCCCGCTGTACGCCGCCATGGCCGCGATCCTCACCAAGGCGCAGGGCCGGGGCGGTATCACCGTCTCCGAGCACCTCGCGGAGTTCTTCACCAGCATCGGCGGTGGCGGCAGCTTCGCCATTATCATCGCGATCTACACCGTGATACTCGGCATCTTCGTCCCGTCCGGCGGCGGCAAGTGGCTCGTCGAGGCCCCCTATGTCATGCAGTCGGCGACCGACGTCCAGATGAATCTCGGCTGGACGGTCCAGATCTACAACGTGGCCGAGGCCCTGCCCAACCTCATCAACCCGTTCTTCATGCTGCCCCTGCTCGCGGTCCTCAAACTGCGGGCGCGCGATCTCGTCGGTTTCACGTTCCTGCAGTTCATGTTTCACCTGCCGGTGGTGCTACTGCTCGTGTGGTTGCTCGGAACGACGTTCGAATTCGTCCCGCCGATCCACTGAGCTGCGATTCGTGCGCCCCGGTGTTTTGTCGGTGGGTCGCCGTAAGGTTGCTTTCATGAGCATTTCGATGCCTCGGCGTGCAGGCCCGGATGAATTCAGTTGCGCGCACGGTGGTTCGGAGAGCACTGTGTTGGTCGCAAGTGCTTCAGGTGAAGGGTCATGGGGAGTGACCCTCCGGGGGAAGGAACTAATGCCATGAACTGCAATATGATTCGCCGGGAACATCGCGGCCCGAGGTTCGCCAAGAGCAGCTTCAGCTATGGTGGCGGCGATTGTGTCGAGGTCGCGTACCACGAAGGCCGGATCGCGGTGCGTGATTCCAAGGATCGGCACAGTCCGACACTGTGGTTCACGAAATCCGAGTGGCGAGCGTTCACTTCAGGTGTGCGGGCCGGCGAATTCGATTTCGTCGACTGATGTGCTGGTGGTGTCGCAGCGAATTCGCTGCGACACCACCACCCCCACATGCGACCGACCCCTCGACGGCCGCTGGAAAATGGTCAATTGGTTGCGAGGCGGTGGATTTCGTCCCGGAGTTCGGTGAGAAATGCGCGGGCCTCGTTGTCGAACAAGGCCATTCGAGTCAAAGCCACCCAGCGGCGGCGATGGGCGTCGACGCCTTCCGGGCCGCGGGTGACCATGCTTCCCGGAATCGGTTCCGCGGAGGCGAGTGCGTGGTCATCGTTGTCGTAGATGACGAAACCGTGCGGGATCGTGGTGCTCGCGTCGATATCCTGCGGGATCACCCCGATGGTGACCGTATCGAGGGTCTCGATCGAGATGATCCGATCCAGTTGCGC
Organism: Nocardia uniformis NBRC 13702; assembly: GCF_001613345.1. Classification (GTDB taxonomy): domain Bacteria; phylum Actinomycetota; class Actinomycetes; order Mycobacteriales; family Mycobacteriaceae; genus Nocardia; species Nocardia uniformis. Next base: position 57,442 of record NZ_BDCE01000093.1, on the reverse strand, counting down.
GAGGAGTACGCGATGGGGTCCGGGGCGAAAGCGCAAGGCCGCTTCGGTAATCAGGAATTCGAAACGCTTCGCGGGGTCGTACAGCACCCGCTGGCGCTCCAGGCGCGCGGCGAGCGCTGCCGTCAGAGCGTCGGGCGGATAGGGCGGATCGAAAGTGGCGAACACCCGACGGGCGTAGTCGGCGGTCTGGAGCAGACCCGGCACCAGTGCGGGCTGGAAGTTCCGCACCAGGTGCGCGTCCTCCTCGAAAGCCCGGACATCGTCCTGCAAATGCGGGCGATCCGCGAGCGAGGTCGCCCAGTCGTGCACCTCGGGTGAGTGCGCCGCTTCCGTGAGAGCGCGCAACGCTTTCTGGCAATCGGCTTCTGCCCCCACAGCATTGGCCCAATCGAGCACCTGCGGAAGCGGGGGAACCACATGCCCCGCCTCGATCCGAGACAACGTCGACTGGCTGATTCCGACCTGCTTGGCCAGCTCCCGCCCGGAGATCCCGGCAACGTCGCGCAACCGGCGCAGCTCCGCCGCCAACTGCTGGCGCGGGCGCGACTGGTGCGCAACAGCATTCGCGGCGGTCGCCGCCGCCGCTGTTGCGCCCTCTGCCGGTTGATTCATGATGATTCAGATCGAATCATCTCGATTCATCCGAGTCAAGACCTGACCGGTCATGGCTTGAATCACCCATGGAATCGCGTGTGCGCCAGCAGGTCCGAGAATGGGGTCGGGTGAGCGGTCTCCGCCTCAGTTCACGTGCACCGTGTGGTTCCTGACGGCGTCCTCGACGGGTTGCCTGGCATCGAGGGAATCGGAAGATTCGATACCGTCGAAGAACTCGTCGAGAATGTCGGCCCGGTCGAGTGTGGCCGGGAAGGCGTGTGAGGCTCGGGCGCTGACGATGACGGCGTACAGGACGGTCGCGTAGACCTGCGAGCGCGGCACTGTCAACCGCCATCCGCGCCGTTCGCGTTCCCGCAGTTGGGTTTCGACGGTATCGAGAACGTCCTGGATGACCTGAAGTTCGACCTGTTCGCGATCATCGGAGTACATGTCGACCTCCGAAAAACGCTGCGGCGCAATTCGATACTGCGTTCCGCATGAGTGTGAACAGAGGCGTTCGAGCCACCGTCGGTGCCCGCGTGCCCCGCGCGTCGAGCACCATCCGCCCGGACACGACCAGGGCGGTCCGTGCCCGCCACCGCACCCAGCAGTTACCCAAGTAGTCACAGCAGCGGCCAGACCGAATGCGGCGAAGTGGCCTGGCTACCGAAAAGCATGGTCGGGGTGCGTGACTCCAAGAACCCGTCCGGCCCCGCCCTCCTCTTCACCCCCGGCGAATGGGATGCGTTCGCCGCGTGGGTTACCGACAGCGAGTTCGGTCGTCCTCGGTAAAGAGCAGATACCCGATAATCTGCCGTACATCGTGGCCGAGGCGCGACACAACGCGGTCGAACCGGTCCTGCGCCGAAACCGGTACGACTACCGTTGTCAGGTATGACGACCAGGGATATCGCGGTGACCGTGACCATGGATGACGTCGAGTGGCAGCATCTGCGCGACGCCGCCGAGTGCGCCGGAATGAGCTTGGAGGCGTATGTCTGCTGGGGTGTGCGACTGCTGGCGGTGGGAACCAAGCCGGGAAAGAGCCTCGGGCGTGCGTTCCCCGCGGTTGTGCCCGCGCCGCGGACACCGCCCCAGGTCGGCGACGAGTCACAGGTGTGGGCGGAAACCTTCACCGAACGTCTATCGCACCGTGTCGAACAATTCCGCGACGACTGAGCCCACCTCGACTGCCGATACGGCATGAATCGGTTCGCCGCACCGGGCTAGCCGAAAACCATTGCCGGGTAAACGACTTCGCGCCACCGTCCAGTCGATGGGCGACCGTCGCGGCATTACGGAGCGGCGCCAGCGAGCGTGCGGAACTGTTGGACGGGCAGCTGCTCAGTGGTCGTACCGGCGATGGCGGTTTCCGCGTCGAACTGCGGCTGCCGCGCTCCTGAAGGGTCCATGGTCGCGCCGACGCCCTGTGCTGACCGGTCGTGCGTCTCGCACCGGTAACCGAAAGGCCGCCAATGCTATTCGGGTTCGGGCTGATTCGAACCCGGCACGCAAACCCGCCATCGGCAGGGGTGGATACCGTCACTCGGCGGATACCTCCGGGAACATCGAGTCCGCTGAATCGACAGTGCGCTGGGATCAGGCACAGCGCATGTCACCGCTGCCGGACGGTGGTGGCGGGCCGCGCTCGACAGCGCGCGTCGCCTGGACCGAGTGCGACCGCGGCGGGCACTTCGCCGCCATGGAAGCGCCGGACCTGCTGCTCGCCGACAGCCGCGACAGCTACCGCACCAGGCGTCAGCCCGCTGTCGGATCGGCAACGGCCCAGATGTCTCGACCCGGCCGCTGGGAGCACGATGGATAAGCGGATGTAATCGCCAGCTATGGAATTTCCGTGTTGTTCGGGCTACGCGTAGCGGGCAGTCTCGAGTTCGGTTCGCACGAAATCCGCTGCGGGACAGGCTGGAACCCAGATCAGCTACATCCCACCGCCTTGGATATGCAGGGCGCCGACACCATACATCTACGAACTCAGGGATACCCTCATGAAACTCACCAGCTTTTATCCGGTCATTGGTACATCGCGAATCCAGGAGTCCCGTGACTTCTACACCAGGCTGTTCGGGTTCGACGTGACCTTCGAAGCCGACTGGTATGTGAGCCTGCGTCGACCGGGCGAACAGCCGTACGAACTGGCCCTGCTCGACTACACCCACCCGACGGTTCCCGAGGCGTATCGCAGGCCCGTACAGGGATTGCTGCTCAACTTCGAGGTCGAGGACGTGGACGCGGAGTGGGAACGGCTCGTCGTCAGCGAAGGACTCCACCCCGAACTGGAGTTGCGCAGTGAGGAATTCGGGCAGCGACACTTCATCGTCGCCGACCCCAGTGGTGTGCTGATCGACGTGATCACCGAAATCGAGCCCCTCGGGGAGTTCGCCACACAGTTCGCCAATCCGTGATGAGTTTCAGGGTGCTCGCCACCGGAGTCCAGATGCGACAGTACCGGTCGCCGAGCCGGGGATGATCGGTCGAGGCCAGGGTTGCGTGCGAGCTCCGAATGATCCTGGAAGTCCCGCCACGCCAGATCACCTGCCGGAAGAAGTCGCGAATATCAGGCAGGGGCAGTTCGGGAATCTCGTAGGCGGCCAGTGGACACCTCGGTCGTTTTCGCTCCGCAGCACGGGTCGCGGACCATCCGGCGGATTTCGGTAGTTGCCCCGCCGATCGGCGGGCATCGCACCGCCGACCGGCCGTCCTATCGAGTGAGCGTGTCCACCAGGAACACGGTCAGGCCGAGAGCCGTATCGCCCAGCCCGATCACGGCGGCTTTCCCGCCGAACAGCCACCCGATCCGGCGGCACCGCCGTATCGGCATCCTGGAGAAACTGCTGCCACCCGCGCGCGGACGTATTGCCCCCCGCCATAGTGTGAAGATGGTGCTGGTGTGCCCGAGAGGATTCGAACCTCCAACCTCCTCCTTCGTAGAGAGGAGCTCTTCCTTTGAGCTACGGACACTCGGCCCCGCGCGGATATCGCCATTGACATCTACTCCACGCTGAGGTGCGCGGGGCGTGAAAGTTGGGTTCCCTCGGTGAGATTCGAACTCACCCTGTCCGGATTCTGAATCCGACGCCTCCTGCCAGTTGGGCTACGAGGGAATAGACACGGAAAAGGGGTCGCTCCTGGCGATGTGCCGTGGAGCGACCCCTTTCGGTGATCTCGGGTAGGGGAGATCTAGGGACCACTCCGTACGGCGATACGTACGCGAAGAAGGAAGGTACGGTCGATCCCGCGCTGGTTCTGCTGAAGCTGCAACATCGTTATGGTGACCGCCTTTCCTGTCGTCGGTGGATTTCGCTGAATTCACGCTAACACCGGAGTTTCCCGAACGAAACCGATTTATTCGCAGGGTGATCGGTAGCCGATCGCGGCGGCTACGGGTGGTTGTGGCTCGCCCCGACGGCATGCATACCGTCGAATGGGCTGGTGACACCGTCGTAGCGCAATTGCAGCATCATCCCCTGATGAGCATGGGGCAGGTTGTGGCAGTGGTTCATCCAGATGCCCGGATTCGAGGCTCTGAAGGCGACCTCCCATACCTGTCCGGGGCGAACATCGAAGGTGTCGACCCACAGTGGGCTGCCCGATGACGCCGTCCCGTCTCTGGAGAGGATCAGCACCGGGTGGCCGTGTAGATGCCAGGGGTGGGTCTCGAGACTGCGGTTGACCACGGTGAAGCGCACGATATCGCCTTCGTCGACAAGCTGATCGGGGATCGACGGGTGCCCGCGGCCGTTGACAGTCTGTGCGTATGCCGGTGTTCCGTCGACCATAGCCACCCCACGGTCGAGAACCAGGGTGAAGTGCCGGTCGGCGGTGGCGGTGCGCAATGCGACCGGGACCGAGGTGCCGTATGTCAGCAGGTCGAGTTCGGGCCAGCTCGCGGTGCCCGATGTGGACGGTTCGGTGTCCGGGGCATCGGACCGGGGTCGCAGCCACACGGTGGGGGCATGGTCGTCGAGTATCAGCGCTACGGGGGTGCTCGGCATATCGAATACCAGGTCGTAGCGTCCGGATGCGGGCAGTCGCAGCCCGATCCGGCTGATCTCGCCGGGTCGTTCGAGGTCGCGGCCGTCGACGGCCGCCACCCGGAATGCGGTGCCCGCTAATGCGAATCGGTGTGGATCTGAGTCGGTGTTGATTATTCGCAGCCGTACCGTGGTACCTGCCGGTGCGAGGTGTTCGAGTCCGCCCGCGATCGTGGCGATGCCGTCGAAGGTGTGCACGGGCAGCGTCAGATCCAGTTGCTCGGTGTGGTTTTCGGTGCGGGGTTTCACGACGAGAGTGCCGTAAAGCCCCCGGCGCACGCCGAGGTGTGACGCATGATGCGTGTGGTACCAGTAGGTTCCGGCTTGGTCGGCTCGAAACCGGTAGACGAATTCGCCGCCGGGCCGCACCACGTCCTGGGTGACGCCCGGCGCACCGTCCTCTCCACACGGCACGTCGTAGCCATGCCAGTGCAGGGTTACTCCGTCGTCGATATCGTGGTTGACCAGTGTGACCTCGATGAGATCGCCCCGGACAGCCGTAATCGGCGGGCCGGGCACCGTGCCGTCGAAGGTCCATGCGTCGATGTCATGCCCGGACTCCGAGCGCAGCGTGGCTTTCCTTGCCTCCAAGACATATTCGCGCCGGACGCCACCCGGTGCCGGTGCGGCGGTACACCGCAGATCGGTCACCGAGACGGCCGTACGGGATATCGGATCGGGACCACCACCATCGGTCATCGACGCGCCGGGGCGCACGGACAGACCCACACCGGTAGCCGCCGCACCGACGACCACCAGACCACCAGCGAAGCCGAAAAAGCGGCGGCGCGAAACCTCCGGCCCGGTCGGATCGATATCCGATGCCTCGTCGGCGTCCGATGTCGCGAGCACTCGCACCGTCAGCAGCGCGCCGGCGCAGACGAGTGCGATCGTCAGCAACGCGGTGCCGAGCGTCAGCGGGTATCCGAAGAGGAAGGTCACCACGAAACCTGCCAATGCGGCGTAAGCAGCTGTGAGCAACGCGACAACGCCTGCGGCATCGATAGTTTCGGGCTGCCGGGCGGCTTCGACTCGGGCGAGCAGCCGCGGCCCGGTGATCACCGTGGCGGCCAGTGCGGCCACTCCGATCATCGGCAGCCCGAGGAGCACTTTCTCCTGAACGAACCACCAGCCCCTACCCGCCAGCACAGCTACCGACACCGCCCGGGCCGAGGTCACCAGTAGCGCCGCGACCAGGAGAACGCGGGCGAGCCGGACACAGCGCAGCGACAGGGTGACACCCGCCGCGAACCACACGATGACGGTCAGCAGCGCGACGCCGTGGTCCAGCAGGATCCAGGTGGCGGTCGTCATGACGAAGTTCGGGCGAGATCGACCGGCGTCCACGAAATCCGTTGCGATTGCCGCACAATCATCCCGATCACGCCGAGGATGACCAGCCCGTTGATCGCGTGCAGGCCGAAGATCAAGCCGCTGGCGCTGGTGCCGTCACCGAGTGATTTTGCGATTTCCCGGATCACCGATTGCACGATCGCCAACCCGGCGACCAAACCCGACAGTCCGATGAGTCGGCCCGGCATCCGGGCGATGGCGGCGGCAATCGTGACCACGAACGCGAAGACGAGTATCGCGTTGCCGAGCATGCGATGTGGTTGGAAGGATTCCTCATTGGGCGCGGTATCGAAGGCGCCGCCCGCGGCCAAATAGAACTGTGCGATGACGGCGAGCAGCAGCAGGGCCGCCATACCGGTGAAGACCTTTTTCATGGCGTCGATCGTCGCGTCGACCGGCCTCGCTCCGAGTCCTGCGACGGGTGACACCGTATACGTGAAACCGCGCAGGGCGATCCCGCTGAGCTACGTCGGTGGACGTAGTCGATCACGCGTCTGAGCGGCCGTTCGACTTCCCTGAGTACCGTACGATCGCCGCATGGATCTGCGGGCGGTATCGCAACAGTTGTCCGCCTGGTTCACACGCCGGCCCGCCTGGTTACCGGATGTGCTACTCGCGCTGTTCGTCACCGTGGTCCAGGTGCAGAGCGCCGCGATCCCGGTGCCACTCGAACCGGTACCGAAACCCGTGTCGGCCTTCGGATATGCCCTGCTGGTCGTGAGTGGTGTGGCCATCGCCCTCCGCCGCCGCCGACCAATGCTGGTGTTCACGATCACCGCGGTGGCCAGCCTGATCTACTTCGGCCTCGACTTCCCCGACCGGCTTTCCTATCTCAGCCTCTTCGTGGCCCTTTACACCCTCACCGCCTACGGCGACGGGCGCCGGACCCTGATGATCGCCGCTGGCGGAATCACGGCGCTGGCCCTCGGCTGGCTGATCGCCGCGGCCGATATCGAACCGCGCGTGGCCATCGGCTGGGTGTTCTTCCGGATCGGTGCGTCGGTGATCAGCACAACGCTCGGCGAATCCGTCCGGTCTCGTCGTGTCATCGCCGCCGATGCACAAGAACGGGCTGAACTGGCGGAACGGTCTCGCGACGAGGAGACCCGGGCGCGGGTCGACGCCGAACGGCTACGCATCGCGCGCGAAGTACACGACACCGTCGCCCACGCCATCGCCATTATCAATGTGCAATCCGGTGTCACCGCACACGTACTCGACAAACGACCGGAACAGGCCCGGGAAGCGCTGCGCACCATCGAGCAGACCAGTTCGCGCGCGCTACACGAAATGCGCGCCATCCTCGGTGTCCTGCGCGACGGCGACGAACGCGAGCCCTATCCCGGATTCGACCAGGTGCGCGAACTCGCCGATAAGGCCCGCAATGCTGGGCTCGACATCACCATCGAACAGACCTCGCCGGTAACGCCACTCCCGAGCGCGGTAGGTAGCGCCGCGTATCGCATTGTGCAGGAGGCGATTACCAACGTCATCCGGCACGTCGGACCGACCCGCGTGACTGTGTCGCTCGAGCCGGGCATCGATGCCCTGAGGATACGGGTGGCCGACGAGGGCCGCCGCGACTCCACGCACGTCCCGACCCCCAACTCGGCCACGACCGGTCGAGGGATCGTCGGAATGCGCGAACGCTGCCAACTGCTCGGCGGTGAACTCGACGCGAAGTCGCGTCCCGATGGTGGGTTCGACATCATCGCCTACCTGCCGCTCGCCCCGGTGGGGTCGCGCCCGTGAACGTCACGCCACCGATCAAGGTGCTACTCGCCGACGACGAACGCCTGGTCCGATCCGGCTTCAAAGTTCTGCTCGACCTGGAGGACGACATCACGGTGGTCGGTGAGGCCACAAATGGCGCGGAAGCCGTCGAACTAGCCCGCGCCACCCGTCCCGACGTCGTTCTCATGGATATCCGCATGCCACGGCTGGACGGGATCCGCGCCACCGGCCAGATCGCCGCGACCGGCGGGCTGGAACAGGTCAAGGTTCTCATCCTCACGACCTACGACACCGAGGACAATGTCTTCGAGGCCCTGGCGGCAGGCGCGAGCGGATTCTTGCTCAAGGACGCGGGCCCCGCCGAACTCCTGCACGCCATCCGGGTGATCGCCGCCGGGGACGCCCTGCTCGCCCCCCGGATCACCCGACGCCTCATCAGCCAGGTCACCGCGCAGCGCAGGGCCGCCAAGTCCGCCGAGGACCGGCTCGCGGTGCTGACCGATCGTGAGCGCGAAGTGGTGGCACTGGTCGGGCAAGGCATGAGTAACGACGAGATCGGTGCCGCCTTGTTCCTCAGCCCGGCTACCGCTCGCACGCACGTCAGCCGGGCGATGGTGAAACTGGGCGCACGCGACCGCGCGCAACTGGTCGTAATCGCCTACCAGACCGGGCTGAGTCACTTCGACCCCTAGTTATCCGTTGTGGCGGTGCACCTTTCGGTAGGCCGGTGGCATTGGCATGGTTACTCCGAGAACGCGCCCATGACCGGCAGCCATTCGACGAATCGCACATTGTCGATGAGCCCCAGCTGGGCGAACGGGTCCTGCGGCAGCAGCTTGGCGAGCGCGTCGGCGTCATCGGCGCGGACGATGATGAGCGCGCCGGTGCCGTCCGGGTAGGGGCCGCTGGTGAGGGCGGTGCCCTGGTCGACGAGGTTATTGAGCCACGCGCGGTGTTCCGGGCGGTGTTCGGTGCGGCCGGGAACGGTGGCGTCGGAGTAGGTGTAGTGGACGGCGAAGATCGGCACAGGCGTGGCTTTCTGGGTAGCGGAGGGTTGAAACAGTTAGAGGTTCAACAGCATTCGGGTATTCCCGAGGGTGTTGGGCTTGACGTAGCTGAGGTCGAGGAATTCGGCGACGCCGGTGTCGTAGGAGCGGCACATTTCGGCGTAGACCTCGGCGGTCACCGGAGTGCCGTCGATTTCGGCGAAGCCGTGGCGCGCGAAGAAGTCCACCTCGAAGGTGAGGACGAACAGTCGCCGCAGTTCCAGCTCCCGCGCCACCACCATCAGTTTCTCCACGATGAGGTGTCCGACGCCCGCACCCTTCACGCCGGGATGTACGGCCACGGTGCGCACCTCGCCGAGATCGGCCCACAGTACATGCAGCGCCCCGCAGCCGACGAGCTGTCCATCGAGTTCGGCGACCCAGAATTCCTGTACGGCCTCGTACAGGTTGACCAGGTTCTTCTCCAGCAGGATCTTGCCGGCGTAGATGTCGATCAGGCGCTTGATCTCGGGCACATCAGAGGTGCGGGCGCGGCGCACCAGCGGTGTGCCCGCCGCCGCGCCGCCTACCGAACCGCTGTGAGGTACCCGTGTTGTCATGGGGTGCACAGTAGTCGGCTCCGGTACCGATAGGCTGGGGGTGTGTCCGACATCCAGCCCTCTTGCTCCCCGGAATCATCCGGGTCCCATGGCCGATTCAGCGGCCGGTGGGGGCGCTGGTGACGGTGCAGCGTGAAGAAGGCCGCTGGGCCGGAGCGAGCGCACCGCGCTCCGGATTCGTATCGGGGCCTCGCGCGGACACCTCGAGTGCTATGGAACCGGCCGTCGTGCCGTTGATGAATATCGCCAATGTGCTGACCATTCTGCGCATCGTCCTGGTTCCGCTGTTCCTGATGGCGCTGTTCGCTGCGGACGGCCACGACACCGGATGGCGCTGGATCGCCGCCGCGATATTCGGCGTCGCCGCCATTACCGACCGCTTCGACGGACAGCTGGCCCGTAAGTACGGCCTGATCACCGACTTCGGCAAATTGGCCGACCCGATCGCGGATAAGGCGCTCATCGGCGCGGCCCTGGTCGGCCTGTCCGTGCTCGGCGATCTGCCGTGGTGGATCACCGTCGTGATCGGTGTCCGGGAAATCGGCGTCACCCTGCTGCGCTTGGCGGTGGTCCGCCGCGGTGTCATCCCGGCGGGTCGCGGTGGCAAACTCAAGACGCTGGTGCAGTCGGTCGCCATCGCGGTACTGGTACTTCCGCTCGCGGGCGCGTGGGTGACATTCGGCATGGGACTGATGTACATCGCGGTGGCGCTGACCGTCGCGACCGGTCTCGACTATGTGGTGCAGGCGGCCCGGCTCTGGTTCGGCTCGCCCCGCCACTCCGTCTGACGGGCCCCGTCCCATGACCGGCCACCCCTCGACCGATCCGCTGACCGCCGAGGTGCCCGCCGCCGACCTCGTCCGCGCGCTGAGCAGTGGCGGGCAGACCGTCGCCACCGCGGAATCGCTCACCGCCGGACTCCTCGCGGCCACCCTCGCCGGAGTTCCGGGTGCGAGCGCGGTGCTGCGCGGCGGGCTGATCGTGTACGCCACTGATCTGAAGGAAACACTCGCGGGTGTGAGCGCCGATACACTTGCGACCGACGGTCCGGTGGCCGCGAGTACCGCGGAACAGCTGGCCGTGGGCGCGCGAATCCGCTGCGGAGCCGACTGGGGAATCGGGCTGACCGGTGTCGCCGGACCCGATTCGCAAGACGGGCGCGCGGTCGGCACGGTATTCCTTGGACTGTCCGGACCAGAGGGCACCGAGGTCGTCCGGTTGAAACTGTCGGGAGACCGGTGGACGATCAGGGTGAGCGCGGTTCGTGCCGCGGTCACCGAACTGCTCCGCAGCTTGCGGAGCGGTTGAGGGGCCGGGAACGCGCGGGCGGTGCTGGACGTTGTCCAGTCAGACGCTGAGTCCGGCGATGAGTGAGGAGAACGAGATGACGCTGCTGCGAGAAGCAATCGGGGAGAGTCTGCGGCGTGCTCGGGTTGCCCAGAGCCGGACGCTGCGTGAGGTTTCCACCTCGGCACGGGTGAGTCTGGGTTATCTGTCGGAAGTCGAGCGCGGCCGTAAAGAAGCTTCCAGCGAACTACTGGCTGCCATCTGCCAGGCCCTGGACCTACCGCTGGCACAGGTCCTCTTCGATGTGAGCGCCACCATGGCCGACGCTGATCAGGCCCGTCGCGAGCCGGAACGCACGGCTGCCGCACCGTCGGCGCCCACCCGCGACACCGAGCGCAAGGAAGCGGTGCCGGCGGGTGCCAGCGCCGCTGGAGCTAATGCGTCCGCGGCGGTGGCGATGGCGGCCGGTGCCGGTTCGACGCCACGCGGTGGAGACGGCGCGTTCGGCCCCCGCATTGTCATCCCCGCGCCCAAATCGGACCGTCTGGTGTTGGTCGCGGCCGACTGATCACCGGCGCTATAACGAGTGTGAGCTGTGCGGTGGCGGCGAAAAGGGATAAATTCTCGGTAGGCTTCGTGTCAGAGGTGTCGTGCAGCGATGGTCCGGCGTGACCATCGACAATCGCAACAACGACTGCCGCGCAGTGGAGGATAGGGACACAACGGGGTGCGTGACGGTCGCGCACTATGTCGCACAGAGATGCGCGACACGTCAGATGGAGGCGGGATCAATCGATGGCTAATCCGTTCGTCAAGGCCTGGAAGTACCTGATGGCCCTCTTCGACTCCAAGATTGAAGAGCACGCGGATCCGAAGGTGCAGATCCAGCAGGCTATCGAGGAAGCCCAGCGCCAGCATCAGGCCCTGTCACAGCAGGCCGCGTCGGTGATCGGCAACCAGCGCCAGTTGGAGATGAAGCTCAACCGCCAGCTCGACGAGGTGGAGAAGCTCAATGCCAACGCCCGCCAGGCCGTCATGCTGGCCGACCAGGCGTCGAGTGCCGCCGATACCGAGAAGGCGATCCAGTACACCAATGCCGCCGAGGCGTTCGCCGCTCAGCTGGTAACCGCCGAGCAGTCCGTCGAGGACCTGAAGGTGCTGCACGATCAGTCGCTGCAGGCCGCCGCGCAGGCCAAGAAGGCGGTCGAGCAGAACGCGATGCTGTTGCAGCAGAAGGTCGCCGAGCGTACCAAGCTGCTGTCCCAGCTGGAGCAGGCGAAGATGCAGGAGCAGGTTTCGGCCTCCCTGCAGCAGATGGACTCCACTCTTTCCGCCCCCGGCAGCACCCCGAGCCTGGACGCGGTGCGCGAGAAGATCGAACGCCGCTACGCCAATGCCCTCGGTTCGGCCGAGCTGGCCCAGAACACCGTGCAGGGTCGCATGATGGAGGTGCAGCAGGCCTCCGTCCAGATGGCCGGCCACAGCCGCCTCGAGCAGATCCGCGCCTCCATGCGCGGCGACGCCCTGCCCTCCGGTGAAGCGGCCCCGCAGCTCAACCAGGGTCAGCCCGCCGCGAACCCGGCCGCGGCGCAGCTCAACAAGGACCGCAGCGCACAGCAGCAGTAACCGAAAGGTTTTCGACCGATGGGGAAGTCGCGGGCACAGGGCGAGCCCGCGATCACCCGCGCCCGTTTCCGCCGCAAACCGGTAGCCGAGCGGGCGGCCGTCCCGCCACCGGGCTTCCCGATCCCAGTGGTCCCCACCGACGGCACGTCGACACGTCCGGAGAACGCCTCCGCCGGACCGGATTCCGGCTCCACCGGTCGGTATCCGGCCGCCGGAGAACGCGCGCAGCGCGGCTCGGTGCCGGAATCGGCACGACGGCCCGCCGAACCCGATGCGACGCAGCGGTACCCGGCCCAGCTGGGCTCGCTCAGTCCGTCCTACGGCACACCGGGTGGCCGGGTCGGCGGGGAGTCGGGTGCCGAAGCGACTTCGTACCGCACCACCTCACCGCAGCGTGGGAATACCGCTGCCGAACAGAATTCCGGCCCTACCGCCCGCTATCCCGTCGGCCAGCCGTCCCGCCCGCCCGGATTCGGTGATGCCGCCGAGGCGCTGCCCGACCCGGGTCGTCCATGGAATCCGTTGCCCGGGTTCGATATCGGTGTGGTGCGTGAGGTGTGGGCACCGGCCGATCAGGGCGGACCGGTCGATAGCGGCACGCGGCGACACCGAGAACAGCAATCGACGCCTGACCACGGTGTGAATCACATGCCGGACAACGGCTCTGCGCGCGGGGCGAATCAAGGCGATGCGATGTCGTCGAGCGCAGATGCCACCGGTTCAGCGGACGCTCGCGGGCCCCGGCGTCATTCGGGGTCGATGTCGGGCACTGGTGGCCCGGATTTCGCCGCCACCGGGCCTGGTGCTCGCCGCGGGAGGCGTGCCACCGAGTCGACCAGCGGTGAGCCTACTGGCGGTCGTGGTGTCCGAGGCCCGCGTGCACGGGCTACCGAGGCTTTCCGAGAGATGTTGGCTCCGGCCGGGGTCGAGCCTCAGGATTTGACGCAGCGACTGCCGGAGACCTTGCGGGGGATGGGGGAGCAGGCGTTCTCGGCGGTGCGGCGCTGGGCCGATCCGCGTGAGCGCGAGTTGCGTAAGCGACGGCGGGTGCGGCGGCGGAGTCTGCGGTTGGGAACCGCCTCGGGCGTCACCACCATCGGCACCATCGGCCTGGTGTTGATCTCGGCTCCCGCCTGGGCGGTGGTCGTCGTCGGCGGTGGCGCGGTGGCGCTGGTGACCGGCGCGGCCGTCACCACCAAGCGCTACCTGCAATTGCGCAAGGACCCCCTGCCTCCGGCGGCGTTCCGGCCACGACGTCTGCCACCCCTGCGTTCGGCTGCGCGAGCGGCGATTTCGCGCCTGGTACGCGCCGAACGTGCCATGCACGGCCTCGGCAACCAGATCTCCCGATCGGGCCGCCTCCCGGTCGACGACCTCACCGATACTGTCGAAACCGCCGCCTCGGGTGCCGCCGCATTGCATGCCCTGGCCGCCGACATCGCTGCTATGGAGGACGCCGCGGGCATACTCGGCCAGGCCAATTCGCCACTGGCGGATCACATCCGCGCGGCCACGGCCCGCCTCGATACCGGTGTCACCGAGTATGAGCAGATGGTCTCCGCCGCCGTCCGAGTCCTCGCCGTCCCCGAAAGTGCCGCCCTCGCAGACGATCTCGGCTGGGCCATGGTCAACCTCCGCGATGCCGCCGACCGGCTCGACGGCTGGGCGCAAGCACTCACCGACCTGGCTGACAGCCGCTACCGCGCTACCCCGCCGCAGTCCTGACGCCTGCTGCCGCACGACCCGCCGTCGGCAGGTCTCTCTCGTACCGCACCCGCATCGTCCGCGCCCGCGCTGCACCGCTGGCAAGTTCGTGTAATTGTGTGAGTATGAACGCCGAGCGCACACTATTCGAGGCTGTCGGTGGCCTCGACGGGCTATGCCGCCTGAGCAACGCCTTCTACGAGGGCGTCCTGGCCGATGAACTGCTGGCCCCGGTGTTCGCGAACTTCACCGTGACCCACGTCGATCACGTCGCGCTCTGGCTGGCAGAGATCTTTGGTGGTCCCGCCACTTTCAGCGCGGAGCTCGGCGGTCACCAGGCGCTGCTGAACAGTCATCTCGGCCTGCGGATTACCGAGGAGCATCGGGCACGCTGGCTGGAGCTGATGAGCGACGCGATCGAGCAGACCTTGCCCGCCGAGCCGCAGTTGCGCCGTCAGGTATTCGACTACTTCGAGTGGGGTACCGCGATCGCCCGCGAGGTGTCGCAGGACCCGGTCGGCACCGACCTGGGCACCCCGGGGCCCACCCCACGCTGGGGCTGGCAGGGCCTGATCAAGCACCAGACCTGACCCGAAAAACCTCAGGGTATACCCGGAATTTTCCCCGATATCGCTGATGACCTGGTGTTTTTCCATCCTCGGCCTGTCAGGATGGAGTGTGTCGGATCGCGCGCTTGCCGGTTCGGGAGACTTTCTGGAGGTAGTAATGCTGTGGAAGATCATCGGCGTGGTCGCGGTCGCATGGATCGCGCTCGCCATTATCGGCGCGCTGATCAAGGGCCTGTTCCCGATTCTCATGATCAGCCTGGTGGTGTTCGGGCTGTACCTGCTCTACAAGGCGGTATCCGGATCCTCGGACAAGTCGCCGGTCAACAAGCTCTAGTCGGCGCGCACGCGCCGAGTCGGGCCGTTCGGAATCCCTCGGGATGCCGGGCGGCCCATTACTCTTCGATACCACCGCCCGCGTCGGGAACAGCGTGCGGGAACGCGACGTTGTCCGCGCTATGGCAACTGCGATCGTCGCCACCGAATACGGTGGCCCCGAAGTTCTGACCGCTACCGAGGTCGAGGTACCCGCGCCCGGCCCGGGCGAGGTCACCATCGAGGTCCGTGCGGCCGGGGTGAATCCCTTCGACTACAAGCGCTACAGCGGTGCGTTCGGTAAGGATCCGAAGGCGCTGCCGATGCGGCTCGGCGGTGAGGTGTCGGGGGTCGTGACCGCCGTCGGCGCCGATGCCGTGGGACCCGGCGGGCCGATTCGAGTCGGTGATGAGGTGCTCGCCCGCCCGGAGGGCGGCTACGCCACCGCCGTCACGACGAAAGCGGCGCGCGTCATACCCAAGCCCGCCGACGTGAGCTGGGAGGTCGCGGCCGGAGTGCAGGCCGTCGGCGGGACCGCCGTCCACACACTCGCCGCCACCGGGGTCAGCGCGGGGGATACGGTTCTCATTCACGGCGCGGCCGGGAGTGTCGGTTCGCTCGCCGCACAGCTCGCCGTCGCCCGTGGCGCCCGCGTAATCGGTACCGCCGCGCCATCGCGACATGAGCGGTTGCGCGGTTACGGCGTCGAGCCCGTCGAGTACGGACCGGGCCTGATCGACCGGGTACGGGCCTTGGCCCCCAATGGAATTGATGCCGCGATCGATACCGTCGGCACCGATGAGGCAGTCGATGTGTCCCTGGAACTGGTCGCCGACCGCGGTCGCATCGCCACCATCGCCGCCTTCGGTCGCGTGGCCGAGACCGAGATCAAGGGTCTCGGCGCGGGACCCGGAGCCGATCCCGGCACCGAGATCCGCGGCAATGCCTGGCGCGAACTCCTGGACCTGTTGTCCGGCAACAAACTCGATCTGGTGATCGCCGCGACCTACCCGCTCGCCGAGACAGCCGCCGCGCACGAGTTCGTCATCGAGGGCCATGCGGGCGGAAAGGTAGTTCTGCTGCCCTGATTCGGGCGATTCCCCATCGGGTGTGACCGCCTTCGCATATGTTGTTGCCCACAACATTTATTCGGTGGGCGGCCACCACCCAGTGACCGCTGCTCGAAAGGTCACCCCGATGAGGACGAAAAACCGTCTGCTGTCCCGGAATTCCCATCGCACCTGCCGCCCGGCGTACGTCGCCTGCGCGCTGGCCATGTCGGGGCTACTGGCCCTGACCGCGTGCGGCTCCAACTCCACGAGCGAAAACGACAACCAAACCGCTGCGCCGGGCGGCGGTGCGAACGGCACGGTCGGCGTGATCCTGCCGGAAACCGCCACCTCCGCGCGCTGGGAATCCTTCGATAAACCCATGCTCGAAACAGCCCTGCGAGCAGAGGGTTTCGACGCCGACGTGCAGAACGCGCAGGGTGATGTCCAGAAATTCAGCACCCTCGCCGACGGCATGATCGCCCAGGGCGTGAAGGTGCTCATTATCGCCGCCATCAATAGTGAGATCGGCAGTTCGGTAGCCGCCAAGGCGAAGCGGGCAGGTATCCCCACCATCGACTACGACCGCCTCAGCCTCGGCGGATCCTCGGACTACTACGTCTCTTTCGACAATGTGCGTGTCGGTGAACTACAAGGTCAGGCCATTGCCGATGCCCTGAAGGATAAGCCGGGCGCGGAGGTCATCGAAATCGAGGGCGCGCCGACCGACAACAACGCCACCCTCTTCCACCAGGGGCAGCGGAATATCCTCGATCCGCTCTACGATTCGGGCGTGCTGAAGCTGGTGCACAGCCAGGCCATCGACGGCTGGGATAACCAGAAGGGCGGCACCATCTTCGAACAGCTGCTCACCGGCAATGGTGGCAGGGTGGACGGCGTGGTCGCCGCCAATGACGGCCTGGCCGGTGCGGTTATCACGGTGTTGAAGAAGAACGGTCTCAATGGCCGCGTGCCGGTCAGCGGCCAGGACGCCACCGTCGAAGGGCTGAAGGCGACGCTGCGCGGTGACCAGTACATGACCGTGTTCAAGCCCATTCAGGACGAGGCCCAGGCCGCCGCCAAACTCGCTGTGGCCCTTGCCAAGGGCGATGCGGCCGCCGCGGATGCGCTGGCGCAGGGCGTCAGTAAGGACCCCAAGGGCGACCGCGATGTGAAATCGGTCCTGCTGCCCCCGCAGACGATTACCAAGGCGCAGGTCAAAACGGTGATCGACACCGGCTATGTGAAGGCCGACGACATCTGCGGCGGTGACTTGCGCGCCACCTGCACCGAGCTCGGCATCGGCTGATCCGGTCGTGAGTGAGCCGCTGCTCGACATCACCGGGCTGAACAAGAGTTTCGGCCCGGTGCATGTGCTGCACGATGTGGACTTCAATGTGCCGGCCGGATCGGTCACCGCACTGGTCGGCGACAATGGCGCGGGGAAATCCACGCTGGTGAAATGCGTCGCCGGAATCCACGCCGCCGAATCCGGCACGGTCAGATTCAAGGGCGAGGAAGTGCGGCTGCACGGCCCGAAAGACGCTGCCGCACTGGGTATCGAGGTCGTCTACCAGGATCTCGCACTCGCCGACAATCTCGATATTGTCGCCAATATGTTCCTCGGCCGCGAACGTGGGCGGCCGTGGCTGATGGACGAGGCGAGTATGGAGGAGGCGGCCCGGCGCACCCTGGCCTCGCTCGGAGTGCGCACGGTGCAGTCGGTACGCATGCCCGTCGCGTCGCTGTCCGGCGGGCAGCGACAGACCGTGGCCATCGCCAAAGCCGTGCTGTGGAACAGCAATCTGGTACTGCTCGACGAACCGACCGCCGCGCTCGGGGTGGCGCAGACCCGGCAGGTCCTCGACCTGGTGCGCAGGCTCGCCGAACAGGGGCTCGGAGTGGTGCTGATCAGCCATAACCTGGCCGATGTCTTCGAGGTGGCCGATCGGATCGCGGTGCTGTACCTGGGCCGGATGGCGGCGCAGGTGCGCACCGCCGATGTCACCCACGCACAGGTGGTCGAACTCATTACCGCGGGCCGATCCGGTGGACTCGGGTTGGCGCGACCGGAAGCGGCGGTGCTGTGAAAAAGCATGACCTGACCAAGGTTTCCGATCCCGGCGTGGCGACCGTGTCCAGCTCGCCCACGGCAGATTTCGGGATAGACACCACCACCATGTCGACCCGGGAAGCGGTGCGCGACTATGTAATTCGGGTGCGCTCCGGTGATATTGGTTCGCTACCAGCCATATTAGGGCTCATCGCACTGGTGGTGCTGTTCTCGATCCTGTCGGACGTCTTCTTCTCGCTCAACAATATCGCCAATCTGCTGGCACAGGGCGCGGGGCAGACCATTATCGCCATCGGCATTGTGTACGTGCTGCTCATCGGCGAGATCGACCTCTCCGCGGGTACCGCGTCCGGAGTGGCGGGCGCGATCTTGGCCATGCACTACGTCGAGAATGGAAACCTGCTGTCGGGCATGGGATCCACCGTCTTCGTGGCCTTTATCGCCCTACTTCTGCTGGCCGCGCTGCTGGCGGCGCTGTTGCGGATCTGGCCCGGGGTATTCATGAGTCTGCTCGGTGTCGCCATCGCGGCGGTGGGATTCGAAGCCAACCCGTGGGTGGAGATGCTCCTCGCCGTCTGCGTGGGCACCGCCATCGGCTGTATTACCGGCTTCCTCATCGCCAAGATCGGAATGCCGTCCTTCGTGGTGACATTGGCGCTGTTCCTGGCCTGGCAGGGCGTGATCTTGCAGCTCATCGGGGAGGGTGGGGTATTCGGTATCAGCTCCTCGCATGTGCTCGACCAGGTCGCCAATGGCAATCTGTCGACCGTCGGCAGCTGGCTACTGTTCGTGGTGGCGGCCGGTGGTTATGCGGGGGTCACCCTCGGCGGACATGTGCTGCGGCGCAGGCGCGGACTGGTGACCCAGCCGACACCGCTGGTCGTGGCGAAGGTGGTGGCGCTCACCGGATTCGCGGCGGTGGTGACGATTCTGCTCACCGTGAACCGCTCGCCGAGCGACCTCATCGAGATCTCCGGCGTGCCGTATGTGGTGCCGATTGTGCTGGCGCTGCTCGTCATCGGCACCTACGTTCTCAACCGCACCACCTACGGTCGGCACATCTACGCGGTCGGTGGGAATCGGGAAGCGGCGCGGCGTGCAGGTATCGATGTAACTCAGTTGCGGGCAAGTGTTTTCGTCATCAGTTCGTCCTGCGCGGCAATCGGCGCGATCGTCTACTCGTCCAAGGTCGGTTCGGTGGACCCGCAGGCGGGTGGACTCAATACGCTGCTGTTCGCGGTCGGTGCGGCGGTTATCGGCGGCACCTCGCTGTTCGGCGGTAAGGGCCGGGTCGCCGATGCCGTCGTCGGCGGCGCGGTACTGGCCGTGGTGGCCAATGGCCTCGGCCTGCTGCGGCAACCCGCCGCGGTGGTATCCATCGTCACCGGTCTGGTGCTGCTGCTGGCTGCCACCGTCGATGCGCTGTCGCGGCGTCGCAATGCCGCGACGCGGCAGTGAGGGCGGCAATGGCTTTCCCGGCAGTGGTATCTCTTAAAGCATGACCGTCGCCCGCCCGGACGAGGTGCGCCGCTACAACCGGTCGAGCCTGCTCCGGCTGCTACACACCGGTGGACCCGCCACCCGGGCGGCATTGGCGACGGATCTCGGACTCAACCGCAGCACCATTAAAATGTTGGTGGACGGGTTGGCCGAGGTCGGGCTCGTGGAGGAACGGGTGCCCCGGCAAGCCGTACCGCCGGCGCGTGGGGCGGGGCGGCCGTCGCTACTGGTGCTGCCGAAACCGCAGGCGGCGGTGGTGCTGGCCGTGGACGTGCAGGTCGAGCGCGCCGTGATCGCGCTCGTCGGCCTGGGCGGGCAGATCCTGGCCCGCAACAGCTGGAATCTGCATGGGCGGCAACGTGATCCGGACGAGTTGATCACCCATGTGGCCGAATCGGCGCACTTGCTGGCCGAGGATCTCGGGGTGCGTGCCGTCGCCGCCGGTATTTCGGTGCCCGGCGTGGTGCGTCGCGCCGACGGCCACGTGCACGCCGCCGCCAATCTGCGCTGGACGGAAGTGGCGCTCGGGCGGCGCATGGGTGGCGTGCTGGGTGTCCCGATTGTGGTTGCCAATGACGCCGAACTCGGCGCGCTCGCCGAACATGTGCGCGGCGCGGGGCGCGACTCCGGCGACGCGGTATTCGTCTCCGCCGATGTCGGTGTCGGCGGCGGACTCATCGCCCAGGGCAAACTGCTGCGCGGAGCCGCCGGATACCTCGGCGAAATCGGGCATATGACCGTGCATCCCGGCGGCCGCGCCTGCCACTGCGGCAATGAGGGCTGCTGGGAGACCGAGGTCGGCCAGCGCGCCCTGGGCAGTGATTCGGTACGCCGACTGGGCGATTACCCGGATTGGCTGACCCTCGGCCTGGTCAATGTCGTGAACGTACTCGGCCCGGAACTGGTGGTGCTGGGCGACCTGTTCACCGCCCTGCCGGACGAGGTGGTGGCCGATGTGGCGGAGCGAGTCCGCCGCCGCAGCATCGTGAGCCGCGCACTCGGCGGCGTCCGCATCGAAAAGTCCACGCTCGGAGCCGATCTCAAATTGCTGGGTGCGGCCGAAGCGGCCTTCGAGGGAGTGCTGGGAGCGCTGTGAATGTGGCTCCGAACAACGTGTGCGACCCCGCCACCACCGGGTCAGCTCGTCATTCCGGCGTGTTCTTGGCCGGAATCCACACCCCAGTAGCCTCGTCAATGCCGACCCTTGGCGTTCAACCTCGGTAATGCCGTCCGAGGCGTGCCGAGACGAGTGGGTCGGGTGTTGAATGCAGGTATGGAGCAGCTACCCGAGGACTGGGAGCGCGGCATTGTCATCGTCGCGCATCCCGACGACATCGAATATGGTGCGGCCGCCGCAGTAGCCCGCTGGACCAGGCAGGGCAAAGACATTCGCTATGTGCTCGTCACCAGCGGTGAAGCTGGAATCGCCGGGCTTCCGCCCGGGGAGTCCGGGCCGCTGCGCGAGGCAGAGGAGATCGCTGCCGCCAAATCGGTCGGGGTCGGCGAGGTCGAATTCCTCGGCTATCCGGACGGCCGGGTCGAGGAATCCCTCGCCCTGCGCCGCGACCTGGCCGCCGCCATTCGCCGACACCGCCCAGAGATGGTGGTGCTGTTCAACTTCGGCGACGGTTGGGCCCCCGGCTACGCCAATAGCGCCGACCATCGCGCCGTCGGCCGCGCCGCCCTCGACGCCATCTCCGACGCGGGCAACGAGTGGATCTTCCCCGACCTGGCCGACCTCCCCATCTGGTCCCCGCGCTGGGCCGCCGTCATGGGCTCGAAGCCCACCCATGCGGTCGATGTCACCGCCACCATCGAACCCGCCGTCGAATCCCTCATCGCCCACCGCCGCTACCTGGAGGCCCTCAGTCCCGACCCGGTCCCCGACCAGGCCCGCGCCATCGTCGATATGTCCACCGGCCCCATCGACGGCTTCCCCGCGGACCGCGCCACCGGATTCGAGCTCTACTACTTCGGCGGTTGAGGCCGGTCGGGACCGAGCAGATCCCAGCGGTTCCCGGCGATATCGAGGAAGACCGCCACGCGGCCGTACGGTTCGCTGCGCGGAGCGGTCACGAATTCGACCCCGCCCGAGACCATTCGGTCATAGGCGAGCCGAAAGTCGTCCACCTGCAAGAAGAACCCGACCCGGCCCGCGACCTGCCGCCCCACCGCGGCGGCCTGCGGGTCGCCGTCTGCCCGAGCGAGCAGGATGGCCGTTTCGGCGCCGGGTGGTCGCACCACGACCCAGCGTTTCGGGCGGCCATCATTGGTGCGCGCGGGGGAGTCTTCCACCAGATCGAAGCCCAACAGGTCCACGAAGAAGGCGATGGCCGGGTCGTACTGCTCCACAACGAGGGTGATGAGCTGGATTCGCATCCGTTGAACGTAGGCAGCCGCGTCGCTGTCGAACAACCGTCGCGATCGCGGACAATACCTAAACGGAAATATGCGCATTTAAGCATGACCGACCAGTATGTCCGAGGCGCGGCTGTCGATTGCGTTCCGACCTCCGAAAGACGCCAGGAATGCCCAGAGGGGTGTAGGCCCGGACGTTCGACCTCGGATGTGGCAGGCTGGGCGCGTGCGAGTAGCGGTGGTGGCCGGACCGGATCCGGGGCATGCGTTCCCGGCGATCGCATTGTGTTCGCGGTTTCTGGCGGCAGGTGATGAGCCGGTCTTGTTCACCGGGCCCCGGTGGTTCGATATCGCCATGGCGGCCGGGATCGGGGTGCGGCGGCTGCGGGGGCTCGCGCCTCGGGTCGATGATGACGATGGCGATGCGGGGCAGCGGATTCATGAACGGGCGGCGCATATTTCGAGTGAGATTCTGCCGGATCTGGGGGCCATGCTGCCGGAACTGGTGGTGTCGGATGTGCTGACCGCCGGTGGGGGGATGGCGGCCGAGCGGTTGAAGGTGCCGTGGGTGGAGTTGTCGCCGCATCCGCTGTATCAGCCGTCGAAGGCATTGCCGCCCATCGGGAGCGGGTTGGCGCCGGGCGAGGGTATGCGGGGGCGGGCCCGGGATGCGGTGCTGCGCACCATGACCGCGCGCAATATTCGACAGGGGGAGGAGCAGCGGACGCGGGCACGGGTGAGTGTCGGTCTGCCGCCGCAGGATCCGGGGCCCGCGGCTCGACTCATTGCCACACTGCCCGCCCTGGAGGTGCTGCGCCCGGACTGGCCGGAGAACGCCCACTTGGTCGGCCCGCTGCTGTGGGAGCCGACCCACCATATTCTCGACCTGCCGGCCGGTGATGAACCGCTGGTCATGGTCGCCCCCTCCACCGCGCACACCGGTGTGACCGGTATGGCCGAAACCGTGCTGGAAGCGCTCGACGGTACGGGTGTCCGCGTGGCGATCTCCATGCTCGACACCCCGCCCGCGAACCTGCCGCCCTGGGCCACCGCTGGTTTGGGGCGGCAGGACGAGATCCTGCGTCACGCCGCGGTTGTCGTCGGTGGTGGCGGACATGGTCTGCTGGCCAAATCGCTGCTCGCCGGAGTGCCGGTCGTCACCGTCCCCGGCGGCGGAGATCAGTGGGAGCTGGCCAATCGTGCTGTCCGTCAAGGTAGTTCGGTGCTGGTGCGTCCGCTGACGGCGGAATCGGTTCGCTCCGCCGTACGGCAGGTGCTCGACAGTCCCTCGTTTACCGCCGCCGCTCGTAAGGCCGCCGCCGACGCGGGCGTGGTCTCCGATCCGGTGCGGGTCTGCCATGAGGTGCTCGAGGGAGTGCGCGCGTAGCGGCGCCGCCCACGGACCTTCCGGGGTGGTCACAGTATTCGCGCATGTCCGCACCGGTGTCGCTGACGCGCGATCCGCGGGCGCGTCGAGTAGCGCGGTGCGCGTGTCGCATGGGGGCGCGGGGTGGCGGTGCGGTGGTCGTTTCGGCGGATTCGCGCTGGCGTAGGCTCGCGGCCGTGCGGTTGACGGAGTTCCAGGAGCTGTTGTACACCGAATTCGGCGCGGCGCGTGGTGATGCGCTGCTGAGTGATCATGTACTGCCCGCGTGGGGGCGCACGGGAGCCCAGGCGATTGCCGACGGTGCTGACCCCCGCGATGTCTGGCGCGCGCTGTGCACGGAATTCGATGTGCCCAAGGCGCGCTGGTAGTTCGATCAGTCGTCGGCCGGATCGCTGATCTTCTTGGCGTAGTGGCGGGTAGCTTTGACCCGATTGCCGCAGGTCGCCATGGAGTGCCAGCGGCGTGCGCCGTTCTTCGACGTGTCGTAGAACCAGAGCACGCAGTGCGGGTGCGCGCATTGTTTGATGCGGTCGGGGGTGTCGATCAGGTGCAGCAGGTTGTCGGCGGCCAACCAAGCCGGTAGCCACTCCGGTCGCGGTACTTCCACTTCGTCGGCGGGGCCGGTCGCGGTGAGCGTGCGGCGGATGCGGCCGTGCTCGAGGACCCGGTTGAGGTCGTCGACGCCTTCGCCGCGGATCGCGCGCAGAACCGCTTCGCGGCTGTCGATGACAGCCTGACGGGTCGCCTCGTCGGCGACGCAGCGGTCGGTGAGGTCATTGTCGGCGAGCCATTGCCGCAGGCCCGCCACGTCGGTGAGCAGGTCCTCGATGCCGTCCGCGCCCGCCCAACGGGTGTTGAGCAGGTCTATTGCGAGTGGTTCGCCGAGGTGGGGACGTGGAACGGGCATATCTGAGGTTAACCAGCTCCCTGGAGGATTCAGCTGAGGCACTGCCATTCTAACCACTCAACTTTCCGATGGGGGTTGACAGTGGGTTCGCGCTCATTCTATGTTCTAACCGGTAAAACAAAATGCACCAGTTAGAACTTCCCGGGAGGATCTCATGACCACCGTCACCGCACCCCAGCTCGCCACCGGTCACATCGGTCTGAACGTCACCGACCTCACCCGTTCGGTGGACTTCTACCGCCGCGCTCTCGGCTTCGAGCAGCTCGGTGCCAGCACCGGCGGCGCGCAGCGCTTCGCCTTCCTCGGCTCCGACGGTCAGCTCCAGCTGACGCTGTGGCAGCAGAGCGATGGCGAGTTCTCCGCCGAAACTCCCGGTCTGCATCACCTCTCGTTCCAGGTCGAGACCATCGACCAGGTGCGGGCGGTCGAATCGGTACTGAAGGAACTCGAGGTGACCTTCGCTCATGACGGCGTCGTTGCCCACGGTGAGGGCGCGGCCTCCGGCGGCATCTTCTTCGCCGATCCCGACGGGATCCGGTTGGAGGTCTACGCCCCGAGTGGTGCCGAGTCTGCCCCTGCCCCCGGCGGTTCCGCGCCGACCTGCGGATTCTTCTGAGCCGCAGCGCGTTCCATAGATTCGTTCCGGAGGATCCGATGACCGTCAGCTACCACCCCGGTGAACTGGCCGTCCAGCAGCGCATGGGACAGGCCGATATCGCCCAGCACGTCGGACGCATGATTCGTGCCGACATTCCGCACACCGCGGCGGCATTTCTCGCCGAACAGCCGATGATCGTGATCGCCGCCGCGGACGATACGGGAAATCTCTGGGCCAGCCAGTTGGTCGGCCCGGCCGGATTCGCCCGCGCCACCGCCGACCGAGCCATTGTCGTGGACGCGGTGCCCGCACCCGGCGACCCACTCGCCGAAGCCCTGCGTTCGACCAAGCACATCGGCATGATCGCGCTGCAACCTCAACGCCGTCGCCGCATGCGCGCCAACGGTATTGCCGAGCCGACCGCGACCGGCCTGCGTGTCACCACCGAGCAGGTGTACTCCAACTGCCCGAAATACATCACCCGTCGCAGTATCGACGAGTGGAGCGGCGGCACACAGGTTTCGGTGCGCAGATCCGCGCAACTCGACCCCGTCCAGCGGGAGACGGTCACGGCCTCCGACACCTTCTTCATCGCCTCCGCAGACCGGGACGGCAATGCCGACGCTTCTCACCGCGGCGGTAATCCAGGCTTCCTACAGGTACTTTCCCCCACTCACCTGCGCTGGCCCGACTACCGCGGCAACTCCATGTTCATGACCCTCGGCAATATCGCCGCCGACCCGCGCTGCGGATTGCTGATCCCGAACTGGCGCACCGGGTCGACCCTGCAACTCACCGGCACCGCCGAAATAACCTGGGACGAAACAACCTTCGCTTCAGGTGCGCAAGCCACAGTCGACTTCGCCATTGCCGAGGTCGTCGAGATGACCAATGCGAGCCCACTGCGCTGGGGCGCATCCGAACTGTCCCCCGTGAACCCCTGAACCTTCTCCCGAAAGGATCCGCCATGCGACCCCCACTGCCCCCGTTCGACCTGGAGTCGGCGAAGACCAAGGTGCGCGCCGCCGAAAACGCTTGGAACACCCGCGATCCCGAAAAGGTCGCCCAGGCCTACACCGAGGATTCGGTATGGCGCAATCGCGATGAATTCCTGACCGGCCGCGCCGAGATCGTGGACTTCCTGAAGCGCAAGTGGGCCACCGAGAACGGCTACGCCCTGCGCAAGGAACTCTGGAGCTTCACCGACAACCGCATCGCCGTCCGCTTCCAGTACGAGTGGCACGACGAGAACAACCAGTGGCACCGCAGCTACGGCAACGAACTGTGGGAGTTCTCCCCCGAAGGCCTGATGTCGCGCCGCGAGGCCAGCATCAACGACACCGACATCGCCGAATCCGAACGGCGCATCTTCGGCCCACGTGGGTCGGAGGAAGCGGACGCGCTACTGCCGATCCGGTAGGGCTGGGACATAGCAGGGCGGCGACGTCCCGCCACGGCACGCCATGGCGGGACAGCCTTCTCCGTAAGGCGACTACCCGACGAGCACGGCGTCGCTGATGTCGGTCGATGTGGCTGGTGTGCGGCGCTGGAACAGCGCGAAAGCCAGTAGTCCTAGCACCACACCTACCACGCTCGCCACCAGGCACGCCGCGTTCAGGCCGTCGATGAAGCTCGCCAGGTCCACCGCATGATCGGCACCGCCCACCCGGTGGAATACGCTGCCCAACACCGCGACTCCCATCGCCAGCCCCAATTGCCGCGCCGTATTCACCGCACCGGCCGCCGTCCCACTCTGCTGCGGTGGCACTGCGGCCATTCCGACCGCCACCAGTGCCGGTGAACTGACGCCCACACCCACGCCGATCACGAGGAACCCGGGAATCAGTGCCACCCACGACGATTCGACACTGATAAGGGTGAGCAGTCCGGTACCAACCCCTATCAGCACCAGGCTCGCACCGATCGACCAGCGTGGGGCGAGCGCGTGCAGGTGCCGACCGAGAACTCCGGACACCAGGAACGCGGCCGCCGCCATCGGCAGCATGGCCAGGCCGGCGCGCAGCGGGGAGAGGTGCAACTGCTGCTGCAGCCACAGTGAGAGCAGTGGTGCGCTCGCGAATCCGGCGAAGGTCTGCCCGGCCGCGCCGATCAGGGTCGCGCCGAAAAATCGGTTTCGCAGCAGAGCCAGGGGGAATATCGGTGCGGTGCTGCGGGATTCGATCTGCGCGAAGAGCGCTGTCGCCAGTACGCCCACCAAGAGTGCCAGGACAGCGACGGTATCGGTCCACCCATGCTCACCACCGCGAATGATCCCGAATACCAGGGCCGTCGCCGCGATCGCGAACGCCACCATGCCGGGCACGTCCACACCGCGTGCCGGCTGCCGACGTGACGCCGGGAACACCATGGCGGACATGATGATCGCTACCGCCGCGATCGGCAGATTCACCAGGAAGATCCACCGCCACGACAGCAGATCGGTGAGGACTCCACCGAGCACCATGCCGAGTCCGGCCGCGGCACCGGCCACAGCGCCCCACGCGCCGAAGGCGATTCCGCGATCGCGACCGGTATAGGTGGCGTGCAGCAGCGACAGTGTGGTCGCGAACATCGCCGCGCCGCCTAGCCCCTGAATCGCGCGCGCCGCAATGAGAATCGTCACCGATCCGGCGATGCCGCATGCCAGGGATGCCACGGCGAACACCGCCAGCCCGGTGAGATAGAGGTATTTCGCGCCCAGTCGGTCGGCGAGCGCGCCGAACACCAGTAGCAGCGCCGCCAGTGCCAGCGCGTATCCGTCCACCACCCACTGCAATCCGGATAGGCCGGTCTCGAGATCCGCGGCGATATCGGGCAGCGCCACGGTGACGATGGTGACGTCGATGAGCAGTATCAGCGTGCCCAGGCACGCGGCGAGTAAGGGGAACCATTTCCGCACAGCAACCTCCAGAGTCGAACGGTTTCGCCGTCAAGACTGTGATGGGCGCTGGCTTCTTCATATCTGGAGGACTTTTCGCGCTAGATTCCTCCTGTGTTGGATGCTGTGCCGGAGGATTCCTCCATTCTCGATACGCTCGACAAGCAGATCGTGCATGCGCTGACGGTCGATGCTCGTATTCCATTCGCCAAGCTGGGCGCGATTCTCGATGTCTCGGAACAGACCGTGGCGAGACGGTATCGGTCACTGCGCGAGCGCGGCATGGTTCATGTCTCCGGGCAGGTCAATATTGTTCCGCTCGGGCATGCCCGTTTCGTATTGCGCATTCGATCCACCCCCGACGGTGCGGTCCGGCTCGCGGAATCGCTGGCGCGGCAGGTGGATTTGAGCTGGGTGTCATTGCTGTCGACGGGTTCGGAGGTGCTGTGTGTCAGCCACCCGCGGACCATGGAGCGCCGAGACGCACTGCTGCTGAATGTGATTCCGCGCGCTCGACAGGTCACCGGCCTGATCGCGCACGAGGTGATGCACCGTTTCGAGCTCGACGAGGAATGGCCGCGCTGGAGCGGTCTGTTCACGGCGGATCAGTTGCGCGAGTTGGGTACCCGTCGCTCCTGGCAGGATATGGCCGGTGCCGATACGCCGCCGGAGCTTTCCCGCGCCGACGAGATCATGTTGGCGATGCTGGCTCGCGACGGCCGTGCGCCGTACGCGCAGATCGCCGACGAAACCGGTTGGAGCGCAACGCGTGTGGCACGTCGGATGGCCGAACTGGTGTTCTCCGGGGTGCTGTACTTCGATCTCGATTTCGCGCTGACCCGCATGGGCTACACCACCCGCGCGGCGCTGTGGCTGCGCACCCGGCCCGCCGATCTGGAAACGGTGGGCCGGGCCATCGCCACCCATCCGGAGGTCGCCTTCGTCGCGGCGACCACCGGCCCCACCAATCTGGTGGTCGCCCTCACCTGCCGCGACACCGCGCACCTGTATCGCTACCTCACCGAGCGGCTCGGTGGGCTCGACGGCATTACCGATGTGGAGGTGACCTCGGCGCTGCGCGTCTTCAAGCAGGCGCAGACGCTCGTGGGCGGCGACCGGATCAGTCCGGGATGGTGACGGACGCGTTTGCCGGGTTGGTTCTGCGTGTCGCGGGGCGTGTTGATTGCATCGAACACCTGTTCGTCTAAGCTCGGGGCGGAACTTGTCGGTGCCGCCCTCTAACGTGGGCGCCAACCACAGATTGAGACTCACCCATCGAGAAGGGGACCAGACGATGGCACCACAGGCATTTGATCGCGACAAGGCACTCGACCTGGCGTTGGCGCAGGTCGAGAAGAGCTTCGGCAAGGGCGCGGTCATGCGACTGGGCGAGGAGCAGCGCCAGCCTATTTCGGTGATTCCGACGGGCTCCATCGCGCTGGATGTCGCGCTCGGTATCGGTGGTCTGCCGCGTGGTCGCGTTGTCGAGATCTACGGTCCGGAATCCTCCGGTAAGACCACGGTTGCCCTGCACGCGGTCGCCAATGCGCAGGCCCTCGGCGGTGTGGCGGCGTTCATCGACGCCGAGCACGCGCTCGATCCCGAATACGCCCGCAAGCTCGGCGTCGATACCGATGCCCTGCTGGTCTCCCAGCCCGATACCGGTGAGCAGGCCCTCGAGATCGCCGACATGCTGGTGCGCTCCGGCGCCATCGACATCATCGTTATCGACTCGGTGGCCGCCCTGGTGCCGCGCGCCGAGATCGAGGGCGAAATGGGTGACAGCCACGTCGGCCTGCAGGCCCGACTGATGAGCCAGGCGCTGCGCAAGATGACCGGTGCGCTGAACAACTCCGGCACCACCGCCATCTTCATCAACCAGCTGCGCGAGAAGATCGGCGTCATGTTCGGCTCGCCCGAGACCACCACCGGTGGTAAGGCGCTGAAGTTCTACGCCTCGGTCCGCCTCGACGTTCGCCGCATCGAGACCCTCAAGGACGGCAGCGACGCGGTCGGTAACCGCACCCGCGTCAAGGTCGTCAAGAACAAGGTCAGCCCGCCGTTCAAGCAGGCAGAGTTCGATATCCTCTACGGCCACGGCATCTCCAAGGAGGGCTCGCTCATCGATATGGGTGTCGAGCACGGCTTCGTCCGCAAGTCCGGCTCCTGGTACACCTACGAGGGTGACCAGCTCGGCCAGGGCAAGGAGAACGCCCGTAAATTCCTGCTCGAGAACACCGACGTGCGCGATGAGATCGAGAAGAAGATCAAGGAGAAGCTCGGTATCGGTGCCGACGTCACCGCGACCGATGAGGCGGCTCCGGCCGACTTCTGATTCGGACGAAACCTGCGATGACATATCGGGAATCCCCCGACTCCCGGCCCGAGCGGCCGGGGTCGGGTGACACCCGCCTGGAGGCCATCGAACGGCTGCGCCGACAGCTGGACAAACTGTCCGCGCAGGGCCGTGGCACCGGCTCCGGAGCGGTCGACACCGCCCCCTACGGCGGCCGCGAGTACGCCCGTGCCGAAGCGGATTATCCGAATACAAAACCGGGTCGCACACAGCGCCGTTCCGCACGAGGTGAGCGCCGTGCTGAGGCTGGCCAGAACTCGTCATGGGGGCGGCGGCGGGAGGAAGCGTCGCCAGCCCCCTCCGAAACGGATGAGTTCAGCCCCGAGGCGGGCGAGCGGTTCGGTTCCGGGCCGGTGGGGCGGTTCGGCTCTGACACCGACGAGCGATTCGGCTCCGGTGCGGATGAATGGTCCGGCCTCGGCGCGGAGGAATCCGCCGGCCTCGGTGCGGGCCAGTGGGGGTTCGCTTCTGACACGGGGGAGCGGACCGACTCCAGGATGGGCGAATCCTCGGGCACTGAAGCCGGGGAGCGATTCGATCCCGATACCGCTGAGTTCGACGACAGCTCCGATCGGTATGCGCGTCGCGGACGGCGAACGGACGCAGGCGACGAGGCTTCTTTCGGAGAATCGAGCGGAGGGTCCGAGCGGCGCGGGCGTGGCCGTGGCCGCGGTCGGCGACGGTCAGGCGAGGGCGCGGAGGACTCCGACGGCGGGTTGCCCGGCGGCGGTACCGAGGCTCAGGCCAAGGATGTGTGCCTGCGATTGCTCGGGGATCGCGCCCGCAGCCGCGCCGAACTGGCGGATCGACTTGCCGCCAGAGGGTTTTCGGTCGAGATCGCGAACCGTGCGCTCGATCGGCTCACCGAGGTCGGGCTCATCGACGATGCCGCGTTCGCCGAACAGTGGGTGCACCAGCGGCACACCTTCTCCGGTAAGGGGAAACGGGCACTCATCCAGGAGTTGCGTCGCAAAGGCGTGGCCGACGAGGACGCCGAACCGGCACTGGCCGCCATTACCGACGACGACGAGTACGAGCGCGCCGCCGAACTGGTCCGGCGCAAACTCCGTACCCTCCCGCGAGATCTGGACCGCGAGAAGATCCTGCGGCGACTGGTCGGCATGCTGGCCCGGCGCGGCTACAACCAGTCGACCGCCTTCACCGTGGTGAAAGCCGAACTGGCGGACAGGGCGGATATGGACCTGACCGAGCCGGACTCGCACTAGCCGCTCGCGGCATCGAGCGGTCCCGGGAGAGTCCGCTCAGCTGCGAAAACGGCGGCGCGGCAATGGTTTCGGTAGCGTGATCGCATGGTCGACATCGAGGCTTCGAAACCGATCGAACTGGTGGGGGATGATTTCCACGCCGACCCGCACAAGTACTACGACCGATGGCGGGCGCAGGGCCCCGTCCATCATGTGCAATTCCCGGGCGGCATCCCCAGCTGGGTGATCATCGGCCATGTCGAGGGCCGTGCGGCCCTGGCCGATCACCGGCTGCGCAAGAACTCCACCGATCTCTACCACCTCTTCGAGCGCAAGAGCGCGCGCATACTCACCGATGCCACTACCCAGGCGCTGGCCTCCCATATGCTCAATAGCGATCCGCCCGAACACACCCGGCTGCGGAAAATGGTCAACAAATCCTTCGCACCCCGACGCATGGCGGCGCTGCGGCCACGCATAGAGGAGATCACCGCCGGGCTGCTCGACGAGATGTCGGTCCACGATGAAGTCGACCTGATGCAGGCCTTCGCGAACCCGCTACCGGTCACCGTGATCTGCGAACTACTCGGTGTGCCGTTCGCCGAGCGCGACGATTTCCAGGCCTGGACCAGGGTGCTGGTCAGCTCCGGTGAAGCCCTCGAGACACGCAGTGCCGCCACGGTGGGAATGTCGGAGTATCTGCGCAAACTGGTGGCGGCCAAGCAGGCACAGCCGGGTGATGATCTGCTCTCGGGCCTGATACACACCACCGCAGACGGCGACCGGCTCGATGAGCAGGAATTGGTGGCAATGGCCTTCCTGCTTCTCGTCGCCGGGCACGAAACCACCGTCAATCTCATTGCCAACGGCACCTATGCGTTGCTGCGCAACAGATCTCAATGGCAGGCCCTGCGCGCCGATCCGGCCGGTGTACCCGCCGCGATCGAGGAGTTCCTGCGTTACGACGGCCCGGTCGGCTGGGCCACCGTCCGCTTCACCGATGAAGCGATCCGCGTCGGCGAGATCGATATTCCCGCGGGCGAACTCGTCTATATCGCCCTGGCGGCCGCCAACCGCGACCCCGCCCGCTACGACAGCGGCGACCACCTCGATATCACCGCGAACGCCTCCGGTCACGTGGCCTTCGGTCACGGCATCCACTTCTGTGTCGGCGCGCCACTGGCCCGTCTGGAAGCCGAGATCGCCTTCACGGCACTACTGCACCGTTTCCCGGACCTCGATCTGGCGGATCAGGCGTTCACCCCACACTGGCAGAACAGTCTGCTGATTCGCGGCATGGCCGATCTCCCGGTCCGTCCGCGAGGGTGAGGCGGCCGGTCAGTCCCGCAGCCCGCCGGCGAAAGGCAGTGTGCGCCAGTGCTCTACGGCCGGTTTCATCGCCTCCACGAGCATCGGCAATTGCGGTGCGAGCGCAAGGCATGCGACCGCCCGCGACATACCGATCGCGTTGATGACCCGCATGACGCGCTGGTCGAGCGGCCGCAACCCGCGCTGCCGTGCGGCGGAGTCGTAGGCGGCCTCGCATTCGGGGCCGAAGGCCGCCAGATCCCACTCGACCGGTCCGAGCGTGACCAGTTCGAAGTCGGAGTACAGCTCGCCGCCCGACGTGTTGACGATATTGGCGGCGGGCGCGTCGCCATGGATCGGTTGCAGGTCGATTCCGGGGAACGCCGCCTCGAACCCCGCGCGTGAACCGACGACCGGTTCCAGCACCGCCCATTCGCGTCGTGCCCGATCGAGATCGGCCGGGTCGAGCAGGTCGGGACGTCTCTCCAACACGGCAAGTCCGTCGGTGACGAACTTCGGTTCGGCCGTGGACAGGAAAGTCAGCTCACCCGGATAGTCGCGCAGCGCCACGTGCAGGTCGGCGACCAGTCTCGAATTGTGTACGTAGTCAGGCTCGATGCCCTTGTCCAACTCGACGAGCTGCCAGAACGTCATCGAGAAGCCATTGCGCACCACCGGTTCCCGTGGCACCAGTGGACTCGGCGCGATCACCGGATGTCCCTGTCCGGCGAGCCAGGCCACCACATTGAGCTCCACCCGCTGCCGCGCAGCGAGGAAATCCACGTCGACATAGGCGGGCAGCACCGTCGGCACCCGAACCACCACGGGCGCGGGCGCTAGATGCACGACAACGGAGAACATATCGTGGAGCACAATCGGCTCGGTCACGGTGAGCCCGAGCTTGCGTCCCGCGGTGACGGCCGCGTCGAGAGCGCGTGCGGTGCGGTCGGCGAGTTGGTCGGGCGTCATATCTCCGGTCATGGCGGCGATGGTAGCCACACACCGGGGCGCACCGACGCGATGGGTTGACGCCGGTTCGGCGGGGTCGCGGCATTCGCGCCACGGGCTGTCGCGCCGATCGGCTGGCGCACCGGCGAGTTCGCCTACGGCCGCAGGTCGATGCGTACGGTCAGCAATTCGGTGCCGAGCGCCCGCACCAGCAGGCTGTTGAATACCGGCAGGCTACGCAGCCGCTCGCGGGCGTTGTCGTCCGGCATCGGCTGCGCCGTCCCCTCCTGCCATCGGGCCCTGATCCGCACGCGCACACGGGGTTCGGCCAGGATATTGCGGACATAGTTCGAAGCCACCCCATGGTCGCTGACCATCCAGAAGGCCCCGTCGACGATTCGTCCGCCGACCGGGGTGCGCCGGGGGAGTCCCGTTCGCCGCCCCGTGGTCTCGAGTAGAGCACTGCCCGGCAGATACCCGGCGACATAGCGCATGAGTGGGTTGGCGATGCGCCGATGGAACCAGGTGACACGTCTGCGTTTGGCTGCGGTGGTTGTCATGATCACACTCCATTGTCGGAACTGGTAGTACTTACAAGTGTTGTCGAGACTCTCAGTTCCGTCAACGGTAGACTTCGAATCGTGCCAATGTCCCCGCAACGACCGCATACCGGCAGACGCCGCAATCCAGCTGCGCGAGAAGCGATTCTGGTCTCGGTGACCGAGCTACTGGCTGAATCCGGGGGAGTGCACGCGACCATGGACCAGATCGCGGCGGCGGCGGGGGTGAGCAAGCAGACCATTTACCGCTGGTGGCCCTCGAAGGGCGCGGTACTCCTGGACGCCATGGCCGAATGGGCACGCACGCGCGCCCCCGAACCCGATACCGGCCGAGTACTCGACGACCTGGCGACATTCCTCGGCTCGACCTTCGCTGCCGTCAGTGGTCCACCGGCCGCACCGCTGCTGCGCGCGATTCTCGCCGAGGCGCAACATGATTCGCAGACCGCCGACCTCCTCACGGAATTCGCCCGCGATCGCCGTGCGACGCTACATCGCATTCTCGAACGCGGACAGGCACGCGGCGAACTCCCCGATGCCGACCTC
Organism: Nocardia uniformis NBRC 13702; assembly: GCF_001613345.1. Classification (GTDB taxonomy): domain Bacteria; phylum Actinomycetota; class Actinomycetes; order Mycobacteriales; family Mycobacteriaceae; genus Nocardia; species Nocardia uniformis. The sequence continues at coordinate 22,931 of NZ_BDCE01000093.1, read as the reverse complement.
GAACTCCTCGTCGAGCAGGCTTACGGCCTGCTCTGGTACCGCCTGGCAGTGAGTCGAGATCCGCTCACCACCGACGTCGCCGTCCGCCTCGCCGCCGCGCTGTGTCGTTAGCCCGCGGGGTCGAATGGCCTATCGCTGAGCCGAATTACCGGCTGCCCGTCGGTGAGACCGGTAGATACCGATGAGCATGTCGAGCGCACGCAGCTCGTCCTCGCGAGGACCGGCCCCGCGCGCTCGACACCCACTGCTGCCTACTTACCGATGGTGAGGTCCATCCCCGGGGTGGCGGTCAATGTGCTGTCCGCGCCCACGACCGTCCGCCCCCCGCGCTTGCGGGTGCGCAGCCAGCGCTCCAGCCGGGTCGCACTCCAGGTGAGCGAGTAGTTGAGGGCGATCATGATGGCGGCGATGACGATCAGCGCCTGGAAGGTGATCTGCTCGGAGGCACCCAACTGCTGGCCGGAGCGCACCACCTCGACGTAACCGATGAGGTAGCCGAGCGCCGAATCCTTCAGTGCCACCACCATTTGCGACAGCAGCGCGGGCAGCATGGCGGTAATGGCCTGCGGCAGCAGGATCGCGGCCATCACCTGGGACTTGCGCATACCCAGCGCGACCGCGGCCTCGGTCTGGCCCTTCGGCAGCGATTTGATGCCCGAGCGCACGATCTCCGCGATAACGGAGCCGTTGTAGATGGTCAGTGCCGTCACTACCGCGGCGAGTGCGAGCTGGGTACTCGGAAAGACGTTGTACTGCGAGTAGACCGCGTACAGGAAGATCATCAGGATCAGCACCGGGATCGCGCGGGCGAATTCCACGATGGTGCCCGCGACGACCCGCACGATGCGGTGCTCCGACATGCGCAGAATGCCGAAGAGCATGCCGATGACCAGAGCGAAGGTAATCGACAGCACGGCCGCCACCAGGGTGCCCCGGATACCGGGCAGCAGATAGGTGGTCCAGATCTGCCCTTCCAGGAACGGTTCCCACTTATCGCCGGCCCACTGGCCCTTGGCGTCGAGGCCACGGAAGACCAGCCAGGCGAGCCCGAGGACCACCGCGGCCACCACGATCGAGTAGATCGTGTAGCGCACCCGCGCCTTGGGGCCGGGGGCGTCGTAGAGAACGGATACGGCGCTCATCGGGCTACCTCGTATCGCTTGGCCAGCCAGCCGAAGAGCAGGCCGGTGGGCAGGGTCAGGATGACGAAGCCGAAGGCGAAGATCGCGCCGATGACCAGGGTCGCGGATTCGATCTCGATCATCTCCGCCATCAGGTAGGCGGCCTCGCCGACACCGATGGCGGCGGCGACGGTGGAGTTCTTCGTCAAGGCGATCAGTACGCTGCCCAGTGGTGCGATCACCGCGCGGAAAGCCTGCGGCAACACCACCATTCGCAGATTCTGGGTGAAAGTCAGCCCCAGTGAACGTCCCGCCTCCGACTGCCCCAGCGACACCGTATTGATGCCCGAGCGCAGCGATTCGCAGACGAAAGCCGCCGTGTAGACACCCAATCCGATTACCGCCCAGCGAAAGTTGTTCTCCGCCAGATCATTCGTTCCCTCGGCCGCGAGCGTGATCCCCAGCTGGAAGTACAGGCCCAGCGAGCAGAACACAATGATCAGCGTGAGCGGGGTGTTGCGGAAGACGGTGACGTAGGCCGTGCCCACCCAGCGCGCGATCGGCACCGGCGACACTCGCATGGCGGCGATTATCGTGCCCAGGACCAGCGCCAGCACTCCCGAGAGGACGGTCAGTTTGACGGTCACCCAGAAGGCGTCGAGCAGCTGGGATTGATAATCAGAGATCAAGTCGAACACGGCGTACGCATCCCTCCGTCCGAAATACGTCGTGTGCCGGGCGGAGTCGCCTCCGCCCGGCACACGGGGTCAACTCAGTACCGGTCGATCTCCGGCGCGGCCGGAACCTGGAAGCCGGTGGTCTCGCCGAAGTTCTTCTCCAGCGCCGCGGCCCACGCACCACTGGTGATCATGTCCTGGATGGCGTCATTGATCTTGTCGCGCGATTCGGTATCGCCCTTCTTGACGCCGATGCCGTACTTCTCGACCGTGAACGGCTCGCCGACAACCTTCAGCGCGCCCGGGTTCTGTGCGGCGAAACCGCGCAGAATGACGTCATCGGTGGTGAGCGCGTCCACGGCCCCGGCCTTCAACGCCTCCACACACAGCGAGTAGGTGTCGTACTCCTGCAGCTGAACATCCTTGGCGTACTGGTCCTTGATGTTCTGCGCGGGGGTGGAGCCCTTCACCGAGCACAGCTTCTTATTACCGGACAGCGATTCGGCACCGTTGATATCGGTGTTGTCCGAACGCACCAGCAGCGACTGGCCGGTAATGTAGTACGGTCCGGCGAAATCGACCTTCTCCTTGCGCTTATCGGTAATCGAGTAGGTGGCGGCGATGAAATCGACCTGCCCGTTCTCGATCAGGGTTTCGCGCTGCGCGGACGGCGCCTCCTTGAAGGTGATGTCCTCGGCCTTCACGCCCAGCTTGTCGGCCACATAGGTGGCGACGTCGACGTCGAAACCACTGAACGAGCCGTCCTTATTGCGCAGTCCCAGACCCGGCTGGTCGTACTTGATGCCGATGGTCAGCTTGCCGTCGGCGGCGTTCTCGGTGGCGGTCTTGTCGTCACCACCGCCACAACCGCTGGCGACGACCGCGATGGCGATCATCCCGGCGGCGAGCCGAAGCGTCTTCTTGAAGCTCATCGAATCCTTCTCTCTAGTGAAAACGGGTGGCGTCAGTGACTGAGGATTTTGCCGAGGAAGTCCTTGGCGCGTTCGGATTTCGGTGCCGTGAAGAACGTGTCGGGATCGGTGTCCTCGGCGATCCGGCCCTCGTCCATGAACAGCACGCGATTGCCCGCCTTACGCGCGAAGCCCATCTCGTGGGTGACCACGACCATGGTCATCCCGTCCTTGGCCAGCTGCACCATCACTTCGAGCACCTCGGAAACCATTTCCGGGTCGAGCGCGGAGGTGGGCTCGTCGAACAGCATGACCTTCGGGCTCATGGCGAGCGCGCGGGCAATGGCGACGCGCTGCTGCTGGCCGCCGGAGAGCTGGGCCGGGTACTTATCGGCCTGATTGGCGATACCGACTCGCTCCAGCAGTTCCATGGCGCGGGCGCGGGCCTTGGTTTTATCGATACCGCGCACCTTCACCGGTGCGAGCATGACGTTTTCGAGGATGGTCTTGTGCGCGAACAGATTGAAGCTTTGGAACACCATGCCCACGTCGGCGCGCAGCCTGGCGAGAGCCCGGCCCTCGGCGGGCAGTTGCACGCCGTCGATGGCGATGGTGCCGGAGTCGATGGTCTCGAGGCGATTGATGGTGCGGCAGAGCGTGGACTTACCGGAGCCGGACGGCCCCACCACGATGACGACCTGCCCTTTCGGGACCTCCAGGTTGATGTCCTGCAGCACATGCAGGGCACCGAAGTGCTTGTCCACTGTGCGCATCGAGATCATCGGCGCGTCTTCGGTGAGGGATGGGACGGCGTCGGTCATGACCAGTGACCTTAGAGGGAACGTGCCCGAAATGCTCGCCTTTGGTCCCCGCAGCGAGACTGTGCCTCGACTCGACATCGCGCCGTAACCGGGGATTGACGTCCCGGCTACGGCGGAGAGCCAGGTCACCCATAGTCCCATGGGGTGAGACGACCGAAATCGGCAGCCTTTACCCTGGACAGGTGAATTCGTTGGCGCAGGTTTCGACACGTGACTCGGTGGACCTCGAGAGCGCGCGGACCTATGAGGTCCGCACCCATGGCTGCCAGATGAATGTGCACGATTCCGAGCGCCTCTCGGGACTGCTCGAGGAAGCCGGGTACGTCAAGGCCGATGCCGGTGCGACCGCCGATCTGGTCGTCTTCAATACCTGCGCGGTCCGGGAGAACGCCGATAACAAGCTCTACGGCACCCTCGGCCATCTCGCGCCCATCAAGGCCGAGCGCCCCGGTATGCAGATCGCCGTCGGCGGGTGCCTCGCCCAGAAGGATCGCGATACGGTCGTGAAGAAGGCCCCCTGGGTCGATGTGGTGTTCGGTACCCACAACATCGGCTCGTTGCCGGTGCTGCTCGAGCGCGCCCGCCACAATCGGGAAGCCCAGGTCGAGATTATCGAATCCCTGGAAGCCTTCCCGTCCACGCTGCCCGCCAAGCGCGAATCCGCCTACGCCGGGTGGGTGTCCATCTCGGTGGGATGCAACAACACCTGCACCTTCTGCATCGTGCCCGCGCTGCGCGGCAAGGAGGTCGACCGCCGCCCCGGTGATGTGCTGGCCGAGGTGCAGGCCCTGGTCGATCAGGGCGTGCTGGAGGTGACGCTGCTGGGCCAGAACGTCAACTCCTACGGTGTCTCCTTCGCCGATCCGACCGAGGAGCGCGACCGCGGCGCCTTCGCCAAACTGCTGCGCGCCTGCGGTGCGATCGAGGGCCTCGAACGGGTGCGCTTCACCTCCCCGCATCCGGCCGAATTCACCGATGACGTGATCGAGGCGATGGCCGAGACCCCCAATGTCTGCCCGCAACTGCATATGCCGCTGCAGTCGGGTTCCGACCGCGTACTCAAGGCCATGCGCCGCTCGTACCGGAAGTCGAAGTACCTGGGCATTATCGAAAAGGTCAGGGCGGCAATGCCGCACGCGGCCATCACCACCGATATTATTGTCGGCTTCCCCGGCGAGACCGAGGAGGACTTCCTGGAAACCCTGGATGTGGTGCGGCAGGCGCGGTTCACCAGCGCCTACACCTTCCAGTACTCCATCCGCCCCGGCACGCCCGCCGCGGATATGCCCGACCAGCTGCCCAAGGAAGTGGTGCAGGAGCGCTATATGCGCCTCATCGCCCTGCAGGAGCAGGTGTCGTTGGAAGCCAATCAGGCGCTGATCGGTACCGAGGTGGAACTGCTCGTCGCCGAGACCAGTTCGGGTAAGAAGAACGCCACCACCGCCCGCATGAGCGGCCGCGCCCGCGACGGCCGCCTGGTGCACTTCCGCCCGCCCGCGAATCCCGTGCCCGGCACCGAAATCCGGCCCGGTGACCTGATTACCGTCGATATCACCGAGGCGGCTCCGCATCACCTGATCGCCGACAGCGAGGTTCGCGATCACCGCCGCACCCGCGCGGGCGACGCCAGCGAGCGCGGGATCACCCCGAAGACCGCGCCCATCGGCGTCGGACTGGGGTTGCCGCGTCTCGGCGCACCCGCGCTCGAGCCGGTCGTGAGCGGCTGCGATACCGGCGGTTGTTCGGCGTGATCTCGCCTTCGCTGATGTCGGCACCCGTCCTTCCGGCGCGCTCGAGGTCGGAATCTTCCGCTATCGAACAGAATGGCGCGCTATGAGCGATGGCAAGGGTGCCGCTGACTCCGGCCGCGACGACGATCGCGACCGCCCCGATGATCCAGCGGCACAAGAGTTTTCAGCCGAGACGAACGAGGAGACGATGAAGTCAGCCGAGCAGGACCAGGATTTCGACGCATTCCGCTCCGAACTCGACGCGGTGGAACGCAAGATCGCCGGGGAGATCGACCCGGGCGCGCGCGCCCTGGTCGTGGCCGGGGCGGTGTTCGTGCTGCTGCTGTCGCTGGTACTGCCGCACGCCGGTGCTGCCCGCGGCTTCGATGTGCTGCTCTACGATGCCGCCGCGCAGCAGGAACATATCGGGTTGCCGTCGCGGATCTTCGAGTGGTTCGTGGTCGTCTTCGGCATCGGCTTCTCGGTGCTGGCGCTGGTCACCCGCCGCTGGGCCCTGGCTTGGATCGCGGTGGCGGGCACCGCCGTATCCACCGTCTTCGGTGTCTTCTCCATCTGGCACCGCCAGACCCCCGGCCTCGGTAGTTACGAGGTCTCGGGTCCGGGCATCGGCCTGATCCTGGCGGTCATCGCCGCCATCGTCCTCACCTTCCACTGGGTCCGGGTGGTGTGGAGCCGCACCATCGTCCAGTTGGAGGCCGAAGAGCGCCGCCGCCAGGCCGCGGCCGCCGCGGAGGACACGGACCGGCGCTTCCTCACCGGCGACGACGACAAGTGAGCTAGTCGAGCATCCAGCCGATCAAGCTGAGCGTCGTCCAGATACCGAAGAAGCAAGTGATGACACCGAATCCGGCCAGGAACCACAACCTGGTCGGATTCCGCTCTTCACTGCGCACGTTGAAAGCGGCGAAGAGCAGCCAGATCACCAGCGCGACAATCGGCCCGACCAGGAGCGCAACGGGCCACAGCACCCAGATCATCACGAAGATGCAGACAATCGTCAGCACGATGCCAGCGAGCACGCCCAGCACGAATAGCCCGGCGAACGTGAGCCGGTTCGGGGTCTTCTCGAAGGTGGGCCACCACCCGACTTCGATCTCGTCCAGCTCGGAGTCGGGTGCGACCCGCTCGGTACCGAAGTCAGGTGCGGTTACGTCCTCGCTCAGCGCTGACTGACCGCACCCTCCGCCGCTTCCGCCCATTCCCGCCATTGTTTCGCCTGTTCCAGTGCCTTTTCCGCGTCGCGGGTCTTCCCTGCGGCCTGTGCCTTCGCCGCCTGCTCCTCGAATTGCGTCACGCGCTCGCGGAACTGGGCCGCCCGCGCCATCGCCTCCGGATCGCTGCGCTTCCACTGGGCGTCGACGGCCTCGCGGACCTTCTTCTCGATGGCCCGCAGTCGGCCTTCCAGCTCGTGGATGCGTTCGCGCGGCACCTTGCCGATCCCGTCCCACTTCTCCTGCAGATCGCGCAGGGCGGCGCGGGCGGCATCGAGGTCGGCGTTCGGGTCGATGTGCTCGTAGGCCGCCAGGAGTTCTTCCTTGGCCGTGGCGTTCTGCTCGAATTCGGCATCGCGTTCATTGGCGGCGGAATTACGGGCGGCGAAGAAGACGTCCTGCGCGGCCTTGAACCGCTTCCACAGCTGTTCGTCGGCCTCGCGTGGCGCGCGCCCGGCGGCCTTCCACTCGGTGAGCAGATCGCGGAATACCGCGGCCGTACCCACCCAGTCGGTGGAGGTCGACAGTTCCTCGGCCCGGACGCACAGCTCTTCCTTGGACGTCTTGGCCGAGGCGCGTTCGCGGTCGAGTTCGGCGAAGTGCGCGCCGCGGCGGCGGTTGAACGCCTCGCGGGCCTTGGAGAAGCGTCGCCACAGCGCGTCGTCGACCTTGCGGTCCACACCGCGAATGGTCTTCCACTCGTCCAGGATTTCCCGCAACCGATCGCCCGCGACCTTCCACTGGGTGGATTCGGCGGCGATCTGCTCGGCCTCGGCAGCCAGGGCTTCCTTGCGTTCGGTGTGTTCGTGCCGGGCGCGTTCCTTCTCCTCCTTGGCGTGCGCGGCCGCCTCGTCGGAGTGTTCGATAATCGCCCGCAGCCGCTTCGCCAAACCGTCGATATCGCCGATAACAGCGGCTGTCGGCAACGACTCGGCAAGCGTGGCGGCATCGGCCTTGATCTTGCGGGCATCGGCACCGGCGGCCAAGCGCTCCTCGAGCAGGACGACATCGGTGGCCAGATTGTCGAAGCGGCGGCCGAAGTGGGCCAGGCCCTCGGTGGCGTCACCGGCCTGCCAGGAGCCGACGACCCGTTCGCCGTCGGCGGTTTTGACCCAGGCGGTGCCGTCCTCGTCGACCCGGCCGTACTGGCTCGGATCACTGACGGTGGGCACCACGATCGGATGCGGGTGCGCATGCGTCTGTCCGGGAGCGGGTTTCACAGCATGCGGCTTGGGGGCTTCGGTGCCGGGTTTGCGGGCCGGGCCGCCGGGACGGTTGCCGGCGGGTCCGGGGACTGGTGACGGTCGTTTCGCGGCTACCGCGTCCGGTCGAGGCGCAGTGGTCGGGGTCGGGGTCGACTCCGGCTGGGTAGCCTTCTCGTTTCCGCTGTTGTCGGTCATTGCTCCTCGTCCCTGCCGCGCGTCACGGCTGCCTGGTTACGCCCTGGTCATCCCTCTAGCTTGACCCCATTCAACCAGGCTGAGTGGTGAAATGGTGCGTTTGCGGGCCGCGTCACCGCGCGGCGGCGCGGGCGGGGTGGGGCTGGTGTGGCGGGTTAGCGCTACGGTTGACGGCGTGTTCAGTGTTGCGGCCCTGGTTCCCTCGCCGCCCGTGCTGGTGCCCGAAATGGGGGGTGCGGCGGGTGTGGCGGAGGGCGGCCAGGTGGCGGCGGTTCGGGCGGCGGTCTTCCACGCTGTCGAAGCGCTGTCGGAGCGGGCGCAGCGGTGGGTCGTCGTCGGCGTATCCGATACCGACCGGCATATCGGTCCGGAGGCGGTGGGCACCTTTCGCGGGTTCGGGCTCGACCTGCCCGTCGGGCTGTCGGCCGCCGCGCTCGGCAATGGCACCCGCGCCGATCCGAGTTTGCCGCTGCCGGTGCTGATCGGTGGCTGGCTGCGCGGAATCCTCGCCCCGAACACGGTCGCGCAGGCCCGGCTCCTCGCCGAGCACACCCCTGGCGACGCGGCGCGGAAGTTCGGTGCCCGACTGCGCGAGGAGCTCGACTCCGACGCCGCGCCGACCGGCGTACTGGTCGTCGGCGACGGGGCGGCAACCCTGTCCACCGCCTCGCCGCGCTACTTCGACGAGCGCGCCACAGCCGTACAGACCGAGATCGACCGGGCACTCACGGCGGGGGACCGCGAGGGGCTCGCGGCATTGAATTCCGAACTCTGCGAGCAGCTGTGCGTGGCGGGTCGCCCGGCCTATCAGGCGCTCGCCGGCCTCTTCGCCGCCGACCCGGTCGACCCGCTGGTCGAGACCAGCTACGCGGCAGCGCCTTTCGGCGTCGGCTATCACGTGAGCGTCTGGCGGCCGGGAGACTCGCGGTGATCCACCCGATCGCCGTGGTCGGTCCCACCGCCACCGGGAAGTCGGATCTGGCACTGGATATGGCGCAGCGGCTGAACGGTGAGATCGTCAATATCGACGCCATGCAGCTCTATCGCGGCATGGATATCGGCACCGCGAAACTGCCGCCCGCCGAACGGCGCGGCATCCCACACCATCAGCTCGATGTCCTCGACGTCACCGAGACCGCCACCGTCGCCGCCTATCAGACCGCCGCCCGCGCCGATGTCGAAGCGATTATGGCGCGCGGCCACACCCCGGTCATCGTCGGCGGTTCGATGATGTACGTGCAAGCGCTGCTCGACGATTGGGATTTCCCGGCGACCGATACCGAGATCCGCGCCAAATGGGAGCGGATGCTCGAGGACCAGGGCCTGGTCGCGGTGCACGAGGCCCTGCGCGCCGCCGACCCGGTGGCGGCGGCGACCATCCTGCCCACCGACGGCCGCCGCATGGTGCGCGCGCTGGAGGTGGTGGAGCTGACCGGCCGACCCTTCGCGGCGTCGGCGCCGACCATCGGTGAACCGCGCTGGGGGACAACCATTATCGGCGTCGACCGCGAAACCGCCGGACTGGACGCCCGAATCGAGCTCCGCACCGCGCACATGTTCGAGACCGGGCTGGTCGACGAGGTGCGCGGCCTACTCGATCACGGTCTGCGCGAAGGGGTTACGGCGCGCCGGGCGATCGGGTACGCACAAGTCCTGGCGTACCTCGACAACGAATACGACCTGAACCATGCCCGTGAACGCACCCTCATCGGCACCCGGCGCTATGTTCGACGACAGCGCTCGTGGTTCCGCCGAGACCCCCGGGTGCACTGGGTGGATGGCGCCGATCCGCAGTTGGTGGTGACGACGCTGGCCCTCCTCGAGGAACAGGAACGAGTTCGGTAGTGACGCAACGCGGCAGTACTCGCAACGCTTCGGTCCCGGTGTGGCAGGCGTATCTGAACAATCGCGCCAGACGTGCCCGCGACGGTCGTTTCCTCGTCTACGGCGAGCGCGCGATCGCCCGCGCTCTCGAAACCGGTTGGCCCCTGGAGACTCTGGTCTACCGGCTGGGTCCGCCCGAACCATCGGAGTGGGCGCGACGGGTCATCGACACCAGCGGAGTACCGAGTGTCGGGCTCGTCCCCGAACTCATGGCGGAGCTGGCCGAACCCGCCGAATCGGTGCCCGAGCTGGTGGCCATCGCGGTTTCGCAGCGCACCGGACTCGAGGAGTTCGCACCCGGCAGCCCGCAGGACCTGCCGGTGGTGGTGGTGATCGACCAGCCCGCGTCGGCGCTGCGCCTCGGTGCCGTGATCCGCTCGGCGGCCGCCTTCGGTGCGGCCGCGGTATTCGTGACCGGTTCCGGCGCAGACCATTACGATCCGCAGGCGGTGCGCGCCTCCGACGGCGCACTGTTCGCCATTCCGGTTTTCCGTGTCCCCGGCCCGGCACAGGTGTCGGCTTTCCGGGACACCCTGGAAGCCCGCGGCCTCGACCCCCGTATCGTCGGCGGTGACGATCGCGGCGGGATGGCGCTAGACGAAGTGGACTTCGGCGGCGCGACCATTCTGGTGCTCGGTGACGAGACCGAAACCCTCGGCTCGACCTGGGCTCCGGTGTGCGATGAGCTGGTCAGCGTCTCGAACGCGGGCCCGCTCGGCGCGCCCGCGGCCGCGGCGGTGGCCCTGTACGAAATTTCCCGGCAACGCCGGCTGTTGCGATGAGGACTATGGAGACCGAGAGCGCCGCTGATATCGCTGATATCGAATTCAGCAAAGGGCACGGCACCCAGAACGATTTCGTGGTGCTGCCCGATCCCGACGCGTGGCTGGAACTGACCGAGGCGCGCGTCGAGGCGCTGTGCGATCGCCAACGCGGCCTCGGCGCCGATGGTGTGCTGCGGGTGGCCCGCACGAGCGCGCTCATCGAGACCGGTGTGCTCGCCGACCTGCCCGAGGGCGTCGGCGCCGACGACTGGTTCATGGACTACCGCAATGCCGACGGTTCCATCGCTGAGATGTGCGGCAACGGGGTGCGGGTATTCGCGCACTACCTGGCCGCCACCGGACTGCAGCCAGGCACGGAATTCGTGGTCGGCAGTCGCGCCGGTGCCCGCCCGGTCACCGTGCATCACGCCGATGACATCCACGGTGAGGTCACCGTCGCCATGGGCCGCGTACGCCGGCTCGGCGAATCCACCGCGACACTCGGCGGCCGCGAATTCAGCGGAATCGGCATCGACGTCGGCAACCCGCACCTGGCCTGCGTCGACCCGACCCTGACCTTCGCGACCCTCGCGGGTCTCGATCTCGCCGCCGCCCCCACCTTCGACCGTGGTGTCTTCCCGCACGGCGTGAATGTCGAAATCCTCACCCCGCTCGACGACGGCGCCGTCGATATGCGCGTCTACGAACGCGGTGTCGGCGAAACCCGTTCCTGCGGAACGGGAACCGTCGCGGCGGCCGCCGCCGCACTGGTTCGCGACGGTGTCGACCTCGATAACGAGGGCGGACAGGTGCGCGTGCGCATCCCCGGCGGTGAGGTCACCGTCGCCATCGACCACGGCACCGCCACCCTGCGCGGTCCCTCGGTGCTCCTGGCCTCCGGCCGGATCGCCGCGAAGTGGTGGCACGACCTCGCCTGAGACTCGCGGGAAATATCCGAATGCGCAGTCTGGTTCCTTCGTGGGATCATGGAAAGCGTATGAGTAAACAAGAAACTTACGAGTTCACCCCCGCCGACGACTTCGACGACGAGCCCGGCAAGGGCTGGTCCGCCGATCCGACCGTCGGCGAGCAGCAGCTCGATGAACGTGCCGCCCTGCGCCGCGTGGCCGGGCTGTCGACCGAACTCACCGACGTCACCGAGGTCGAGTACCGGCAGCTGCGCCTCGAGCGCGTGGTGCTGGTCGGAGTGTGGACCGAGGGCACCGCCGCGCAGGCCGAGTCCAGTATGGCCGAATTGGCGGCGCTCGCGGAAACCGCCGGTTCGGAGGTCCTCGATGCCCTCGTCCAGCGTCGCGACAAGCCCGATCCGGCCACCTACATCGGTTCCGGTAAGGCCGAGGAGCTGCGGGCCATCGTGCTCGAGTCCGGTGCCGATACGGTGATCTGCGACGGTGAACTGAGCCCGGCGCAGCTGACCGCGCTGGAGAAGGTCGTCAAGGTCAAGGTGATCGACCGGACCGCGCTGATCCTGGATATCTTCGCCCAGCACGCCACCTCGCGTGAGGGTAAGGCGCAGGTCTCCCTCGCCCAGATGGAATACATGATGCCGCGTCTGCGCGGCTGGGGTGAGTCCATGTCCCGGCAGGCCGGTGGTCGCGCGGGCGCCAATGGTGGTGTCGGAACGCGTGGTCCCGGTGAGACCAAGATCGAAACCGATCGGCGCCGCATTCGTGAGCGAATGGCGAAGCTGCGCCGCGAGATTCGCGAAATGAAGACCGCCCGCGACACCAAGCGGCAACGGCGTACCGAGAGCGGTATCCCGCAGGTGGCCATTGTCGGCTACACCAACGCGGGCAAGTCCAGCCTGATGAACTCTCTGACCGGGGCGGGCCTGCTGGTGCAGGACGCGCTGTTCGCCACCCTGGATCCCACCACCCGCAAGGCCGCGCTGGAGGATGGCCGCGAGGTCGTCTTCACCGACACCGTCGGATTCGTGCGACATCTGCCCACCCAGCTGGTCGAGGCGTTCCGCTCCACCCTCGAAGAGGTCACCGGCTCCGATCTGCTGCTGCATGTGGTCGACGGTTCCGATCCACTGCCGGATCAGCAGATCAAGGCCGTGCGCGAGGTCATCACCGAGGTGTTGCGCGAAAACGACGATCCCGCACCGCCGGAACTCTTGGTGGTCAACAAGATCGATGCCGGCGATCCGACGGCACTGACCCAGTTGCGTAGTGCCCTGCCGAAGGCGGTATTCGTCTCCGCGAAAACGGGCGAGGGTCTCGAGGACCTGAAGGACCGGCTCGCGGAAATCCTCAGTGGACTCGATGTCGAGGTCACCGTGCTGCTGCCGTATTCGCGCGGCGACCTGCTGTCCCGTATTCACGCCGACGGCCGCATCCTCAGTACCGAGCACGTCGAGGCCGGTACCCAGCTGCGGGCGAGGGTGCCGCGTTCGCTGGCCGGAGTGCTCACGGAATTCGCGCACGTCGGGTGATCTGAGTCACGTTCCGGGGTAGGTACCCCATAGTCGATGCCCTGCAGTGGTTTTCGTTACCATGGCGTAATCGAATTTCTTGCAGGGAGGGAAACTTCGTGTCCGGAAACGTCACGTATTTGTCCGAAAAGAACGCTGTACCGGCGCTCACCGACGGAGCGCCGCTGCATGTGCGGCTATCCGATACCGATCGCCGCTTTCTCGAGGTGCTGGGGGCGCCGGGGCGGACCTGGTTCAGTCCGGTATTTCATGGATTGGAGAAGTTGCCGACCGACGGGCCGGTGCTGTTGGTCGGTAACCACACCCTCGCGGGCGGGTTGGACGCACCGTTGCTGGGGCACGAAATCCTGCGCCGCACCGGGCGATTGCCGCGTGGGCTGGCCGAGAATGTGCTGATCGATATGCCGGGTCTGCGGGATTTCCTGCACCACTTCGGCATTGTGCGGGGGAATCGGCACAACTGCACGACGCTGTTGCGCAAGGGTGAGATCGTGGCCGTATTTCCCGGTGGTGGGCGGGAAGCCATGAGCGGTAAGCACGAGAAGTACGTACTGGATTGGCGGGGGCGCACCGGGTTCGCGCGGATGGCCATCGAGACCGGAGCGCCGATCGTGCCGATGGGGATGGTCGGTGGCGATGATGTGTACGACGTCGTCTTCGACGGTGCGCATCCGGCTATGAGTCCGGTCCGCAATCTGGTCACGGCGCTCGGATTGCGCGCGAGTCTCACGCCGCCGCTGATTCGCGGCCTCGGGCCGACCTGGCTGCCCAAGCCGGAGCGCTTCTACTTCTCCCTCGGCGACCCCATCGACACCAGTGCGTGGGCCGAGGCCTCCGATAAGGAGGAGGCGGCGCACGAGCTGCAGAGCCTGGTCCGCAAATCCCTCGAAGAGGAACTCGAGTTCCTGCTCGCCGAGCGCAGGGCCGATCGTGGCCGCAGCCTGTTCGGGCGCGCGATGCAGGCTCTCGACCGCGACTGAATCCCCGGTCAGGTTTACCGTCGTTCTGAACGGACGGGCTGCGGCTGGACTGGGGACAGTCGCAGTACCGACCGCTTTTTCGGGGACAGAAGTAAACCGCGATTCGACTTCCGTGTACCGTATATGCCACTGGCATCGTCGCCATTGGTGGTCACTTTGGAGGTTGGCGTGGAGCGCACCCTTTTCGAACCCGAACACGATTTGTTCCGGGAGTCCTTCCGCAAGTTTCTCGATCAGCACGTAGCCCCGCACCACGAGGAGTGGGAAGAGTCGGGCGTCGTCGATCGCGCGGTCTGGCTGGAGGCAGGTAAGCAGGGCTTCCTCGGAATGGCCGTACCGGAGGAGTTCGGCGGCGGCGGTGTGAAGGACTTCCGCTACAACGCGGTGGTCACCGAGGAATGCGCCAACGGCCGCTACTCGGGTCTGGGCTTCATGCTGCACAACGACGTGATCGCACCCTACCTGGTCGATCTGGCCAATGAGGAGCAGAAGCAGCGCTGGCTGCCCGGCTTCTGTAGCGGCGAGATCATTACCGCCATCGCCATGACCGAGCCGGGTACCGGTTCGGACCTGCAGGGCATCAAGGCCCGCGCGGTGCGCGACGGTGGCGACTGGATCCTCAACGGCTCCAAGACCTTCATCACCAATGGCATCAACGCCGATATCGTGATCGTGGTCGCGCAGACCGACCCCGATAAGGGCGCCATGGGCTTCTCGCTCCTGGTGGTCGAGCGCGATATGCCCGGCTTCTCCCGTGGCCGCAATCTCGACAAGATCGGCCTCAAGGCCCAGGACACCGCCGAACTGACCTTCGAGAACGTCCGCGTCCCCGGCAAGAACCTGCTCGGCACCGAGGGGCAGGGCTTCATCCACCTGATGCAGAACCTCCCGCAGGAGCGCCTGTCCATCGCCGTGGCCGCCGCTGCCGCCATGGAATCCTGCCTGGACCTCACCTGCCAGTACGTCCGCGACCGCAAGGCCTTCGGCAAACCCATTGGCGCCCAGCAGAACACCCGCTTCGTCCTCGCCGAACTGGCCACCAAGACCACCGCCGTCCGCGTCTTCGTCGACCACTGCATCGCCCTGCTCAACCAGGAGAAGCTCTCGGTCGAAGACGCCGCCAAGGCCAAGTGGTGGAGCACCGAGGAACAGCTCGACCTCATCACCCGCTGCCTACAGCTGCACGGCGGCTACGGCTACATGCGCGAATACCCGATCGCCAAGGCGTACATGGACGCCCGCGTCCAGACCATCTACGGCGGCACCACCGAGATCATGAAGGAGATCATCGGCCGGTCACTGAAACTGGTCTGATAACCGGTCGTATCCAGCTCGGACTGCCCTCGCCACGCGGCGAGGGCAGCTTCCTGTCGATCTCGAGGCGGTGGGTCGGGGCCATCAGGGTTGTGTCGGCGCCACCCGGTAGCGGAGGTGCGTGACGTCGCGCGCCTGCAGCTGCCGGACCAGGTCGAGTTCGATGTGGTCGCGGCCCAGGCCGTCGAAAAGTCGTCGGCCGTCGCCGAGCAGGACATTGACGAGGTGGATTTCCATTTCGTCGAGGAGACCGGCCCGCAGGAGGGACTGTGCCGCGGACGCGCCGTGCACCATGACGGCACGGTGGCCCGCGGCGGCGCGGGCGCGGGCAACGCAATCCGCGGTATCGGTGACGAATTGTGCGCTGCCCGGCGGGATATCGTCGTCGGCGATGTGATGGGTCAGAACGAAGATCGGTACGCCGTCGTGGTGATCGCCCTGCCAGCGGCCGGCCAACTCGAAGGTGCGTCGGCCGGAGATCACCGCGCCGGTCGCCATGGCCTCGCTGAACACCTGCCCGCTCGGGCCATCCGACAGGCGGTCGTCGAGCCAGTTGAACAGTCGCCCGCCGTCGCGGCCGAGTTCCTGCCCCACGCGGTCATCGGGTCCGGCGATGAAGCCGTCGAGCGACATGGACATGTAGAGCCGGATGGGCGCGTGCGGTGCGGTGTCTGCGTTCATATCCGTTGAGACTGTGCGAGCTCGCCGAACTCATCGCTATCGAACCGGCTGCCCCCGTTATGGCGCTGGCTGTGGCGAATAGGCGGCGAGCAGTGTGCCGGTGATGAGTGTGGCCGCGTTCTGGTCGGTCAGTCGGCCCGCGGTGATTTCCGTGGCTGCCCCGTGCACGACGCTGTGATAGACCGCGACCATCCACGGTACGGGTTGGTCATCGCGGAAAACGCCTGTGGCGCGGCCGTTTTCGATGAGTCGGCGAACTCGGCGCATGGGGCGGTCGTGGGCGGCGCGGATGCGTTCTTCCGGAATGTGGTTCTGCGCGGCCAGTAGCAGGGCGCGGAATTGGTCGATGATCTTCCAGGACGCGGTGACGAGGCGGGCCAGGGCCTCGCGGGGGTCGCCGTCGATGTCGACCGCATCGAGAATGCGGTCGCTCTCGGTGACCGCGCGAGTGAAGACCGCGTCGATCAGGTCGGCCCGTGAAGGGAAGTGGCCGTACAGGGTGACTCGGCCGACGCCCGCGTGCTTGGCGATATGGGAGATATTCGCCTCGGGGTCGGCGATCAGGCATTCCTGGGCGGCGTCGAGAATGGCCGCGATATTGCGGCGGGCGTCGGCCCGCTTCTGGCCGGACTGCTCGGTGCTTGCTGCTGTCGCCACACCACGCCTCATTTCGAACAGGGCTGTACGGGTTGTGTCGCCAATATAGCGCGGCTCCGGTGGTTCGCCTGATTCGGCGGTCGCCGCCGCCTGTCCCGAATCGCGCTCTTCTCGAACACGCGTGTTCAGGTTATGGTGGGAGCGTAACTCGAACATCCGCGTTCAACTTAGGAGGTCGTCGTGCATCAGCAGACGCCCGCTCAGCACTCCCACGACGCCGATATGGCACCGGATCCACGCAGGTGGCGGGCCCTGGCGGTGCTCGCCGTCGCCCAGTTCATGCTGATCCTCGACATCACGGTGGTCACCGTCGCGCTGCCCGATATCGGCCGGGACCTGGAGCTGGGCCGAGCCGCCACCACATGGGTGGTTACCGCCTACACCCTGCTGTTCGGCGGATTGATGATCTTCGGCGGCCGGGCAGCGGACCTGTTCGGGGCACGCCGGATGATCACCCTCGGCTTGGCGGTATTCACCGGGTCGTCGCTGCTGGCCGGTGTGGCGCTGAATGCCCCGATGCTGATCTCCGGCCGCGTCGGGCAGGGGATCGGCGCGGCGCTCCTGTCGCCCGCGGCGCTGTCCATCCTGACCACGATCTTCCATGGCGCCGAACGCAATAGGGCGCTGGGCGTGTGGGGTGCGCTGGGCGGCACCGGCGCTGCCGCCGGCGTGCTGATCGGGGGCGTGCTCACCGCCGGACCGGGCTGGCCCTGGATCTTCTTCGTCAATGTTCCCGTCGGCATCGCACTGCTGGTTGCCATCCCCCGCGTCGTTCCGGTCCGTCCGGCCCAGCACGGTCGACGCATCGATGTGGTGGGGGCGCTCCTGGCCACCGCATTTGTCGGTGCCGCGATCTACGGGCTGATTACCGCGGGTGACGTTGGGTGGGCCGATCCGCTGCCCCTGGGCGCCTTGGCGGCGGCGGTGGTGCTCGCGGCGGTCTTCGTCGTCGTCGAACGCTCGACCGCCGAACCGCTACTGGATCCGGGGCTGCTGACACGGCGCCCGATCGCCGCGGGCGCGGCGCTCATGCTCGTGGCGACCGCCCTGCTGATTACCGGATTCTTCCTCGGATCGTTCTATTTACAACAGGGACAAGGCAATTCGGCGTTGATAACCGGGCTGCTGTTCATTCCGATCGCCCTCGGCACGATTGTCGGCGCGCACAATGCCGGTCACGTCATCGGCCGCTTCGGATACCGTCCCGTCGGCGTGGCCGGGCTGCTGATCGCGGCGGCGGGCGCGGCCGTACCCGCGTTCTGGGATGGCAGCACGGCGCTGATCCTCGGGCTCAGCGTCGCGGCCATCGGACAGGGCGCTGTCATCGTGACCGCGACGACCACCGCACTGGCCCACGTCGACCACGCGCACTCCGGAGTGACCTCCGGGGTGGTCACCACCTTCCACGAAATCGGTGCCGCCCTCGGTGTCGCGGTGATCTCCACCATCGCGGCGGTCAGCCTGCGCAGCGGCGGCGCCGACACCTCCGGGTTCACCGTCGCCTTCCTCTTCAGCGCGATCCTCGCGCTCACTGTGGCGGCGGCTGCCGCGGTCTTCGTCCCGGCCGGAAAGCCGCCCGCCGGAATGCGGGTGAGCGCCCACTGATCGCGCCCGTCGTCCATCCGACCTGAAAGGAGTTCTGACATGGTGCACATGGATACGAGGCACGCCGGTGCGACGCCGGTACCGAGTGCCTTGCGGCGCAATCTGATTCTGGTGGTGATGTGCCTGGCGCTGGTCGCCGTCATGGGCATGATGGCCTCGCTCATGGTGGCCGTCCCCGATATCGCCACCGACCTGCGCGCCACGGAATCGCAACTGCTGTGGATCGTCAACGCCTACGGCATTACCTTCGCCGGTCTGCTGATGCTGGCCGGGGCACTGGGAGACCGCTACGGGCGCAAGGCAATGCTGATTCTCGGTCTGCTGGTCTTCGGCGTCTCGTCCGCGGCGGTACTGGTCTTCGATGACGTCGAGGCGATCATCGTGCTGCGGGCCCTCGCCGGGGTCGGTGCCGCCGCGATCATGCCGACGACACTGTCGATCATTACCCACGTATTCCCGCCGGAGGAGCGCGGGCGCGCGGTGGGTGTCTGGTCCGGCGTCGTGGTCGGCGGCGCGCTGATCGGATTGCTCAGCGCGGGCGGGCTGTTGGAGTGGTACTCGTGGCGCTCGGTATTCGCCTTCAATGTGGCGCTGACCGTGATCACACTGGTGGCCACCGTGCTGGTGCCACGCCAATCACCGTCGGGCCGTGCGCGGGTCGATATCGGTGGTGGACTGCTCTCGGTGCTGGCCGTCGCCGCACTGGTCTTCGGCATGATCGAGGGACCGGAGCGGGGCTGGGTCTCCGTGCCGGTGGTCGCGGCCTTCCTGCTCGCCGGGATCGGCGCGGCCGCATTCATCGGCTGGGAGCTGAGACATCCTCGCCCACTGCTGGATCCGCGCGTGTTCCGGAATCCCGGGCTGGCGTCCGGGACCATCGTCATCACCGCCGAATGCCTGGCCATGTTCGGATTCTTCATTGTCGGCCTGCAATATCTGCAACTAGTGAAGGGCTACTCGCCGTTCCAGGCGGCGCTGTCCATGCTGCCGCTGGCGTTGGCCGCCATGGTGTTCTCGCCGATCGTGCCTGCCCTGCACCGAAAATGGGGTTTCCTACCGGTCGTCCTGCTCGGAATGGCGCTTATCGCGGCCGGTTTGGCGCTCATGAGCGGCGTGGGTGCCGAGTCTTCGTACCTTGCGATCGGATTCGGCGTCTTCCTGCTCGGCAGCGGTATCGCCTTCGCGGCCACACCGGCCACCGAGGCCATTATGGCGGCACTGCCGCCGGAGAAGTACGGTGTCGCCTCGGCGCTCAATGACGTCACCCGTGAACTCGGTGCGGTGCTCGGAATCGCGTTGCTGGGCAGCGTATTCAGCACCGTCTACCGCAATAGCGTTTCCGATGCGGTGGTGCTGCTGCCGGACGATATCGCCCACCGCATCGAGGATTCCGTGGCGGCGGGCGTCGCGGTCGGATCGGCACCCAGCGCACCACCCTGGCTGCTGGACAGCGTGTTCGACAGCTTCCGCACCGGTATGTCCACCGCTCTCGTCGCGGGCATTGCGGTCGTCGCCCTCGGCGCTACGGCCGCGGCGGTACTCGGCCGCAGCGCAAAGGGTTCGGACGTGCGCGGGAGTGCGCTTACCTCGGAACGCGCCGAAGAGCCTCGGGCGTGAGGTCCTTCCGGGCGGGGTAGCCGTCGACAGCCATGATCAGATCGGCCTCGGCGAGCATCGAGCGCACAACGTGCACGATGCCGTCGACGCCGCCGAGTGCGAGGCCGTAGGCGTAGGGGCGGCCGATACCCACCGCGGTCGCCCCCAGCGCGAGCGCCTTGATGATGTCCGCGCCGCTGCGCACGCCCGAGTCGAACAGCACCGGCACGCCATTGGCGGCGGCGACGACCTCGGGCAGGACATCGATCGCGGGTAGGCCGCCATTGGCTTGGCGGCCACCGTGATTGGAACAGTAGATGCCATCGACTCCGCCGTCGATCGCGCGGCGGGCGTCGTCGGGGTGGCAGATACCCTTGACGATCAGCGGGAGATCGGTCAGAGAGCGGAGCCAGGGGAGGTCATCCCAGGTGAGCGGATTGCCGAAGACCTGAATCCAGCGCAGGATCGCCGATTGCGGATCCTCCTCGGGGGTTTTCGACAGGGCGGCGCGGAAGACCGGATCGGTGAAGTAATTGGCTAGGCAGTGACCGCGCAACTGCGGGAAGTTTCCGGTCGACAGGTCGCGGGGCCGCCAACCGGTGACCCACGTGTCGAGGGTGACGACAATGCCCTGGTAACCCGCCGCCTCGGCGCGCTGCACCAGACTCGCCGCGAGATCGCGATCGGTGGGGGTGTAGAGCTGGAAAAACCCTGGGGTATCCCCGAATTCGGCCGCAACCTGATCGAGCGGATCGACCATGAGGGTCGACGCCACCATCGGTATCCCCGTGCGCGCCGCCGCGCGGGCGGTTGCCAGGTCGCCGTGGCCGTCCTGCGCGCACAGGCCGATCACACCGATCGGGGCCATGAAGACCGGTGCGGGCAAGGTCATTCCGAACAAATCGACCGAGAGATCGCGCTCCTTGGCGCCGACGAACATGCGCGGGACCAGCCCCCAGCGGTCGAAGGCGGTGACATTGGCGTTCTGGGTCCGCTCATCGCCCGCGCCACCCGCCACATAGGACCAGATCGACGGCGGCATCGCGGCCTGGGCTCGATCTCGCAGCTCCTCGAACTTCATCGGCAGAGTGGGGACCACGCCGCGCAGCCCATTGAAGTAGATCTCGTTCTGGTAGTCGCCGAATGCCATCTCCGGGACCTCTCTGTTCCTCGACGGTGTATGCACCACTACTGTGCGATATCGAGTCGACGACTAGGTCAAGGTGCAGGAATCCTAAGAAGAGGACCCATTGAATGCAGGAAAACAGTGAGTTGCTGAGTGAGGATGAACTCGCGCTCATCCACGCCCTGCAATTGCGGCCCCGGGCGTCGTGGACCGAACTCGGTAGTGCGCTCGACGTCGACCCGGTCACGGCCGCGCGGCGCTGGCAGCGGCTGAATCGGCGCGGCGCGGCGTGGGTCGGTATGTCACCCGGGCCGCGACTGCTCGAACGGGTCTGCGTCGCCTACCTCGAACTCGACTGTGCTGCGGGGAAATCCGCCACCGTCATCGCGGACCTGGCGACGCATCCGCATATGCTGACCCTCGAACGCGCGGCCGGAACCCATCAGATCCTCGCCACCGTGGCCACCGATGATCTGGCCGCCATGTCGCGCTACACCCTCGATATCCTGCCCGCCGTTCCGCACCTCACCACCGTCCGCGCGCACCTGGTCACGCATATGTTCACCGAGGGCGGTGACTGGCGGATCGACGCTCTCGCCCCAGAGCAGCGCACCCAATTGACCACGCCGTCGGCACGACCGTCCGCCCGCGATCGCGGGCGCGTCACCGACCACGACCGCGTGCTGATCGCCGCGCTGGCCCATGATGGCCGCGCCTCCTACGCGGCGCTCGCCACCACCCTCGGCACCGGCACCGCCACCGTCAAACGCCGCATAGACGAATTGACCAGGCTGGGCCTGCTCCGGTTCCGCTGCGACTTCGCCCGGCCACTCGGCGGCTGGCCGGTAGCCGTCACCTTCTGGGCCACCGCCCCCGCAGCCGATCTGGAGCGCATCGGCCACGCTCTGGTCGCCCTCCCGCAGACCCGCAACTGTGCCGCCATCAGCGGCCCGCACAATCTCATTCTGCAAGCCAGCCTGCACGCGGTCAGCGACGTGCTCCGCTTCGAAACCCAGCTCGCCACCGACCATCCCGAACTCCACGTGACCGAACGCGTCGTCACCCTCCGCCACGAGAAACTGCTCGGCCGTATTCTCGACCCACAGGGCCGCTCGATCTCCGTTGTCACCCCGGATATCTGGAGCGAACCGGGTCTGGCGTCGCACTGATGGGGTCTATACCGAAAACACCGTCACCGCAAGATGATTCACCACGGTACGGTGCCCGACCGCCGCGACCTGGCGCACCGCACATCGGACACGCGGGCGAGCGTACCGAAGTACGCCGCACCCTACCGGGCTGCCGGACGCAACCGCCGCTGCCGGCCCGAGAGTCGTAGGCTGGCGGGCAAGGCACATTCCGGGGCGACGAGGAGGATGTTGTGGGATTCGCAGCGGTTGTAGGTTCGATGAACCGTCGGATGAATGGTGCTGTCGTCGCGCTGATCGACGCGCCGGTGATCGGTCGGCTGATGGGGCGCGGATTTGTCGTGATCACCTACGTCGGGCGGCGTTCGGGGAAGACCATCAGTACGCCGGTGAACTACCGGCGTAAGGGGGACACGCTCACCATCGGTGTGGCGATGGCGGATAAGAAGACGTGGTGGCGGAACTTCCTGGGGGAGGGCGGACCCATCTCACTGCACCTCAATGGTGTGGACCGGACCGGGCACGCCGTCGCTCGGCGTGACGAGCGTGGCCGGGTGACGGTAAAGGTGCAGTTGGCGTCCTGATCCTTGTCGGGCCGGAAATAGCGAACTCCGGCCGTCGATTCGACGGCCGGAGTTCGCTATTCGGTCCTGAGATCAGTAGCGGTTGGAGCGCGGTGCCGCGGCCTGGTCGCGGGTGCGACCGCCCTGCGGGCGAGCGCTGCGGCTGCCCGACGGTCCGGCGTGCGCGCGACCACCGGTTCCGGGCGCACGCTCGTCGCCACGGGTGGCGGAGCTACGGTTGCCGGTGCTCGCGGTGCGCTCAT
>NZ_BDCE01000092.1 GCF_001613345.1 Nocardia uniformis NBRC 13702 | reverse complement strand
GAGTACAAGAAGCGTTTCGGCGGATAAAGACCCGAGGCTTGCCATAGCAGCGAACGCTAATCTTGGCACGGTGGCCGATGCCTGTCAGCCGCGGCGGCATCGATAGTCGTCGCGAGCGCTTCCGCTCAGGCATTGGCCACCCCAGGTGACGAGGTCCAAGTTCATCCGCACCACCGGCCCACGTATCCGCTCGGGTTGTTGCGGCGGGTCGACGCGAACTCGGCCAAAACTCGTGACTGACCGCATCGAACACGGCTCGGAACCCCGGATAGCGTTCCCGCGCTTCCGACAGATCAATCCGGGCGCAAAGGTCACATCGACCGGTTTCCGCTCATCGGTGCCGTGCACATTCACCACCTGTATCCGCTTCTCGGGGTCGTGGGTGTCCCGCCATATCAAGCGGAGGGCGCCGACCGTGGTTGTGTACTCGTCGGGCCGCTCGCGGTTCATCGCGTGTCCTCGCCCGGCCGCCGGTGCCGCGCCTGCGCGAGGGTGGCGCGACCGACATCGGTAATGCACCAACGTTTCTCCCGTCCGGGACCCGGCACGATCATCCCCCGGTCGTGCATGAACTCGACCGCCGTCCGGGTGGTGAATCCGGACAGCTGGGTTTGCGCCGCCAGCTGGCGCACCGTGAGCAGACCGCCCGGCTCCAGCACACTCAGCACCGCCAGTTCGGCTACCAAACCAGCACCGGATATCCGCCGCCAAACCAGCACCGGATATCCGCCGCCGCAGTATCGTCGTGATCATCGCCAGTCCCGCTTCGCGTCGTTGTCGGGCGGCGGCCGAGACAGGCGGCTCGAAACCCCACCGGGTGATCATCGTCCCGAAGTTCGTGTGCGTTGTGTCCGAACGCATGGAGAGTCCGCGAGGCGCGAGGGCGGGCGAACATCGCCTTCATGACCGTGCTGTGGGTGGCCTTGCCGGCGTTGTTGATGACCTTGGGCACCGTGGCCAGGTGGGCGATGTCCGGGATCGCTCTCAGGTGGGTGTTCAGGCGTCGAGCGCGGTAGCGATGGTCGGCCAGGACCCGGCCAGCTCGTCCGTCCAATACGGCCATGAGTGTGTACCGGTCGGCCGTTGCCGCACTGTCGCCGGAATCTGCAGCTCGGCGAGCCGGTTGGCGAGGGCCAGGGTGCAGGCGTAGGCTCCGGCTTCGAGTGGTCCTCCGACGGTGATGGCATCCGGCAGGTCCACTCGGCCGGGCACGTCGTGTTCTCCCGGTATTCCGCTCCCGCTCGACAGGTAGAGCGCGGTTCCGCGCAACTCGTTCGCGTGTGCCATGACATCGTGGGCGTACCAGTCCGGGTCGGTCGGCGTACCGAACATGTTGTCCGCGTTGCCACCGTAGGTGGCTACGATTCCGCGGGCGCGGGCTTGTCCGGCACCGGAGCCCAATGAGTAGCACCCGCTGTGAGCCGCGACAACCGAGTACAGACCCGGGTTCCGGAATGCCAGCATCATCGAGGCCTCGGCACCCATCGAAACCCCCTGGATACCGTTGCGGCCGTTGCCGTCGAACTCCGCGTCGATCAGCGGCGGTAGCTCTCGGGTCAGAAACGTCTCCCACTTGTTGGTGCCGAGCACGTCATCCCGGCGCTGCCAGTCGGTGTACAGATTGGCCGGACCACCTGTGGTCAGCACCACATTCACGTTCTTGTCGGCGAAGAACTCCACGGCCCGTCCGTGCGCTGTCCAATTGCTGTCGTTCTCCGGCGCGCCGCGACCGTCGAGCATGTACACCGTGGGCCGCGGGCGACTGCGATCGGCCGGTAACAGCACTTGCACCTCGACGACACGGTTCATCGCCCGTGATTGCACGTGAACCCGGAGCCAGCGGTCGGTGATCGGCTCGATACGGTCGATGAACGGGTGGATCGACAGACCGGAACTCTCACCGGGTGCTTGATAACCGTCGGCCGAGCCCGTATCCGGGCGTGCGGGCGGCTGTGCACCGGACACCCCGGACATCATCACGATTCCGAGCGTCACCGACGCCAGGATCATTACCGGACCATTCCACCGCCGTCGGCGAAGACCGAACCATCCACCGTAAGACACACGAACTCTCCTTTCCGCAGAATTGAAACATCACGCATTTACAATGCTGCCGAAGAAGCTGGCACCGGAACAGACCGCGGCGCCATAGTTGACAGTCTCTTGATATTCCGCTGGCCGATCCGGTCACCCAGTGAACGTCAAGTATTCGTAAGATCTCGTGTCTCGGAATGACACGCCGCGACTCCCGGTATTTGATCGAGATGGTCGGGAGCTCGTCGTGAGGAGTACAACAATGAAAGCGATCGCTATCTTCGGAACCGGATGCACCGCAATGGCCATCATTGTGGTGGGCGGCACGGCGACCGCTTCGACATACAGTGACCCGGTGGCCCCGCCGCCGGCCAGCGGATCGTCGACCGGTTCTTCGGGTGACCTCTGGTTCGAGCTGGTGAAGCAGTTGTCGACCGGCAGCTCGAGCGGTTCCGGCGGAGTTGTCGGATAAGGCCGGGCGAATGGGATGCCTTCACCGCAGACGTCCGGGCTGAGCTCAGTTGTGCTCAGCGTCGGCGGGGGTGGTTGGGTTCGGTCGATGAGGTCTTCGGGGACGAACCGGACGAATGAATGTGGCGGAGATGATCGTGATCCCTACCTTCCAGGGCTGACCGCTTCCAGAGTTCCGACGAGCGGTGGCGGCCGCAGACGACGGATGCCATTACCTTCCAGTGTGGCCCGGTGATCGGATCGATACCGGTCCGGGTACCGGAAGCGTCTGTCCCGCACCGAATCAACGAATCCGGCCCGGCCCACAGCTCGTCGTTCACCACCGCATCACCCATAGGCGGATTCTCAAACATGCAGCGGTGCAATGCACGACAGCCTCAGGACTCATTCCGAACTGACCTCTTAAAGCAGTCGAAGGCGGGCCCCGTACCAAATAGCCCGCGGAGGGGCGTAGCATTGACCGGCTGCTCCGTACCATCCTGAACCGGTAATGGGCACGATCTCCAGCTTGTAGGAGATGGACGGCGGGCAGACCTGAAAGACATCGGTAACGAGCGACCCCACGTCCTGCCAAACGACAACCCCGTTCGTCTTGATGGTCTTCAGCTTGACCGAACTCGGGATGCCCCTGTCACGGGAACCGAATTTGACCTGACTACCAGCCACCGCCTGAGCGGGAGCCGCAGCCATGAGGCCGGTGAAGACAAGGGAGGCAATCAGACCGATGGAAGTCAGAATCTTCTTCACAGGAATCCTCTCGTCAGCCCGCCGAAGTGTTCCGACAGACTTTCTTTGGTGTGAACAGCATCAATTGGGTAAGCGTCAAATAATCAAGTGTCCGCGTGACTCATCGAGAAGGTCCGCGTTGATCGGTTCGTTGCCTAATCGCGGCAGCATCAGGTATGACCGACATCCGATACCGCGCAACAGAAATATTTGAGTGCCTTTTCTTCGCACTTACTCCATCGTCCGCACTGATACCTGGCAACGTGTGGAGCCCGGTGCGGAAAACACTACTGAAGCGGTCTGTGGCGAACAATTCGTCCATCCCCATCCGTGGGAAAAATTGTTCGCGCAGGTCAGGCCCGGTGCGATACCGGACCTGACCTGAATTTTAGGTGTAGCTAAGGGGACTCGAACATCACGGTGTCAGGACCTCGCGAGTCGAGCGATTCCGCGCGGGCGAGATGAATGCCGTGGACGCCAAGGCCAGCACCAGCAATCCGGCACAAACGTAGCTGGATATCTGGAGGCCGGTCGTCATGGCCTCGCTGGCGGCGTCGGCGATCACTCGGGTGCTCGGATCGGCCGCCAACGCGGAAACGGCCGATCCGGCGCTGTCGGTCACCATTGCACTAAGGGGCTGGGCATCCGGAAGCCCGGCCGCATCGAGGCGGTCGCGCAGATTGGAACCGAGCGTGGTGAAGTACAGCGTCGTCAGCACCGCGATTCCGAGTGCGGAACCCAATTCCCGTGCCGCGCTTTGGATTCCTGAACCCTGACCGGCGCTCTCGGCGGGAACGTCGGCGAGTACGACATTCGTCACCTGCGCCGTGGCGAACCCGACGCCGATGCCGTAGACGAAGAGGGCGATCGCGATCCACCACCAGGCGCTGTCGGTGGCGGCGGTCGCACCCAGGAGCACCAGACCGATGGCCTCCAGGATCAGCCCTATCCGAACCTGCCCCAGCGCGGGTACCGAAGCGGCCATAGAGAAGCTCGCGCCGCTGGCGCAGAAGCTGCCCACCGCCAGGGCGCACAGGGCCAGACCCGCTTGCAGCGCACTGTAACCCAGGACGAATTGCAACCACAGCGGTAGCACCGCGATGATGCCGAACTCGCCGAGCCCCACGATCAGGGTGACGACATTGCCATTGCGAAAGGAGGGAATGGCGAACAGTCGCACATCCATCAGCGGTTCGCCGCCGGTGCGACCGAGCCAGGTCTGTCGCCGCCAGAACGCGAACAGGATCACAGCCGCCAGGAGGAACAGCACGAAGATCGGGGAAAGCCCACCGCTCCAGGAGAATCCACCGAGATTCAGCGGTTCGGTGGTGAGTAGCCAGCCGTGGGTTCGACCCTCGATCATCGCGTAGGCGAGCGCGGCGAGTCCGAGCGCCGAGAGGACCGCTCCCAGCATGTCGATTCCGCCGGGCGTGCGCGGTGAGGCCGGGATGAACAGCAGTACCCCGCCGAGGATCAGCGCGACCAACGGCAGATTGACACCGAAGGCCCAGCGCCAGGAGAAGTCCGCCAGCCAGCCGCCCAGCAGTGGGCCGACGGCCGCGGCCGCACCGATGGTCGATCCCCAGACGGCGAATGCCTGGGCGCGGGCCTTACCGGTGAAGGTGGCGTTCACCAGGGCCAATGAGGTCGGCAGAATCATCGCCCCGCCGACACCCTGCAGGAATCGGGCCGCGATCAGCAGCCCGCCGTTCGGTGCCAGCGCCGCGAGCAGGCTGGTCACGCCGAATACCAGGAGGCCGATGAGGAAGACCTTGCGCGCGCCGTGCAGATCGGAGAGCCGACCGGCGAGTAGGAGCAACGCCGCGAAAACAATGGCGTAGGACTCCTGAACCCATTGCGCCTGAACGGAATCGATCGACAGATCAGCGATGATCGGCGCGAGGATCACATTGACGATGGTGAGGTCGACGACGATCAGGGCCACACCCAGCGATACCGCGACGATGCCGAGCCATTTCCGGGTGGGATGGATAGCTGGTTCAGTATTCAATGTATCTCCATCATGAAGTATCTTTGTGATGAAGATAGATTTGCCGCAGGTAGGTTGTCAACCGAGTCCCACGGTCGCGAGATGAGTAGGAGGCACCTGGATGGCGGCGTCGAAGTCACCGAATGATGTTGCGGTGCAACGCGAACGGCTCGCGGAAGAGCTCCGGGCCTACGGCTCGAGTTTCACCGAACTCGGCCGTCGCTTCGCCGTGTCGCTGGGCGTCCATTCCACCGACGCCTTCGCCCTGCTGGAGATCTCCGCCGCCGAAGCCCAGGGCACCCCGCTCTCCCCCGTCCTGCTGAGCAGGCGCATCTCCCTGTCGTCGGGAGCTATGACCGCCCTGCTGAACCGCCTCGAACGGGCCGGATACGTCTCGCGCACCCGCGAACACACCGACCGCCGCATCGTCACCCTGCGCAGCAGCAAGGACGTCAAAGAGATCGCGGACAGCTACTTCGAACCGCTCAACACCCAGCAGGACGCCATCCTGTCCCAATACTCGCCGCAGCTGCTCCGGCAGTTCGAGACGGTGCTCGCCGAGCTGCGCGCCTCGATGGACGCGCATCTCACGCCGGATTAGCCCCGCTCCGACGGCGGCCCGGGGGCCCACATCGCTATCAGCACGGCCGCCACCAGGGTCAGGCAGCCGAGCGCGACGCCCGCCTGCTGAAATCCCTCCAGGAAGGCGGTTTTGGCGAATGCCGCGAGCGGCTCGGCCTGCGGCCCGGCCCGTTCGGCCACCTGGAGGGCGGCGGCGAGGGAGTCCGAAACCGGGCCGCGGGCCGCTTCGGGAAGTTGCGGGAGGGCGGGGGAAATGCGGTGGGAATATCCGGCCGCGAGCACACTTCCCGCAATGGCGATGCCGAGGGCCGCACCGATCTCACGGGCAGCGTCATTGACCGCGGCAGCGACACCGTGCTTCTCCACAGGGGTTCCTGCGACGATCGCGGCGGTGGCGGGCGCGCTACACAGCCCCATACCGGTGCTCATGATCAGCAGTGCCAGCAGCAGGTTGGTGTAGCTGCTGGAGAGATCGAGTCGGGCGATGAGGAGTAGGCCGGTCCCTACGACCACCAGGCCGATCAGGGAGATCAACCGCAGTCCGAAACGCTCCGCCAGTCGAGGCGCGAAGAGGGAAACCGCCACCAGCGGAATGATCATCGGCCCCAAGGCCAGCGAAGAGGCCAGCGGTGAGTATCCGAGGATCAGCTGCAGGTACTGCACGATCAGCATGAATACCCCGAACGAGACCAAGAACTGCACGGTCAAAGACAGGGCGCCGCTGCCGAATCCGCGATGACGGAACAGGCGTACATCGAGCAGCGGGTGTGCGATGCGCAGTTCGACAATGGCGAATATCGCCGCCGCGACCACACCACCGGCGAGTACGCCGAGCACCAGGGGATCCGACCAGCCGCGCACGGGGGTCTCCATGGCGGCGACAACGATCAATCCCACTGCGGCGGCGACGGTGACCGAGCCCCACGGATCCAGTGGCGGTCGGTCCGCGTCGACGGATTCCGATACCGTCCATCCGGCCCCGAACAGCAGGGCCCCGATCGCGGCCATGGCGACGAAGACGGACTGCCACGACAGCCACTGCAGCAGTAGACCGGAGCCGATAATGCCCAGTGCGCCACCGGATCCCGCTACTCCGGCCCACAAGCCCACGGCCTGCCCACGGCGCTCTTCCGGAAATCCCGCGGTCAACAGCGATAGCGTCGACGGCATGACGAAGGCCGCACCCACCCCCGCCAGGGCGCGGGCCGCGATCAGCCAGTGGGGACCGTCGATGAGCAACGGGACCACCGACGCCAGCGTGAAGACCGCCATACCGGCGATCAGCATCACGCGACGTCCCACGCGGTCGCCCAGCGCACCCGCCGGCAGCACCAGACAGGCCAGTGCCAGGGTGTATCCGTCCACCACCCAGGTCAATTGGCGCTGCGTGACGCCGGTATCGGCGGCGATCTCGGGCAGCGCCGAATACAGTGCGGCCATGGCGGCGACCACCAGGGCGACGGATAGGCACGACACCACCAGCATCCAGCGCTGCGCCGACGACAACCGTGCGGCCGTACTCCCGATGGCTACCATCGAACCTCCCGAGGAACAGTACTGATGGTATCGCTACGCTACCATCAGTAGCATAAGCCTGAGAGGAGTGGAACCCCTTGTCGCGCGAGGACGAGATAGACCCCCGGAAGCTACGGTCCCGGGCCCGGCTACTCGATGCCGCCACCACTTTGCTGATATCCGGTGGCGTGCAGGCGGTAACCGTCGACGCGGTCACCAAGCTCTCCAAGGTCGCGCGCACCACCCTGTATCGACACTTCGACACTTCCGTCGACCTGCTGGCGGCCACGTTCGAACGCTTGGTACCCCAGGTCGATCCGGTGCCGACCGCCGGACCGCTGCGCGAACGGCTGATCGAACTGATCACCCGGCAGGCCGCGCTCATCGACGAAGCCCCGCTGCAACTGACCACGCTGGCCTGGATGGCCATGAGCACGCCGGAGTCCACCGGGGATGCGCCCCAGACTTTTACGAGCCTGCGCGATCGCGTTATCGAACAGTACCGAGAACCGTTCGACGAACTCCTCGACACCGACGAGGCGCATGCGGCGCTGGGCGACTACGACACCAACTTCGCGCTCGCCCAACTCATCGGGCCGATAGTCTTCGCCAAATTGACCGGACTGCGGACGTTCACCCGCGACGACTGCGCCCACCTGGTCGACGACTTCCTGCACGCTCGCCGGGTCGAGTAGGGCGGAAGCGCCTGGGGCTCAGTGCGGTTCGGCTGTCAGCGTGATCGTGGTCCAGCCGCCGACATGGATCCGGTCGCCGCTGTGCAGCGGTACGGGCCGGTCGGCGGGGATGGGATCGTCGCTACCGTTGAGGCTGGTGCCATTGGTGGAGCCGAGGTCGGTGACGGTGACCTCGTCACCATCGATACGCAGGACCGCGTGTGTTCGGGACACCCCGATATCGGCCGGTGACAGGCCCAGGTCGATATCGGGGCGCACACCCTGGGAGACACTGCGCTTGCCGATGAGGATGTCTTTGCTCCGCAACACGATTCGCCGATCCGGATAGAACGCCGGGAAATCCACGGTTTCGGCGTCCGGACCTTTGCGAGCGCGCATTCGGTCGTAGAACTCGCGGTCGGCGACAATGGTGGCGACCCAGACCACGGCGCCGTCCCGGCCCGGCACACCCGAGTCCGGTGCTCCCGCGTTCGACACGGCTGAATCCTGGACGGGTGCCGCCCGCTGCGGTGCTCCGGTCGGCGCGGGCAATGCCGAATCGTGCCCGCACTCCTCACAGAAGCGGCCCTCACTCGGCGCACCGCAATTCGGGCACGCCGGAATCGGAGCCGCGATCGGGTCCGCCGCGATGGGGACGCCGCACACTTCGCAGTAGTCGTCGGTGGACGACCGGTGGCCGTCGGGGCAGGTCACCATTACTGCTCCTTTCGTACCCGGGCGGTCTTGGTCGAGCGCAGACCCAGGGCCATTACCTCGGCGGGGTCGACCTTGTCGCGCAGCCGGACGGTGCCGGTGCGCTCATCCACATCCACGACGGCGCGCAGTAGTTTGGCGGTGGCATCGTGGCCGGAGTCTTTGGCCAATTCCACCGCGCGCTGGAGTTTGGCGGTAGCGGCCGCATCATCGCCGTCCTTGCGAGCGGCCAGGCCCTCCTGAATCACCTGGGCCAGTTCGGCCTGGCCGGTGTAGTGGGCCACCCGCTTGCTGATGCGGGCCGACAGCGCGAGGTCGGTGGTCCATTTCGCCTTGACCAGCCCCTCGCCGAGCACCTGGTCCTCGGCGAGGATATGCACACGGGCCGTCAGCTTCTCGCGTCCCGGCGCAGCGGGTTCCACGCGAATTTGCAGGTGGTATTCGCGATCCTCCGCACCCCACGGACCGAGGGGGTAGTCACCGGTGCGCGGACCGCTCTCGATACGGCGGTCGGTGAGCTGTTCGATGGCCGGTGCCACCTGTTTGATGGAGAGAACCTCCGCCCCGGTCGGAATCCACACCCGCAGTGTCAGATCCGGAATCGACTTCGCCATCGATGTCCGCATCATGGCGGCGAAATCGGCGGACAGGCCCTGGGGTTTCGCCACGATATCGGCGGTACCGAAGAGGGCCGAGGCGACGGCCTGCAGCTCCTCCTCCTGCCAGTCGCTGCCGACACCCCGGCAATCGCAACTGAATACACCCGTCGCCGCCTCGATCTGGGCATCCAACTGATCCCGGGACTCACCCTGGTTCTTGCCGTCGGTCAGCAGAATGGCGTGCACGATCGACTTCGGATGCGCCTGTGCCAGTCGGTTGGCGGCGGCCAGCCAGGTACCGATGGCGGTGCCGCCATCGGCCTTCAGCCGCTTCAGGGCGTCACGAGCCGCGGCGCGGGTGGAGCGGTTGGCGGGCGTCGTGCGGTACCCATCGGGATAGACGGGGAACCCCTCCAGGGTTCCGCCGACTATGGCGAATTCCACGCCGTCCGGTAGTTCGTCGAGGGCGGCCATGGCGGCCTTTCGGGCCTCCTGAAACCGTTCTCCGGTCATGGAGGTCGAGCGATCGAGGATCAGAATCTCCACGCGGGGCGCGGGCGGGGTGGCGGCTACCAGATCACCGGTGGTCGTCACGGTAATGACGGCGTGGACGGTGTCGGCGCCCTCGGCCAGATACTCATTCTGGTCGACGGCGATCGAAATACCTTCGGTTGCTTGCGAACTCACGATGTTACCCCTGACGGTCGAACAGCGGAACGGGAATGAGAGCGACAGTGATGTTGTCGTGGCCGCCGGACTCCAGGGCGAAATCGACGAGGTCCCGCGCGGCCGCGCGCGTTGCCGCCGGCGAGGTGAGCGACGGCGCGGAGGCCGCTATCCGGGCGGCCAAGTCGGCCGGGTCGGGCAGGTAGTTCCAGAGTCCGTCACTGCACAGCAGCAGCGTGCCCGGACCGCTGGTGCGCATTGTGTGAACGCAGTCGTCCGACCATGGCCGCCGCACGGAATCACTACCGAGCCAACGCAATAGCGCATGCGCCTGTGGATGGCGCATGGCCGTCTGCGGGTCGACACCACCTTCGATGAGGGTCTGCGCGAAGGAGTCGTCCGAGCCGAGTTGCCGCGATCCGGCTTCCGACAGCCAATACGCGCGACTGTCACCGACATTCGCGATGGCGATCTCGACTTCGCCATTGCCCAGGCCGCGCAGCGCCGCCGAAACATAGGTGCACGAGGCGGAATCGGCATCGGCCGAGGTATCGCCACGCACCGTGAGCCACGCTGATTCGAGCCCCGCCATGGCCGCCGCTTCGGTGGTGAGGCCGTCCGCGAGCGCGGACAGGCACGCATTCGCGCCCGCGCGGGCGGCCGCACCCGATGCGACCTGCGGATCGCGGGTGGTGGATACCCCGTCGCACACCGCCACCGCGATCGAGGTGCTACCCGGTTCACGGAGCACCGCCGCCGCGACCGCATCCTCGTTGCGCGCGTGCGATAGCCCGCGATCGGTAATCAGTACGACACCGTCGAGTTCGGCCGCGCGGCGATCGGGGGCCCGGCGCAATTCCCCGCACTCCACGCAGTAGCCGTGAGCGTCGAATCGCTGCTGCCCGCAGCCCGCGCAGGGCTCGGCGGGGACCTCGCTATCGGGCAGGGCGGCGCGCGTGACGCCGAGCTCCCGACCGCATTCCTCGCAGAACCGGTCGCGGGGTCCGACCCGCGACGCGCAATTCGGGCAGCGACGTCCGCCGGTGGGTGCGGTGGCGGTCATGGCCGGATTCCGCACCGCGTCGTGACCGCCAGCGGGTTCGGTGCGGTCTCCGGTAGCACCATGACCGGCGACCGACCCGGCGGGGTCCGCGGCCGCACCAGCAGCGGGAGTGGGTTCCGTGCTGTCCTCGGCGGCGGCCGGATCGGCGGCGGTCACAGGGTTGTCCTCGGGCGGACGGCGTTGGCCTGTTCAACGAGTGCGATGCGTTGCCACATATCGTCGGATTCCCGGGCGCGGTCTCGGTAGCAGCGTTCCAGGCCGGTGCGGACTCCGGCCTCGTCCAGGGTTTCGCCCAGTAGCGGGGTGCGGTCGCTGGTGTGGCGGCCGAGTCGGAGCCAGGTCAGGGCAGCCTCCAGGACTGTCGTTCGTACTTGGGCGCGGCGGCGGGTGGAGTCGAGTCGGAGCCGATCGACGCGGGCGCCGGTTTCGCGCAGGATGGATTCGGTGAGATCGCCGGGGCGCGGCACATCGAGAATCGTTCGTACAGCGGTGATCTGAGCCTCGGTGAAGACCGCGGAGGCCGGTTCCACCTGATCGAGTACCGCCACCGCGTCGGCGCGGCTGCCGTCCGAGCGGCTGAGGCGGGCCAGGCCGAACGCGGCGCTGAGGAAGGACCGGTCCGTGCGCCAGACCATAGTGTAATACCGTGCGGCGCGGTGCCTTTCGGCCTTCGGGTGAGCGCCGGACAGCGCGGCCATCTCGGCGACGGCGGCCAGGGCCAGCTTGGGTGCCGCCTCTCCGGGCAGTTCGGTGAATACCTGGTCGAATTCCGCCGTGGCCTGGTCATACTCGCGCGCCAGCAGGAGCGCCTGCCCGCGATACCAGTGCAGCCGCCAATCGTCGGGGGCGGTGGGGGCCAATTTCTCCAGGCGCGCCATCGCGTCGGCGGCATCCCCGGATTCCACTGCGGCCCTGATCAGCCGCAGCGGAATCTCCACCGTCTCCGCACTGCTGGTGACGACCGCCCGCAGCGCGATCGAGAATTCACGGTCCAATTCCGCCACCGTCGTTCCGGTGGTCGCGGCCAGCAGCGGCGCACCGCTATCGCCCGGATCGACCAGCGGAACCGGCAGGGCGGCAATGATTTCCGGTGGATCGGCGGGTGGCTCCTCCCCGATCCCGAAGACCCCGCGCGGCGGTCCGAACCGGGTGGACATCCCATGTCGCGGCTTGCCGTCGTCGAGCGACAGCACTTCCCGCAGCACGCCGGTGAGCTGATCGGCCATCTCATCCATGGAAACGAATCGCGCGTGCGGATCGGAATCGGTGGCGCGCAGCAGGAATCGGTGCAGCGACTCGTACTTCGCCAGGACCGGTGCCGAGTCCGGATCGGGTAGGCCCTCGGCCAATCGCCCGTCCCGCTGCGGCATATCGAACATGAGCACCGCGAGGGTGCGACCCACCGTGTATACCTCGGTGGCCACCGTCGGACCGGTCGTGGCGGTCTCAGGGGCCTGGTAGCCGACCGTGCCGTAGATCGGACTGTTCTGGTCCGCCATATCCATGACCGCGCCCAGGTCGATCAGGTTGAGCTGCTCATCGGTCTGCATCACATTGTCGGGCTTGAAATCACAGTAGGCCCAGCCCTGTGCGTGCAGATAGCCGAGCGCGGGCAGCATTTCCAGGACGTAGGCGATGGCCTGTGCTGGGGGCAGGAATCGGCCGTGCGTCTCGAGATGTTGGCGCAGCAGCTGTTTCAGCGAGGTGCCGCCGACGTACTCCATCACGATGTAGCCGACGGTCTCGCCATCCGCACCGGTGTGTTCGGCGAAGTTGAAGATCCCGACGATGCTGGGGTGGTTCACATCCGATAGGAATCGACGCTCGGCCACCGCGGCCTGCACCGCATCCGGATCGCCGGAATTCAATAGGCCCTTCAATACGACCGGGCGCTTGTTCACCGGATGATCGAGGGCCAGGTAGATCCACCCCAGACCACCATGCGCCAGACAACCCAGGACCTCGTACTGGCCCGCGACCATATCGCCCTGGGACAACTTGGGCGAGAACGAGAACGGCGCACCGCAGTGCGGGCAGAAGCCCTCGGTCCGGCCGGGCGAGCCATCGCGCCCCCGGCCCACCGGCTTATCGCAGCGACCGCAGTACCGACTGTGTTCGGCCACCTGTGGATTCACCAGAATCGCCGATGCCGGATCGACGCGCGGCACCCGGGGCACATCCACCAGGCCCGCACCCAGGCGACCGCGCCGCGATTGTGCGGAGGTGGAGCGGCCACTGCGGCCGGAACTACCGGTCCGCGCGGTCGATGCCGCGGTACCGGCGGTCGATCCCCGGGCTCCGGCGGCAGATGTCGTGGACGCCGCTGCGGGAGCGGTACCGCAGCTATCGCAGTAACCGTCGACGATCCGTCCACCACAGCCGGGTTCGCCGCATACGGGGGCGGTCCGCGCCGCAGGTGCGGCGGCGGAAGGATTTCCGGCTACCGCGTTCGAGGCGGCCGGCGGGGCGGCCGGAGCTGTCCCGCACTCCTCGCAGTATCCCCCCGCAATCTGTCCCAAGCATCCGGGTTCGTCGCAGTTCACGATGTCCTCCCCGACTTCTGCGCGATGATTCCTCGATAATCCGCGATGGCGCGGGTGACCGCTGCCAGATCGCAGGGCCGACGCGATAGCAGTCCGGTCGCAATGCGGTCGGCGGCCATGACATCGCGCTCCTCGGCGACACCGAGGCGATTCGCCTTGGCCTGGTACGCACCCAATCGGCCGCGCAGTTCGGCACGGCGGTCCAGTAGGCCCTGGATGAGCCGCTCATCGTCCACGGCCTGGGCACAGGAGTTACCGATGCGCTCACGCAGGCGGTAGAGGGCTTCGGCCGCACCGGGTCGCAGTGCGTCCAATTCGGCTCGTAGCGCGCCGGTGTCGTCCGGTCGGACAGGTAGTGGTCCGGTCAGGATCTTCTGCTCCACCTCAACGCGGGCGTGTGCGGTCCGCTCCCGAATCTGCCGCACCCTGTCCAGCTGCTCGCGGACAGCGGCGACGGCGGTATCCCAATTCGCGACCAGCGCACGGAGTTCGGTGAGCATGGCCGATTCCGTCCGCAGCTGGTCCGATAGCTCGGTGAGGCGCTCGTCCACCTCATCCGCGAGCGCCAGCGGGTCGACGGCGGCGCGGCCGAGTAGCTCGGCGATACCGTCGCGGATGGCGCGGAGCGCGGGATTCGTTGTCGCGCCGACGTTGTCGAGCTCGGCGCGCAGTGGTGCCACACCCGCCGCGACTTCGGTATTCACCGTATCCACCTGATCGAGGAATTCGACAACCGTCGGAAACCGCTCGCGCATGCGGTCCAGGATGTCGGCGAGTCCGATGTAGCGCACCGCTTCCCGGGGTCCGGTGAGGGTCCGCTGGGAGAGCGGAATCTGTTCGCGCGCCACCTCGAAGCTCTGTTCGCGGAGCAGCCGGGTGATTTCGGCACGGTCGCCATCGCTGAGCATCAGGTGCCGGCGGCGCGCGGCCTTCGCCGAATCCAGGATGGTGCGCAGCCGCGCGTAGTCCTCCCACAGCAGCGCTATCGCCTCCTGGACCGGACCCCACCGCTGCTCGGTCACCCCGGTCGGTGGGAATTGGCGCACCAGGATCAGACCCGGATGCTTATCCAATTCGACCAGTGTCGTCGCGATCGCGTCGATTTCCGTTTCCCGGGTGACTAATTCGCGGTCGATCTCCGCCGAGGTCAGCATGCTCATGGCGGCTCAATCCACATAGCGCGGTTGCGGCGGGCCGGGCGATGGACCGAGCACACCCATCCGTGCGGTGTAGATGCGGTCCCAGCTGCCGTCCGAGCGGAGACGATCCAGGACACCATTGACGAAACGGACGAGGTCGGTGGCCTCCTGCTGTACGCCGACCGCGTAGGCGTCCTCGGCCATTGCCGCACCGACGATCTCGAGGGTGGGATCCTGGATCGCCAGTCCGGCCAGAATCGGCTCGTCGGTGCTGACCGCGTCCACCTGCCCCTGTTGCAGGGCGACCAGGCAGTCGAGCCAATTCGTCATACCGATGACCGTGGGCCGGTTGGGTAGCGCGAATACCGCTTCCAGAGTGGTGGTGCGGAAGACGCCGCAGACGCGTTTGCCAGTCAGATCGGCGACGGCGCGGATTCCGGAGCCCTTCACCGCCAGAATGCGCTGGTCGGAAATGAAATACGTACTGGAGAACTCGACCTCGCGGCGGCGCTCACAGGTCGCGGAGAAGGTGTGCACGACCAGATCGACCTTCTTTTCCCGCAGGGCGGGAACCCGCTCGGCCGAGGTGATCACCTGTAGGTCGATACGGTTGGGATCGCCGAAGAGCGCCTGTGCGATCGCGCGGGCGATATCGATATCGAATCCCTCGAGTCCGCCGGTGGTGGGATTGCGGAACCCGAACAGCAGCATGTCCTGATTCACCCCGACCCGGACCACCCCACGGGAGACGATCTCGGCCATGGTCGAGCCGGCGGGCATCGCACCGGGCGCGGGCAGCGGTCCCGGCCGCAGACTCGCGGTGGCATCGCAGGATTGGTCGCCGCGTTCGTTCGGAGAGCTGGTCAGCTCGACTGCCGCGGGTGGCATGGGTTCGACTACCCGGCCCGGCATCGGTTCCGCTACCGGCGCTCCCCCGCCGCACGCGCTCACCAGGGCCGCCGTGCCGACGGTCAGCAGTGCGGTCAGCAGGCGTGTGTTCACAGGAACTCCTTCAGACGAGGCCACATGCCGACCAGCACCGCGGCGGCCGCGGCGGTCATCAGCAGCAGCGTGCCCGTGGGGCTCAGCGCCAAACGGTCGCCGCCGGCGTCGACGCCATCACGCAATTCGCCGCGCACCCGGGTGAGGGCATCGAGCAGGGCGGCATCGAGATCACCGAAATTGGTTGCGGTGGAGTCGGGTCCGGTTCCGATGGCGCGGTCCAGCGCCGTTCGATAGTCGGCGCGGCGATACGCTTCGGTCTGCTGGACGTGGCTTCGGGTCCAGGCGGAGAACTCCTCCTCGGTGACCGCATCCGACACGCTGTCGAGTCGCTGCCGCAGCTGACCGGTGTGGTCGGCGAATCTCTGCTCACTCTCGGTGAGGTCGCCACGGGTGACCATCTGCAGGGTTTCGGCAGTGCGCGCCTGCTGCGCCGAGATACGGGCCTGCACCAGGGTTTCGAATCGCGCCCGCGCACCCGCGGCATCGTCGTCCACCGCCTGTGCGGCAACGAGTGTCGCGGCGACCGCCCACAGCATGGTTATGAGCGTCAGTCCGGCGGCGACCAGGACGCCGGGGTTGAAACGTCGATTGGTGCGCCGCAGCAGCACGATAGAGGTGGCCGCGCAGGCGATCAGGGTGAGCAGCAGCAGTGCGATGGTGCTGCCCGGCAGGGCCGCGATCGCGCGCTGGTCCGTGCGCACCGCCGAAATCCGGCTGGTGGTCAGCTCTTCGGCGGTGGGCAGCAGCGAAGTCTGCATCAATCCCGACGCCTCGCGCAGATAGGCCGAGCCGACCGGATGGCCCAGCCGATTATTCGCCCGGGCCGCCTCGACCAATCCCGCGTAGGCGGGCAGCTCGGTGGTGATGCGCGCGACGATCGAGCGGGTCTGCGGGTCGTCCGCGCCCGCCGTGGCTTCCGCCAAGGACGCCGCCGCATCGGCGAGCGCCTGCTGATACCGGTCGCGCACCTGCGGCGATTCGACGCCACCGGAGAGGAATGCCGTCGCCGCCCAGGCATCCGCCGCCGACAGTGCGACATACAGTCGCTGCGCCGCGAACGCCACCGGTTCGGTCCGTGCCAACACCGCGTCCCGCTGGGCGATCTTGCCGCTCAACTGATTCGCGGCAGATACCCCCGTGATCAGGCACAGCACCGCTGAGGTAATCGCCAGCGCGCCCAGCACGCCGGGCGTCGTTCTGGCGAACCGCCGCAACCACTGTGTCCAGTCGCGGACTTTCGCCGGGGGGTGAAACCCCATACCTGCCCCCGGTTCCGGCCCTCCTCAGGCCCCTTCGTCTGAGAAATGCTACGGGAGCAGCCACCACCCGGCCACCTACTTTCGAACCCCGCCGCAACCCCAATTCCCGGTTCCCGGAACGCCATTGAACCGACACTCGGTTCGCGACGACGCCGGTCGGTGCGCGACCGGCCTGCCGCTGGCGTTCGAATCGCGAGCTTCAGAAGATCGCGACCGGGGCGACGGGGGTTCCGGTCGCCCCGACGAAGGGCTCCGGCATGGCCGACAGCAGGAATTCGTAGCGACCCTCCTCCGCGCACGCCACCGCCAACTCCTCCAGATTCCAGTTCTGTCCCTGCAGCATGCCCATTTCGACGAGATCCAGGGCGTGGACGGCGAGCCACTGGTTCTCGATTTCGGGTGGGAAGATTTCGAAGGTGAGGGTGTCATTGGCGACGGCGGCGACATCGCGGGCGTGGAACCACTCCGGGGTGTACACCGACAGTCCCGGTGAGGGCAGTGCGTACCCGTGCCGGTCACCGGCCAGGAACAGCTGAATCTGGCCGGTGCGCACCAGCACCAGATCTCCGGCGCGCACCTGGACTCGGCCGAACTCCTCGGCGACTTCCAGATCCTCCGGGGTAATGGCGTGGCCGCCGGCGAGGCGGTCCACACCGCGTGCCCCCGCCACATCGAGCAGTACGCCACGGGACACGATGTGCCGCGCCTTGTCGATGCCGCTGAAGGCAGCACCGCCATGTGCGGTGATGGTGTCGGCGGGCCGACCGTTGTAAATGCGTCCCGTGTGCGACACGTGCGTCAAAGCGTCCCAATGGGTTCCGGCCTGCAACCCCATGGTCACCGTATCGTCGCTCGTCGCGACGGTCTCCGGCCCGAACATCTCCCAGTTCAGCGCGACCATGGTGCGCAGCGGATTCACC
The DNA here is from genome assembly GCF_001613345.1 of Nocardia uniformis NBRC 13702. Taxonomy (GTDB): domain Bacteria; phylum Actinomycetota; class Actinomycetes; order Mycobacteriales; family Mycobacteriaceae; genus Nocardia; species Nocardia uniformis. The sequence goes on along the minus strand of NZ_BDCE01000092.1, from coordinate 88,406 downwards.
CGCCCCGGAATCATCCCGGTCTGAATTCCCTGCTGGCTCAACGGCACAGCGAGGGGTACCCGCCGCCCACTGCGCACGGTCGCGGCGGCGGCACGCACCACATCATCGGTAATGAGATTGAGCGTCCCGATCTCGTCATCGGAACCCCAACGCCCCCAGTTGTTCACGCGCTTGGCGATATCGAGCAGTTCCGGTGATAGAGCCATGCCGCAGCAACTTACCCGCCCACCTATGTCTCCGCGAGGGGTCGCTGTTCGAGGTCCGGGACGGGCTTGCCCCGAGCAGGCCGATGTCGATGCGTCCAGCACGGCGAAGGCAGGGTTGGGGCACGATCGAAGGTATCGGGTCGACGGGCCAGCGGCTGCCCGGCATCGGCGGCCCTACCCCGCGCGCTGGGCATACGCCGCAGGCGAACAGCCGACTATCGCCTTGAAGTCGCGGGCGAAATGCGCCTGGTCGGCATAGCCGAGTTCGGTTGCCAGAGTGGCCAGGTCAATTGCGTTCTCCGCCAGGCGCTGGGCGGCCTCGTGCAGGCGGTAGCGCTGGATGACCCATTTGGGCGAGACACCGATATAGCGGCGCATCAGCTTCTGTAGATTTCGCTTTCCTGTTCCGAAGCGGTCGACGAGGTCGTCTACGCGCAGGATGGTGCGATCGGCCAGGATCTCGTCGACTATTTCGTTCAGCCATGCGACGGTTCCGGAATCCGCGATATGCCGCTCGCGGACAAAGGATTCCGCGATGCCTCGCCGCATGTCGGTATCGGTCTCAGTGGCGATCCGCGCGGCGAAACGATCGGCGGCGGGACCGAAGATCTCCGCTCCGGCGACCACGCAATCGGTCAGGTCGGCCACGGGGCGGCGGGTGAGGGTGTGGAAGCCCGCCGGGCGGAAAGTGATCCCGAAGATATCGCCGCACTCGGCCAAGGTCTGGGTGAATTTCCCGCGCAGCACGCCGTGCACGCGGCAGTGCCCGTTCTCGACGGCGACCACCACGGCCGGGCTCGGCAACACCTCGACGGCGAAGGGTTCGCGATCACGCAGATCCCAACGCACCGACCAGTGGTGGGCGACGATATCGGCGAGATCGGCGGCCACCGGAACCAGTGCCTCGCGGTACACGCCGACACCCGCGCGCGGATCGAGCAGTCCGCGCGCCGGAGTCTCCGTGGTCGAGTCCATGGCCCATTGTCTCGCGTTCGCGTTTGTTCAAGACTGTCTTCGCTGCCGACCCTAGCGTCGACAGTATGAACACACCGAGCACGGTCACCGGCACCATCGAATCCAAATCCTGGGAGCAGACCGACTTCGCTGCGACGGAAGGCGCCCCCAACCTGGGCATCGCCACAGGCCACGACCTCTACTCCGGCGCGATCGAGGGCGACGCCGACTGGCAGGGCCTCACCTGCACCGCCGCCGACGGCAGTGGCACCTTCGACAGCCTGCAACGCACCCGCGGCACCCTCGACGGCCGCACCGGCACCTTCGTCCTGCGCATGACCGGCACCTTCTGCCCGAGCGGCGACTCCCGTGCCGAATGGTCGGTAATCCCCGACTCCGGCACCGGCGAGCTCACCGGGCTCACTGGAACCGGCGGCTACGACTCCACTGCGGGCACCAATACCTACACTCTGACCTATAGCTTCGAATAGGCCTCTACTCGACCACCCGGGCCGGGGCGACTTCTCGGCCAATCAATCCCCTCGGTCCTGCTTGCCCCAATGGGATCAGGAGGCGTCCTCGTTCACAGATCATCCGGTAGGACACGAAAAGCCTTGTGCTGGGTAAGCGGAGTCAGGGCTCGGAAGTCCCGTCTGTCGAGCGTGAGAATCGCATCGGTTTCGTAATCCGCCGCCAAAGCGACAGATACCGCGTCGGTGAGATCCAGCCGCAAGTCCGTATAGAGCTTGCGCACGGCGTTGGCCTGATCAAGGACGTCCGTTGTGATCACCGCGATTTCGAAATGTGCGGTACGCGCCTGGGCCGTGAGATCTTCGATCATCTCAATGGCGACCCGGCTCCCCAGCGCGCGGCGAGCGACATGGTCGACCTCAGCCAGCACCAGGGGTGACAGGACCACCAAACCCGCTTCCCCGAGAACACGAAATGCTCCATCACTCTCGGGTGAGGAGGTATCGAAAGCGGCGATGAGTCCCGAGGTGTCGGCAATGACGATCCCCGGACCTTCGACTGCGACCACTACGAACGTTCCTGATGGCCGCCACCGAAGTCATCCGCGAGGAACTCGTCGACACGCTCGGCGAGGGAGGGGTCTCCGCTCGCGAATCGTCGTAGCCGCAATGGCTCCGATCGGCGCCGCACACGTTGCGCCGCCAAATGGATCGCATTGCGAATGATCTCCGCCTCGCTCACATCGCTGCGCGCCGCGGCCGCCTTGAGAACGGCCAGATCATCGGCGTCGGCATAGACCATCGTACGTTTTAGCGGCATATGAGTATTGTGGCATATATGAGTGGTGGCCGCTATCTCGATGATTGCGATTTCACCAGCGTCGAGGGCTCGGAGTGCCCGGTTGCGTCGAACGGCCGATGACCGGTACCGCGGGTACCGTAGACAGTTGGTTACCTGTGGTGTTTGCCCACTGGTAACCCTCGTGTGAAACAACGGTCGACGAAAGCTGGGCAGTTCTCTGAGAGGTGGACGGGACGTGATGGTGCGGCCGCAGGTCGAGACCGCGACGGGTGAGAGCCCGATGCTGCGGGCCAATCTCGCGCCACCCGCGCGGACCCTGGTCCATATTTTGGCGGCCACGGCGCTGGAGCACCCGGACGCGTCCGCGATCGATGACGGCGAGGTGGTCCTCAGCTACACCGAGCTGGCGGCGGAGATCGATCGCGCGGTCGGGCGGCTGCGAGCGGCCGGGGTACGGGCCCGGGATCGGGTCGGGGTGCGGATGCCTTCGGGGACCCGGGACCTCTACGTCATGATTCTCGCCGTACTGCATGCGGGGGCCGCCTATGTCCCGGTGGACGCAGATGATCCCGACGAGCGGGCACGGCTGGTGTTCGGGGAGGCGCGGGTCAGCGCCATCGTCACCGGCGACGGTATCGAAAGCACCGGTGCGGCAACGGGATCCGCTGACGAGGCAGCCGCGAAACCGGCCATCGAGTCGCCGGGACAATCGGCCGCACCACCCACGCCCACCGACGACGCCTGGATTATCTTCACGTCCGGCTCCACCGGGACCCCGAAAGGTGTTGCGGTAACCCACCGCAATGCGGCCGCTTTCGTCGATGCCGAGGCTCGGCTCTTCCTGCCGAAGGCCCCGATCGGACCCGGCGACCGGGTCTTGGCAGGACTGTCGGTCGCGTTCGATGCCTCCTGTGAGGAAATGTGGCTGGCCTGGCGGAACGGGGCCTGCCTGGTGCCCGCGCCGCGGGCGCTGGTGCGTACCGGAGCCGATCTCGGGCCCTGGTTGGTGCGCCGCGAGATCAGCATCGTGTCCACGGTCCCCACCCTGGCCGCGACCTGGCCCGCCGAGGCCCTCGATTCGGTGCGGCTGCTCATCTTCGGCGGTGAGGCGGTACCCCCGGAACTCGCCGAACGCCTGGCCGGGAGCCCCGCGACGGACCCGGAGGAGGCTGCGGAGCACAACCCCGGGCAGCCCCGCGAACGCCGCCGAACCGATACGGGTTCCGAGCGAGAGGTGTGGAATACCTACGGCCCCACCGAGGCAACGGTGGTGGCCTGCGCCGCGCTATTGGACGGCAACTGGCCGGTACGGATCGGTCTACCCCTGGACGGCTGGGACCTGGTCGTGGTCGACGCTGCCGGAAATCCGGTGGGCGAGGGCGAATCCGGTGAACTCGTTATCGGCGGCGTCGGGCTGGCGCGCTATCTGGATCCGGCCAAGGATGCCGAGAAGTACGCGCCGCTGGCATCGGTCGGTTGGGAACGGGCCTACCGCAGCGGCGATCTGGTCCGCAATGACCGGGCAGGCCTGGTATTCCTGGGCCGCGCCGACGATCAGATCAAACTCGGTGGTCGTCGTATCGAACTGGGCGAGATCGATAATGCGCTACAGCACCTGCCGGGTGTGACCGGTGCCGCCGCCGCCATCCGCAATACCAAGGCGGGCAATAAGATCCTGGTCGGCTATCTCACCGGGCCCGCCGCCGACTACGACATCAAGGCGGCAAGGGCCATACTCGCCGAACAACTCCCGGCCCCGCTCGTCCCTCGGCTCGCTGTCATCGCCGAACTGCCGACCCGCACCTCGGGCAAGGTGGACCGCAACGCACTGCCCTGGCCACTGCCGAAGGCGACCGATACCGATACCGGACTCACCCCGACCCAGCAATGGGTTGCCGGACTGTGGGATTCGATTCTCGGCGCCGAGGTCACCGACCCGAACGCGGATTTCTTCGATCTCGGCGGCGGCTCACTGGCGGCGGCACAGCTGGTCACCGCCCTGCGCGAACGCTATCCGACGATCGCGGTCGCCGACCTCTACGACCATCCCCGGCTCGGTGCGCTGGCCGGTCTGCTCGATGACCGAGCGCCCGCCGTCGCCGTCACCGAACGTACGGTCCGTCCGATTCGATTCCGCGCCCAGCTGTTCCAGGTGCTGGCCACCATTCCGCTGACCACCCTCACCGGCCTGCAATGGCTCACCTGGCTGGCCATTGTCGGCAATATCGCGGCCTGGTCCGGTTCCCTGCCCTGGCTGCCGCAGCTGTCCTGGTGGTGGGCGCTGATCGCCTTCACCCTGTTCATTTCCCCACCCGGACGCATGGCATTGTGCGTGGCCGGTTCCCGGCTGCTGCTGCGCGGTATCGCGCCGGGTAGCCATCCGCGCGGCGGCTCGGCGCACCTGCGGCTGTGGACCGCGGTACGACTGTCGGAGGCCAGCGGGGCCGAGAACCTCTCCGGCGCACCGTGGATGGTGCCGTTCGCGCGGGCGCTCGGCGCGAAGATCGGCAAGGGCGTCGATCTGCATACGCTGCCGCCGGTGACGGGCATGCTCGAACTCGGCGACGGGTGCAGTGTGGAACCAGAGGTCGACCTGTCCGGTTACTGGATCGACGGCGACCTGGTGCATATCGGGCCGATCAGCATCGGCTCGGGCGCGGTCATCGGTGCGCGATCGATCCTGCTACCCGGCACCAGAATCGGCAGGAATGCCGAAATCGCCCCGGGCTCCGCGGTATCGGGCAAGGTCAAGGCCGACCAGGAGTGGGCCGGCTCACCCGCGGTCAAAGTCGGTAAGGCGCAGCATCGCTGGCCCGACCACACCCCGGCGCGGGCCGCGCACTGGGTCGCGATCTTCGGTATCACCTCGATGGTGCTGGCCGCCGTACCGATCCTTGGACTGGGTACCGGCGGCGTCTTCATCGCCTGGTGGATTCGCGATACCGCCACCCTCACGGCGGGACTCGGCAGCGCCTTCGCCATCCTGCCGCTCGCGACCCTGCTCAGCCTGGCCGTGTACGCCGCGGTGACCATTATCGCGGTACGCCTGTTCAGCATCGGCCTGACCGAGGGCTACCACCCGGTGCGCAGCCGAATCGGCTGGCAGGTCTGGGCTACCGAACGCCTCCTGGACTCGGCCCGCACCTTCCTGTTCCCGCTCTACGCCAGCCTGTTGACCCCGGTGTGGCTGCGGCTGCTCGGGGCGAAGGTCGGTAAGCGGGTGGAGGCGTCCACGGTGCTGCTGCTGCCGAAATTCACCACCGTCGCCGACGGTGCGTTCCTCGCCGACGACACCATGATCGCCAGCTATGAACTCGGAGGCGGGTGGTTGCGGATCGGTGAGTCCAAGGTCGGCAAGCGTGCCTTCCTCGGTAACTCGGGTATGACCGCGCCGGGCCGTCGCGTCCCGAAAAATGGTCTGGTGGCGGTGCTTTCGGCCGCACCGTCGAAGTCCAAGGCGGGGTCGTCGTGGCTGGGCAGCCCGCCGGTGCGGTTGCGCCGCGCGGCCGAATCCACCGATACCGCGCGCACCTTCAACCCGCCGCCGCATCTGTTCCTGGCCCGCGGCTTCGTGGAGACCTGCCGACTGATCCCGGTGCTGGTGACCTTCGCCATCGGCCTCGGCGTGCTGTTCACCCTCGCCTGGCTCGCCCAGACCCTCGGCCATCTGCCCACCGCGCTGCTGAGCGGACTGGTACTGCTGAGCGCGGGCGCGGTCGCCGGGATCGTCTCCGTTGCCGCGAAATGGTTGTTGGTCGGGCGGATTCGCGCCGAGGAGCATCCGCTGTGGAGTTCGTTCGTCTGGCGCAATGAGGTCGCCGACACCTTTGTCGAGCATGTCGCGGCACCGTGGTTCGCTCGCGCCGCCACCGGCACACCCGTACTCAATGTGTGGTTGCGGGGGCTCGGGGCCGAGATCGGCCGTGGCGTATGGTGCGAATCCTATTGGCTGCCGGAGGCCGACCTGGTGACTCTCGGCGACGGCGCGACCGTGGAAAGGGGCTGTGTGGTGCAAACCCACCTGTTCCACGATCGAATCATGGCCATGGACACCGTAACCCTGGGCGCGGGAGCGACCCTCGGGCCGCACTGTGTCGCACTGCCCGCCGCCAGTATCGGCGCGGGCGCGACCATCGGCCCGGCCTCGCTGGTCATGCGCGGTGATACCGTGCCGCCGTCCAGCCGGTGGTGGGGAAATCCGATCGCGCCGTGGCCCGGCTCGACGGAAGCGGCACGGTAATGCGGAATAAATTCTACGAGGAACCCATCGACGAGTACCTGCCGCAGAACGGAAACCGCGGGTACCGGGTATCGCGATACGAGCTGGGGCTGGTCTACAAGGTTTCCAGCAACCGGCTGTCCGGCCGCGCGGAAATCACCGCGGTCACCACCGGTATCCGAGATCGCTTCTCGTTGGACCTGTCACAGGCGCTGGGCGTCTCCAAGGTATTGGTCAATGGCGCCAAGGCCGCGAAATACGTGCACCAGCAAGGCAAATTGGTGATCACCCCGCAGCAGCGGATTCCGGCGGGCGGGGCACTCGCGCTGGTCGTCCAGTACGCGGGCGCGCCGAAACCGGTACGCGGTCCGTGGGGCGAGGTCGGCTGGGAGGAACTCGCCGAGGGTGCGCTGGTGGCGAGCCAGCCCAATGGTGCCGCCTCCTGGTTTCCCTGTGACGACCACCCGAGTTCCAAAGCCAGCTACCGTATTTCGATTACGACCGACAGCCCGTACTACGCGCTGGCCAACGGCACCCTGACCCACAAGCAGACCCGGGCCAGCCAAACCACCTGGGTGTATGAACAATCCGAACCCATGGCGACCTACCTGGCCACCATCCAGATCGGGCACTACCGCAAACAGCGCATCGACACCGCGCGCGGAACGGTGCCCATGCACGCCGTCCTCCCACCTCGGCTGCGCGTCGCCTTCGAGCACGATTTCGCGCGGCAACCGCAGATGATGGCGACCTTCGCCGATAGGTTCGGCCCCTACCCCTTCGACGGGTACACGGTGCTGGTCACCGATGATGATCTCGAGATTCCCATTGAGGCTCAGGGTATTTCGGTCTTCGGCGCGAACCACTGCGATGGCCACCGCGGCTCCGAACGCCTCGTCGCCCACGAACTGGCCCACCAGTGGTTCGGCAATAGCCTCACCATCGGCCAGTGGCGCGATATCTGGCTGCACGAGGGCTTCGCCTGTTACGCCGAATGGATCTGGGCGGAGGCCGCCGGCGATGCCACGGCAGACACCCTGGCCCGCGCCGCCCACCACAACCTCGCCCGGCTCCCGCAGGACATCATGCTCAGCGACCCCGGCCCCGGCCGCATGTTCGACGACCGCGTCTACAAGCGCGGTGCGCTCACGCTGCACGCCCTCCGCCTGGAACTCGGCGACCCCGCCTTCTTCAACCTGCTGCGCGAATGGACCGCCCGCTATCGCCACGCCTCGGTCACCGTCGACGAATTCACCGATCTGGCGGGGCATTACAGCTCGGTGCCGCTGCGACCGCTCTGGGACAGCTGGCTGCACAGCGCGCCACTGCCGCAGCTACCGGCAAATCGGACAGCCTGAGCGCCAAAACGTTCCGGCCCGCAAGTTTCGGCGTGCCCTGACAGGTCCACTGGCACACTGGCAGTGCCGGGAAGTTCGTTCTTCGGAACCGCGCGGCATCGGGTGTCGATCGTGTGGACGAGAGCGTGCTCGCATGTCGCAGAGGTCGAATGACTCCGGATCCCGAAGTGAGAACGTGGTACTTCTAGCGGCCGGGCTAGCCGATCTCGCGCTCAGCCGGGTGGGTCCGGTGGTGGACCGAGCGCTGGGCCTCTTGCGGGCCACCGGCTGACGAGCCCCGGCAGCAGTCCTGCGCGCAGCGCCTCTTGTCAGTCCGCCGCGCGTCGCCGGAATCCACATCCGAACGGTGCCCGGGCAGTGTGGATCCCGGCCAAAAACACGCCGGGATGACGGGACGCGGCGGTCGCGAAACGTGCGGTAATTCCGGTTACTCGCTAATTCCGGTTACTCGCTCAGTGCGACGTTCCCCGCGGCCTACTGCTTGATGAAAGTGGCGGCCACATTCCAGAAGGTGGTGGGGTCGACGCTGTGGAAGTCCCAGGTTTCTGCCAGACCGTGCGTCACCGTGACGATCGCGGGGATATCGAAGTCGTCGCGGGTGGCGGTGCCCTTGGCCTCGAGAGCGGTAATGACGTAAGCGGTTGCGGTGGCTGCGGTATGAGGCAAGACGAGCTCCAATCGGGGGCCGGACGGATCGGTCACGCGAGTATGAATGCGTGGCCGGGGGCATCGTCGACCACGGCCACACATTCGAACGCTGGTCACGCGAATCCCCGCGTCGGGTCACCCAGCGTTTCCGTCCAGTCTCATTTACGGCCCACGACGCGTGGGAGTTCCGAAAGCGCCAACTCCGGCGCGGACACGCCAACCTCTTGCCGAGAAGTTGCCGAAAATACGATCGTCCGTGCTGAGATTCGGCGTATGTGACCATCAGGGCCGGTCGCGCCAGCGTTGTACGGAGCGACGCAGACTGGCCGGATCGGAATAGCCGAGAAGTTCGGCCTGCCGGGCGCGCGGGAGATCGGCGACGTTCTCCAGGCGGCGGCGGCGGGCGCGATCGAGTTCGCGACGCCAGCTGGTACCGGATTCGGCCAGGCGGCGCTGCAGCGACCGCGGTGAGGTGAGTAGGCGACGGGCGACCGCGTCGAGGGTAACCGGGCCCTCCGCCAACGCCACGTCGAGGGCGGCGGCCAGCCGGTCGATCAGGGTGACGGTGAATTCGGGGGGCGCGGGCATGGTGGCGGCGTAACCGTGCAATACGGCCGACAGTGTCGGGTCGGCCGTGGTGACGGGGAGTTCGAGATCGGCGGCGCGCAGTGTCAGCGTATCGGCCACGGCTCCGAATTCGATCGCGCTTGTGCCGAATAGCTCGATGAACGCGTCGACCGCGCCGATGGTGGGCTGGCGAAAGGTCAGCCGCACCGGATCCACGCGAGCACGGGTGGCCGCGCGGGCTCGGGTGGTCAATAGCGCGAAGGCGGCGTGCATCAACAGCTCCCGACCGCGACTGTCGTCGGGGGCGCACAGCAGTTCGTAGGTGACCTCGGCGTCGGTGCGGTGCGCGATCCTCAGGGCGTAACTGGTTGTGAGACTACCGAAGTGCCGTATGCAGGTATCGATAGCCGCGCCGAGGGTCGGAGCCGACAGGAAGAGGTACTCCAGCAGTCCGAGATGACCGATGGCGGTGTCGGTGGCAACCCGCAGGGCAATCTCCGGATCCCCGGACTCCTGTTCCAGCAGCTCCCACAGTCGAGTGAAGTACCGCCGCGAAATCCGTTTGCTCTCACCGCCTTCCGTCCAGGACGGCACTCCGGCCGCCCGCGCGAGCCGGTCCGGATCGAACCCGGCGCTCCCTGCCCAGCCCAGCACGAATCGCGCCATCAGAATGCTGTCGGACCACTCCGATCGGGTATGCACGGACGAGCTACAGACGTTCGAGATCCCGCTTGCGAGCGCGTTCCACCTCGAGCCGCCACGTGGTGCCGGATTCGGCCAGGCGCCGCTGCAGGGTTCGCGGACTGGTGAACAGGCGGCGCGATATCGCCTCGAGCGACGGTTCCCCTTCGCACAGCACCTCTTCCAGCACGGCCGCCACCCGATCCGGCCATTCGGTGGCGCGCGGCGGTGGCGGCGGCATGCTGGCCGCGTACCGGCGCAAGACCTCGGCCAGCATGGGGTCGGCGGTCACCTGCGGCAGGTCGAAATCGGAGAGTCGGTAGGTCATGCTGTTGACCGGAGCCTCGAAATCCAGCTGGGCGGAACCGAAATGGTCTACGAAGGCATTGCTGCGGTGTGGCGCCCGCTGCTGGAAGGTCATTCGCACCGGATCCACCGGCAACCCGGTGACCTGCCGAATCCGCGATACCAGAATGCCCAGTGAGGATTGCACACTCAGATCCCGGCCATGGCCCTCGGCATTGACCATGTACAGGTTGAAGGTCGCCTCGGTCTCGGTCTGCTCACCGGGATCCATCCGGAAGTTGGTACTCACCGCACCGACATACGGACCCACCACCCCCAGTCCCTCACCGAGCGTATCGGCGGTAGAGATCAGGTAATCGAACAATCCGAGATCGCCGATGCGGTACTCGCCCACCGCCTTCAGCGTCGTATCCGGGTCGCCCACCGCATGTTCCAGCAATTCCCACAGTCGCGGGTAGTACTCACTGGCGACCCGGGCGTTGCTGTCGTCGAGCAGCCAGCTCGGCATACCGGCCTCGCGCGCGAGCCTGTTCGGGTCGATGCCCGCCGCTGCCGCGCGAGACAGGATGAACCTGGGCATCAGAACGGTATCGGAGGTGTGCATTCAGCAATGGTGCGGCGCGGTACCGGGCAAATTCCGGGGATTCGCCGAACTGTGCGCCACCACACCGACGCCGGGTCGCGGGGCGATCTTCACCCCCGGCGTGCGCGGCGACTTCGTCGGCACCGTCGCGCGGCACACATTCCCGAGCCCGGCGAGATCCACTTCGCGATCCGGCCGTAGCAGCGGTAGCCCACACCACCGCTGCGAGCAGCCGGTCCGCGCCCTGCGGCAGCGCCCGCCGCGCACATCCGGTAATCGCGGCGAGCGCAGCCGATCGTCGATGGTGTCAGAAAGCCGATACCGAGGGATCAGCGACAGCGCGGGCAGGGGCGTCGCCGAGTTCTCCCAGGATTTCGGCGGTACTGAGTACCGCCCCGCAGCGGCGGGCCGTGTAGTTCAGCGCCATGAGGTGTTCCTCGCGGCTGAAGTCGGCGGTGGCGTCGAGGGCCAGGAAGGGGCGAACGTCGCTCATGAAGGCTTCCGCGGCGCTCAGCAGGCAACCCATGTGGGTGTAGACGCCGGTGATCATGAGGTGGTCGCGGTTGTAGTAGCCGAGGAGTTCACGGAGGTCGGTGCGCTGGAAGGCGGAGTAGCGCCATTTGGTGACCTGGATATCGCGGTCGTCGGGGCGCAGGTCGGCGATGACTTCGGTATCGGGGCCGTGGGACATGCCGGTGCCCCAGAAATCGGCGAGAATACCGCGGCGTGAGGGGTGCTGGTTACCGGGCTGCATGGTGTAGATGACCGGTATTCCCAACTCGTGGCAGCGATGTCGAATCGCGGTGATATTCGCGATCAGGGTGCTGGCCGGATCCCGGTCGGTGTCGTAGGCCGTCAGGAAGTACTGCTGCATGTCATGGATCAGCAGCGCCGTACGCGTGGGGTCGAGGTGCCACGACACCTGATTCGGGGTGACCTCGCCGGGGCTGGGCATCGTGTAGGGCGCGATGGGGGGAATGGGCATGGCAGTCTCCGGGTGATCGTATGGGTGACGTTGGCCGGTGGCCGGAAGGGTGACCGCGGTGCGCCGATCAGGCGACCGTGACCGGGAGGTCCGAGATACCGAGTGGACCGAGAATGCGCTGGAATTTGCCCGTGGTTTCGGCCAATTCGGCCGCGGGGTCGGATTCGGCGACAATGCCGCCGCCCGCGTGGGCGAGCAGGCTCAGGCCGTCGGCGGCGAGTTCGGCGCAGCGGATGCTGACCATCCACTCGCCATTGCCCTCGGCATCGCACCAGCCGACCGCACCCGCGTAGAAGCCACGGTCACCCTCGATTTCCGCGATCAGGCGTGCGGCATCGGCGGTAGGCGTACCGCAGATGGCGGGTGTGGGGTGCAGCGCCGCGGCCAACTCCAATGCCGATGGGCCGTCGACCGGCACCGTAGCGGTGATCGGGGTGCCCAGATGCCACATCTCCGGCGTACCGGTGAGCTCCGGGCTGCCGGGAGTGCGCACACTGGCGCACCGGTCGCGCAGCACCCCACTGACCTGATCGGTCACGTACCGGTGTTCGTGCTGATCCTTCGAGGAGGCCAAGAGATTGTCGGCCGCCCTCCGGTCGGCATCGGAATCAGTTGCGCGACGGGCCGATCCGGCCAGCGGGTGACTGAGCACCTCGGTACCTTCGCGCCGGATCAGGATTTCGGGGCTGGAGCCCACGAGATGCCGCCCCCGGTACGGCATTCCAGCGGCGGACAGGTCGACGAGGAATCCATTGCCGACCGGGTCGGTGGATACCAGCAGGTCCAACAGTTCCGCAGGACGCATTCGCTGACTGGCGCGCGCTCGAATAGCCCTGGCCAATACGACTTTTCGAATCGGATGGGTGGGATCGGCCAGTAGCCGCACCGCGGCGGCGACCCGCTGCGTATGGGTATCCGGTGGTGGCAGTGCCGTGTCGATCTCGAAGTGCGGCAGCCCATTCGGCATGGCTGGCCGATAGCCGGTATCGGTGACCGATACCGATTCCGGCGCGAACAGCGCCGCCGGTGCGCCGGGCGAGAAGGGCAACGCGCCGACGATATGGCCGACCTGCCCGCCGCGCAATGCGGTCACTGCCTCCTGGGCGGAATGGAATACCCGGCCGACTCCCTGCGCGACCACGGTCCGATGTGGACGGGCCAGGACAAAGGCGGGCTCCGATGGATCTGCTGAGGTCTCAGCTGATATGTCAAAAATGGGGATCATCCTCTCGGTCACATATCGAGCGTTGCGCCGCCATCCACCCGCAGATCGTGCATGGTGATGTGGCGAGCGTCGGCGGATACCAGAAAGCGGACCGCCGCGGCGATATCGGCGGGAGCGGCAATGCGCCGCAGGGGAATTCCGAGGCGGTAGGCCGTCGGGTCACCGGCGAGCAGACCGGCGCGCGCGGTGTCGTCGAGGGGTTGGTCCGCATCGGTGTACAGGCCGCGCAGCATGGCGGTATCCGTCGAGCCCGGCGATACCAGATTCACGCGCACTCCGTGCGGGGCGACCTGTAGGGCGAGTGCGCGCGTGAACGCCGTCGCCGCCGCCTTCGACGCGCAGTAGGCAGCCATACCGACGCGCGGAGTGCTTGCGGCATTGGAGGATACGACCACGATCGACCCGCTCCCGGCCGCGACCATGGCGCGCGCGGCACGCTGGGTGACATACATGGTCCCGGTGGCATTCACGGATACGCTGCGGTCCCAGTCCTGCGGGCTCACCTCGAGGGCGGTGCCGGGGAGCATGATTCCGGCGGCATGCACAACCACATCGGGCGCACCGTACTCGACGGCGAGCTTGTCGAAAGCCTCGCCGACCGCCACCCGGTCTGTCACATCCACTTCGGCCGCCCGCACCACTGCCGTTGTTCCGGAAGCGATTTCACGCGCGACATGGTGGACCTGCGGATCTCTGTCCCACAGCGCGAGCACCCGCGCGCCTGCCACGAGTTCGGCGGCGACCGCCGCCCCGATACCCGCGGCGGCACCCGTGACCACAACCACCCGCGCACCCGAATCGATCATGAGCATAAGGTTAGCCTAACCTGATAAGAATAGGTGGCGCTCCTATCCGACCGCGATATCCGAGGTCGAGCGCAGAGACCCCGCCCGACCTGAAAAGAGGTGTCCCACAATGTCATCGACCGTCCTTCCCGGATTCACACCGTGGCCGTCGGCAGACGCACAGCGGTACCGAGACCTGAACTGCTGGACCGGAGAAACATTCGGGGACGTCCTGACCGCCCGCGCGGCGGCCGCCCCCGACGCGATCGCCGTCGTCGACGACGCGAACCGCTGGTCCTACGCCGAACTCGACCACCGCTCGCGAGCGCTGGCGACGGGACTGTCCCGGCTCGGCATCCGCCGTCACGACCGGGTGCTCGTACAGCTGCCCAATCGCGCCGAATTCGTCGAGGTGATCTTCGCGCTGTTTCGGCTGGGCGCACTGCCGGTGTTCTGCCTGCCCGCGCATCGCCAGGCCGAACTGGTGCCCATTGCCACGGCCAGCGCCGCGGTGGCCATCATCACCTGCGGCACGCACCAGCGCTTCGATTATGCGGCTCTGGCGGATTCGATCCGACAACAGGTCGATACCCTGCGGCACCTGTTGATCGTCACCGACGACAGCGCGACCGCCCTGCCGGACGATGCGCGCGATATCGCCGAATTCCGCGACGAGCCAGCGGATCTGCCGGAGCCGAATGCGGTCGATGTCGCCTTCCTGCAACTGTCCGGAGGCAGTACCGGCATCCCGAAACTCATCCCCCGCACCCACGACGACTACCTCTACAGCGTCCGGCGCAGCGCCGAGGTCTGCGAACTCGGCAGCGACACCGTATATCTCGCGACACTGCCGGTGGCGCACAACTTTCCGATGAGTTCCCCGGGCATTCTGGGCGCGCTGTGGGCGGGTGGCACGATCGCTATGACACCGGACCCCACGCCCGCGACGGCCTTCCGGGCCATCGAACGATTCGGGGTCACCATTACCGGACTGGTGCCGCCGCTGGCGCGCCTGTGGGTGGAGCGCGCCGAAGCCGGGAATACCCCGGACCTTTCGACGCTGCGCGTGGTCCAGGTGGGCGGCGCACGCTGTCAGGAGGAGCTCGCGCGCCGCGTCGGACCGGCCCTGGGCGTGACCCTGCAACAGGTATTCGGTATGGCCGAAGGTCTGGTCTGCTACACGCGATTGGACGATCCGATCGACGTGGTGGTCGGCACCCAGGGCCGTCCCATGTCCGAGCACGACCGGCTCGCGGTTGTCGACGATGACGGCAACGAGGTGCCGCCGGGCACCGATGGCAATCTGATCACGCACGGCCCGTACACAATTCGCGGCTACTACGACAATGTGGAAGCCAATGCCCGCAGTTTCACCGCCGACGGGTGGTATCGCACCGGTGACATCGTGAACCTTCGACCCGATGGCAACCTGGTCGTCGGGGGCCGAGCCGGAGACTGGGTGAACCGGGGCGGCGAGAAGGTGTCGGCCGAGGAGTTGGAGGCGCACCTGCTCGACCATCCGGACATCCGCGACGCGGTGATTATCGGAACGCCCGATCCAGTACTGGGGCAACGTATCTGCGCGTTCGTCCAGCCCGCCGACCCGGCCCACCGGCCTTCCCTGATGACGGTCCGCACCTTCATTCGCGAACGTGGCGTCGCGGCCTGGAAAATGCCGGATGCCGTGGTGATCGTCGATCAGTTCCCCGAGACCGGGGTCGGTAAGACCAGCCGCCGCGACCTGCGCCAGCTGCTCGCCGATGGGGCACACCAGAATTGAGCCGGTGGGTGGCGCGGTCACGACAACCCGCACGGCATGCGCCGCGCCACCTTTCACGATAGGACTTCGAGCCAGGATCCCAGCACCGGATCCGAGGCGAGCGTGGGGAAGTCGATATGCTCGTGGCCCGCTGCCCGCCACTTCTCCACCAGCGACATAATGCGGACCGAATCCAATCCGGCATCGAGGAGGTTGGTCTCGACGGTCAGCTCATCCGGACTCACGCCCAGAGCCGCTGCCACCTCGTCGATTACGCGCTGTCGGTCCGCGATGGCGGTTTTCTCGTTCGTCATGATCCCTCACTCGTCTCGGTCGTAGTCGGCGATGCCGCGCTTCCAATACCCGGCGATCAGGCAGTCCTTCGGGCCCACCCCGAGTTCGGTGCGAACCCAGCGGCGCAGCGGGCGCAGTACGCCCGCCTCGCCGGCCAGCCAGACGTAAACCCGCTCGCCCTCAGGTGCTTGCACGGTGCGCACGGCCTTTTCGAACGCGTCACCGGTACCCGGCTCGGCGTCGCCGCGATGCACCCAGCACACGTCGATGCCCGGCGGCGAGTCGATCGCGATCTGCTCCCCGGGTCCGCCCACCTCGATGAACGCCCATCCGGATGCCTCGCGCGGCAGCCATTCCAGCCAGCGGGCAATGGCGGGCAGGGCAGTGATATCACCGGCGAGCAGGTATTTGTCGTAGGTTTTCGGAACCACCACCCCGCCGGGCGGACCCGCGATGTGCATGGGGGTACCCGGGGTGGCCGCCAGCGCCCAATCCGAGGCCAGGCCGCCGGGATGAATGGCGAAATCGATATCCAGTTCCCGGTCTTCGGCACTGAATCGCCGCACCGTGTACTCGCGCGACATCGGTCGCGGGTTACCCCACTCCAGAGACAGTCCGTCCTTGCGCGGCAGCCGCAGCACCCCGTCTTCGCTCGGAAAAACAAGGCGCACATGCTCATCCGGCACATAGCTGTGGAAGTCGGCCAGATCCGCGCCACCGAAGGTGATGCGCACCAGCCCGGCACCCACCGGGACGACGCGGATGACCTCCACCGCACACAATCCGATCGGATACCCGACCTTGGCTCCGTGCTCACCCGACAGCACCTCGGCGATGCGTTCGGCGTAGGCGCCACGATCCATCAGGGCTTCTCCTTTGCGAACAGTGGTGCGGCGACAATGGCCGTCGCCACACCGAGTACCAGTACGGACAGCCCGTAGACCACGAGAGCGGTTCCGGGCTCGAAGAATTGGCCGACCACCCCGGCGACCATGGAGCCGACCGCCGTACCGGTCACGGCCTGCACCATGAGCAGGCCGGAGACGCGTCCGCGCAGTTCCTCGGGGGCCTGCTGCTGGAGCACCGTGTAGCGCAGCACCATATTCACCGCGCGGGCCATGCCGAATCCGGCCAGGCCGAGGAAGACGATGGCGGTATGCGGCGCGAGTCCGGCGATGATTACACCGAGGGGCATGAGTGCCAGCGAGATCAGCAGCGCGCGACCGGGGTTGCGATCGCGCCCGATCCAGCCGCTGGTGAGCGAGCCGAGTACCGCGCCCGCTCCGGAAGCGGCGTAGAGGATGCCCAGGGTCGTCGTTCCCGCACCGAGTTCGTGTTCGACCAGTGCGGGCAGCAGGACCAGCGGTCCACTCACCAGCATGGCGAGCAGTCCGGTCAGTAGTGCCATCCGGATAACCTTGTGCCGCATCGCGAATCGAATGCCGATCGCGAGCTCCCGGAGCGGGTGTTCGGTGACGCGCTGCGGAGGCGGTTGCGGTCCGATGGCCCGAATGAAGCCCACGGTGGCCACCGTCGCGCCCGCCGTGAGGAAGAAGGCGGGGCCGACACCGGTTTTCGCGATGAGCAGTCCGGCCAGCGCCGGTGTGATCATGGTGCCCAGGTCCGAGGTGAGGGCGGTGAGCGCACCGGCCGACGCCACCTTGTCACGCCCGACCAGCATGGGGACCAGCGCCATCATCGCCGACCCGCTGATACCACCGGCGAGGCCGTCCACCACGCCCGCGCCATAGATCACGCCCAGCATCGGGTGCGGGAGCAGCGCGTTCACGCCGAGTGCGAGAAAGCCGAGACCCGCTACGGTCCTGGACCATTGAATGACATCGCGCCGGTCGTACCGGTCGGCAATCACCCCGCCCGCCAGACTTCCGGCGAACAGGGCGATCGCGGTGACCGTGGTGACGCCGGCGACGTGCAGTGAGGATCCGGTGAGCTGATAGACCTGCACCGGCAGGGCCACCATGAGCAGCCCGATCCCGAGCACCGATACCAGCCGGGCCGCGAAGGCACAGCGGAATTCCCGGCTGGCTCGCAGCGGCGAGGTATCGATGAGCAGGCCGCCGACGGCTGTCACTTGAAGCGCTCCGCCAACAGGTCGAGGGTGCTCATGGCGCCGCGGTAGTCAGGACGCTGAGCCGTACCGGGCAGGTCGTAGACCTGGCCGGACTTGAAGGCCGGGAGCGTGGCCAGCAGCGCGTCTTCCTTCAGCTGCGCGATGGTGCGGCCACCTTCGAGCTGTACGACGAACAGCACCGGCGCGTCGACCACGGTGGTCACCATTTCCTGACTGAATGCCACCCAGTCGGCGGCCGCGGGCCGGGTCGGGTTACCGGCCTTGGCCTCCACCTTGTCGTCCACGGTGAAGCCGACCTCGGTCAGCAGTGCGGCGAGGGGGGTGCCGGGTGCGATCACCGAGGGCTTCAAATCCTTGCGCGACTGGAAGACCGACACCGCGCCGTGGGGCACCTTGATGCTGGACTTGACCGTCGCGACCTTGTCGTCGTACGCCGCGATCAGGCCGTCCACCTTGTCGGCGTGGTTCACCACCTCCGCGACCGCCTTCAGCTGGTCCTGCCAATTGGTGAGGTCGGACGGAATCAGCACGGTCGGGGCAATGGCGGTGAGCTTGTCGTAGGCATCGATGGACTGCTGGCCCGGGTAGCCCTGCCCGCCGCCGAGGATCAGATCCGGCTGCTGGGCGGCAATGAATTCCAGATTGATGTCCTCACCGGACGGAAGTACCTGGGTGTCCTGCTTTTTGGCATCCTCGGACCAGGACGGCGGGAACTCACCGGACCTGTTCGTGACACCGAGCACGCGCGGGTCCGCGGCCTTCACATTGGCACCGAGATCGTAGAGATATCCGGCCAACGAACCGTTGACGACGACAATGCGCTGCGGATCGGCGGGCACCGCGACGGCACCGCGTTCGGTCTGTACCTCGCGAGTACCGGACTTGCTCGTATCGTCGGCGGTGGAACTGCTACAGCCCGCCACCGCGACCAGCGCGAGAATCAGCAAGGCGACGGCGGCGCGCACGCGGGCCGTCATTCGGTACAGCGTCATTGATGAGTGTTCTTTCTTCTCTTGTTGTGGGGGTGGCTCATTCGCGAATCGAAGGATCGGCGTCGAGCAGTGCCGCTACCTCCGCCCACCCGGTCGGGGAGACGATGTCGAAGTGCGAGTAGGGAAGTCGGCGGACCACCAGCAGCGCACCGGCGGCCTGCCAGCTCGCGAGCTGGGCTTCGGTGCGGGCCGGATTCGCGCCGGTGTCCGCGGCATACAGGGCCATGGGGCCGCTGTAGTGCGGGGTTGCGGATTCGGTGACCATGCCGAGCAGTTCTGTCGCGGCGGCACGAATGGCCGCTGCGAGTTCCGGTGCGTCATCGGGTATTTCGGGCAGCAGCCGGTCGAGTTCGGCGGCATCGGCCAGGGCGCGGGTGGCCTGTTCGGCGAGGTTTTCCAGGGGGTGCGAGTCGATCAGACCGATATAGGCGATCTGCTCTCCCTCGGCCGCCAGCCGCGCGGCTATCGCGTGCGCGATGGTGCCGCCCAGGGAGTAGCCGAGCAGACGGTACGGCCCGTGCGGCTGGATACGCCGAATGGTGGCCAGGTAGTGCCCGGCGACCTCGTCGATGGTCCGTGCACAAAAGTCCTTGCCGCTCAGCGACGGTAACTGCAGACCGTAGATCGGCCGGTCCGCGCGCAGTAGCCGCGCCAATGGCCCGAACTGCCACGCCGTACCGCCGACCGGGTGGATACAGAACAGCGGCTCGGCCGACCCGGTGGCCCGCAGCTCCAGCACATGGTCGAGACGGCTGCCCAGCATGTCGAGCCCCTCGCCGAACCGACGATCCGGCGCCGCGGTGTGCACGACGGCACTGGCCGCGATGCGCACCGCGAGCGCGCGCGGTGTCGGGGCCGCGAAGATATCGTCGAGCACGACCGCGATCCCCGCGCGCCGCAGCCGACCGACCAGCCGCACCGCCGTGAGCGAGTGCCCACCGGCGGCGAAAAAGTCCTCGTCCAGCCCAATGTCGACAGCTGACAACACCGCGGCCATAGCACCGCGAACGTCATCCACCACACCACCTACAGGCGACAACCCCTCAGCGGCAAGCGACACGCTCTCCGTGACAGCCGACAACCCCTCCGCGGCAAGCGACACGCTCTCCGTGACAGGCGACAACCCCTCCGTGGCAAAGGACGCCCCCTCCGTCATTCCGGCGTGCTTTTGGCCGGAATCCACGTCCTGATCAAAGGTGGATCCCGGCCAAAAGCGCGCCGGGATGACGTGGGGTGCGGCGGGCGCCGGGGGTACGGCGGACGCAGCAGGCGCGGCGGACGCCAAAGGTACGACAGGCGCGGCGGAGGACGAAGGTACGGCAGGCGCAGCGGAGGACGAAGGTACGGCAGGCGCAGCGGCCCCCAGGGGTACGGCAGGCGCCGCAGGTGCGGACGCCGCGGCGGGCACCGGTAGCGCCTTGCGATCGATCTTCTCGCTGACCGTCCGCGGAATCTCGTCGAGCACAACACATGCGGCCGGAACCATGTACGCGGGCACCATGGTTCGCAGCGCCGAGCGCACCACCTCGGGATCGAGCTCGACTCCCGCCCGTGCGATGAGGTACGCGACCAGACGCTGATCCCCCGGTGTGTCCTCGCGCAACAGCACCGCCGCCTGCGCGACACCGGCACACCCGAGCAGCGCCGCCTCGATATCACCGAGTTCGATGCGCTGGCCGCGCAACTTCACCTGACTGTCGACGCGACCCACGTAGTCGAGCTCACCCTGCGGGCCCCACTTCACCAGGTCGCCGGTGCGGTACATGCGCTCACCGCTGCCGTACGGGTCGGCCACGAATGATCCGGCGGTCAGATCCGGACGGGCGAAATAGCCGCGGGCCAACTGCACGCCGGTGAGGTACAGCTCGCCGACGGTGCCGACGGCGACGGGTCGCAATAGCTCGTCGAGAACACGGACTCCGGCGCGGCGCGCGGGCTTGCCGATGGGCACCGAAACGGTATCGGCCGCGGTGGCCTCGTGGTGGGTGATGCAGACGGCGGCCTCGGTGGGCCCGTACAGGTTGTTCACCACGGCACCGGTCAGTGCGCGAATATTGTGCGCGGTGGCCGGTGGCAGCGCCTCACCGCCGGTGATGACACAGCGCAGGCCGGTGCAGCCGGACAGATCGGTTTCCTCGCCGAGCACGGTGAGCATGGAGGTCGTCAACTGCACGACGGTCACCTGCTCGCTGGCCATCAGCTGCGCCTGATAGAACGGATCGCGGTGCCCGCCGACGCGGCTGAGCACAATGCGGGCCCCGACCAGCAGCGGCAGGAACAGTTCCAGCAGCGAGGCATCGAAGGTCGGCTGGGTTCGGTACAGGACGGTATCGGCCGGGCCGAATCGCTGCTGCCGCTGCAACCATTCGAAGGTGTTCACAATCGCCTCGTGACTGACGGTGACGCCCTTCGGCACCCCCGTCGAGCCCGAGGTGAACAGCAGATAGGCCGAGTTCGCGGGCAGCAGTGGTGCAGCCCGGTCGGTGTCGGTGAGCGCGGTGGCGGCGAATCCGGTCGTATCCAGCTCATCGATGGTCACGACCGGGACGCGTTCGGTGGCGAAGCCATCCACGGTGGTGCTGAGAACCAGTGCCGGAGCGGCGGTTTCGAGAATGCGGTCGACTCGCTGTGCGGGCTGCTCGGGATCGATCGGTAGGTATACGCCACCGGACCGGCATACGGCATGGGCCGCTACCACCGAGTCGATACTGCGCACCATAGCGACCGCGATCACGACTTCGGGTGCCGATCCCTGCGAAATCAACCAGCGGGCAAGGCGATTGACGCGAGCGTCGAACTCCCCGTAGCTGATCGTCACATCCGCGGTCGAGACGGCCGGGGCGTTCGGGTCGACCGCCGTCGTCGATCCCCAGCAGGCGAGGGTGTCACCCCGGGTTTCGATGTGTCGCGTCGTATCGTTGACCGCCGCGACCGTGGCTACCGGATCGGCCACCAACGCGGTGAGCACCGCGCCGAGATGATCCGCCAACCGCGCGGCCGCGCCTCCCGGCACCGCCGCCGGATCGTGGTGCAGCATCAGCGTGAACCGGTCACCGGGCAGCGCGGTCACGGTAATCGGATAGTGGGTGAGGCTGTGCACGGCCACGTCGGCGACGCGTAGGTCATGGTAATCGGGTTGGCGCAGACCTGTTTTCGGGAAGTTCTCGTAGACGACGAGGGTGTCGAACAGGCGGCCGAGCCCGACTGCCCGTTCGACGGTCGCCAGTCCCAGGTATCCGTGGGTCTGCATATCGAACGAGGCCCGCTGGAAGTCACCGAGTTGATCCAGCAGCGGTCGCCGCGCATCGAGGCGCAACCGAACCGGAACCGTATTGCTGAACAGGCCCACCGTCGTCTCGACATCCGGCAGATCTGCCGGTCGGCCGGAGACGACGGTGCCGAAAACCACATCGGTGCGGCCGAAATGATCGGCGAGCACCATCGACCACGCGCCCTGCAGCAGCGTGTTCATGGTCAGGCCGTAACTGCGGCCCACCACCTCGAGTGCCTCAGCCATTGTGTCCGACAGCGGAACTCGCAGGCCGATGGCCGCGGAGCGCTCCCGCACCGCCGTGCCGACGAGCGAGGGCGCGGTGACGCCGCCGAGGTAATCGCTCCAGCGCTCTACCGCCACGTCGGTGTCGCGGCTGCCGAGCCACGCCAGGTAGTCACCGTAATATCCCGGCACCGACAGCTTTTCGTCGTCCCCGTGATACAGCGCGAGTGTCTCCCGCAGCATGATCGGCACCGACCAGCCGTCCGCGAGCAGGTGATGCGCGGTGAGGATCAAACGCTGCGACGTATCGGTCATCCGAATCAACAGCACGCGCAGCAGTGGTGGACCGGCGATGTCGAAGGGCTCCGCGCCCGCGTCCAGTTCCAGGTCGTTCGCGGCTCGTTCGATGTCCCCGGCGGCGAGTCCGCGTAAATCCGCTGTACACCACGATAGTTCCGGCTCACGCGGCACCACCTGCACCGGCTTGTCGAAGTCTTCGTAGTTGAATGCCGCACCCAGGTTCGGGTGACGGGCCAACATTCGCTCGAACGCGGACGCGAGCCGCTCCGGATCGGCGCTGCCGGACAGCTCGAAACGGGCGGTCATGGTGTAAACGTCATCGGTCCCGTCGCGGAGTGCGTGGAAGAGCAGGCCCTCTTGCAGCGGGGACAGTGGGAGCACATCGAGGATCGGGCCGTACCGCGCGGTCAGCGCGTCGAGGCTGCGCCGCGGCAGTGCGATCGTGTGGCGGTTCAGCGCCTTTCGACGGGCGGTACCGGATTCCGCAGCGGGTGCGCCGTCGGCGGCCGGTGCGGCGGTGGCGGCGAGTTCACCCAGGCCGCGGCGGGTCAGCAGTTCCTGCGGCGACAGGATCAGCCCGTGCTCACGCAATCGGCTGCTCACGCTGATGGCGGTAATGCTGTCCCCGCCCACGCCGAAGAAGTCGTCGTCGACGCTCACCGCGTCATGGCCGAGTGCGGCGGCCACCACCGCACAGACGGCGGTTTCGGCAGGTGTGGACGGTTCCCGCCCGCCCGCATCCGCCGGTGGCTCGGGCAGTGCGGCGCGATCCAGTTTCCCGTTGACGGTGTGCGGGAGCTCGTCGAGGACGACCAGGCGCGACGGCACCATATGGTCGGGTACCAGATCGGCCAGCCGCGAACGCAATTCGATGGAGTTCGGCGCCGCGGACCCGGCGGGTACGACGTACCCGATGAGCGTCGGCCGACCGGCGATCTCGCGAATATCGGCCGCCGCGGCCCGCACCTGGGAAAGGCCACCGAGTGCGGCCTCCACCTCACCCAGCTCGACACGGTGACCGCGAATCTTCACCTGATTGTCAACGCGACCGACGTACTCGTAACCGTGTTCGGCACTCCAGCGCGCCCGATCGCCGGTGCGATACATCCGGGTGCCCGCCGGACCATACGGGTCGGGGACGAACCGCTCCGCCGTAGCGTCGGGTCGCCCCAGATATCCACGGGCGAGTTGCGGACCTGCCAGGTACAGCTCGCCGACCTGGCCGTCGGCGACCGCCTGTAAACCATTGTCGAGCAGATAGCTCCGTGTCCCCGGGAGTGGGCGGCCGATACGCGGAATATCGCCCGCCACCGATGCGCCGATCGCATCGACGGTGGACTCGGTCGGTCCGTAGAGATTGATTGCCGCGATCCCCGCACGCTGGATCTGCTGCCACAGATCCGGCGCACACGCGTCACCACCGAGCGCCAAGAGTTCGAGACCGGCCAGCCCATGATCCAGCAGGGCGGCGACGAAGCCGGGCGTGCCATCCGCGATATCGATCCGATCGCGGGCGAACGCCGCTACCAGGGCGGCGGGATCGCGTCGAATCTCACTGTCGTACACGTGGATACGGTGCCCATCGAGCAACCACAGCAGCGGATCCAAGGCAGCGTCGAAGGCGAATGACGTCGTATGGGCGATACGCAGTGGCCGATTGTCGACGCGCGCTGCCGTCCGCGCGTACATTCCGGCCCGGTGCGCGGCCAGCAGGTGCGCCAGCGCACCGTGGTCCACCAGTACACCTTTGGGGCGGCCGGTCGAGCCGGAGGTATAGATCAGGTAGGCGCCTCGGCCAGCGCGGTGCGCCGCCACCTCGACGTCGCCCGCCAAACCGGCGACACCTGATATCCCTGCGTCACCCGTCATCCCGGCGTGCTTTTGGCCGGGATCCACCACCAATGAATGCGGTTCGGATGGTGTGGATTCCGGCCAACGACGCGCCGGAATGACGGGGGCGGTGGCGTCGGCGGAGGGACCCGGATGCATGCCACGGACTTCAGAAACCAGCGGGGTGTCCGAATACCGATTCAGCTCGGCTCGGAACTCCGGGGTGTCGGTAGCGATCGCCTCCGACCCGAGCTCCGCTGCCAGCGCACCGGCGCTGAGCACCAATTCCGGTGCCGCGTCATCGATCACGGACCGCAGTCGCGGCACGGGATGCTCCGGGTCCAACGGCAGGTACACACCGCCCGCACGCCAGACCGCGAACAGCGACACCACGAATTCGGCCGAGCGCGGCAGAGCCACACCGACAATCGACTCCGGTCTCACTCCCCTGCCGCGCAGTAGGCGCGCCAGGCGGTGGACCCGGCTGCCGAATTCGGCTGCGGTCCACTGCTCTCCGTCGGCGGACAGCACGATCGCTGCGGGTCGCTCGATCACCAGCCGGTCCAAGGCGTCCGGCACCAGTTCCACCGCACCGATTTCCGCCGTCCCCGACCGAGCGTCGAGCAGACGCCCACGTTCGGCTCGGTCGAGCAGTTCGAGCGCTCCGACCGACGGCTTGTCCGCGCCGGTGAAGGCGTTGATTACCCGCGTCAGACCATCGATGCGACGACGCACGTCCTCTGAATCATTACTGCGCGCATCGGATTCGAACCCGAGCAGCACGGTGCCGTCGGCCAGCGGTGTCACGGTCAGCCCGAGGTCCTCCGGCGGTCCACCGGCCACATTGCGCAGCACACCGCGCGCACCGTCGAAATCCAGGGAGAAGTCGAAGACCTTGAGATTGATACCGACTCCATGCAGTAGTTCGCCCGCTCCGAAGCCATGGAATTCCCGGGCGAGATCGTCACCGCTGTAGCGCTGATGTGCCCGCACCTGTTTCAAGGTCGCGGCGACGCGCGGTGCCAGCTCACCGAGCCGGTCGTCCGCGCGCACGGTCACCCGCAGCGGCAGCACGTTCACCGCCATGGCCGGAGTGCTCAGGGCCGCCCGGCCGACGCGGCCCATGAGCAGCATGGACACCACGACATCGGCGGTGCCGAGCTGCCGGTTCAGGAAGGCCGCGTAACAGGCCACGAGCACATCGGCCCAGGTGACACCGTGTTGTTCGGCGCTTTCCCGCAGGGTGGCGAGGGCCGCGGCCGGTAGCACCGCCTCGGCGCGAATCGTCCGTTCCACCGCACCGCCGATATGCCGTCCACGACCGTCCAGATCGGGCCAGGGTGTCAGCTGCTCGCGCCAGAACAGCCGATCCGCTTCGAACTGCGCACCGGCACGGTAGTCCTGTTCCTCGGCCACCAGTTCGGCAATGGTGCCGAAAATCGGTTTGGGCGCGGCCTTTCCGCGTCGCATCGCGGTGTAGTGGGTCGCGACCCGACGCGAGAGCAGCGCCGCGCTGTACCCGTCGACAATGAGGTGGTGGTACAGCTGCACACACCACACCTGGCAGTCGGTGACCCGAATGAGCGTGTAGTTGTACAGCTGCCGATCCACCATGGGACGACAGTGCTCGGCGGCGTGGTGCCGTTCCAGGGCCACCGCCTCGTAGGCCAGTGCGAAGGGTTCGGCGGTGGCGCGCAGGTCGATGGTCGGCCGCAGTACGGCCTCCGCATCGGTGACGAATTGCCGTGGTCCATCTGGTGTTTCACGGAAGCGCAGGCGCATATTCTCGGCCTCGGCCACGGTGCGGCGGATCGCCTCGGCCAGCAGGTCCACATCGATCGGCGCGTCACCGGAGATCTCCAGGACCTCACCGACGAGGTAGCGGCCGGATTCCGGGTCGAAGCGCTGGGCATTCCAGATACCCAGCTGCGGACCGGTCAGCAGCAGACCGGAATGGTCTACCGTCGAGTCGTCCCGTTCCACCCGCAACTCCCTTCTCCATCAGTGACATTCGGCCTCTCCTTCGGTCCGCCCGGGCTCTATGCGAGTCCAGCGAAGGAGGGGTCGAAAGTAGGTTAGCCTAACTTTACCTAGCGTGGGAAGCTACGTTTTCCGCCGCTGTGATCAGCGGGTTCAGCTCACCCGGGCGGCGTTTTCCGCCAGCGGAATAACCAGTGGTGCACCGGTTTCCGGGTCGTCGATAATCCGGCAGCCGAGCGAGAAGACCTCGTGCACCAACTCGGCGGTGACGACCTCCTTCGGAGCGCCCGCGGCCACCACCCGGCCGTCCCGCATGGCAATGAGGTGATCGGCGTACCGGAACGCGTGGTTCAAATCGTGCAGCACCGCCACTACGGTGCGCCCGGATTCGCGATTCAGCCTCCGGCACAGATCCAGCAGCTGGATCTGATGGGCGATATCGAGGTAGGTGGTGGGCTCGTCGAGCAGAACGATCGGGGTGTCCTGGGCCAACACCATGGCGACCCAAACCCGTTGGCGCTGACCACCGGAGAGCTGATCCACCGGGCGGGCCGACAGCTCGGTGACACCCGTGGCGGCCATAGCGTCGGCCACCGCCTCGGCATCGGCCTGCGACCACTGCCGCAGCAGCGACTGATGCGGATACCGGCCACGAGCCACCAGATCGGCGACCCGGATACCGTCCGGAGCGGTGGAGGTCTGCGGGAGCAGGCCGACCTGCCGCGCCACCTCCTTCGCCCGGTACGAGGTGATGGGCTTGCCGTCCAGCAGCACCGCGCCCTCCTCGGGTGTCAACAGCCGCGCCAGCGCGCGCAGCAGGGTCGATTTCCCGCAGGCATTCGGACCGATAATGACGGTGACCTTCCCGTCCGGAATATCCACCGACAGCTCATTACTGATAATCCGGCCTCGATAGCCGAGCCGGACCCGCTCCGCCCGCAGCCGTGCGGCGGGCGCAATCTCCACGGTGGGCGCGGCGGCGTTCTCTTCGTTCATCGTCGATTCCTCTAATTCCGTCGAGCCTCGGCCACCAGCAGATACGCCAGGTACAGCCCACCGATCGACACCGTGACCACACCGACGGGCAGGGCGGTCGGTGCGAAGGCACGCTGGGCAATCCAGTCACAGATCACCAGCAGGAACGCACCCATTGCCGCGGCCGGAGCGAGGGCGGTGGAGGGGGTGCGGGCCAAGCGCCGACCCAATTGCGGTGCGGCCAGCGCCACGAAGGCGATCGGCCCGGCCACCGCGGTGGCCACCGAGATGAAGGCGACGCTCAGTCCGATCAGCAGCATGCGTGCGCGGCTGACCCGGATACCGAACGAGTACGCCAGATCGTCACCTAGTTCCAGGATCTGCAGGCGCGGTGCCGCCGGGATCAGCGCGAGGGCCAGCGCCGCCAGAATGATCAGCACCGGGCCGACCTGCGTCCACGAGGTGCCGTTCAGCGAGCCAGCTCCCCAGGCGGCGGCCGACATGGCGGCATGCAGATCGGCGCGCAGCACCAGCCAGGTATTGACCGAGGCCAGCATGGCGCTGATACCGATTCCGACAATGATCAGCCGGAAACCGGTCACATTGTGGCGGAAGGCCAGAAGTTGGATGGCGAGCGCCGATCCCAGGCCGCCGACCAGCGCACCGAGCGCGGTCTGGAACTGACCGCCGCCGAGAGTCAAAATGACAATGAGCGCGCCTGTGTAGGCACCCGTATTGAAGCCGACAATATCCGGACTACCCAGCGGGTTTCGGGTTACCGACTGCAAGAGCGCACCACTCACACCGAGGGCCGCGCCGAGCGCCAGCGCCAGGACCACGCGGGGAAAACGCCACTCCCACACCACGAGTCGATCAAAGCGTTGATCACCCACGAACAGCGCCCGCAGCACCCGATCCGGCGGGATGGCGTAATCACCGGTGCCGAGCGCCAATACGGCCACCGCGAGCGCGGCGGTCAGCAGTACGGCGCACACCACGGCCGTGCGCACACCCACCCTGGCGGTGAGCCCCTTCGAGCGGACCACCACCATCGAACGGCCGAAATCGATACGCGCAGTCATGACACACTCACCGAGGAGCGACGGGCAAGCCAGATCAGCACCGGCGCACCGAGGAATGCGGTCACCAGGCCCGCCGGAATCTCCTCGGGCCGAATCAGGATGCGGCCGAGCACATCCGAGCCGAGTACCAGAATCGGCGCGAGCAGCATGGAGTACGCGATGATCCAGCGCTGGTCGGGGCCGACGATCCAGCGAGCCACATGCGGTACCGCCAGTCCGACGAAGGCAATGGGCCCGACCGCGGCAGTCGCGGTGCCGCACAGCAGAATCAGCGCGGTCGCCGTGAGCAGCCGGGTGCGGCCGACATGCACGCCCAGAGCATGGGCGAGATCGTCGCCGAGAGCCACGGCATTGAGAGAGCGAGCGGCGATCACCGCGGCGACGAGTCCCACCGCGACGAAGGGTGCGGCAACGGCGATGACGTCATAGCCGCGTCCGACCAGCGATCCCGAATCCCATTGCCGCCATGCGTCGAACGCTTCGGCGTGCACCAGGATCAGACCCTTGGTCAGGCCGGTCAGAACGGCGGTGATGGCAACGCCCGCCAGTGTCAGCCGAATGGGATCGGCACCCTGACGCCCGGCGGTGCCCAACCGGTAGACCGCGACGGACACCACGGCGGCTCCCACGAATCCGAACCACACGTAGGACGTCATATCGGTGACCCCGAGGAAGGCGACCGACAACGTAATGGCGAAGGCCGCACCGGCATTGATGCCGAGCAGGCCGGGATCGGCGAGAGGATTGCGGGTCAGCCCCTGCATGAGGCAGCCCGCGACGCCGAGCGCGAGACCGGCGAGCAGGCCGAGCAGCGTTCGCGGCACCCGGTATTCGGAGATGATGAGGTGGTCCGGCGATCCGTTATTGCCCCACAGTGCGGCCCACACCTCTTCGGCCGGGAGGGATTTCGTCCCGACCAGAAGACTGAGCAGACAGGCGGCAACCAATATCGCCGCTGTCAGCAGCCACCCTGACCAGCGTCGAGGTGGTGCGTGCGGTCCATCCATCGCGTTGTTCTCTCCAGCTGAAAATCGAAGGTCTTGAAGCTTAGGCTTACCTACCTTACTGTGTCGCATGTCCGGTTTCACAGCTGCCGCTCAGGAAGAGGGCGACAGCGCCGCAAATCCCCGCCGCGGCCGGGCCAAGCTGAATTCGTCGGCTCGACAACGCAATTGACGCGCGTTGTCTCGGGCTCGATGGCGCATGTCTTGATGAGGGAACAGAAAGAGGATCATCCCCGTGAAATTCACCAAGGTCGTCATGCTCGCAATCGCCGCCCTGGGTCTCGCCAGCGGCACGGCATCCGCCGACGCCTTCGTACCGTTGCCCGACGGCGAGACGGTCGGCCCCGGTGTGACCATCAAACGAGTTGCTGAAAGCGCGCTGATCTCACCGTCGATGGCGGCCAATGGCGCGGGCCGAGTGGCCTGGGTGAGCGGTACCGTGCTCGCCGACGTGACCGAAACGCCCAAGGGCGATCCGAAGCCCTTCGTCGGTGGGAACAACGCGCCGGGCACCAACAACTCCTCGACGCACGGCACCTCGCGGGTCAGTACCGGCTACATCGTCGGCTGCCAGGTCAGCATCGCCGATAACGCGATCTCCGCCGGCGTCTCCGGCGGACTGACCACCACCGGCATGAATGCCAGTGGCTCCATCTCGGTGCAGATCGGGCCCGGCGAGGTGAAGTTCGTGGGCGTCGAAGGCTTCGACATCATCGAGGCGGGTCAGTACCACCTCAGCTATAAGGACGTGGAAATGCAGATCCAGGGCTGCGCCGGATACGCCCAGGCACGCGCCTACACCGTCGTCGAGATCATCGGCACCAACTACTCCAAGACCAGCCTCTACGGGGCTCCGTTCAGCATCGGCTGACACCGACCGTCCCCCTCGATCACCCTCTCGCTGAACAGCATTCACCCCGAAATGGACACCATCATGACCACCCTGAAGAAGACCGCCGCCCGCCTCGCGAGCGCCGCGGCGACCGCGACCATCGCACTCGGCCTGTTCTCCCCCGGTGCCGCGCACGCGGACACCTTCGTTCCGCTCCCCGGCGGTGAGATCACCCAGACGCTTCCCGACGGCACGGCCGTCACCATCCGACTGGTGAACGAGTCGGCACTGATCAGCCCCTCGATGGGATCCACTCCGCTGCACCGCAATGTCTGGGCCTCCGGACGGGCCGAGGTGCAGATCCACGGCGAGCACAGCTACTCGAAGATCTACCCCGGCTACGTCGTCGGCTGCCAGGTCAACATTAGCGGCGGCGCCGGAACCGGCGGCGCCAATGGCGCGGCCACCTGGGAAGGGAAGGGCAGCGGCGGCGTCACCTCCGGTGGCAGCCTGACCCTCGGCCCCGGCCAGGCCTCGACCTTCTGGGTGCTCCAACTCGAAGGCCCCGATGCCTACGGCGAACAGAGCTATCTGCCCGGCTTCAAATTCACCGAACAGCAGGCGTCGGTGAACTGGAAGGACTCCACCCTCGGCCTCGCGGGCTGCGCCGGCTACGCCCAGGCTCGCGCGTTCGTCGGCGTCGAGGTAACCACCAAGTTCGGGCGCTCCGAGCTGCGGATGTGGGGGCAGCCGTTCAGCCTCGGCTGATACCGCAACAGCACTCGGCTCGTACCCCGTCGTCCCCGGCCTGCTGTGGCCGGGATCCACACCCGCGATGACAACTCCGGATCGTGTGGATTCCGGCCACAATCACGTCGGAATGACGGGAGCGCCGTCTCCGTCATACCGACACGCTTGCGCAGGAATCCACACGCCCTATGTGACAGGAGCGCCGTCTCCGTCATACCGGCATGCTTGTGGCCTGGAATCCACACGCCGTGCGACGGGAGCGCCGTCGCGGTACGGATCCGGGTCCCGCGAGCAGCCCTGTGGCTAGTCGCGGCGCGCTACTGCCCGGAAGATGGCCAGCGGGCGGCGGTGATGCGGACGCTCCCGAGCCGCCCAGCGCGGGTTGTCCTCATCGCGGCGGTAGGCCGCGATCTGGCCCGCCACGAAGAAGCGGAGCCGCCGTGCCTCGCCGAGCACTTCGCCGTCGGCAGCGACCGCCTCCGGCGCGTCCAGCTCGACGATCAGTTCGGGTACCTGCCGTTCCTGGTACACCTTGCTGCTCCCGATGGCTCCCAGCGCGAGCGCCAGCGCCGCGCGGGTGCGGGAGAACCGCAAATCCGCACGGACCCAACGAATATCGAGCAGACGGCTATCCAAACGCGAGCGGAAGGCCGGTACCGCGCCGTGCGGTCGGTACCAGCCGTTGCCCACGAAGATGAACCACACATCGTGCCAGTCCGCGTCCATGCGGATCCGAATCGGCTCCGCCCGCCGCAGCATGACCACCAGTGCGGCGGCGAATGCGGGCCACTTACCCCAGCGCCCCTGCCATTTCTCGCGCAGTCGCACCAGATCCGGGTAGGCGCCCAGGCTGGAGGTATTGATCAGATGATGGGTCCGGGTGCCTGCGCCGGTCTCCAGTTCCACACTCGCGATATCGACCACGACCGCCTCACCCGCACCGGTGGCATCCACCACCTCGGTCAGGTCGTAGACGCCGAGATCGCGGGCGAAATGATTCAGCGTTCCCGTCGGCACGACGACCAGCGGCAGCCGGTGTCGCAGCGCGACCGTGGCAGCCGCCGCGATGGTGCCGTCACCGCCGGCGGCACCCACCGCCAGCGCCTCCTCGGTACGCGCCGCCAGCGCCTCCTCCAACTGCTCGACGGCATCGCGACCCGGTTCGGTGCGCAATACGGTCGCTGCGGGGAGTGCCCGCGTCACATCGTCGGTCGGGTCGTAGTCGTTGTCACCGGATACCGGATTCACCACTATGACAAGCCCTTTGCCCTCGACGAGCGCGGGCACCTCACGCACCAGATGCGCCGCGGCCTCGTCGGACTCACGGATCGGCCACCACCGCTGGGTAGCCAGCGCCACGCCGGCACCAACGGTCGCGCCGACAATGACATCCGAACCCCAGTGCACGCCGGTGTGGACCCGGGAGTAGGCGACCGTCGCCGCCAACGGGGCCAAAACCACTGCGGTGCGCGGACTCTCCATCGCGACGGCCGTGACGAACGCGGCGGCCGCCGCGCTGTGGCCGGAGGGGAAAGACGACGACGTCGGAACCTTGACCAAACGCCGGGCGGGCGGTAGCAACTCCGCCGCCGGGCGCCGCCGAGCGAATAACGATTTCAGCACCACATTCACGGCCAGGCTCGCACCGGCCACGGATACCGTCCCGCGGAGCGCCGCGCGCCGGGTCGCACCCTTCTTGGATGCCAGCAGCAGCGCGATCGCCGACCACAGCACGCCGCGATCCGCCGATCGAGTCAATCGCTGTAGCTCACGATCGACCGCCGAGACCGGAATCCGTGCCACGGCGCCGCTCACCGACCGATCGACGTGTCCGACACTGCGAAATGTCCGCCCCAACACAACCGCTCACCCTCACTCGCCGCCCGTTTCCGGATATGCCAGTGTCGCACCGATTTCGGTCACTCGCGTATCCGGAGGGTGGCTGCTCGTCGGTCAGTCCTCGACCGCCAGCGCCTGCCGCATGGTCAGACGCGATTGTGTTTGCATCAGGGAGCGGCGGTAGATCTTCTCCGCGACGATGACAATGCCGTAGGTGGCGACGGCCATGAGGGCCAGGGCCACCAGGGGCTCCCACCAGGCGGCGGTGCCATCGGCCAGGCGACCGGGCATCGACACGATGGAGACGATGGGGATATAGGAGGCGATCACGCGGGCGGTGCCGGTCAGGAAGATGCCCGCGAAGAGCACGATCAGGATCAGCATCGACATCGGTGTGGCGGTGGATTGCAGGTCTTCGCTGCGGGTCGCGAGAGCTCCGGCCACCGCCCACAGACTCGCCAGGGCGAGGAAACCGACAATGAAGAAGGCGATGAACCAGCCTGCCGCACCGGCGATTTGGAAGACCTGATCGCCCTTGCCAATGGCGGCCAGACCGATCAGCCCCGCACCGACGAAGAGGGCGAGCTGTGCGAAGGCCAGTACGGTACTGCCGATCACCTTGCCGATCAGCAACTGTCGCAGCGGAATCGCACTCGCCAGAATTTCGACAATGCGATTCTGCTTCTCCTCGACGACGCTCTGCGCGATGGCCATGCCGAACAGGATCGACGCCAGGTAGAAGAGGAAGGCGAAGACGAAGGCCGCGGCCGCGGCGAGCCCGGGGTCCACGGCGTCCCTGTCGAGCAGGTCGTAGGTCACCGCACCGCCGGTACCGAGTTGCTCGATGGAGGTACCCGCGGCCTCGGCATTACGCGCTACGGCGATCTGCTGGGCGGCGGCGGTGACAAAGGTTGCGGCATCGTCGTTTTCGGCGGACTTGCCGATCAGACGCCAACCCTGAGCGTCGGGAACCAGGCCGACATCGGCAGACTCATCGCGTACCCGCTGCTCCACGATGGCCGCGTCGGCAACCGGGTGCGCCGCGAAAACGACCTTCTTGTCCGCATTTTCGGCGAGACCGTTGGCGGTCGCGACAACCCGGTCCGCGCCCACGCCGGTGATCGCCACCTCGACCGTATCGGTGCGGCTGCTCATGAAGCCGCTGATGCCCAGTGCCGCCGCGATCACCGCGATTGTAATGACCGTGGACACAATGAAATTGCGGTCGCGCAGCTTCACCGATAGTTCACGTGCGGCGACAATGCGCCAAACGCCGTGCGATCCGGCGGGACCCTTCGATCGCTCGGCCGTGTCCATTGTTCGCTCGCTACGCTCACTCATGCGGTGACCTCCCGGTAGATCTCCGACACCGACTGCCGTACCGCGGCCAGCTCATAGACCGAACCTCGTGCCAGCGCCTCGGTGAGCAGCTTGTCTGTGGTCGCTCCGGTCAATTCGAGCAGGGCGCTGGACCCATTGGTCTCCAACACTCGCACCCCGCCGAAATCCGCCAGCCACGCGGTACTTCCGCCCAGTACCAGCCGGTATCGCGTACGTCCGCCGGCCAACTCCGGGACCGATCCCTTGGCCACCACCCGCCCGGCGGCGAGAATCACCAGGGCGTCGCAGAGGCGCTCCACCAGGTCCAGCTGATGCGAGGAGAACAGCACCGGTACGCCACGTTCGGCGTATTCCCGCAACAGGTCCGCCATGGCGTCGATGGCCACGGGGTCCAAACCGGAGAACGGCTCATCGAGAATCAACAGCGCGGGGTCGGACATAACGGCCGCCGCGATCTGCACCCGCTGCTGGTTGCCGAGTGACAGCGATTCCAGCTTGTCCCCCGCCCGGGCCGCCAGGTCGAACCGCTCCAGGAGTTCGCTGCCGCGCCGCTTGGCGCCGGAGGCGGTGCTACCGCGCAAGCGGGCAAGATAGACGAGCTGCTCGAGGATCGGCTGCTTCGGATACAGCCCGCGCTCCTCCGGCATATAGCCGAACGACCGCCGATCCTCGATGGTGACCGGCCGGCCCTGCCAGCGGACTTCGCCGCCGTGCACGGCCAGCACGCCCATGATCATGCGCATGGTGGTGGTCTTGCCCGCGCCATTGCCGCCGACGAAACCCGTCAATACGCCCGGTGCCACGTCGAAGGACACATCGCTCACGGCGACGTTGTCCCCGAATCGGCGCACCAGGTGCGCGACTTCCAGCATCGAATATCCCCTAACTCGATCTCGTCGTTCCGGCGCGCTTCGGCCGGAATCGGCTCGGTTGACGTCGAGCGATATCAATTCCCGCTGCTACGAATCGGTAGATCACGTACCAGGCCCCAGGTTAGGCCGGTCGCGGCCACAGCGGCCACCACACAGGACACGACGACCAGGGCGATACTCGGCTGCCCGGCCACCGCTTCGACCACTCTGCTCGTCGGGAAACTCGCCGCTCCCGCCAGCCCGGCCGGGCTGATCAGACCCAGTCCCAGCACGATGACCAGAACGCCGCCGAGTCCACCCCACGCCTTACGGTAGAACGCCGCACCGATGGCCGCGCCCACCGCGAGGAAGATGGCGAACCCCAGCCAGAAGCCGAGGAATATCCGACCGTACTGGTCGGCGGCCGTGAACAGCCCGTCGTCACTCTCGCCCAGTGTCTGCGGCCAGTCCACCACCGCGTACAGCGCACGTTCGATGCCGAATCCGAGGGTGATCAAGGCCGCTCCCACCGTCACCAGCAGCAGGCCGAAAAGCAGTGCCTGCGGCATGCATCGGCGTCGGGTGACACCGTGCTCGATGTACATCGGCAGGTGAACCGCCGTGACATAGATGCCCATACCGAGCATGTACCAGGGGCTGATGTACACCCAGGCACTCCAGCCGCTGATAGTGATGTCCTTGAAGAGGCTGACGATGCCGGTGACCAGCAGCGAGAGCACCAGCATCCCGGCCCAGAGCACCACCAGCCCACTCGAGCGCCACAGGTGTCGGGTCAAGGTGTACCGGTTCATCACCGCACTCCTTCGGTGGTGGTGAGATGGATGAAAAGCTCTTGCAGGGCAAGAGGTTCCACAATCAGTCCGGCCGCATGCCGTTCCGCGGGCAGCTGCCCGCGCACGGTGG
This sequence comes from Nocardia uniformis NBRC 13702, assembly GCF_001613345.1. Taxonomy (GTDB): domain Bacteria; phylum Actinomycetota; class Actinomycetes; order Mycobacteriales; family Mycobacteriaceae; genus Nocardia; species Nocardia uniformis. The sequence goes on along the minus strand of NZ_BDCE01000092.1, from coordinate 52,276 downwards.
CACGGGTGGTACCGCCGAGCTGTTGGCGATTGAGCACGGTGAGATCGCGAACGAAGTCGTCGACCCGGTCGGCGGGGCCGGTGACCGATGCTCCCTGCGCGCGCAGTGTCTCGACCTGCTCGTGCAACAGCACCCGACCGTCCCGCAGGATGACCACATCCTCGAGCAGGGGCGCGACCTCGTCGATGAGATGGGTGGACAGGATGATCAGTCGTGGATGCTCGTTGTTGTCACGCAGCAGCTCGTCGTAGAACAGGTGCCGTGCGGGTGCGTCCATCCCGAGATGGGTCTCGTCGAAAACGGTGACCGGCGCCCTGGACGCCAGTCCGAGCACGCACCCGATCTGGGCGCGCTGCCCCCGCGAGAGTTCCGAAAACCGTTTACGCCCAGACAGTTCGAACTTGTTCAACAGTTCGTCGGCATAGTCGGCCGACCATTGGGGGCGCAGCATAGCGGCGACGGCGAGCGCGTCGTCGACGCGATCCTCCGGCCAATTGTTTTCGACGCTGCCGCCACCTCCCGACACCAAGCAGATGCCGCTCGCCACGTCGGCGTTCTCGTATACCGGCGCACCATTGAGCAGAACCGTTCCCGCACTGGGCTTCCGGAATGCGGCGAGTACCGACAGCAGACTGGTCTTACCGGCACCGTTGCGGCCGAGCAGACCGTGAATTCCCGGTCCCTCGAGACTGAATGTCACTTCTTCCAAAGCATTTTCACTGCTGCTGGGATAGCGCAGCATCACTTTCTCGACATCGATCCGGATGTTCATCGCCGTTCCTTCCCCGCATGCTCGATATGTGCCACTACATCCCCGAGCGGCACCCCCAGCGCCTTCGCCTCGGCCACCATCGAATCCACCACCTCCGCGAAAAATCGTTCCCGCCGCTGCCTGGCCAGGGCCTCCCGCGCGCCGGGGGCCACGAACATGCCGACGCCCCGACGCTTGTAGATCACCCCCTCGGTCACCAGTTCCTGAAACGCCTTGGCCGCAGTGGCCGGATTGATCCGGAACAGCTGCGCGTACTGGTTCGTCGACATGATCTGCTCGTCCTCCGCGAGAGACCCGTGGAGTACATCGGTGCGTATCTGCTCGGCGATCTGTTGATAGATCGGGCTCCGGTTGTCGAACACGGCACTCCATGGATTTGGGGAGCGGCTCACACCGCCACCTCTATGGTTCATTACTGATGTAATGAACCATAGAATGTGACCGCATCGTCGTCAAGCACAGCGAGTTGGCGGGGTAGACAGCCGAAGCAACGTTCGATCCGACGGGCCAGCCAGATCGAAAACCCTGAAGCAGGGGCGAAGACGTCTCCGACCACGGATGGTTCCAACCGGCCTGTCCGAGAATTAGGGTGAGCGCATGCTCGATGCGGCCGCTGCCAGCTTCACCGAACCGCCCGCCATACCCGACGTGCGCCGATCATTCGTGGAAGCGCGCGTTTCGAGATCCGGGTCGGCGACGCGGAGCAGGATGAGGCCGGTGGACGTCACACCCGTGGACTGGGCGATATCGGCGATGCCGCGCTCGAACCAGTAGTCGGGCATCATCGGCCGAGCTGAGCACAGCGAACGCGAGCAGGCCCGAAATGCAGGGTGAGTGGGCGGATTCCGGACATTGTCGCGCGGCGGGCGTCCGCGCGTGCCACCGCTCGAACGGCGGACGGCTCGGTCCAGGTGACTGTCGACGCCACCGGCCGAGTTCATTCGGCGAGCGACGTGTTCTGCAGCGCACTCCCGAAACTCGGCGGGCCCGGGACCAGACCAGCGGTCTGCGAGAAGGACGCCATCAGCTCCCAGGTGCGCGCGCGTGCGCGCTGGGAGGCTTCCCGACTGGCCGCGGCCACCGCCGTACCCAGCTGATCGAGCGAGGTACGCCGGGCGCCAGCGCCGAAGCGCACCTCGGTGAGCACACCGGTAGCGTCGACGGTGACCTGCACCAGGCCGTCCGCCGAGCCAGCGGTGCATCGCACCGCGTCCAGCTGTTGATGGACCTCGGCCAGGCGAGTCTGCTGTTCGCCGAGTGCGGCGGCGACCTGATCGATCTGCTCGCGCACCCCGTCGTCGGCCGAGCTCAGATCTTCCCGCCCCAAGCTTTCCATCACATCTCCTCGTGTCGCGATCGACGTTCGTTGGCAGCAATTGTGGGTTCTTCCCACTACCGAGAGCGGTCGATACTCGAAAGCCCCCGGCGGCGAGATCACCAGTACGTCATCTCACAGGACAAGACTCATCATCGAGCTGCCCACGCCCAGCAGGGAAAGGAGGACCGAAAGAAAGAAACTGGTAGAGAGGGGGGAATCGGCGCTTGATCCGAGCATGGCTTGGTGACCTCTCCGGCGTGCGGGGCACCTGCCGAGTGACGGCCAAGGCAGAGGAACTGGCGTGGGGAGGAAGCCACTTCCGCCGTCACCCGGACAGGTGGTCTCACCGCCGGGAATCAAAGGGGTATCCCCGGAATCTCAGTGAGGCCATTCCATTCTCAATGCTTCCCAGCACTGGTGAACAACTCCGCAGCCGCGACCTACTCCCACTGACGGGAACACCCATCAAATGAGTATGGGAGCAGGCGTGGCGATCACGGAGGTGCCCATCGCATTCACGCGACAGCAGCGAACCGCAGGCGATTTTCAGAGTGGACGAATCACTCTGCTTCCCGAGGCCAACAACGCGATTGCGGCCCCCAACCCACGCATGCCCTACTGTCTAGGTCGCCCGGACCGACCCCAAGAAGATACCCACCGATGGGAATAGCGGCGAATCAGAAATCTCTTCGATCCGACAGGATAATCGTGTGGTCGCAGAGCCGAGAATGGTGGGTACACACAAATTCCTGGCGCCCGACGAGGACGCCGCAGTGACGATCGCGAAGGTCTTGAGGGACTTCGGGTTCGCGCGGGTTGTGGTCCATGCGATGGACAGCCGGACCAAGCCGTCGACCAACCCCGGATGGAAGGTCACTGCGCTGGACGAGGGGCCCTATCCCAACGATCCCGCCGGGCATCGGACAATCGTCGCGGTTGGCAGGCTGGCAGCGCGCTTCGTGAAACGACACGGAGGACGACCGAACGGCCAGAGCCTTTGCACTCCAAGCTATTTCCTGCAAGAAGCGATCGGGGCGAGCCATGTTTTCACAGCCGAGTAGCTACCCGACGACACCTACGTCCAGGACGAGCCGATTCGTCAGCGAATGCCGGGCGGCCCTGGCGTTCCCCTGTGATGAACCCGCCCGTGCAGCTGGATCCAGCCGCTCACTGGATCGCCAGCGACACATGTAGATTCAGCGGCCCGCCGGACTTCCCCCAAGACGATCCAGGGCGCCGCGCACCGGACGCGGATATCGTAGTCGATAGCACCGAGGCAAAGCCCAGCACCATCGCCGCAGTCCGGACGGTCACACGCACCCTCGGCGGTGACCACCACGTGCAGCTCCCGGTAGTCGAGGCCACGCTGAACAGCGCAAGCCATCCAGTCGATCATCAGGCTGGTGCCGACCGCAGCCAGCGCCAATTCCGTTGACGCGGTCCCGTCGTCGCGATCGCACTGCGGATCCCGCTGGCCAGTACTGCTGCCGCCAAACGATCGAGTGGCGGCCCGCGCACCGTTCGCCCACACCGTGACCGTCGTTGCGGCCGAGGCGGTTACGTCCGCCTTTCCCAGCTCCACGTCTCGACCGTCGGAATTGCTGGAGGTCTTCGCCATGATCCGACCCTGTCGTAAGTTCCTTCGGCTGACCACGACGGCCGACCGCCCCCCGGCGCTACCCCCGAGCTGGCGAGTGGTAAACCTGACCGGGGGTAGCCGGTCATGAAATGGCAGCGAGTGAACGGCACGCTTGTCCCGAGCTCACCGATAACGACACCACGGGTGATGAGGCGAACAAAAGACGCCCTGTGGTTTCGCAACACTGCGGACTACTATTTCATGACGCTCGCCGCACCGGCACTAATGACCGATGCGGTACGACCATGACGGTAACGCTACATATTTCGTCGTGCACGCCAGACTGTTCCCACTCACGGGAATGATCGGCATCTCGAAATATCTCACACTCCTTGCCATCCGATCCATGATCATGGATTCGTGAATGGCTCACGAATATCGGACCAGTCCCACCCTTTCCACCCGTGGCAAGTCCCACGCGGTTCGACTCCGTAGAATCAAGGCCGGTCGATATCCTTGGAATCCGTATCCGACAAGGGAAAACGCAAACACAGTTGATCATTCGAGTCATGAACAATCCCTCGCCCCAGAGATCACGGGAATGGCAACTCCGCGGATCATGCCGCGGCATGCCGTCGGCGGTCTTCTACCACCCGGATCATGAGCGCGGTCGGGCGCGAAATGCCCGTATTCGGCTGGCGAAGCGGATCTGCGCGAACTGCCCGGTACTCGCCGAATGCCGCGCGTATGCGCTCGCCGCAGGGGAGCAGTACGGCATCTGGGGCGGCATGTCGGAGTCCGAACGCCAACACCATTTTCACTCAGGCCAGGACCGCGCGGCTCATTCCCACACATCCACGATGCTCACCTCGACTGGCGGGACTCGATCGTGACGGCAACTCGTAGCGCCGCGCCATTCCCAGGGACGGGAGCAACCGTCAACTGACGAGCCGTCGCCATTGGTTCGGCGACCCTGGTTTCGGCGATGGTGGCGCCATCGCACTGCCGGAACCTCCGATCACTCGAGCCACGATCATTGATCGATCGGATGGCCGCGGCCGCCGCCAAGGGTTCTCGAAGCTCTCGATACCGAAGGGCCGACCGCCGTGGACCCCTGACCGTCAGCTCGTGTGCGCCACCGGCCCGCGGATATGATCCCGGCAGCGCCCTTCCTGAAGGGAGCACCACATCTGATGCCGCGTTGTCCGCGAGCCCCGCATGGTCGGCGCTGCCGTATTGTCAGCAGTGCCTCGCGAGGGGCTTGCAGACGGCCCATCCCCCATCGGCCCCTGGCGTCGGCACCCAGGTTTGAGAACCCCCGTCTTGTCTATCCCACGACGTCGTCGGCTGCTGCTGCGCCCGCAATCCCTCGAAGTACGCGCGCCGATTATCGTCCCGTTCCGCGCGCTGCCAGCTCCACCGACTCTCGTGGTGCCAACCCTTCGGATCGATATGATCCCAGCCGGTGGAGTCGCTGAAGTCTCTCTCCGACCTGATGGATCCCACCAACGAATCGGCAGCCACGATGCTGGGCGTGAGTGCTGCGGGCACGCACGCCGCCGCGCCGACGAGCACGACCAGGGTGGCCAGCCTGGAAGTCCAGGTTCCTGGGGATCTTGCCATGGGAATCTCCGTTCGTACCACTAGCATCGTGCCGCCATACAGCGGCACGTCATCTAGTGTGTCAATATCCCAAAAGTCGACATTCCCAGCTGTGGTGACCCTGGGCGCGCTGCCGCCCCGGTGGTCGGGACATGGCGCTCCGGCGCGGCAGGCCTCATGTCCGCGCAACGGCGGATCGGGCGGCGCCGCGGTGTTTCCATTGCCGAGCTGCGGGCTTCTCGATTCACCTGATGAATCCTCGACCGCGCATTGTCACCGCATTCTCCACCGATGGGAAGACGTGCACTGTAGGTGCAGGGGCCGCTGCGGAAAGATGGGGCTCCCACTTGTACCGAATCTGGGCTCTGCGGCTCACTGCGAGAGGGAATCACATTCTATGAGGATCAACCGCACACTTCGCCTCGGAATGGGGGCGCTCGCTATAACTTTCGCTGCTGCCGCGTGCGGTAGCGGAGACGCCGAGACTGCCGATATCGCCGCGGATGGCAAGCTGACCATCGGCATCAAGTTCGACCAGCCCGGCCTCGGTATCCGTGAGGAAGACGGCTCGTTCAGCGGGTACGACGTCGAGATCGCCAAGTACGTGGCAGACAAGCTCGGTGTGCCTTCCGATGGCATCACTTTCGTCGAGGCGCCGTCGGAGCGCCGCGAGGAGATGATCGTCAATGGTGAAGTGGACTTCGTTGTCGCCACGTACTCGATCACCGACGAGCGCAAGGCGAAGGTCGACTTCGCCGGACCCTATTTCACCGCCGGGCAAGCCCTGCTGGTGCGCACCGAGAACACCGATATCACCAGTGTCTGGTCACTGAACAGCAGCACGAAGCTTTGCTCTGTCAAAAGCTCTACCCCAGCACAGAACGTCAAAGAAAACTATGCCAAGGACACTCAGCTCCAGGAATTCAGCAGCTACTCGGAGTGTGTCGAGGCACTGCTCGCTGGTTCGGTCGATGTCGTGACTACCGACGATGTCATCCTCGCCGGTTTCGCGACTCAGGCACCGGGTGAGCTGAAGGTGGTCGGAGCGAATTTCTCGCTCGAGAATTACGGCATCGGCCTGAAGAAGGGCGACGACGGGACCCGCGCCAGAATCAACGACGCGCTCGAGGAAATGATGGCCGATGGCTCGTGGGAAAACGCTTTCGAGGACTCGATCGGGCCGCTCGGCAATTCCGAGCTGACGCCGCCTACCCTGGACCGATACTGATCAGACCGGCACGGCAGGCGCGTGGTTTACCTGCCGCGCCTGCTGTGCCGGCATTATCGCTGCTGCGGCGGCGACGCGAGAATCCCGGCGCCGGCCAGCACCGCCGTATCGCCGAGCCTCGACGGCTCCACCCGAATCCCGGACAGGAAGCCGATTCGGGCATGTGCGGCAACTGCTTCCCGCACCGGCCCCCACAGCACCGGACCGGCCTGCGCCACGAAACCGCCGACCACGACCCGATCGATATCCAGCAGTGAGGCCACCGAGGAGAGCGCCTGGCCGAGCACCGTTCCCGCCCGCCGCACCGCCGCATCCGCGATCGGGTCACCGGATCCGGCCGCGTCGGTGAGCGCGGCGAAATCATCTCCGGCCCAGCCTTGCTCCCGGGCCCAGCGCACCATCGCCGCTCCACTGGCAATCGCCTGGACACATCCTTTACCGCCGCAGTCACACGGGTCGTCATACCCGGGCATGACCATATGGCCGATGTTCCCCGCATTACCCGTACGCCCCACCGCGCAGAAACCCCCGACGACGATGCCACCGCAGATCCGGGTGGAGACGGCAACCGCGAGCGCGTCCGGGACGCCGCGCAGCGAACCGTAGGCCTGTTCGGCCAGCGCGACGCAGACGCCGTCCAGGGCCATTCCCACAGGCGCCGAAGGGAACAGCTTCTGCGCGGCCTCGACCACGTCGAACCCGATCCGCCAGTCGGGGATATCGGGTGGCGCCGCCACGCCCGCGGCCATATCGATGGGACCGGTAGCACCGATTCCGAGGCCGGTGACCTCACTACCGGCGGCCACCTCGGTCAGCAGATCCCGGCAGGCGTTCCAGGGCGCACGGGAGGGAATCGGCACCGCCTGCACATCTTGCAGACCCCCGTCCGGGGCCACTCGCGCTGCGGCGAACCTGGCCGGGCCGATTTCCAGTGCCATAACTGTCATTTGGTGTGCTCCATTTCAGCTTTGTCCTCGTTCGGCCCCGGCACCCCCAGCGCAGCCAAGGTGTCCAGGTCACCGTTCAGCGCGTCGATGATCTCGTTGATCGCCAGTGCGAGGGCGGCGGCTTCGTCGCGCAGCCCGTCGATGTGCTCGACCGCCTGTTCGGCATTGGCTGTCGCGGCCTCCAACTCGGCGATGTCGAGCTCCACACCGACTGTGCGCCCAGCGATTTCAGCATTGCCGAGCTCGGTTTCCAGCTCACCCAGATGCGCCCGGTAGGCGGCCAGCGCGCCGACCCGGGACACGAGTGCGGTCCAGGCACGCGACAGCGATGCGCGGGAGCTCTCGATCCCCCGCGCCGCCGCCGCCGTGGTCATGGAACCACCGACCGGAGCGTCGAGCTGACCGGCGGCACTGTGCAACCAGAGCGCATGCCCGATAATCTGGTCGAGTTCGGAATCCAGATCGAGTCGCATCCGATGCGAGTCGAGGTAGCTGCTCTGCCAGGCGGGCGAGTCAGCGATGCCGCCGCGGAGTGCGATGGCCCGCGCGATCAGTTCCGCGACCGGAAATCCCTCGGTGGTGTCGGGCGGCAGCGGTGCGTCCTCGGCGAGATCCGGCAGGAACAGTCGCCGGGTGGCCGCGGCAATCTTTCGCCGGTCGGCGGCGCTCAGCGTGGTGTCCGGCCGTGCCGCACCGCGCGCGACCAGCTGGGTAACGGCTATCGCGCCCAGCGCCGTGGCCGCAAGACCGACCATCGGATACCACAGCGGACCGGATCCGACGATCAGCAGGGGAACCAGCAGGACAGCGCCGAGCGCGTACCAGGCGGCCCTGTTGCCGGATAGGCCCCGCGCCCGACCTGCCCCCTGATGGATCGGCGCGGATCCCGCGTCGCGCCGGGTCGCGAGGGTTTGCCGGAGCCGGGCGGGCAACGCATGCTCATCGACATAGGTCACCCACGCTCTGTCCACGGTGTAGTCGACCACAGGTGAATTCTCGCCTCTTCCCATGTCGGGGAAGCCCGGCATGAGCGCTTCACCACCACGTCCGCGGTCGAACCTGATTGGCGAGATCGACTAGGTGGTAGCGGTGCAGACGGTTGTCACACTTGCGCGCGAGTAGCCGCAGGGCCGACGAAAGTCCGTGCCGCACACCCTCTTCAGTGAACGGGATGCCGAGCAGAGTTGATTTCGGCCGGGCCGGACGCCGTCCCCCTGTCAACCAGAGCAAGGCCACATTCAGCGCCATGACACGCATTTGCTGCACGCGAGGTTCCGCGGCGGGCAAGGCTTCCAGCCGTTCCGACACGACGTACCAATCGGATTCGGACAGTTCCTGCCGCGATCCGGTGACCAGAAGCAGGCATCCGGTCAACTGCGCGACGATGTACTGACTCGAGCTCGGCGCCACCTCGTCCAGAGCCGCGATCGCGCCGTGCGTATCCCCGACCGCGGCCAGCCGCCGTGCTACGCCGAACGCGGCACTGACACCCGCACGATTGGTTCGCCAGACAGTGGCGTAGTAGCCCAGCGCCATTTCATGCCAGCGGTCCCGATCGTCGGTGGCGGTTACCCGCTGCGGATCCTGGGCCAGGAGCTCGGCGGTAGCGGCCAGCGCCAGGGTCGGGGCGAGTTCCCCCGGCACCATGGTGTGTACCAGATCGAATTGTGCGTACGCCTCCTCGAACTCCTCCTCCAGCAGTGCGGCGATGCCGCAGTACCAGGCGATTCGCCAGTCCGTTTCGCCGCCGGACCCGATCTGGCGCAGTTCCGCTCGGGCGGAGACCGGATCCCCCATGTCGAGGTAGACGCGGACGGCGGCCAGTGCCCCCTCCAGCTCGTAGGATCCGGGAGTCTGTATTTTGCCCGCCCGGGACCATTCCGCCACGATTCGGAGCGTGTCGAGCACCTGCAGTGGGTCGCTCGGCAATGACTTGGATGCCAGCGTCACGCTCGGATCGTCGACGTCGTTGAGCGGAACCGGCAGTGCCGCAGCCACACTCGACGGGTCCAGGGTGGTTTTCCGGTGTGCGCCATCGGCGAGGCTGTCGGTCGGCGCGACCAGCGTCGCGGTGCCGAAGCTGCCGCGATAGGCACTGAACAGCGTTGACGCCTGCGGATATTCGGCGCCGGTGTCGAGGGCCAGCACGGTGGCCAGCACCCCGGTGAGCTGGGTACCCAGTGCCCGCATGGACGCGAACCGCAGCGCGGGATCCGGGTCGGTAGCCCGCCGCAACAGCCGGTAGAACGACTCGTATCGCCGGAGCAGCGGGTGCGCGTCCGGCGTAGGTGTACCGGATTCGCCGCTGTCCGAATCGTCGATCGCCAGATCTAACGTCAGCGCGGCCAGGGTCCGCCCCACGGTGTAGACATCGGAGGCGACGGTCGGCCCGGTCTGGGTGAGCTCGGGTGCCTGGTAACCAGGTGTGCCGTAGAGGTACCCCGCTGCCTCCGTCGCCGAGACGGCGCCGAGGTCGATCAGTTTGACCTGATCACCGACCATGATGTTGTCTGGCTTGAGGTCGTTGTAGGCGAGGCCGAGCGAGTGCAGATACTCCAGCGCCGGAACGATTTCCATGATGAAGGCGATGGCCTCGGCGACCGACAACCGATTCGGTGTGCCGACGTCGAGGATGTTCTGCAGTGAGCGGCCGTCGACATACTCCATCACGATGTAGCCGGACGGCATACCCGTTGCCGGCTCGTGCTGGACGAAGTTGTAGATCTTCACGATATTGGGGTGGGAGACCTCGGCCAGGAACTGGCGCTCGGCGACCGCGACGGCGTGTGCCTCGAAATCGCCGTAGGTCATCAACCCTTTCAACACCACCCACCGGTCACTGACATAGCGATCGATGGCGAGGTACACCCAGCCCATTCCGCCGTGCGCGAGGCACCCTCGAACCTCGTACTGGCCGGCCACGACGTCACCGGCCGAGAGCGCGGGCCGGAAATCGTATGGTGCTGCGCAGCTGTCACATTCACCCACCACCGAACCCGGCCCGAGTTCCGAGGAGCGTCCCACCGGCGCGGCACACCGCCAGCAGAATCGCTTGTGGTCCCGGACTTCCGGATTGTCGAGAACGACGGTGCGCGGATCGACCGGCTCGGCGGGGGGCAGTTCGACCCAGCCGCCACCCAGCCTGCGGACGCTCGGCCGTGATCGTGGACCGCGTCCCGAACCGAAACCGGCACCGTCGAGCGCCGCGACCACACCGGTCGTGGACAGCCAGGAAGCTCCCGAATCTTGCGGCATGGAGGTGTCTTCCGGCATGGGTCACTCCCCCGGACTGCGTGGGCGAAATCGCACCGATTGTCCTCGACCGGCCGTCGGGCTGTCACCGATCAACCTTCCCCGCCATGGGAAGACGGCTGGGCCCCTCGCCCGGAATACCGGCATTAGGCTCAGTCGTATGGCTTGGTTCGAGCGGGAATTCATCGCGGTTCCGCCGAGCCACAAGAATCAGCTGGTGCACAAGTGGCCGGATGTCAATATCCGCCGTTTCTCTCGTGTGATCGTCGATGCCGGCGAGATCGCCCTGTTCGTCCACACCGGGCAGGTCGCTGCTGTCATGACCCCCGGTCGGCACCAGGTCGATGCCACCGAGCTGCCCGGGCTCGGCGCACTCCTGGATAAGCTCAGCGGTGGCAATGCCTACCGGGCGGAGCTGTATTTCGTTGGCACCAAAGAGTTTCCGGGCAACAAGTTCGGCGGGCGGCTCGACGACATTCTGGATCCCCGCAGCGAGCAGATCGTCACCCTGCGCGTGTTCGGCGAATACGCGCTGGCGGTGCGTGACCCGGCCGCCCTGATCACCGGCCTGACCGGCACTGTCGACCTGACCGACCCGGGCAGCGTGATCTCGTGGTGCTCGGATCTGCTGCTGCGTTCGATGCGGATCACGGTGGCGGCCGGTACCACCGGCGGCCGCTGGCCCATCCTCGGGCTGGCGGCCTACCTTCCGGAGATCGACACCGAGGTGCTGTCGGCGACAAATCAGCAACTCCGCCGGTACGGGCTGCTGATCACCCGGCTCGGCAACTTCGATATCAATCTGGCGCCCGAGGATACCGACCGGCTCAAGCGTCTTGCCAAGGATGTGCGCTACATCCAGCTTGCCGGTGGGTTCCAGCCGTACGCGGCCGGTGAACTGGCCCTGGGCGCCGGGCAGGGCATGGCTCTCGGCGGTGGATCAGCCGTCGCGGGCGGATTCCTCGGCGCGGGCCTCGGATTGAGCGCGGCCGGGCAGCAACTCGGCACGGCGCCACCAGCTTCCGGACCTCCGCCCGGGCACGCACCTGCTCGGGGGGCGGCCGGGAGTAACGGGCCGCTCGCCGCCGAGGATGCCGGCCAGGTCGAGTGCGCGCAGTGTCAGGTCGGTATCCCCGCGGGGTCGTCGTTCTGTACCGGGTGCGGCCGACGACTGGCCGCCCGCCTGTGCACGGGCTGCGGTGCCACGCTTGGGCCGGGGGCGCGGTTCTGTGGCGCCTGTGGAAGTCCAGCCGACACATAGTGGCAGAACTCTCGAGCCGTCGTTATACATCACTCCTTGGCGTCACATCAATTAGCGTGTAGTTCTAGTTGCATTCAAATGTCCCTGTGGTTTCCTTGATGCATGGCAGTCGAGGCGAACTACACGATCGATGAGCTGGCGCGCGAAGCCGGGACCACCGTGCGCAGCCTGCGTGTATACCATGAGCGCGGCATACTGCCGCCGCCGCTGGTCAAGGGCAGGACCGGTTTTTACAGCCCCGAGCATCTGAGCCGGGTGCGGACGATCAGCCGGTTGCTGAACCGCGGGATCAAACTCAACGGGATCAAGGAACTGCTGAAGGCCTGGGATCGCGGCGACGGCCTGTCCGACGTGCTCGGCGTCATCGACGAGACAACCACCCAGAGCGGAAAGTTCCCCAGCGAAACGATCTCGGCGGCCGAGCTGGAAGCACGCTACCGTGACGTGCCCGCCGGACTGGCCCGGATCGTGTCGATCGGGCTCTACCAGCCCATCGACGCCACCACCTATCGCATCGCGAACCCCCGGCTCCTCAGTATCGGCAACCGGCTCGCCGAGACCGGGCTCCCGATCACCGAGGTCGTCGGCGAACTGGAGAACCTGTACGCCGACTGCGACCGTATCGCGCGCCGGCACATCGACCTGTTCCACCGGCTGGGCTGGGCCCGGTTCCAGGAATCCCAGCGCACCCCCGAGGATCTGGCCGAGGTCACCGAGCAGTTGGCCGCCACCCGCGTCCTCCCGGGCCGCGCGACCGTCGCGCTGGTCAGCCAGCTCGTCCTGAAGTATCTGGAAACCGACACCGCCGAGCTGGCCGAACTCTACGACGATCCGGCGGATCTGGCTGCCGCGCTCCGGCGCGAACACCAACCGTCTTAGTACTCCAGCAGCACTTCGTGATAGATGCTGTCGACGCTGGTAATGGGATTTTCGGGCTCGGTATTGATGGCGGCGTCGCCAGATCGACCACCGCCAGATCCGTTCGGGGTCGGCGTCGGTGGTGATCAGGTGTGCCAGGAGACGTTTGACTTCGCCGATAGTGAATGAGATAAGGCCGCTGCCAACGCTTTTGGGGCGATGGCTGCGGTGACGGCGAGGTAGGTGTGGGCGAGCATGGCCAGGGTGATGTGCCGATACCAGGCGTCGTAGCGGCGGACCTGATATTGGTCGAGTCCGACCTCGGTCTTGGCGGTCTGGAAACAGTCCTCGACCGCCCAGCGGGCCCCGGCGACCCGGATGAGGTCCTCGTCGTTGGTGCCGATCGGGGCGCCGCACAGGTAGTAGGCGATCTCGAGTTCGCCTTTGGCGGTGGGGGTCAGCGACCGTCGTGCCAGCAGCCAGCGGCGCCATCCGGCCCCGGCCTCGCTGAGGGTCAGCAGCGTGGCGACGGCCCAGTCGAACAGGCGAGGGCCTTTCGCGCCTTCTCCGCAGCTGCGACGCTTCCATGCGCTCTGCGGTGCGTCCGCGACGATGCGGTCCACGCGTGAGTCTCCCGCCACAGACACGATCGGCGCGCTGCTGGGCACGGCGACCACATATCCGATCTGTCGCCGTTCGAGCCACCTGCGGAACTTCGAATCACCGCCGTAGGCCTCGTCCGCGGTGACCCACCGCGCGGGCACGCCTGTCTCCAGGGCGCGGGCCAGCATTCGCTGTGCCAGAACCTGTTTGGTGGCGAAGACGACTTCGTCCGGCACATTCGCCTGTCGGCAGCGGTCCCGGTCCTCGATCCACGATTTCGGTAGATACAGCTCCGCATCAATCAAGGTGCGGCCTTTGTCTGTCGTGTAGGCGCAGAACACGCCCAGCTGGCAGTTCTCGATCCGGCCCGCCGTTCCGGAGTATTGCCGTTGCACACCAGCAGATTTCGTTCCCTTCTTCAGGAATCCGGTCTCGTCCACGACTAGCACACCGTTGGGGTCGCCGAGGTGTTCGACCGCGTAGGCGAGCACATCGTCGCGTACCCCGGCGACGTCCCAGGCGGCCTTGTTCAGTAGCCGCTGCATCCCGTCCGGAGTCCCGTCACCCGCCGCTTCGGCGAGGGTCCACCCGTTCTTCCCGGCCAACGGAGCCAATAGGCCCCGCACATACGCCCGCGCACGTCGTCGCGGTTCCGCACGGTGAAAACGCCCCGCCACCCGCGCGAACAGATCATCCAACCCGGCCACCCACGCCGAGAAATCCTCATCGATCGGCACAAGACACGCAGGCTACCGCCGAACCCGCCCCACTATCAGCGGAATCGACGACAGCATCTATCACGAAGTGCTGCTGGAGTACTAGCACGACAGTTGTATTTCGTTGTGCTGCAGTGTGGTTGATTCTGATGTAGTTTTGTGTCGGTGCTGGATGATGTTGTCGCTGAGGATATTTCGTCGTGGCGGGCGAGTTTGGATGATGTGTGCGCGCGTATCGCAGGAGTGTTCGGGCGGGCGGAGCCGAGGCGGTGGGCGAGGTCGTACCTGACCGGGTTGCTGGCGCCGGTGGAGCGGAAGAATTCCTGGCAGCTGTCGGAGGCCGCAGGGGCGGTGAGTCCCGATGGGTGCCAGCACTTTCTGAACCGGGCGCGGTGGAGCGCCGACGCTGTGCGTGACCAGGTTCGCTCCTATGTGGCCGAGTCGCTGGCCTCGCCCGATGGGGTGCTGGTGATCGACGAGACGGGTTTCGTGAAGAAGGGACTGCGCTCGGCAGGGGTGCAGCGGCAGTACTCGGGTACGGCCGGGCGGGTCGAGAACTGTCAGCTGGGGGTATTTCTCGCGTATGCCGGTCGGTCGGGGCGGGCATTGATTGATCGGGAGTTGTATCTGCCAGAGTCCTGGATCGCCGACCGAGATCGGTGCGCCGACGCCGGAATTCCCGAATACCGATGGGAGCAAGGTGTTTTGACCAAATCCAGGCTGGCCGAGGCGATGGTCGACCGGGCTCTGGCTGCCGGGGTCGTCGCGGGGTGGCTGGCTGCGGATTCGGCATATGGCCGCGACGGCAAGTTCCGGGCATTCCTGGAGGCCCGCCGCATGTCCTACGTCGTGGAGGTGCCGATCAAACAGACCGTGCCCGATACCGACGGCCGCCGTCGGGTCGATACGCTCATCGGCCGTGCTCCGGGGGAAGCATGGCGCCGGGTTTCGTGTGGTCCCGGGGTTCGCGGTGAACGCGAATACGACTTCGCCTGGGCCACCTTACCCGAATTCGACGACACCCCAACGGGATTCGTGCGCACATTGCTGGCGCGGCGCTCGATCGACGACCCCACCGATATCGCCTACTACCTGTGCTTTCATCCCGATACCGTGACCCGTGAGCAGATCGTGGCCGTTGCCGGAGCCAGATGGGCTATCGAAGAGTGCTTCCAGGCTGCCAAGGGACAATGCGGCCTGGACCACTACCAAGTCCGCAAATGGGACCCATGGTACCGGCACATCACCATGGCCATGCTCGCCCACGCCTTCCTTGCCGTCACCGCTGCCACCGACCCAAAAGCCCACGCGGGCTGGGCCGAATCACAGTCGCCGAGATCCGCCGTCTCCTGGCGATAGTGCTCCACCCCGCCCGCACTCTCAGCCACGCTCTCGCCGCTTCACACTGGCGTCGCCGCCACCAGACTCGCGTTCGACAAGCCCGATACCAACGACAACGCCAGTGACACAACGAAATACAACTGTCGTGCTAGTTTTGCCTGGTATTACGCGTCGCGCGGCAACTCAAGCTGAAACACCGCATTGACCCGCGTGGGCGGGCCTTATCGAATGTCAGATTTGGCCGCGGTCATGCGACTCGGCCGACCGAGACAAGCGCGGAACGCAGCTTGAGCGGACATATGCCGTTCCACCAGCATCGCTGACTCTGATCCAATGAGTTTGACCTGTCCCCCTGATTTCGGCCCGGGGAGCGCGAGAGCCCTGCGGCCCACATAGAAGGCGGGACGGCTCTCACACGACATTGATGTGGCCCCCGGATTGTGGTCCATCCTTACGAGAGTTGAGACTCGCGTTGGATATCCTGCCAGAGCATCTCCTACTGGGCAGGATTGAGGTTGTTGAGGTAGCTGTGGTGGCGTTCGGTGTTGTAGAAGTCGTCGATCCATGATGAATGCCCAACTCGGTCGCCGTCTGTTTGGCAGGTTTTCCGGCGCGCACGAGTGCGATCGCTCGCGCACGAAACTCGGCAGGGTAGGGGGTGGCATATCGATCAGCCTCTCGTGGAGGCTGTCAGTTAGTCGCTGAATTGGAACCTGAGAGGTGGCAGGTCAGTTGGGCTGGGATTCCCGAAGTCAGCCCACAGTCTCCGCTGCCAGTCGAGCAGGGCGACTGCCGACCCGGAGAACGAAGCAAGCCAACCTTGTCCACTTTTTCAGGGCCACCCCAATTCGTGAAGGGCCACCTATTGCGAGGGGGCCAGCCGCAATGCCAGATGGATATCATCCTCATCCCGTTCGGGTTCCAGTGGATCGAGCTGCGCACGGTACTTCCAACCGAACGGCACCAGGTGGACCCGCTCGCCGTACTCCTCCAGGCGTTCGGCAAGAAGAGTCAAGACATCCAGAACGTCAGCTAATTGGGACAGCATGTCCCAGCTGGTCAGGTCATCGAACTGCTCGGCTGGGCTAACCAGCTGAGCAGAACCACGAATAACAACATATGCTGCCGCAGATTCGGCGACGATTCGCCGAATCACATGCGTGGCCTTGGCGCCCAGCGCCACATCTCCCCGCTCGACGTCGACGGTCACCACGAGACAATCGAAGAATAATTCGTTCCTCCCGACTGCTGACGGATCGAGATCGACGGCACAGGAAGTCGGAGTGGTGACTTTATACTTGAAAGTACGGCAGCGGC
The DNA here is from genome assembly GCF_001613345.1 of Nocardia uniformis NBRC 13702. Lineage (GTDB taxonomy): Bacteria > Actinomycetota > Actinomycetes > Mycobacteriales > Mycobacteriaceae > Nocardia > Nocardia uniformis. The sequence goes on along the minus strand of NZ_BDCE01000092.1, from coordinate 35,482 downwards.
GACTGTTGATCCTCATCGTAAGCGCTCCAGGGACATGGGTGTCAACCGATCGGTGCGGTCAGTTCGAGGTGGATGCCATCGGGATCACTGAAGGACAGGATCACGATTCCGAACTGTTCCAGTGTGGTAATTTCTCCGTGTTCGATATCGGCGTCGTCCAATCTAGCTGCCGCGGCGGATAATTCGTCCGCCGACGACACCGTAAAGCTGAGGTGGTCCAGGCCCACCCGTTCGGAGTCGAAATGATCGTCGGCTGCCGCTACCGGCCTGAGTCCGAAAAGCATTCCGTTGGTTTGAAATACCACACCGCCGTAGAGTTGAGCCGGATCATTGCGAACCTGTGGATCATCCGGACTGCTCGACGATTCCGCGGCGATAGCGAACCCGAGCACGTCACGGTAGAACGCGCAGGAGCGTTCTATGTCGGTGACGGTGAGCCGGATGTGGTGGATGCCAGTGGTATCGATGAGCGTCATGTGTACTCCGCGTTGGAGGGCCGGTGCACGATCGCCAGTAGCGACGTCGCGGGGATTCGGCAACTATGCCGGGAGACTCCCAATGTCGACAGTAACCGCCTGGTAACCGACATCCGAGTGTCGCAATGGACAACTTGGGTACTATTTGCGACATGGACGTGGCAGTCTTCGTAGTAGATGGCGTTGCCGACTTCGGCCTCGCAGCCGTGCTGGAGGCGTTCAGCACAGCAAATTCGCTGGTCGAGGAATTCGACCCAGCGCCTGCCGTATGGCGAATACAAACCGTGTCGCTCGGTGACAGCGTTCGTTCCGGCCACGGCCACACCGTGCCGACCACGCGATTGGCGAACATGTCGGCCGGGATCGATCTGATAATTGTGCCCGCCGTCTTGGTCTTCGACGCCGAATCTCTGATTCGGCTGGTCTCCGCGCCAGCGGGCCGTCCTGTCCTGGAAAGGATTTTGCGAGCCCGTACTGAGGGTGCAAGCCTCGCCGCCGCTTGCACCGGTACGTTCTTTCTGGCCGAAGCCGGAGTGCTCGACGGTGTACAGGCAACAACGAGTTGGTGGCTCGGCCCGGCATTTCGAAATCGCTATCCGCGCATCGTCGTCGACGAGGGCCCCGTCCTGTGCCGCGCCGGTCGCATCACTACAGCCGGCGCCGCACTCTCTCACCTTGATCTGGCGCTATCCCTGATCGCGGCGCGCAGTCCCGCGCTGGCGGAATTGACCTCCCGCTACCTGGTAGCAGGCTATGGGCGAACACAGATCGAATTCGCCGTCCCCGAGGTGATCGCCCGAGGCGACTCGCTGGTCGCCGCGTTCGAACGTTGGATCCGCGACCATATCGCTGAACAGTTCCAGATCACCGATGCCGCAAGGCAACTCAACGTCACGCCTCGTAGCTTGCAGCGCGCTACCCGGACTGAAATTGGCATGTCCCCGACGGATTTCGTGAATGAGATTCGGCTACAGCGAGCCACGCATTTGTTACGCACCACTGCGCTGACCATCGACTCGGTAGCCGCCAAGGTCGGCTATCTCAACGCGGGCACGCTCCGCAGCCTCTTCCGCCGCCGCCGCGGCCGAACGATCGCCGATGTTCGTTCATCCCCGCTGACCTGGGACAGTGCGAGCATTCCAGACGAGCGACAGCAAATGGGCACGCCCGTCGAACGGCACAGCTCAAAATAGTCGTGAGCCCGCCGCGCCCCGAATCATTGCCGAATGCGGTGGTCAATGCTGACCTGCGATACCGACCATGGGGCGATCTGCCCCTCGCCTCTGTCGGTTCGGCATGGCATGAAAGGTCCGCAGCGTTACCAGCTCTCAGCTCACCCTTTCAGCAACAACACCTTGACCGACGAAAACCGAGCCAGCACAAAAGAGATCAGAGCAGGAGCAGCTAGGCGCCTAGACGGTATGAGGGCCTGAACGCTTTGCAGACGAGGCCTTCGGCCTCACCGCACCACGTTCAGGCCCTCATACCGTCTAGTTTTGCGCGACGCGCCTCACCGCAGCAGACCCGAGCGGTTCAGGAAGCTCCGGGCGCTCGACTCCGCCTCGAATGCGGTGGTCTCCAACCGAATTCCCTTCGCACTGTCCGCATACAGCACCGTGGCCGCAGGCCCGATCGCCGCGAAGATCTCCCCGTCCGCGACGATCGCCCGCGCACTCCCGCGCCACTGCGCGACCGTCTCCGCCAACTCGGTCGGAGCGACGGCGCGCACGTGGAAGATCAGATCCCGGCGGCCGGAGATGCCACTGAGCAGCGCGTCACCGGCCGCCAGCACACAGCGCTCGCTGGGTTCCGCGGCCTTGTACCGCTGACAGGACGCGGCGCGCAGCGGCTCGGGCAGGCTCGCTGTTGCGACACCGGCGGCCGCGGTGGGCGGTGTCATGGCGAACCGACTGCCGACCAGCATGCCGCACACCAGCAATCCGGCGATCCCCGCGGCTACGGCAACCCAGTGCCGCCGCGGGTAGCGCCGATCGGTGAGTGTTCGGATCCGGCCCAGCGGCGCGGCCAGTTCCCGGGTCACAGCACCGGACAGGTCCTTGGCCATATCGGCGGGCCGCATTCGGTGTGGTGCGGGTACCTCTGCCGTCGGCGCGGGCCTCTCCGCCGTCGGCGCGGCCTCTGTCGCCTCGGCCTGTCCGGACAGCGGTGCACCGCAGTGCGCGCAGCGGGCGTCGGCACCGGTGTTGTGGTGCGAGCAGTAGTAGCAGGTTCTCGACGCCATCTCCGACCTTCCCTATTGTCCGGTGATCACGATCGAGGAGATGGCGGTATCGGTCAGTGCACGGTCGCCACCGGACTTCAGGATCGTCAGAGTGATCTTGGTCGCCGTCACGGGTGGATTGATCTCGGTCGTCACCACGCCCCGCTGATCGAGAGTTTCCTGGGTGTAGGTGGTGAAGTTCGCGTCATCGAATTGGTAGGACACCTTGCTGGCGGTCCGGTGTTTGTCCCACTCGTCCACACCGCTGTCGGACACGTAGTCCCAGCCGGGCACGAGAGAGATGGATTCGATCTTGTGGCTGGCGCCGAGGTCGATGGTGAGCACCTGTCCGTCGACCTTGTAGGCCCGCACACATGCCCAGGCCTTATCGGCCTCGCTGGAGAAGGCGTCCATCGGATCAGTACTGCCTGCGGGGCAGTGACTTTTCGCGGACAGCACCTGGATTCGCTTGGCACTGTCCGCCGCGGCGGTGTTCGCCGCGGATGTCGGGGCAGGTGTTTGCGGAACCGTCATCACCAGGGGTTGTTCTGGTGGCTCGCCACCCCCGGGCCGGATAAGCACAATCAGCAGCAGCACCACCAGCGCCGCACCGACGGCCAGTTGGACCTTGGGTTTACGCAGCGCGGGGACGAGCCGCTGGCCCCATTCGGCAGCTTTTCCGCGCAGACCCTCCTGCCGCGGTCGTCGCAGCAGGTCATCGAATTCATCCCGGTGCTCGGGTGCCGGGTCGGCCGGCGCGGTAGCGCCGCCGTTGTACGCGCTCCGCGGGGGTTCGACGAACGTCGGCGGGCTCGACGCGGTGGCCGTGGACCCGTTCAACAGCGCGTTGATTCGATCACTTGCCGACGAATTGCCCGACCGTCGTGGGCGTGTGGCGGTCCCGACATCGACCACACCGGACAGCGGTCGCGACTCCGGGACGGTGTCGGACTCCATCAGCCGCTGCGTCGCTTGCGTTGTGGTCTCCGGGTCCGGTTTCGCGGGTTCGGCGTCGGCTGGCTGCGCGTCGGCCTCCGCCCCCGGCGCGTCGGCTTCCGCCCCCGGCGAGTCGGGCATCAGCGCAGCGAGCACCAGGCTCCGATGGCGGAGGAAAACATCTCCCGGTTCCTGGTCGGGCATACCGCGAATCCTATCGATCTCGGGTCTCGAGCTGTTCCCGTCGGCGGGAACCTAGTCGGTGATGAAGTAGCCCGGCTCGACGTCGAAGACCCGGGCCAGCGCGATGATCAGATCCAGTCGCGGTATCGCGTCACCGTGGATCAGGCGATACAGCCCCGACTGCGACACTGGCACGTCGGGGTACGCCAGTTCCAGATGTTGCGCCAGCGAATACAGCGTCAACGACCGCGCCGGCCCCTCCTCTTCGCTGGACACGACAGATTCCGCGATGAGCGCGGACAGCCGCTTCGAAAACACCGACGCGGCCAGCTGTCTGGGCGTCAATTCTTGTCTTGGCGTCAATTCGACACTGCTGGGCGTCAATTCGACACTGCTGGGCGTCAACTCGACACTGCTGTCGTCGTTTCGAGGCTTCGAATCCGGCAACACCTGAGGACCTACCTTTCCGCAATCCCTGACTCGGGTCGAGCACCGATCAGAGCGGGTACGGCGGCCGGTTGGCCGCGGGGCGACATGTCGTTCGGGGCACCAGCGCTCGGGGCACCATTGTTCGAGGTACCAGTGTTCGAGGCACCGGCCAGGTACCTTTGCTCACCGACCGGTTCGATCAGGTCGAGCCGCACGGTGTGCATCGGGATGCTGACGTCGACGGTGGTCTCCGAGACCTGGTCGATGGCCAGGTCGGCAGATCGTTGCCGCGGCCCGCCGGGTGCGCCGATGACGATCGTGGCCTGTGCCGCGGTGACCGTCGGCGTGCGATGATCGAAGACCGCTACTCTCGCCGGCTCCGCGTGGCTCGAGCCCTCGATCGGGCCGTGCCCAGCCGCCAGGCGCACCGAGCGCGGATCACCGACGGCGTCGATCAGCGGCTGCCATTGCTGCGGGCGGCTGGTGTGGATCTCCACGTCGGCACCGACGGCAATGGTTCGCAGGACGAGTTGCTGTGCGGTCGACAGGTGTGCGTGCACATCGATGGTGCGTCGGCGCGGACTGTAGCGCACCGGATCGAACAGTGGCAGCGCGAGATGATGCTCGGCTCGCCCACTGATCGCGCCGAGGATCTGCCCGCTCGGTCCGATGGGCAGACTTAGTTGCGGGACAACAGAATCCGGTGATCCGGCAGTGTGGCGGACAGGTTGGACCCCTCGTGGAGGCTGGATACGCCCCAGGTGATCGCGCACGGCGAGGGGAAGCGACGCCAGCAGGGCCAACTGCTGCCGACCGGTCAGCGGATGCAGATGCGCGGGTGGGTCGACTTGCGGCGTGCCGACGTAACGCACCAGGGCGCGCAGCTCGACTCCCGGAGCCATCGGGCCGGCACCGTGTTCGCCGGGCCTGGTGGACAGACTCACGGTGAGCGTGATCCGGCCCGTGTGCCACATCCAGCAGGTATCGAGAGTTTCCTGGTCGATCCCGGCGAGGTCGATCTCGTAGCTGGTGACGCAGCGGGCCGACACTACCCCCTCCAGATGAGCCCAGGTTTCCCGCAGGTCGGTCAGCTCGAATCCGGTGTGCAACAACCGGGTTGCCTCGCGCACCGCCTCGGCCGGCAGGACCTGCGCGGTGATCTCGAGCTCGCGAAACCGGGAAGCGATCCGCAGCGCCGCCGTGGCCAGCGCCTTCGGCGCCACCGACGCCGCGGGACCGCGCCGTGCCAGCAGTTCGAGATTGCGTTCGACATCCAGGCGCAGCACCAGCCAGGTGAGCCGGTCTCCGATCGCCGGATTGTTGCCGATCAGCTGGTCGTAGAGCGCGCCGTAACTTCCCGCGGACCGGACCCGCTGCCCGGTGGTCACAATGTCGATGTCGAGGGCGAGTCCGTACTGGTCGAGCATGGTCGCGAGCAGGTCCACCGGGACGATGTCCTCGGTGTAGGTCGTGTTCGCGCCGATGATCGTCGGCAGGTCCAGGTTCGGCGCAAGCTGAATCATCGCGACCAGCGTGGTGTCCCCGAGCCGGATACCGCACACGCCCGCGGCCACCTCCACATCCACCACCGGCTGCGCGCGGGTGAGTTCGTCGGCGTGCCGGATCCGGCCCGCTCGGTAGGCCAGCCGATCGCGCAGCCACCCGCAGGCGGTGCGACCTCGCACCGGCACCAGCACCGCGCCCGCCCACAGGGCCGAGACGAGCACGACAACCCACCAGGGGGTAGTCGCGATCAGGACGGGGAGGATGAGGCTGCCACCGATCAGCGCCCCGGCGAGCGGGCCGGCTTCGGTAGCGAAAGGCAGGCGGGCGGCGGTGGGCACGGGAACCGTGCGCGGGAACGACACCGTCACCGCGACCCCGGTTCCTGGTCAGCCGCGGGCTTGCGAGCCAGCCCCGGGCTGAAACTCACTGCGGCACCCAGCAATACGGCTCCGATGAGCACTATCACGGCGATGATCGCCGGTCGCCGATCTGCTGGCCGCGCCGACGGGGGTACGGTCAGCGGCGCGGAGAGGTAGAGCCCGGCCGGCCGGGCCGGCGGCGCCCGGTAGCTGAGCGCTACCAGCGGGTCGATCATTCCCGCACCGATCATATTGTCGACGCCGCGGGCCGGGGCGTGGGCACTGCCCTGCAAGCGGGCGGCGATCTCGGCCGGGGTCTCGCCCGGGAACCGCGACCGCAGCAAGGCGGCGACACCGCTGACATACGCGGCGGCGAACGCGCTACCACCCACGGGGCTCAACCCGTTCTGCGAAACGACACCGTTGACGATCCCGCCACCGGGGGCGAGCGACACGATGCCCGTGCCCGGCGCGGCCACCGACACCCAGGGCCCGGCCAGGGAACTCTCCAGCACCGCGCCGGAGGCGGTGGTAGCTCCCACCGTGAGTACCTCGGGAGTGAACCAGCCGGGCGCGGAAATGGTTCGCACTCCGCGCCAGTTACGCGGATCGTGCGAGTCGGCCGGGTCCATTTTCGGGTTCTGCTGGTTGCATTCGGAACCACCGGTGTCGCCGGCGCCGGCGACGATCAGCGAACCGCGCACCCGGACCGCGTACCCGACAGCGGCCGACAACGCGGACTGGTCGACCTGCTGGTCGGCAGGCACGCACACCGGCCGGGACACCGTGATCACCGCCGCACCCAGGTTCGCGGCATGGACGATGGCGCGTGCCATGGTGCGAATCTCGGTGGCGGCGGCCTCGGTCCGCTCGGAAGCACGCGGCTGCTCTGCGGTGAACGCCGCAGAGCGCTGCCGGATGGACAGGATCCTGGCCTCGGGGGCGACCCCGACGAACCCGTCCCGCACATCGGGCGCCCCGGCGATGATTCCGGCCACCAGGGTGCCGTGGGCGTCGCAGTCGGACAGTCCGTTACCGCCGTCGACGACGAAGTCGCCGCCACCGACGATGTCGGGCAGCCGCGGGTTCGGGTCCACCCCGGTGTCGATGACCGCCACCGTGACGCCCGCGCCCCGGCTCAGCTCCCGGACCCGCGCGAGGTTCAGGGCGGCATCCGGCTGCGGGACCCGGGACAGGTCACTGCCGGGCAGCAGACCCGCCGCAACGCATCCCTTGTCCTGCTTCATCGGAAATTCGGGGCGTGGTGGATCCGCGGGCGGTGGCGGGCCGACCACGACCTGTGGCGGCTGTACCGCCGCCGCCGGTACCGCGCCGAGGAGCAGCATCGCCGCGGCCAGGGCTACCGCGCATCCCGCCGTTCTCATAGCAGCTCCCGCATCGCCGCGTAGATGCCCATGATCCAGAACGCGAGAATCGGCACCAGCACCAGCAGCAAGTATTCGAAGATGTCGAGCACCCGGCGCGTCACCGGAGACAACCGGACATGCGGGAGCCGTACCGCCGCACGGCATCCCAGGAACGCGATGATCAGGACGAGCACGGCGAGCAGCAGCCGGGAGCCGACATCGTCGTGCACTCCCGCCAGCACGATTCCCAATCCGGTGACCGTCACCGCCGATCCGGTGATCAGGGCAATGGCCTGCACCCGGTCCGGATACCAGCGGGCGCGCATCAGCAGGATGCCCGCCACCGCGAGCACCAGCACTACTTCGCGGATCTTGCCCGGATGCATCGCCGCCACCAGCACCGACGCCAGCGCGAGCAGAAACGACAACGCCACCATCAGCCCGCGCAGGCTCGTCACCGCGAGCCGGGCCCGCGCTTCGAAAAGCGATTCGGCGCTGCGGCGCGCCGACTCGTCATCGGGCTGGTCACCGGTGGACGATTCGGCGTCGAAGATATCGGCGAGGGTGGCCGGGGCCACCTCGGTTCCGGGGTCCGGCAGATCGGGTGGCTTGATGCGGGCGATCGCCACCGCCACCCGTGGCGCCAGCGACAGCAGTATTACCCCGACGAGGAGCACACCGGCCGCCACCTGGCTGGTGGAGAACTCCCAGATCAGCGCGGGAATCGCCGCGAGTGTGGCGAGAATACCGAGCACTATTACCGACATCAGAGTGGCGACACCGACCCTGGTCACCCGCAGCACCGTCGCCGCGGCGACCGCCGCGACCACCGCGCCCGCTACCAGATTGGCCGGGGTGAGCGCACCGGCCTCACCGTAGGCCGGCGGCACCAGCATCGCGGCCCCGGCGCCCGCCAGCAGCAACGAGCCCAGCGCCAATCCGAGGCAGCTGCGCGGGGAACCGAAGCGCTGCGCGGCAGCCAGCGCCGCCCCCAGACCGATCATCCCCAGCAACAGCGCCGGCACCGCGGTCCACATCATGGACCCCGTCTGCAGCCACGACCACAGCAGGATGGCCGAGGCGGCCCCGCAGCCGACGACGACCCCGCCGAGCCCGACCGCGGCCGAGACGTCGGGATCGTATTCGCTGAACTCCCGCTCATTGGTCAGCGCCAACGCTTCGGTGATGTCTTCGACGATGGGACGGAACACTTCCGCCGACTCGACCGGGGTCAGGGTCAGCACCGCGCCGTCGGTGATGTCGTGGTCGGCCAGGCTGCGCCAGCGTGGAATGGGCAACTGCCCCGGGCGGGCCAAACTCCACTGCCCGGCCGGCGCGGTGAAGTCGACGGTGTCATCGTCGATCGCCTCGGCCAGCACGACCAGCAGGTCGTCGATGAACGTCTCCACCGTGAACTTGGTCGGCACCACGACATCGACCTGGTAGGTGGCCACCATGATCGCCACCCGGACCCGCGCCACCTCCGCTGCGGCGGCCTCGGCCGGCGGTGCTGCGGCAGCGGTCATCGGGCAGCTCCTCGGAAGGTCGGGAAGTCGTCGGCCAGTGCCGCGGCCAGCTCCTGGAACGCGATTCCGGTGGACTTGTCGAGTAGTCGTAGATCGATTTCGCCGCCCTCGGCCAGGTGCTCGTCGAACGGCACCGTGAAGGTCGGTCGCCCGGCGGTGGCGAACAGCTCCTCGATCGCTGCCACATCGACATTCGGTTTCACCGGATGCTGATGCACGATCGCCACGGTCGACCGCTGCACCAGCCGGGCGAGACCGTGCGACCCGAGCCAGTTCAGGGTGGCCACCGCGCCGGTCACCCCGCCGACCGTGGCCGGCGTGACCACGAGCACCGCGTCGCTGCTGGCCAGCACGCTACCGGTCGAGGAATCGAAAACACCGGTGCCGCAGTCGACGACGACCAGGTTGTAGTGCACGCGCAGGGTTTCCACCGCGGCGGCGTATTCGGCTCCGGTCAGCGCCTGGCTGGCATCGGTCGCCCACGGCGACGCGACGACCACCAGGTTGGCGGCGTTGGTGGTGGTGTAGACCTGCACCGCCGAGAACGCCCGCAGGTCTTGCGCGTTGGCCAGGTCACGCAGGGTGAGCCCGTAGGGGTGCCGCACCGTCCGGGTGCCCAGGTCGCTGAAGTCGGGGTTGGCGTCGACGGCCACCACCCGGTCGTACCGGATGCTCGCGAAGGTCGAGCCGAGGGCGGCCGCGGTGGTGGTGCGACCGACGCCGCCCTTCACACTGATCACCGCGATCTGGTACGTGCTGGGAATCTGCTTCCGGATGCGGTTGCGAAGATCCTCGGCGCGCTGCTCGGCCGGCGAGAGCCCGAATTTGAAGCCCACCTTGTTCAAGGCGCCACGCATTCCGGTGGCCGCGCGCAGCGTCGCCCGGTTGGTCGCCATGATCTCCGACAGCAGTTGCGATCTCGCCTGCGCGGTGGGAATCACTTCCACCCGCCCGGCAGGCTCGGCGTGCCAGGTGATCGGCTCGGACCCGGTGAGGACTTCGGGCTCGTCCACGTTCGCGACGGCCGAATCCTGCAGTGGGGCCGGATGCTGCACCGCAGCCGAATCCTGGTGCCGGGCAGGATGATGCACCGCGGCCGCGACAGCTCTCCGGACGGATGTCTGTGTGCTGGGCGGCGCCCACGACTGAACGTTCCCGGTGGAAGTCTGAGCACTTGCCGGCGATTCCGACGACTGAGCGTTCCCAGCGGAAGCCTGCACGCTGGACGGCGACGACTGAGCATTCCCGGTGGAAGTCTGAGCATTGGCCGGAGATGGCGGCGGCTCCCAGACGGAGATCCGCGAGCCATTCCGCGGTGACGGCGCACCGGGTTGCGCTACCGCGGTCGAAGCGAACGGGTCCGGCGCACTCGGATGTGCCGGCGCCACAGCCGCTTTCGGAGGAGCCGCCGAGCTCGGTGGCGGAGCGGAGGTCGATCCGGTCGGTGCGGGCGGAGATTGCCCGGCCGTGCCGGTGGCGTTGTTGCCGGGTGCTGTGTCCTCGGATCTGGGAACCGTCGGCGGTTGCGGTACCTCGGCGGGTGCGTTCTGGCCGGCTGACGCCGCAGCACTGTCGGCGCCGAAGGGGCCGGCACTCGGCGGCTGCGACGATGTGGTGGACGCGGCACTCTCGGAACGAGCAGGGTCGGTCTCTTCGGGGGAGAAGAATGCCTCGTATCCGCCCAGCGAACGGCCGTGGTCGGACCGCTGCCCGTTGGCAGTGGGTGGTCGATTCACGAAGTGCCCCTCTCGCACAATTACTCACGCCGCGCCAAGGCGAATCGTTCAGGCCCGGCCGGTGTCGAACCAGCTGCGGCCCGGCAACATCTCTAGTAGGGCGACGACTCCTGCGTGCAGTGTGCTGTCGTCGCCGGGTGCGAGCCGGGTCCACCGCTGCCCGTCGAGGCCGATACTCGGTGTCGCGACAATCCGGCCGAACTCGGTGTCGAAGACATTCACACACATCTCGGTTTGTGTCGAGCCGCCGTCGTGGTGTTCGACGACGACGATCTCCGCATGCCGCAGCACCTCCTCGAACGCTCGGCTGAGCACACCGGCGGTGTGCGGGACCGCCCCCAGCTCGAGCAGCAGTTGCTTGCGCTGGTCCACACTGCCGGTCGGATTGTCGGCGAAGTCTTCTTGGCGTGCGGTCACCGGCTCGAATTCCACTGCTGGACAAGGCCCCAGCGCCTCGGCGAGCGCCGCGACCAGCACGCGCAGATCCTGCTGATCCTGATACACCGACTGGATGATGATGTGGTCGTCGTTGCGCACCGCGAGGACATGGTCGGAGCCGGCGCGGACCATCGACATCCGCAGCATGCCCGCTACCTCGTCGGCCCCGGTGTCCATGATCCGGGCGACGAGTTCCATATCGGGTCGGTACAGGCATTGCAGCCAGTGCGCGACCTGCGGGTGCACGCCCTCGTCGTCCACGATGCCCGCCTCAGCGAGCTGGGAACGTACTACCTCGTGCACCCGATCCCGGTCCTCGATACGGAAGATGTTGGGCAGCAGCGCCAGTACCGGCGGGTAGGAGTCGATGCCGACCAGCCGCTGCAAGAGCAGGGCGGCATCGACATTCACCTCGACCGCTACCGGATCCGAATCCATACCATCACCGCATTGTGTCCTTGCAAATGGCCCACCGCTGGACTACATCCCGATACTCAGGAACTTGTTGCCCTGGTTGCCGTCGGTAATTTTCATCAGACCGTCACTGGCGGCTGTGGTTGCGATCGCGTTCTTCACCTGCTGCAGGGTGGTGTCGTAGGCATCCATTTTGTTCTGCAGGGTCGTCATGACAGTGGAGTATCCTTCGGCACCCGCACCGCTGAAATCCGCCATCAGCTGGCCGTACAGAGTTTTTATATTGGTCAGGTTGGTTTCCATCCCATTCACAATTACCTGCAAGGTCGCGCTGCTCGCATCGACAGCTGTGTAGTTATATTTCATGATTTATCAAGCCTTCGATCGAAGTAACATGTTTCGGGCAGCGAAATCACCAGGTTGCGGTGTCGACCTTTGAGTCGACGGCGGTACCCGCAGATGTCCAGCTGCTGGCGCCCGCGCCACCGTCGACCACACCGTCGTCACCCATTGCGGCATTAACCCTGGCCGCACCTTCGAGATCCTCGAGGTCGACCTTCACCCCGGTGTCGGACAATCCGTCCACAATCTGCTGTAGCGTCCCAGCCAGCGAGAGACCACGCACGTGTGCGTTACCCAGCGTGTTGTAGATTGCGTTTCCCGCCCCCTGGCTTACCACCGCCGTGTGCAGTTCATCCTGCGTCGCCGCCAGCGCCTTCAGATGGCTTTCCAGTTCACCAAGGCAAGCCGCAGTATTGTTCGCCGAACTCTGCAGCGCTGCCGGATCACCGGTGTATGTGATGGTCATATCATATTCCTTTCCCGGTAGGGCTTAAATACGCCTCGGTGTACCTCACCGGGGACGTTTCGAAGAGGCCGATTCCGCGCCCTCCAACTCATCGTCGACGCCGATGACACCGGCCGCGACATTCACTATGCGAGCCGATTCGCTGTCCCGCTCGTCCTCGCTGTCGGCGTATTCGATGACACCGACCACCAGTGGCTTGTCCAGCACCGGCACCTCAACGGGTTCGCCGGGGACGAAGACCTTCGATTTCCGCTCTTCCTCGTCATCGCGGCGTCGCCGACGCATGCGCGCTGTCGGCGCGGTCACTCCCCGTCGCGGTGCGGTGCGCGCCGGGGGCGCGCCGGTCGCCTGCGCGGGTGCGCCGAATGCGGTGCCGACACCGGCGGGCCAGTTCGACGGCATCCGGAAGCCGGTCGAGGCCCCCGACATGGCGCCGAAGCCGCCACGCATCAACCCCATCGCCACGGCACTGCCCGCACCCCCGCTCATTGCCGCCAAGGTGGGGGATTCTGTCGACGTCCCAGGAAAGCCCGACTGCTCGCTGAATCCCTCGCCGTAATTACCCATCCCGGCGCCCTCGGCCAACGGATCGGGCAGAGACTGTATTGCCTGATCGACATTGGACAACGCGTTCTGCGCGTCAGGGACCGGCTGAGACGACGGTCCCGGCGCCTGACTCGTCGGTCCCGACTGGCCACCGGTTGGTCCCGACTGGCCACCGGTTGGTACCGATTGACCACCGGTCGGTGCCGATGGACCGACGCCCTGTCCACCGCCCGGGCCGCCGAGTGTCTCCGTGCCAGGAGGCGTACCGGGGCTGAGCAACGAACTGTAAGGCGTGACGTCACCGAGAGCGCTGGGATCGACAATGGGTGGCGGCGGAATCACGGCCGGCAGCTGGGCGAGGAACCCGGCGGTACTGGCCGAGTATGTGGTCATTGATGCCGCAGCGGCCGTCCACATGGCCATATATATCAGTTCGTTCGCAGCAAGCACCGCCCCCGTCGCAACGGCCAGGGGACCGCCCTGGGCCGTGGCTGTGGCCAGTGCCGCGCTCACGGCCCGGTTGGCCTGGATCACCGACAGCGGCGGCATGGTGGCCCGCGCCTGCATGTTCGCCTTGGCGATGCCGCTGGCACACTTCGCCGACTCGATCGCGGCCTCGGCTTCGCGTTGCAACCACCTCGAGTGCCCCCGGAACGCTGTGGCCGCGCGCTCCCCGGACAAGCCCTGCCACGTCATCTCCATCGAGGTGATCGACGCCTCGGCCGACTGCGCGGTCCCCGAGAAGGTGACGCCGAGTGTCTTGTACCCGGCCGAGGTAGCGACCATCGGTGTGGGGCCGGGACCCGCCGAGAGCCGGAAGGAATTGACTTCCGGAGGCAATGCCGCGAATTCGAACGGCGTGAACACCATTTGTATCGCCTGCATGAGCGCGAATGGGGAGGTCATGATGGATCTGCCGGTCGCTAGTAGGTGAAGCCGGCGTTATGCTGCGCAACCGACCCGCCGCCGGCGGTGTCGGCAGCCCGGTAGTTGACGCCGGTCGGACCGAGTTGAATCGCACCGGCCTGCAACTGAATCGCGCCTTCGACCGCGTTCGAATAGAACGTGACCGCGTGTAGTGCGAGTGCCGCTGTGGCGGCGAAACTCACCGTGTCCAGCCCGGCGGGCACCGGCACGGCAGTGGCGGCAGTCGCGGACAGTGCGGATTCCAGGACCTGGTTCGCCGCGGTCAGCTGGGCCCCGGTGATCGGAAGTTGTTCGGGGTCAACGTTGAGAAACATGGTCTGATCTCCAATCAACCTGTGCTTCCATGAGCACCTCAGTCAAAACGCTAAGGCATTCCCACCCATGGGAATCGGGACCGGATTCGGTGCTCAGGACTCGCGTTCGGGCTCCCAGGCCGCCTGCACGAGATCTTTGCGGGAATGCAGCGGTTCGACGAAGATTCCCCGCCCGGCGGGCTGCTTGGTGGGCTTCACATCACCGATCAGCATGCCGTCGAGCCTGGTCCCGTCCATGACGAGGCCGGAGGAGTTCAGGTTCTTCATTTGGCCGAGAATATTGTCGTACAACGCCATGTCGGCCTGTGCGATATTGCGGGCCGCGATGACGTGCAACCCGGTGTCGCGCCCGTCGACGATGATGTCCTTGATCGGATCGAGGGGGTTCATCGCGCCGCGCTGGGACACCATGTGGTAGTCGTCGATCACCAGGAATATCTCCGGGCCGCTCCACCAGGATCGGTCCTTCAGCTGCTGTGAGGTCACGTCGTCCGGTGCCCGGCGGCTGCGCATTTTCGCGGCGAACGGCGGCAACCCCTGAGTCAGATCACGTTCGGAGGTCAGGTAGCCGATCGACATCTCCTCCGGTATCGCGTCCATGTGCTGGCGCCGATAGTCCACGAGCAGCACCCGCGCCTGATCCGCCGTGAACTGCCGCCGGATCGACTCCAGAATGGCGGCGAGCACGGTCGACTTGCCGCTACCGGAGGAGCCGAGCACGATCATGTGCGTCGATACGGCGAAATCTATTGCCGCGACACTCAAATCGGATTCGCGGATCCCGAACGGCACCACCAGCCGCTGCGCCAACGTCTGCGGCGCCAGCCGCCCGGCGTGCATCTCGTCCCAGCTGATCTTTGCGGGCAGCAGTTTCACTACGGGCGCTTTCCGGCCCGGATAGAGCTGGTTGAGATGGTCGATCGTGGCGGTCAATCCCTCTGCCGCGGTAGCACTGTCGCTCACACCGTCGATGCGCGGCAGTGCGGTCAGCATGTGCAGTGCGTCGTTGGAGATACAGCGGCCCGGCCGATTCGGCGGTATCGCGGCCACCATTTTGCGGTGCGTGTTGAAGACGGTGTCGGTGAGGTCACCCAGGCGCAGCTCGACCCGTGTCTGGATCATGTCTTTGATCGCCGGCCGGATCGCGGCCCAGCGGGAACTGCTGACCAGCAAGTGGATGCCGTAGTTCAACCCTTGCACCGCAACGGATTCCAGTACCGGCCCGTACTCGTCGAAGTACGGGCCATTGGGTGCGAACCCGATGTCCCAGCCATCCACCACCAGGAACACATCCCCGTGCTGGTCGTGGGCGGCCAGTTCAGCGGCCTCGGCCGGGGAGTTCACCCGGCGACGGAATTCGCGCATGCTGTCGATGCCGAGTTCGGCGAACAGCGCCTGACGGTTGGCCAGCAGGTTACTGATCAGCGCCATGGTGCGCCGGATCCGGTCGGTGTCGCGCGGTAGCGCCACCGCACCCACATGCGGCAGGTTCCGCAGGGCGGCCAAACCACCGGAGAAGTCCAGGCAGTAGAACTGCACCTGCTCCGGCGTGTGGGTCAGGGCCGCGGACACGATCAGCGATTGCAGTGCGGTGGATTTACCCGATTGTGGTCCGCCGACGACGGCGGCGTGACCACCGGAGCCGGACAGGTCCACCGACCACACATCTTGGCGCTGCTGGCGCGGCCGGTCCACGAGCGCCAGCGGCACCCGCAGCGCGCCGGGTTCCACCGCGGGTGTCAGCCGGTCGAGGGTCGGCGCGACATTCAGCGGTGGCAGCCACATCTGATGGGCCGGTTGCCCGTGTCCGGCCAGCTGTTGCAACACCGTTTCCATCACGGTGATCTGCTCTTCTTCAGTGCCTGGCTCCGGCGCGAGATCCTGCGGTTCGGGCGGCCGGGGTGGGCGGATGTCGGCTACCGCGGTCACGGTGAACTGCTGTGGGGGACGGTATCCGCCGCCGGGCCGGCGCGCCCGCTGCGGTGTCGCCGCCGACGCCTGCGACGGCGCCGTCCACGGGTCGCCCAGATAGGCGGCTTGGAACCGTTGCAGATCACCGGCGCCGACCCGCAGATATCCCGCGCCCGGCTTCTTCGGTAGATGGTAGGCGTCCGCGGTGCCGATGGCGTCGCGCGAGTCGCTGGTCTGGTTGGTGCGCAACGCCACCCGATAGGACAGGTGGGCTTCCAGTTCACCCATCCGGTTGGCCGGCACTTTCTGCGAGGACAGCAGCAGGTGGATGCGCAGTGAACGCCCCAGCCGACCGATCGCGACGAACAGTTTGGCGAAATCCGGGTACTGTTCCAGCAATTCGGCGAATTCGTCGAGGATGACGAACAGGGTGGGTAGCGGAGCGAGGTTCGCGCCCTGTTCCCGGGCCTTCTCGTAGTCGGCCACGTTGGCGAAGTTGCCCGCGTCGCGCAGGATGCGCTGCCGCCGTGCCATCTCGCCGTTGAGGACGTCCTCCATGCGGGTGACCAGGTCGGACTCTTCCTCCATATTGGTGACCACGGCCGTCACATGTGAGAGCCGGTCGAAGCCGAGGAAGGTCGCGCCGCCCTTGAAGTCGACCAGCAGCAGGTTGAGTACCTCCGGCGGATGGGTGGCGACGGCGGACAGCACCAGCGTGCGCAGGAACTCCGATTTGCCGGATCCGGTGGCGCCGATACACATTCCGTGCGGGCCCATCCCCTCCTCGGCCGACTCCTTGATGTCCAGGAACACCGGCGCGCCGGCCGAGTCGTGTCCGAAGGGGATGTTGAGCCGGGCCCGGTCGTTGTCGCGGCGCGGCGGCCACTGCCGGTCCACGCGGATCGCGCCGGGGTCCGTCACGCCGACCAGGTCCTGCCAGGATGTTCCGCCGCTGGCCTGCTCGGCCACCACGGCCTCCACCACCGATGAAAGCCGGTACGGTGACACGCTTCTGGCCAGTGCGGTCATCGCGGCGCTCGACATGCGATCGGCGATCCCGACCCGGCGGGTGCCGCGCAGGGTCACCTCGTCCATCGTCCGCTCCGCGGATACGGTGAAACGCAGGGAGCGTGGCAGCGGCTGATCCACGCCGCCGATCCCGAGCCAGGTGCAGCCGTCGATGCCGGAGATATCACGTTCGTTGACCGGACCGCTCACATCGACAATCAACAGGAGGTGTTTCTTATCGACAGCGGGTTCCGCCGAGGTGGAGAACGGCCCCCGATTGAATCCGGTCAAAACCTTGGCCCGCAACTCACCGACACTGCGATAGACCATCCGGCTCGATCCGATGCCGTCGGTGTCCTCGCGATGCTGTGCGTGCGGCAGCCACTTCAGCCACGCCCATTCCGGGGCGTCCGGTTCCCGCACCGCGGCGGCGATCGCGACCTGGTCCGGGCCGTGCAGCACAACGATTTCGGCGATCATCGCCCGGAGCAGTGCGCCGACCGCGGCCGGATCACCGTCGAAGACCACCTGCGGGGTGGACAGCAGGTTCATCGCCACCGGCATGCCGCCCACCGTCGAGTACGCCTTGGCGAATCGGGTGATTTCGACGACGCCCACCGGGTCCAGCTCCGAGGTGGGGGCTGCTTCCGGCACGATCACGCGCACCTGGTTGGCGATCCGGCCGCGTCCGATCCGCACCCGCAGGAACTGTGGATGGGTGGCCTGGTTCTCCCACATGCGTTTGCCGCCGACCAGGGTGCCGATCTCGGCCGGGCCCGGATGGGAATACCGCAGGAACTTGTGCAATTCGGCTTCTGCCTCATGCACTTTCGCGCGGTTGTTGGCGACACTGCGCAGGTAGTCCTTGCGGTCCTCGTTGACCTCGCCCGCCGTGCCCTTGCTGCCGCCACCGCCCATGCCGCCGGCCATCATGCCGACCATCGACACCATCATCATCATCGGGAACATCAACATCATCGGTGACATGGCCCGCCCACTGCGGAACATCATCACCATCATCCCGACCATCGCCGCCACCATGACGACCGGCAGGATCATCTTCAGCTTCGACGGCGGCACCGGTCGGGGCAGTTCGGTCGGCGGTTCCAGCTTCAGCTCGGCCACCGCGGGCGCTTTCGGCCCGGCGATCATCCGAGGTGGCCGCACGAAGCGTCGGGTAGTGGTCATCGCTGTTCCTCACCGAATCCGGCGCCGGACGGGTTGGACGGGATGCCGTCGTGCTGTATCCGGGCATCACGCTGCGACAGTGTCGGTCCCACCGCGAACAGCGAGACGACCGACCACGGGGCCAGCACCGGAGCACCGAGCCCGAGTGCCCGCAGTGTCGGATCCGCTGAGCCCGTGCCGCCGAGGTCTGCGGCGATGCCGTAACGCACCCCGCTGTCGGAAATCCACCACAGCGATTCGGCCAGTGCCGAACCGGGCTCGGTACCGGTCACCTGAATGAATCGACCGGAGGTGCGCGGCAGATATGCGGCGTCGGCCGTCTTTCCCTGAGAGGGCGCGGCGGTCACCAAATCGACCGGCAGCCTTTGTTCTTCGGTAGTCAGCGGCAGCCGACGACCAACGAGCAGGGTGATCGCGGCGCTCGGCTCACCCTCGAGCCGCTCCCAGGACAGGCAGGTCACCGTGTCGGCGCCGGTGTCCGCCAACCGAACCGGCCGGGTGGGGTAGCGCTGGGTTCCCGGCCAGGTTCCCGGTCGCAGGTTCGTCGCGATCAGGTTCGAATTGACTGTCTGCGACGAAATCTCGCCGCGCTCATCGGCATTGCGGACCATGGCCGCGAGGACCGCGCTCACCCGGACCACACCCGAGCGGGAGACCAGGTAGTACTCGGCTTCCCGGCCGGGTTGCGCTACCGTCAGCACCGACCCGACCTGCACGGTCATTCCGGTCGAGAGCGTCGTCGTGGTACCGAGGCCGTCGATGGCGGGCACCCGCAGCGGCGGAACCTCCGGGATCGCGGCGATCAGCCCGTCCGACGCCGACAGGATCGGCGCGGTCGCGTCGAGACCGAGCGCCAGCGTAACCGCGGATTCGGCGAGATTGATCATCGCCCGCACCACATTGCTTGTGCCCTCGCGATATACCAGCCAGATCGTGTCGTTGTTGCGCAGCAGCCGGGCCTCGTGTTCGCCCAGTTTGCGGATGGCTTCGTCGTCCACGGTGAGCGGCGCGCCGAGGACGGTGGTGTGCACCGGCGACCTGGTGGCCACCGGCTGGCCGGTGTCGGGATCCACCTGCGCGCTGCCGCTCCGCGACCGGTCACACACCGTCCACGACGAATCACGGTTGTCCGAGGCGATCATTCGTCCCGGTGCACCCGGAATACCGACCCACGGGCCGCGTGGCAGTTTCGCCAGTTCGTCGGCCCCCACCCGCTGCGGATCACCAGCGGTCCCGGTGACCAAGCGCGCCGAGGTCAAGTTCAGTGCCGGATACAAACGGTTGCCCATATTCACATACAGCGCTCCGGAGTCCTTGTCCGCCACGATCGGTGCGTCGCCGATCGATTGCTTCGGGGAGAAGAACCCGAGCACGGCCGCGCCCGCCACACCGACGCAGGCCAGGGCGAAACCGACCGCCAAGGCCGTCGACCGGCCACGTCCCGGATCGTCGCGCATCGAGACATCCCGGCGCACCAAGGCGTGCTCGATCCGGCGGAGCAGGAAACGCCAGCCGGAAACCTGGTGTTTGGACACCACCCGGAAGCGGGCCACCGGGTTACCTCGCCGCAGTCGGTGCCAAACCCGCCAGGGCCGCGGTGATATCGAAGGCGTTGACGGTCATCAGTTCTTCGTCGGTCATCGCGCTGATGTCGGCGCTGTCACGAGTGAACCGGTAGTCCCGTTCGGCCTCGGCCGCTTCGACCACATTGCGGATGAAACGGCCGTTGCCCGCCTTGTCGATCAGCCGCCTGCCATTGTCGTCCGGCCGCGACATGTGCTCGCACCGTTCGCGCAGGATCTCCCTGGCATCCTCGGACAGCACCGAATCCTTGTTCTTGGCAATGTGATCGGCGATCAACACCAGTTCGCTCGGATCATAGCTGGGGAACCGGACGCGTTTGGTGAACCGGGAGGACAGACCCTCGTTGGATGTCAGGAACCGGTTGATCTCATCCTCGTATCCGGCGATGATCACCACCAGTTTGTCGCGGTCGTTCTCCATCCGGGCCAGCAGCGTGTCGACCGCTTCCTTACCGAACGCGTCGCCACCCGACAAGCCCTCCTGGATCAGGGTGTATGCCTCGTCGATGAACAGCACCCCGCCGAGTGCGGAGTCGATGAGCGCGTTGGTTTTCGGTGCGGTGTGCCCGAGATGGGTGCCGACCATATCGTTGCGCGACACCTCGACCACGTCGGCGCTGTCGACCACGCCGAGTCCGGCGAAGATTTTCGCGACCACGCGCGCGATGGTGGTCTTACCGGTGCCCGGCGGCCCGGAAAAGATCAAATGCTGGGATTTCGAGTCGACGGCGAGGCCGCGGGCGGCCCGCACCTGATCCATCTGCACGCCCGAGCGCAGCCGGTCCACCTGCTCCTTCACCGATCCCATCCCGATCTGCGCGTTGAGCAGCTCGGAGGCCTCGGTCAGCAATTCTTGCCGTTGCGACCGCGCCGCCTCGGCCGCGACCTCGACCGGATTGTCACCGGTGGCCGAATCCCACACGTCGGATCTGGTGGCGATCACCGTGGCGGTGGTGATCTCCAGCCGGTATGTCTTCTCCTCGACCGCACGCTGCCATTCGGGCCGGTCCGGCCACAGCCCGGAACCCTTCAGTCCGGCCAGGACCTTATCGCCGGATTCGTGGTCCCCGTTGTGCCGCAACAACATTCCGTAAAGGAAATGCACGTCGGCCCACAGGTAGGACTGACTGCCCGACGCGGTCTCCTCGACCAGCTGACGCGCCCGCGGCAACGCCTCGTCGACGCGGCCCAGCTGCGCCATCGCCTGGGTGGCCATCAGTTCCGCCGCGATATCGAGGGTGCCGTCGTCGAGCCGGGGCCGCCGAGTTCGCAGATCCAGCACGTCGGGCCATCGCCCGGTGCGGAAATACAGTGACATCCGAACGAAATCGGCCAGCTCGTCACCGGGCACCTCGTCCAGGATCGCCGCGGCCTCCCGCCATTCCCCGGCGTCGGCGTAGGCGGCTGCCTGCCCGATGGCGATCTGATTCCGGTCGGCCATCGGCATCCGCAGCCCGTATACGCCGAGTTCGGCGTGACACCACAGCGCCCGATCGACCAGCCCGGCCCGCTGCTGATCGCGATACAGGTTATGGACCGACCGATAGGCGCCGTAGATCACCTCACCGGAGACCTCGCCCGCCATCGCGCGCCCCAGCCAGGCGTCGCACATGTCCGGGTCCAGATCTGTCGCCGCGGTGAACGCGGCCACCGCATGCTGTTCATTACGCGCCCCGCCGGCAACCAGCCCCAAAGCCTGCACACCGGTGTAGAACGCGTCCTCCGGACTCGACACTCGCCGCATCCCTTCCGCCGAACTTATATCGGCACACCGTAATTCACTCCGGCGGCGAGCCCGCGGAGTCCACTTCCCGCTGGTGGGAACAGTCGGCGGTCGTCGTTCGACAACCGACGTGGTGGACGTGTCATATATGTGCCCGCTGTTTTACAGCTACTTGATGCACGAAACGGGTAGGGTCGGTCCCCGTACGGATGAAGGAGCTCTACTTCTATGCCGAGCAGGCGTCGCCACGAACCCGCTGACTTTCGGGCAACCTCCGAGGGTTTCATCGGCCGGGACCTGGAACTGGATCGGATCAGAGCGCTCTTGTCGGGATCGGCGCGGTTGATCACGCTGACCGGGATGGGCGGCATCGGGAAGACTCGGCTCGCAGTGGAAGCGGTCGGCCAGTTCCGCAAGGCGGCCCGGATGCAAGTGCACTGTGTGCGGCTGGCCCGGCTGGCCAGGGGATCCACGGTCACCGCGGTGGAAGAGGAGATCGCGCACGCGGCGCTCGCCGCCGATTTCTCGGGGCGGTCGGCGTGGAAGGCACTCGTCGATCAGTTCACCGCGAACAACGTCTCGGGCCGGACCCCGCAGACGCTGCTGGTGCTGGACAACTGTGAGCATGTGCTTGCCGAGGCGCGTTCGATCATAGCCGAGTTGCTCGACGCCGCACCGGATCTGGTCATCCTCGCCACCAGCCGGGAGCCGGTGGGCTGGGTCGACGAGCATCTGGTCGCGGTTCCGCCGCTGTCCGGGCAGCAGGCACTCAGCCTGTTCCGGCAGCGCGCCGAACTCACCGGGTTCGCGGTCACCGATACCGCTGATGTCGCCATCGCGCGGCAGATCTGCTGGCACATGCATCATCACCCGCTCTATATCCGGCTAGCCGCCGCACGGCTGCGCCGCCAGCCGCTGCCGACCATCCTGCAGGAACTGACCGGCGGCGCCAACGACCAGCGGATGCAGTGGTCCCCGGCCTGGCAGGTAGGGGTGGATGCGCGGCATCAGCGGGTCCCCGATGTGATCGCCTGGTCCTACGAACTGTGTACGGACCAGGAGCGGCTACTCCTGGCGCGGCTGTCGGTGTTCGCTGCGGGGCACGATACGGACCCTGAAGAAGACCACAATCCTGGGCACGAGGTGGGTGCCGAGCTGGAAGCACTCGAATCCGTATGTGCTGACGATCAATTCGGCACAGGCGACGGCCGCCAGCCGGTGCGGCTGGCGAAAGACGAGATAGAAGGATTGCTGGAGCGCCTGGTCGACCAGTCACTCGCGTCCCAGCACCGCACCGGAACCACCGTCCGGTACTCGCTGCTCGAGACCATCCGGGTGTTCGCCCACCAGCGGCTGCAAGAGTGTTCGGCCGACGAACCAGCCCGGGTCGCCAGGCGACATCGGCAGTACTACCGCGACAAGATCCTGCAGGCTTACGCCGGCTGGTTCGGCCCGGCGGAACTGGACTATCTGTACTGGGCACGCGCATCCTGGGCCAATATCCAACTCGCCATCGAAAGCAGCCTGCACGCGCCGGGCGAATCAGCGACCGGTCTGGAGATCTCGGTCGGATTGATCGCGCTGCGTGCGCCGTTCTTCAACGCCTCGTTACGCGAAACCCGGCAGTGGACGGAACGGGCGCTCGCGGCAAGCCGCTCGCTCACCCCGCAACCGACCGAGCTCCAGGTGATCGCCATGGCTTTGATCGGGTGGATAGCGTTGTGGCAGGGGCAGTATGCGGACACCGAACGCATGCTCGACGAGTGCGTCGCCCTCTGCATACCCGATCCGGCCGACCGGCAGGACTGGCGGCAGCATCCCGAAATCGATCTGGGATTACCCCCCGCGGTCGAATTCACCTGGGGCCAGGAGTTGATGCTGGTGCACGGCAGCGCGGAATCCATGACCGTGCTAGCCCGCGCGCAGGAGAAGAACCGTGCGGCCGGCGACCACAGCGGATTGGCAATGGGCACGCCATTGGAGGCTATGGCGGTCGGCTTCTTCGGCGCCACGGAGTACGCCCTGGACACCGTCCGCAGCGGTGTGGACCGGGCCGACGCGGCGGGGGCGCGCTGGTTGACCTCGTGGACGCAGCTGATGTGGGCGCTCGTGCTGACAGAGAACGGTGATCCCGCGGAGGCATTGTCGGTGGGGCGCCGGTCACTGGCCCATCTGGTGTCCATTCCCGACCAGTGGGGTTCGGGCTGGGCGGTATACGTCCGATCTTGGGCGCTGGCGCAGATCATCTCCGACGCGACCGCCGCGGGCGGCGCCGATCCCGACGAGCTGGTTGCCTTGGCGACCGAGGCTGCCCGGCTCATGGGCGGCGCCGAGACCCTATGCAAAGATCTAGGCACCGACATCGAGAAAATGGTGCCCTTAGCCCAGAAAACCAACTGGGCCATCGAGGTTGCCCGCGGTGTGCTCGGTCCAGAGGCGTACGCCGTCGCCGAACGAGAAGGTGCACAGCTGCGTCCCAACCTGTACGAGGTCCAGCGGCTCGCGCTGGGCCAGTTACCCATGGACCGGGTGCCAGCCGGTGGCGTCCGCACCGGCACCGCGTCGCTCTGGGACGAGCTGACCCGGGCTGAGCGTGAGGTGGCGAAGTTCGCGGCGCAGGGATGGACGAACACCGCTATTGCCGCGCGTCGGGGCAGTTCGACCAGAACCGTCGACGCGCAGATGACCGCGATCTTCCAGAAGCTGATGATCACCTCCCGCAACGACATCATCCGATTCGTGCCGAAAACCTGACCGATCGGGTACGGCCGCGAACAGCTGCCCGGCTCTGCGCAGGAAAGATCGCCGACTGTGCCGCGCTGTCGAACTCTGCCTGCGCCCGGACGGCCAGCACACCGCACCGACGACGAAAACGATCTCGGCGCTGATGATGGCGACCACGGCGATCGGCACGGCGGTCATATCCGGGGCCCTACTTCCTGGTCGGTCGAACCGACGTCCGGCACTGCCGCCGGTTCGACCGGTGTTCAGCCGGCTCGGATCCGGCTACACCTCCGGGCGGGAGGCAGGCCGACGTCTGGCCGGACAGACCGAAATAGTGGTCGGGCAGACCGGGTTTCGTACACAACGAGCGAAATGAGGCGACGTAGTCCATGACGTTCCCTACCTGAAACCGTTCCCTACTGAAGCTCGAGCAAGCTGACACGAAGCAGTCTGGTCTCATAGGTAGGTAGGTAGTCATCGGTAGTTCCCAACTTCGTTGATTATTCCCGCTATTGAGGGGCCGGAAATAATTCGGAGGATGAGCGGTACCGACTCACCTGCTGTTATGACCTCCGACGTCGTTGTGCCCCTTCCGGTCCCGTCCGCCGAACTCCGAACGGGCCTGCTGCGCGACCCATACCGATTCGTCATGGACACCGCCGCCGAACACGACAGCCTGGTGCGCGTGGGCGCGGGCCCGCTCGGCGTCTACGTCGTGAGTCACCCCGACTACGTTCGCCGCATCCTGGTGACCAACGCGTCGAACTATGTCAAGGGTTCGATGATGGAACCGTTGCGGAAGGCGCTGGGCAACGGGCTGGTCACCAGCGAAGGTGAGTTCTGGAAACGACAACGGCGTCTCATGCAGCCGGCTTTCCACACCCACCAGTTGCAGCTGATGGAGGAGCACGTCAGCGCGTGTGTGCAGCGCGCCGTAGCGCGATGGGAGGCGGCTGCCGACTCCGGTCGATCGGTGAACTTCCTCGACGATTGCATCGAACTCAATGTGGAGATCGTGCTCGGCACATTGTTCAGCACGTCGATCGATCCGGCACGGGCAGAACGGTTGCGCCGGCTCACCTCCCAGGTGTTCGCGGGATTGGCGTCGAAAGTGTGGACGTTCTTCCTGCCCGGCTGGTTCCCGGTGCCCGGCGCCACCGCATACCGCCGCGCGATGGCCGCCTTGGACGCGGAGGTACTGGCGTTGATCGACGAAAGGCGCACGGCGGACCACAAACCCGCGGATCTCCTCGGCCTGCTCTTGGCGGCCGAGGATGCCGACACCGGTGCGGGGATGAGTGACCAGCAACTGCGGGACGAGATCTTCACCTTGTTCATGTCCGGGTACGAAACCACCGCCACCGGATTGACCTGGGCCGCCTACGAACTCGCCAACCATCCGGAGATCACCGACAAGATGGCGGCCGAACTCGCGCGAGTCGGGGCCACCGAGCTACCGGCCTTCGCCGAGCTGCCCGACCTGGAGTACGGCAAGCGAGTGATCGACGAGACGTTCCGTCTACATCCGGCCTTCCCGATCTGGTTCCGCAGCACCGTAGGGGCCGACGACCTCGGTCCCTACCGGCTGCCGGCGAACGCGAAGATCATCCTCAATCCTCAGATCACCCACCGTGATTCCCGGTTCTGGGACGATCCGGAAACCTTCGATCCGGAACGCTTCAGCTCAGAACGCTTCGGCACCGAGCAGCGCAACGCCTACTACCCGTTCGGCAAAGGCAGCCGCATGTGCATCGGGGAGCGGATGTCGACAACGATCACGCAGGTGGTACTCAGCGCCGTCGTCGGCACATTCGAGTTCAGTGTCGAATCCGGATTCGAGGTGATCCCCCGCTACATGGTCACCTGTCAGCCGAAGGACGGCCTGCCGCTGGTCCTGCGGCGCCGCTGAGGGAGACCTCGCGCAGGACGTTGCTGCCGGGTTCCCAACAGAACCCACGCCGCGCTGGTCAATGCCCAGGGGAAAGCCGGAACAGGTGCCGATGGAATTTTCGGCCCTGATACCCGGGCCAGAATGAATTGGCCCTTCTACAAGGACCGGCCCGAGAACGGAAGCTATCCATTCTCCGTCTGCCGTCGGATCTAAGCCAGGAATAACATGACCGCCGGGATTCTCGTCGCATGAACGAGAATCCCGAGGTCGCGTTGATCAATTCGATCGACATATCTTCCCAACTATGGGAATCCGGCCATGAAATGGCCGATTCAGGATCGTACGCTCGAATTACTATGTCGCACCGCACACTCCATTCCCGATTCAGCGCATCCGGCGCCCACGGACCACACCTGACGCTCTGGACAGCCGCCACACGGAAGATATACACGATCTGCCGGGCGGACGGACACGTTATCGCCCGCGATTTGTTCAGCACCCCCCTGTCCACCGCGGCAGCGGCCTCGGAAGCCGCCGCACGACAAGCGATTTGGGTGGGTGGATATGTTTACAATGAATGGGGCGCCCATTCGGCTACGCTGCATCTGATCCTGGAAACGCAGCGCGGCATCGACCTGGCCGGCCTCGAACGTCATGCTTTCACAGTCGGATTGGACCTCGAGGTACGCACCGCGCCGCGCCGCAACCCCGCCATCAGCCAGTGCCGAGTCCATCAGTACGTCGATTGGCGTCGCAGCGAATTCGGCGCGCTCATCCAGACCGCGCCGCCCGATATCGCCGAGTCGATGTCGGCACTGGAGTAAAGCCCCGAGGCAGGAAACGTCGACCTGGGAGTTCGACCAGTTCCCACTGCCGGGAGTATGTTTTCGCATCGCCGGACATAGCCGACTAGCTTCGACTGATGTTGTTGCGCGAGAAGGTCATTGTCGTATCGGGTGTAGGCCCGGGGCTCGGCCGGTCGATCGCCGTACAGAGTGCGCGCGCGGGGGCGACTGTGGTGCTCGCGGCTCGAACGGAGAGCCGGCTCGAGGAAGTCTCGAAGGAGATCGCGGAGATCGCGGAGATCGGCGGGCGGACGTGCGTGGTGCCGACCGATATCGACAGCGACGCGTCGGCTGCGAAGCTCGCCGAGACAGTACTGGAGACGTTCGGCAGAGTAGACGCGCTCGTGAACAATGCGTTCGCCATGCCACCCATGGCCGATCTGGCCGAGGCGGACCTCGAAGCGGTGGCGGCCGGGTTCCACACCAACGTCGTTTCGGCACTGCGACTTACCCGCCTGTTCGCGCCCGCGCTGGCCGATTCCCGCGGCAGCGTGGTGATGATCAATCGGAAACCCTTGCCCGGGCGGGAACTCCGAACCACCACCTGTGACTATCGTCCACCGTTGGAGTTCGAGCAGGCCTTCCGGGAAGGCCCGAGTCAGCAGCCCGCGGCAGCATGAGACACGAGTAGTCGGTAGTCAGGTCTCAACCAAAGCCGGGGCGGTCCACCCACCCCACAGACACGACGTTGACCACCACCCCAATTACCAATAATCAGCCCACCAGAATTTCGCCCGTGGATCCGGGCTGAGTAAGCAAAAGACTCGCCGACTCGGGAAGGGGTCGTACAGATGGCGGGCGATCATGGTGTCGGAATTGCTGCTGTGCCGGTGGCGGCATTTCCGGCACTCGCGCGGACGAGCGTGTTTCGGGTGTGGGGCCTGACTCTCGACACCGCCTCCGACCGCACCCCCACCCAGTGTCGACTCCCCGCAGTCAGCGCCTGATCCACGCGGAGCGTGCCCTGGCCCTCGGTTCGGACATGCAGAGAGCCCTCTATGTCAATGGAATGTCAAATCCTCTCCACGGACTGGAGTGCATTTCCATTGCATGGTTATGATGCCGTGGCCATGTGACGCACCAGAGGATCGACTCCGTTGTCGGTATAACGAGCGAATCGGTAATTTCTCGTCGGTTCATAAATAGGAAGAATGGAGAATGATGAAGACACGTAAGAGGTTCGCGGGGATCACATTGTCGGCCGCTTTTCTGGCACTGTCCGCCGGTGTCGTCCTGGCACCCATCGCAAACGCGGACACCACGACGACCATCGCCAAGGACAACGTTCCGATCAGGACAGGCCCGGGAGCGTCGCACTCGGTCGCTAGTCGCAAGAACAAGGGCGATAAATTTTACATCAGGTGCTATGTCGTCAACAGTCACGGAAATGTCTGGTACAAAAACGTGCCGGGGTTGGCCGTCGGCCCCTACTACGTCTACGACCAGAACACGAACAGGAACGGCACCTCCGGCCTGGACAGGTGCTGACACACTCAGCCTGGATACGCCGATGAAAAGTGTTGGGAGAGTGTGAAATAGGGGCGGAGATGCCCTGCGAACTTCGATAGAGGTGACGAAGCACCTGCGTGTAGCGGATCATCACGCCCCAACCGGGGACTATCCAGAGGCGGTGTCAGTTTCATCAGGCTGTCCATACTCCGGACAAACTCGACTGTTTCCTCGTCGATCCATCCGGATCGAAGAACCGCGTTGATCTCCGAACCGTTAGCTACGTAGGGGACCAGCAGGTCGTCCACCGGATGTTGTGGGACAGCGTGGATCGTGCCTTCCCAGGTATCGATGCCATACTCGTCCGCCTCCCCCGCGGTAGCGAAGGACCTGTAGCCGGCTGGTAGCGGGTCCAGCTCCGCAGGCCAATTGCCGCCGGTAAGGTCGGGCTGATCCCAAGAGCTACCGAATAACGGACTAGTGATCACCGCTCAACGCGACCTGTGACGCACACATTCATCTGGAATCGACTCCAGAATCTACCTGCCTAGCCACGCTCGATGTGTCTTCGGCACTCTGGCGGATCCGGTGCTGGCCGGTGGCCTGATCGGGTCGAGCAGTGGTCACGTCTTCATGACGCTGGGGGCGCGGCTCGATGCGGGTTGGCGCGACCACCGTCGTCTTCGGGCCGGTTGCGGGCGCGGCATGGGGTGTCGTCGACCAGGGCGTAGGTCCCGGCTTGCGGTCGGTGTCCGGAGTGATCGGTCGTCGGGCGGTGGTGCGCTGACGGGCTGGTCTGGCTGGACTGCCTAATTGGTCACCCGGTCTTGCGGAACGCCCCCAGCGTGTGGAGGCCGTCGACCTGTCATCGGTTGGCGGAGGATGTCCAGCTGTCGCGTGTGTAGCTGGGGAAAGCGCCGGACCAACGACGACATCATCTGCCGCATCCTGATGTTTCCCAGCCAGCGCGACCGGTTCCACAGGATGCCGGTGCACGTCCGCGCCGGTTACGGGTGTGCCCGTGGCGGTGATGGAATTGCCAGATTGCGCCGCCTGTCCAGTCCCGACCGCCGAACTGTGCAGCGGGACGGACACTCCGGCGTCTCGACCCTGCCCCGGTATCGCGTCGGCTGCTGTCGGGAGCGAGCCGTCGCCGTAGGCATTCGGTCTGTGGATCGCTGTCGGGCGTACGGAATCTGTATCTGCCGTCGTGTGTGAGGCGGCGCCGACATGGTCACTGGCATTGGCTGGCGACGAACCGGCACTTTCGAACGCGGCTCGGGACTGACGACCGTGGGGCGTGTCGGCTGGGCCCGCACCGTTGCTTGTCCCAGTGTCTGGCATAGTGGCAATTGGCTGTGCTCCGGTGGTCGCCACATTCGGCTCGGCTGTCCGGTCTGATGTGGACGGCGGGGTTACTGCGGTACCGGGTTGCGAAACGCTGGCCGACCGGTGCGGTGTGTTCTCGTTGCTGGGCGGGACGGCGTCGTAGATTCCGCTGGCCGTGGTGAAGTCCAACGCCGCCACGGTGTCGGCGAACCTCCCCGCATGCCCGACGATGTCGTCGGCATGATCATCAAGCACCTGGGCGTAGCGCATCACTTCGTCCGGTTCGATATGCAGCGGCAGCGCCGACGAATTCGGTGGCGGGGGTACTCCGAGGGCATCGGCGGCGGCCTCGTAGGCGACACCATTGATCATGCGGGCGACGGTGTCTTCCAGTGGTTCGATGGCCTTGCCGATTACCTCGGCCGCGAGATACACGAGCAGTGTCTGCTCCATCGCGGTCACCAGCCTGGCCGCCGCCGCCCGGATCGCGACGGTCATGGCCGCCGACAGGCCCGCGGTCGCGATGGTGGCCGCCATCAGGCTGGCATAGCTCGCAGCCAGCGCGGCGAGCCCGGCCAGCACCGCAGCCTTCACGATGGTGATCACGTTCGCGGCGGCGTCGAGAACCTGGGCTGTGACCTGGCACGCGCGGTCGAGATCGGCCATATGAGTTGCGCTCATCCGCGCCCACGCCGCGACCAGCTGCTCGTAGGAGTAACCCGAATACACCGACCCCATCCGGTCGATCGCGCCCGTCGCTGACTCGTGGGTGTTCGCGACGTTGGCTGCGAAGTCACGCACCTGCCGCGCGAGTTCGCGCACCTGATCCTCGTCGATGTCCGGGTACGGAACCCCCATCACATTGAGGAACAGAGCAACCTCATGCGGTATTTCTATCGCCACACCACGCCACCCGAATCCAGTCTTCTGCTCGGCGTCGGACTACGAGACACGCCTCCGTCACGTTAAGACTGCCACAATCCGGCAGGCACGCGAAGACAACGGCGTTAGTCCTTCAGCGAGCTTTCATATTTCTGGCAGCGAGAACTTCATATGCTCGCTATCTACGATATGGTTGCCCACGATCGTCGTGAGAGGTGATTTTTCCTGAGCAGTAGGATCGCTGAAATCTTCCGCAGGGCAAAGGAGTCTCTCAGTCGCAGCTTCCGTTCGGCCAGCGAGCAGGGAATCGCCCCCCGATTTACGATTCCGCTGAGGGGGTGAGGCGAGCCGTTGATCAGGCGGCGGCGGCAGACGAGGCCGGTGCCGCATTGGTTCGGGAGGTTCGGATACGAGCGGGGCTGTCGCCCGAGTATCGGTACACCGATAACCGGGAATTGCGGGTGCGGGAGAGGCGCCAGACCGACGACATGACCGAACGGTACTACGGCCTGGGACAACGGCCGCTCGGGACCGTGCCGGGAGGTATCGACGCAGCGCAGCTGCGCACCGAGCCAGCGTCGGATCTCGATGCCCTGTTACATCGCGCCCAAGCATCCCCCGGCGGGGCGCGGATGGTAGTTGGCGGTGGTCACGCCTTCCGACCTGCCGAGTCGGGCGAAATATTCGTCAATATCGATTCGCAGTCCCGGCCCGATGTTGTCGCAGATTTCCGTGATTTGTCGATGTTCCCGGACGAAGCATTCGACCAGGTCTACGTCGAGGCCGTGCCCTTGGGCACCGCGTTGAAGGAGGGTGGAGCAGCCGAGCTCAACCGTGTCCTGCAACCGGGCGGCCCGTTGGCCATGCGGACCGGGCTCGGCAACCTTGTTCCCGCGACCGAACGCGATGCGAATGTCCGTGCACTCCAAGACGCGGGATTCGACAATATCGAATACACCGTCGCGCGGGACGACATGTTCGATACTGAAGAAGGGCGCCTGAGCGATTGGAATGAGGTCAGCGCCATCAAGTCCGAGACGAACGGATTCGACGGAGCAGCCCGCGACGGCAACAAATCGGTGGAGGACACCTTCGACGAGTCGGGCGGCCTGTCGCGGGACGACATTCCGTAGAGCCAAACACCGACGCCTCAACGCACCCGTCGGCGCTGCCGCCGGGTGCGCGGCGTGAAGTTGGGGCGTTCGCTGACCGATCGTGGCCGCGGCTGGTTCTGCTTGCGTGGTTCGGTTCGTTCCGACCCGGCGGTGTCGGGATCGGCGGGCCGCCGGTGATCGGCGGCCCGAATGGCTTGTGCGGGCTGTGGCCGTTGATCTGCTCGTCGTCGACATAGAGATGCTGGAAGCGCTGGATGACAGGTCTTCGGCGGTCGGCACTCGCTGTGCGGCGGGCTGTCACTGATCGACTACGAGACCCAGATGGCTGCCGTGCGTGTGACGGCCGGGCGGCCCATCATAAGACGAGGCCGCATCGAAGAACCCTCCACACTTCGAGGGATTGACATTCCCGGCAATGGGAACCGAAGAAATGGGGCCCCGGAGTACCGTTCGAGTCACTGACTCCATTGGGGCCGATTCCGCCACAGTCCACGCTGAGCAATCGATCAGCGCGCTGCGCACCGAATCCGGTTCCCGAGAAGACCCTTCGCCGGTCCACTCGAACGGCACCTGTCCGCGGCCGATGTGGCAGCAACTCGAGTACGACGAGACCGGAGGTCATCACAGAGGCATCCCGCCCGCAACCGATTCTTGCGCAGGCTCATGGGTCTACTGACGGATTCACGACTCAGCCCAGACCCGCTCACGACTGTGGTCGGCGGGTCTTCTGTGGCGTCATCGCTATGGTCAGGCCGTCGAGCAGCCGTTCCAGTCCGAAGGCGAACAGCGACTCCAGGTCCATCTCCGTGTTCGGTTCGGTGATCTTGACGATCAGTGGTCGGTCGGTGGCGAGGCGGGCGGCCCCCCATTGTTTGCTTGTCATCCCGGTGTCCAGTTCGGCGCCCGCTTCGATTTCGATGTTGATTGCTGTGCCGCGTACGTAGTTGACCAGGGTGGCGTAGATGTGGAGCCGGGTGGAGGAATCCAGCTCCAGGCCGTCGAAGGCGCGCAGCGTCCACAGTCCGTAGGCCATCATGGCGGGCAGGGTGGCCGGGCGGGTGATGGATACGAGCCTGGGTACCCATGGATGACGCTGGTAGACACTCCATTGCAGCCGCGCGGCCACACGCAGATGCTCTCGCCAACTCGGGGGAGGCTCGGGGTAATCGATCTCGGCGAACGCGGCGTCCGCGATCAGCTGGGTGACTTCGGACTCGCCGTCGAGGTGACGGCGCAGGGTAATCGTCGCGATGCCGAGTTCGGCCGCCACAGCCCGCGGGGATAGCGCCGCCAGACCGCGGGCGTCGGCGATCTGCATCGCCGCGCGCACTACTCGTTCGCGTTCGAGCCCGTCGGTGCTGCGCGAGGGCAGCCGCCGCGCAGCGACTACGGCGCCGACGCGGGGGGCGGATTCGATGGCACCCGAGTGTTTGAGCGCCGCAAGGGCTTTGGTGGCCGTGGCCATGGCGACACCCCATTCGCCCACGATGGCCCTGGTGGTGGGAACCGGATCGCCCGGCCGCAATTCCCCTGCGGCGATGCGCCGCTCGAGCTCGGCGACGATTCGAAGGTAGGGCGGTCGGGGATCGGTCACACCATCATGGTGCAGGGTCAGTGGTCGGGAAGCCAGTTGCCGTGCAGGCCCAACGGAACGCGGACCGGTAGATGTATGCGCGCGACCGGTTCACCGGTGAAGTCCTGCGCGGCCAATACGATCAGATCGGCGGCATTGCGGTGTGGATTGTGGACGTAGGTGAGCAGGTACCCCTCGTCCTCGCCCGGTCCGGTGGCAGCGAAGGCCGCCTCGCCTACCGCTTCTCCGGTCCCGAAGGTGTGAACGTCCGCGGTTCCGTGGTGAAAGTCGTGTTTTATCAAGGCGTTGGTGAAGATCTCGTCCGGGGCCGTGCTGTCGGGTGCGAACGGTATCCCATACAGATCGGTCGCGGCGGAGTAGCCGTAGCGGTGGGGGCGGGCGGCGAAGGCGTCGTTGATGCGGGGGAAGTCTTGCGGGCGGTCGTCGATGCGCTGCTGATGGACCTTGTCCGTGGTGATGGTCCAGCGGTCCAGGACGGGCCGGATGGCCCCCGGGTCGGCGGGGTCGAACGGGCCATCCGCGGTAACCAGGTCGACGACGACCGAATCGCCGTCGTCGTAGGCGTTGAGCGTATGGCTGACATGGACGGGGTCGATATCGTGCCAGCGCACCGCACCACCTGTCCGTGGCATGACACCGACACGTGTGGGGTGATCCGGCCGCCATCGGCAGTCGAATCCGTCGAAGCCCAGCGGGGTGTCCCAGAGCACCACATTGTCGCCGGTGAGTGCGAAATCGTGCAGAAACGGGGTCCGCGTCATTGGAATCGACACGGTGTCGACCACGGTCCCGACCGCATCGGTCACGACGTACTGCACGAAATCACGGCCAGGTATATAGGACAGTGAATGCAACTCTCCGGTGCGCGGGTCGTGTTTGGAATGCGCCCCGGCGGTGAATCCCGCCGCGGTGGCGCCCAGCTCGCAAGAACCCACGGTGTTGAGCTCGGCGTCCAGCAGAGCCGGCGGCAATCCGCCCTCGGCTAGAGCGAAAGTCTGCCCGGCATGGTCGATTACGTGCACCATGGGTGCGAATCCGGGGACCCGCACGAAACGGTTGCGATACCACTCGGCCCGCCCGTCGCGCAGCCGCACCCCATGCACCATGCCCTGACCCATACCCCAGATATGCGTCGCAGGGTCCTCCACACCGACCGGGTTGGGACCGTTGCGCACATACCGGCCGCCGAGTTCGGCCGGAATACGCCCGGTGACCGGCAAGTCGTGGGCCGTGATCTCCACCTCGACGGGTGCGAAATGACCTTCTAGATACCTCATGAGAACACCGTAGAAGCTGGTGCCCGAAAGTTGTTCTCGCGGAAGGTGATCGACCGGTTGTGTACTAGTGCAGGCCCCCGCAAGGCCAATCTGGGAAGCGGACGCGACGGGCAGGCGAGCACCATCCACCCCACCCAGCACCCGGAACCGGCGAATCACCCCCAACCAGGGGCGTTGGATAATCGGCGATTACTACCGGAACCCAATAGAGTTCATCGCATGCGGTGGATTGCTGGACTCGGAGTGGTTGGCGCGTCGGCTGTCGTGTTCATCAAGCGGCGGCATTCCGGGGCTGACCTGGGGTATTACCGAAATGCGATGGCGCGGGTCCGCGATGCCGGGTTCACGGAGAAGAGCGTCGATATCGGCGGGTACCGGACGAACTATGCCGAGGGACCCGACCGCGGTACTCCGCTGCTGCTGATCCATGGGCAGGGATCCCGATGGCAGGACTACCAGCGGGTGCTGCCGGAACTTGCTGAGCGGCACCATGTTTACGCCATCGATGTGCACGGCCATGGCGGTTCGGCCCGGTTGCCCGGTGACGAGTACACGAACGCCCGAATCGGTGAGCTCGTGGCGCAGTTCGTCGACGAGGTGATCGGTGCGCCCGTACTCCTCGCCGGGCATTCGTCGGGCGGATTGCTCGCCACCCGGCTCGCAGCAGCACGCCCCGATCTCGTGCGCGGGGTGGTCCTCGAGGACCCGCCCTACTACTCCTCGATCATGCCCCGGGCCGCACAGACCACCGGCGGCGATATGGCCCGGGTGACACAC
>NZ_BDCE01000091.1 GCF_001613345.1 Nocardia uniformis NBRC 13702 | reverse complement strand
TGTGCTGATTCACACCAATTACTGGTTCCAGCACCGCAAGTCGTACTACGACGAGAACGGAGTCCTCATGGCGGCCATGGACGACAAGGATGTGGGCAAGGTGCTGGCACACCTACCGGCAGCGACTCTGGTCGAAGTCGCCTCCGGTCACAATGTCCACTTCGAACGCCCGGATATATTCGTCCGCGCAGTCCGTGAACTGGCGACGAAGATCGAGTGAAGGCTCACCGCACCGGACGTCCGCACGGTCTACCCGATGTGCGGCATCGAATCCATCCGGGCTGAGGTACCCGCCTCAGTAGGTCGGGATGGAGAATTCGATGACCTCGCGCTCGACCCGCACGGCGGTGAGGATTTCGGCGGCACCGAGGGCGATGGTGAACAGGCCGACGACCACCGACAGCGCGGTCAGGGTGGAGAACGGTCCGACCGCCACCACAATGCCGACGACCGTGGTGGTCAGGCCGACGAGTTCCTGTCGCCCGGCACCGGCCAGTTCGTCCGACCAGGCGGCGACAATAGCCTGCACGACTCCCCGAATCATCCAGCCCATACCGATCCACATGGCCAGCAGGGGAATCCATTCGCCGCTGCCGAAGCAGTGGTACGCCAGCAGTATGGCCAGGAGCCCGCTGCCGAATTCCATGATGCGCAGCGCGGTCGGTAGTCGTGCACCGAATGCGACAATCCACTGGACCGCCGCCGTGGCCGCGAGTACCAGCCCGAATAGCGCCCCCGCTACATCTATCGACTTACCGGGCCATACCGCCACCGTCAGCCCGAGTACGACCGAGCAGACGCCGACCACCAGCAGCGTCTGCCAAGCCCAGTCGGCAAACACCGCAGTACGCCCCTCGATCCGATTGGTGGGCATCGGTCAATAATATGACCGTTTCGTCCAGTTACCTGGACATTTGCATATTTGGCATGTCGGCACGCCGCGCGCCGTCCAGGGCTCGCCGGAATCCGGCCGCGCGATCAGGCACGGCACTGGACGCGTAGCGACCCCCGCCAGGCGGCTGTCACGTAGGAGGCGGGGCCACACCCCAGGCCCGCTTCACCAGGCTCGGAGGTGGCCGGGTTGGCGGTGGCCGACGACCACTCAGGGACCGATCGGCGTCGAGGGCCTGGCCGGTGACGGCGTCGGCACAGGGCGGCGCCGAACATCGCGGCGCGCGGTGATCCCATCGGGTTCGGGCAGCCGTGTGAGGTCTGATCGGCGGTGGTCTGCTCGTAGACCTGTTCGGTGGTGATGCGTACGTCTAGGCGACCTCACCGAAGTGCCACTTCACCGTCCGTTCGCCAAGTCCGCAGCGCGACGGCGGCGAAGGCGCACCGGTTGGGCGGACTGTGCGGGTTTGCGTGCCGGGCTCGCCGTGACGGGAGCGACCCCGTCGGCGAGACTGTCGGGATGCACATCGTCGTGGCAAACCGGGGTGAAGTGGCCGTGCGGGTATTGCGGACCACGCGCGAGCGCGGATACGCGACGCTCGCGATGTATACCGGCGATGAGGTGGAGGCCATGCCGGTGCGGTTGGCCGACGAGGCGGTGGGGCTGCCGGGTGGTGGGGCCGCGGCGTATCTCGATATCGATGCGGTCGTGAAGGCGGCGCTCACCGCGGGCCCCGGCGCGCTGGTGCATCCCGGTAACGGATTCCTCAGTGAGAGTGCGGAGTTCGCCGCCGCATGCACTGCGGCCGCGCTGGTATTCGTCGGCCCGACACCGGAGGTGCTGCGAACGTTCGGCGATAAGGTCGCGGCGCGCGCGGCAGCGGAGCGGGCCGGAGTGCCGGTGCTCCCCGCTACCGCGGGCGGAGCGTCCCTCGAGGAGGTCCGGACGCTGCTCGAGGCCCATCCCGACGGTGTGATGGTGAAGGCCGCCGCGGGTGGTGGCGGACGCGGTATGCGGATGGTGCGGGAGCCCGAACGGCTGGCCGAGGCGTATGAGCGCTGTCGGTCCGAGGCCCTGGCCGGATTCGGCGACGACACCGTGTACGCCGAGGCGTTGGTGGCCGAGGCACGGCATATCGAGGTGCAGATCGTCGCCGACGGTGTCCGCGCCATTGCCGTCGGCGATCGCGATTGCAGTGTGCAGCGGCGGCAACAGAAACTCGTCGAGATCGCGCCCGCACCGAATCTCGATGCGGCGCTGCG
The DNA here is from genome assembly GCF_001613345.1 of Nocardia uniformis NBRC 13702. GTDB lineage: Bacteria > Actinomycetota > Actinomycetes > Mycobacteriales > Mycobacteriaceae > Nocardia > Nocardia uniformis. The sequence goes on along the minus strand of NZ_BDCE01000091.1, from coordinate 111,311 downwards.
GGATCGGTTACACCAACACGCGGTGCGGCTGGCCGAGTCCGTGGCGTGCCGGGGTGTGGTCACCGTCGAATTCCTGGTCGACGGCGGTGAGGCGTGGTTCCTGGAGGTGAATCCGCGGCTGCAGGTGGAGCACACCATCACCGAGGAGGTGACGGGGTTGGATCTGGTGGCCGTTCAGTTCGATCTCGCACAGGGCCGCTCGGTCGAGGAGCTCGAACTGCCGACGGTTCCGCGCGGATACGCGGTCCAGGCGCGCGTGAATGCCGAAATCCTCACGGCGGGCGGTGAAGTGCTGCCCAGTACGGGGGTCATCGCACAGTTCACTCCGCCGACCGGTGTGGGCGTCCGGGTCGATACCGCGGCATTCAGCGGTATGCGACAGGGCGCGCGGTTCGATTCGCTCCTGGCGAAGGTCATCGCACGCGGCCCGTCCTATCCGGCGGCACTGCGCCGCACCGCCGACGCGCTCGCCGAAACGGTGATCACCGGGGTCGATTCGAATATCGCGGTGCAGCGGGCGGTACTGGACGAGCTCGCCGAGGGGGCCACCGTCTCGACCTCCTGGTTCGAGCGGAAGGTAAGCGAACTCATCGGCAGGGCAGTCGATTTCGCGCCCGCCCCGCATCAGGTCGCGGATATCGCCGATCAGGTGGTCGAACACCTCGATGTGGGCGATGACGAACAGGTCCTGCGTTCACCGATGGGTGGCACAGTCGTCAGCGTCGTGGAGCCGGGCACGCTGGTGTCCGCCGGAGCGGAAATCGCTGTCCTCGAGGCGATGAAGATGCAGCACGTGCTGCGCGCCGAGCAACCACTGCGGGTCCTGCGCCAACTGGTCTCCCCGGGTGCGGTCGTCGACCCGCACACTCCCCTGCTCATCTGGACCGCGGCCGATCACACCGACAGTGACGCGAATATCGCAGCGGAAGACCTGGATTCGCTTCGCGCCGATCTCACCGAAGTGCGGGACCGCCACCGGATCGGGCTCGACGAAGCCCGCCCGGAAGCGGTCGCCAAGCGCCATCGCCTGGGTCGGCGCACGGCCCGGCAGAATATCGCCGACCTGGTGGATGCGGACAGCTTCGTCGAATACGGAGCCCTCGCCGTGGCGGCGCAGCGATTGCGACGCAGCCCCGAGGACCTGATAGCCAACACACCCGCAGACGGTTTGATCGCGGGCGTCGCCACCATCAATGCCGACCGCTTCGGCGCGAACGCCACCCGCGCCGTGGTGATGTCCTACGACTACATGGTGCTCGCGGGCACGCAGGGCATGCGCAATCACGCCAAGACCGACCGTATGTTGGAACTGGCTCACTCCCAACGACTTCCGGTGGTGTTCTTCACCGAGGGCGGCGGCGGACGACCGGGCGATACCGACTACCCTGGTATCTCCGGACTGGACGTCACCACCTTCCGGGCGATGGGCGCGCTGTCGGGCCGGGTCCCGCTCATCGGCATTGTGTCCGGCCGCTGCTTCGCCGGGAATGCCGCGCTGCTCGGCATGTGCGATGTCGTCATCGCCACCCCCGACGCGAATATCGGTATGGGCGGTCCGGCCATGATCGAGGGCGGCGGATTGGGCGTGTACGCGCCCGAGGATATCGGGCCGATCGAGGTGCAGCGCCGCAATGGCGTGGTCCATATTGTCGCCGCCGACGAGGCCGAGGCGGTGGCGATCGCCCGCCGCTACCTGGCGTATTTCCAAGGCCCGGTGGCTGATTGGAGCGCACCCGATCCACGCCTGTCCCGCCACGTGGTGCCCGAGAACCGGCTGCGCGCCTTCGATATTCGCGCCGCGATCGCCTCCGTCGCCGATATCGACTCGGTCCTGGAGTTGCGCCGCGACTGGGGTGTGGGCGTGGTGACCGCCCTGGTGCGCTTCCAGGGTCGCCCGTTCGGCCTCATCGCCAATGACTGCCACCATCTCGGCGGTGCCATCGACGCCCCGGCCGCCGATAAGCTCAGCGCCTTCCTGAGCCTGTGCGACGCTCACGGCCTGCCCATCGTGTCCCTGTGCGACACACCAGGGTTCATGGTCGGCCCGGAGGCGGAAACCCATGCCACCGTCACCAAGTTCAGCCGTCTGTTCATCGACGCGGCCGCCCTGACGGTGCCGTGGGGCACCATTATCGTGCGCAAGGGCTACGGCCTCGGCGCACAAGCCATGGCGGCGGGTTCTTTCCGCGCCCCGCGTTTCGTCATCGCCTGGCCCACCGGCGAAATCGGCGGTATGGGCCTGGAAGGTGCCGTACGCCTGGGCTTCGCCAAAGAACTCGCAGCCATCGAAGACCCGGCCGAACGGCAGACCGCCTTCGACAATCTGGTGCGGATGGCCTACGCCAGCGGCAAGGCGCTGACGGCGGCCACGGTCCTCGAACTCGACGACGTCATCGACCCCGCCGATACGCGACGGTGGATCGACACCCTGCGGTAACGAGATGCCGATCCACCGGCGAGTCAGCGCAGCTTCCGGAAGAAGTCCCGCACGTCGGTGGTCAGCAGATCCGGTGTTTCCATCGCGGCGAAGTGGCCGCCCCGGTCGAACTCCGACCAGTGCACGACGGTGTGCTGTTTCTCGGCGATACCGCGAATCACGGTGCCGCTCGGGAATACCGCCACCCCGGTCGGCACCCCGGAGTTGTCCACCTCCGCGCCCCACTGCTGCGATTCCTTGTAGAGACGCATGGAGGATCCGGCGGTATTGGTGAACCAGAGCACCGACAGATTCGTCAGCAGCATGTCGCGGTCGACGGACTCGTCCGGCACCGACTTCGCCGGATCCTTGTAGGTATTCACCACATCCAGAATCCAGGCCATCATGCCCGCCGGGGAGTCGGCCACCGCGGGGGCGAGGGTCTGCGGTCGGGTGGAATGCATACCCGCGTAGCCGGAGGTGTCCTGACTGCTCCAGTCCTGCAGCTCGGCCAACTTCTCCTGATCCACGGCGCTGTAACCGGAGCCGTCATCGTCCCAGGATGGGATGGTGATCGGGTCATTGAGATGGATCCCCGCCACATGCTCGGTATCGATGCGACCGAGCTGCGGGGCAATGAACGAACCCGCATCGCCACCCTGCGCGCCGTACCGCGAATAACCCAGCCGCGCCATGAGTTTCGCGATGAGTTCGGCACTGCGCTCGGTGGCGGCGTCGCCCGGCTTACGGGTGGGGCCGGAGAACCCGAAGCCGGGAAGCGTCGGAATCACCAGGTGGAAGGCATCATTCGGATCGCCGCCGTGCGCCCGAGGGTCGGCGAGTGCGCCGATCATCTCGGTGAAGTCCTCGAATGGCCAGCCGTGTACAAGCACCAGCGGCAGGGCGTCCGGCTCCGGCGAGCGCACATGCGTGAAGTGGATGCGCTGCCCGTCGATATCGGTGACGAACTGCGGAAGCGCATTGAGCATGGACTCCTGAACCCGCCAGTCGTAGCCCGTCCGCCAGTACTCCGCCAACTCCCGCACATAGGCGGTGGGGATGCCGTAGGTCCACTCCACGCCGGGCAGCTCATCGGGCCAGCGGGTGTTGGCCAGGCGGGCGTTCAAATCGTCGAGGTCGCGCTGCGGAATGTCGATTCGGAAGGACTCGATGTTCGTCATGTCTCCTACGGTAGGAGCCCCTTAGGCCGGGTTCTGTCCTAAGCTCATGGCAATCTGGGAGCATGCTCGAAACCTCCGCTCGGCTGCTGCGACTGCTGTCGCTACTACAGACTCATCGCGATTGGTCCGGCGCGGCACTTGCCGATCGGCTCGGCGTGAGCGCGCGCACCGTGCGCCGCGATGTGGACCGGCTGCGCGAACTCGGCTATCCGGTGGACGCGGTACAGGGCACGGCCGGTTACCGACTCGGCGCGGGCACCACCCTGCCACCGCTGCTGCTCGATGACGAGGAGGCGGTCGCGGTCGCGGTCGGCCTGCGCACGACCACCGGCGGCACCGTATCCGGGATCGAGGACGCGTCGCTGCGGGCGCTCACCAAACTCGAACAGGTCATGCCGTCGCGGCTGCGGCACCGCCTGGAGGGTTTGAAGCGTTCACTGGTCCGCGTCGAACCCTCCGGCCCACGCGTCGACCCCGACACCCTCATCGCTCTCTCCGACGCCTGCAACCGCCATGAGCGACTGCGCTTCGACTACACCGATCATGCCGGGCGCGAATCACTTCGAGAGGTCGAACCGCAGTCGGTGGTCAACTTCAGCCGCCACTGGTACCTCGTCGGCTGGGATATCCACCGCGACGACTGGCGCTCGTTCCGGGTCGACCGCCTGCGTCCGCGCATCCCGACCGGCCCCCGTTTCCCGCCGCGCGACGCACCCGACGGCGATGTGGTCACCTATCTCTCCAATCGCCTGTCGCAGACCTCCTGGCCCTATCAGGCGACGGTGACGCTGCACCGTTCCGCCGCGGACCTGGCCGACCGAATCTGGGCCGGGATGGGCGTTTTGGAGGCGGTGGACAACTCCACCTGCCTGCTCCACATCGGAGCGGACTCCCCCTGGGCGCTGTCGTGGATGCTCACCTCCATCGATACCGATTTCACCGTCACCGATCCCCCGGAACTGGTCGCCGAAATCGATAAGCTCGCCCGCCGCTGCGCCGCGGCCATCGGTTGACCTTTCACTCGTGGCGGTGCGATCCGCTCCACCGGATTCGGAAACAGCCTACGGTTGATGGAGGCGCTGCAGCCGTGGCGGCGCCGCCCACGGAAGGAATCGACGTCGTGAGCACCGCATTTCCCCCTGGTCCGCGAGTTCCTAGGGCGGTCCAAACGCTGCTGTACGCGAAATGGCGTGGGCTGCTGCTCAATACGGCGGCCCGCAGGTACGGGGATGTGTTCACCCTGCGCTTGGTGCCGCCGTACGCGGAGAACCTCGTGGTGTTCTCGCGGCCGGAACATATTCGCGAGATCTTCGCCGCCGACCCGGCGGATTTGCATGCCGGTGAAGGCAATCGGCTGCTGGTGCACATTATGGGTTCGCGGTCGGTGTTGCTCACCGACGAGCAGGAACATGCGCGGGCCCGTCGCCTGCTCATGCCCGCCTTCACCGGTTCCGCATTGCACGGGTATCGATCCTTCGTCGAGGCCATCGCCAAAGCCCATATCGACCAATGGGTTTCCGGTTCCACCGTGACCGCACTGGATCGGATGAACGAACTGACCCTGGACGTGATCATGCAGGTCGTCTTCGGAATGACCGATGAGCAGCGACGATCCGAGCTGGCCCCGTTGCTGCGGCGGATCGTGAATGTCAATCCACTGGTCTTCTTCGGGTGGAAGTGGCCGCGCTTGGAGCGGTACGGCGTGTGGAAGCGCATGCGCGCCACCCAGACCGCCATCGATACCCTGCTGCTGGCCGAAATCGCCCGTCGCCGTGCCCATCCCGATCTGGATCAGCGGGCCGACGTGCTGTCGCGGCTGCTCGCCTTCGGGGCGGGCGACAATCCCGCCGACCAACCGCTGTCGGACGCGGAACTGCGCGATCAGCTCATCACCCTGCTGCTGGCCGGTCACGAAACCACCGCCTCGGCACTGTCGTGGACCTTCCAGGAACTCGCCGCGAACCCCGATATTCAGGATGCCGCCCGACGTGCGGCCCACGACGGCGATGACAAGTACCTCGAGGCGGTGCTGAAGGAGGCCATGCGCCGCCGTACGGTCATTGCCGGAACGGGTCGAAAGCTCACCCGCGACATGACAATCGGTGGGGTCACGCTACCGAGGGAAACGGTGGTCACCACCTCGATCATCCTGGCCCATCAACGCCCGGACAGCTACCCCGATGCCGCACGATTCCGGCCCGAGCGCTTCCTCGACGGCAGCGTCGCCGCCAATACCTGGTTCCCATTCGGCGGCGGTGTCCGCCGCTGCATCGGCGCGGGCTTCTCCCTGATGGAGGGCGCCGTGGTCCTGCGCGAGGTGCTGACCCGCTTCACGCTGACCTTCCCGCACGGTGGATCCGCCGAAGGCGCACGCATCCGCAATATCACCCACGTCCCGGCCCATGGCGCGCGAATCACGGTGACCGCCAATACTTCCCCGATGAGCCGGACCGTATAGGGCGCTCGGGGATCGGATCGTCGTGCACATAGGCATCGACCTCAATTGACAGGCCCGATGCGATACTGGACTCAGCGGCTATCCCCCAGCGCTCGTAAGGAGGTTCCGACGCGATGGCTGAACCCGACGACCTGCTCCTCAGCCACGACGAACGGACACATGCCCTCGACGCCCTCGCCAAGCACTACGCCGACGGGCGATTGGACAGCGCCGAGTTCTACGAACGCTCGGGTGCCGTCGCCAGCGCCCGCACCTTTGGCGCCCTCGACGCCGAGTTCAGCGGCCTTCCAGGCGGAGTGCCGCTGACCTGGAAAGACGGCCTGGTGGTGCGGGTCCCGATCCCCAGCGACACCGGGGAGGTAACCGGCGGCGCCCCTACCGCGGCGGTCGAGCTGTCCGCGCTTCGTGCGCGTGGCCAGATAATCGAATCGCTCGACGCCATCATCCTCGGCATCACCCTGGTCAGTTTCCTGGTGCTGCAGCTGATCGTGGGTTGGAGCTTCGCCTGGATCATCTGGCCCTCACTGATCGTCACCCTCACCATCCCGCGAATGGTTCTTCGGTTCAGTGAATCCGACGAGGAGGTCTACGAGGATCTGAAAGAGGCCGAGGCCGAGGCGCGAAAGCAGCGCCTCGCGGAAGCCGCGAATCGAATCCGGGAGCTCGGGAGCGGCCAAGGCACCGGTTCCTGACCATCATTGTCCGCAGCGTCCAAACACGCCGACGCCCTACCGAAACCGCCTCACACCGGTGGCCTCGTCGTTCGGCTCCGCGCGAATACCCGATCGCGCGCGGTGAACTGCGCACAGTCCGGGCACTCCGCGATAATGCGATGTCGGCAGGCGGCGAGGTGTTCCAGGAAACGATCCGTCGCCCGCAGCAGCGCCAGCTGCTCACGCACCTCGGCACGCTTGGCGTCGATGAGGGCCAGCCGGTCATCGCGCCCACCCGCCGCCAGTCGCCGGATCTGATCCAGCGACAGCCCGGCGCGCTGTAGGACGCGGATCATTCGTGCCTGCGCGAGCGTCTGTTCGTCGTAGTTGCGATGCCCCGAGGGGCTGCGCTGCGGGATGAGCAGGCCGACGGATTCCCAATGTCGGAGCACGTGTGCCTCGATACCGAGGGCGGCCGCGGCGTCACCGATCCGCAGCTCCGCGACAGTCGTCACAACTCACCTCTTTACTTCAGGTCGACCTTAAGTATTACCGTCCCCTCGATCGTGGCGACCAACCAGGTCGCCCGCACGAACAGTGAACGGAAGTGGGATCATGTCCGACCCGGTGCGTACGCCGAGTCTCGTCGAATGCTGCTCGGCGGCAGTCGGCCTGGTGCACGGTGCCCTGCGGCCGAAGCGGCCCGACGAGCGGTTCCAGCGGTCTCTGACCGATGTCGGTCTGCCGACTCCCCGGCGCACCGTGCGGGTGACCGCGTTGCCGCAGGTGCCACGGTCGGTGCCGACGGCCCTGATCGTGGAGGGGAGGTTCGCACCCCGCCACATCCTGAACGCGCTCACCACCTTTGTCATCGAGCACCGGGAGGCGACCTTCCTCGTCGATCCGAGCGTCTGCCTCGATGTGCGGAAGCGTGCGATCGCTGAGCTCCCGTCGGTATTGCGGGCCGTGGTGACCCCGCCCGCGGACACCATCGCGACCGTGACGGCGCTGCGCCGCGCACCACTGCTGCCGACACCCGATTTCGCGCTGCCGACCCATGCGCACTGGGATCACGTGTGTGGGCTGCTGGATCTGCCGGGGCTGCCCGTTCACCTGCACAGCATCGAGCACGACTGGATTACCTCCGGGACAGTGGCACCGGCCGGAGGCGTCCGCGATTCGCTTATCGATCGCCCCATCCGCCGTTACGACCTCGACGGACCACCGGTACTGACCTTCACCCGCAGCCATGATCTGTTCGGCGACGGCAGCGTCGTCCTGGTGGATCTGCCGGGACACACCCCGGGCAGCGTAGGGGTGCTGGCGCATACCGAGCGCGGCTGGGTACTGCTGGCAGGTGACGCCGCCTGGCATACCGAGCAGATCTCCGGAATCCGCCAGAAGTCCAGCTTCCCAGGTGATTTCGTCGACAATGACCGCGCGGAGGCCTTCCGGACGCTGCAACGCCTGCACCTGGCGCAGCACTACACGACCATCATCCCCACCCACGATCACACGGCGTCACGCCAGCTGCTTTCCCCACTATGAGGTCATACCGACGCGCTAACGTGAACGAATGGACGTCACCGTTCGCCCCGCCCTGACATCTGATATCCCCGAACTGGGCCGCGTACTCGGGATTGCCTTCGCCGACGATCCGGTCATGACCTGGTCCATCCCCGACGCGACCTCCCGCCCCCGCCGCGCGGCGATCGCCTTCGCCACGCTGACCCGATTGCAGTTCATCCAGCACGGTGGCGTCGAGGTGGCCGAGGACGATACCGGTGCCATAGTCGGCGCGGCGGTGTGGGCGCCGCCCGGCCAGTGGCACACCTCGAACGCCACCATCCTGCGCGCAATGCCGCACCTCGTGCGCGCGTTCGGGCTTCGCACTCCCCGTGCCGCCCGCATGTCCGACCGCATGGCGGCGGCTCACCCCCGCGACCCGCACTGGTACCTGGCCTTCATCGGCACCCTGCCCACCGCCCGAGGCCGCGGCTACGGCCGAGCCCTGATGTCGTCGCGGCTCGACCGCTGCGACGCCGAAGGTGTGCCCGCCTATCTCGAGTCCAGCAAACCCGACAACGTTCCCTACTACGAACGCTTCGGCTTCGAGAAGACCGGAGACCTCGACGTCACCAAGGGCGGGCCACTGATGTGGCCCATGTGGCGCACACCGATCAGCAAGTAATGGAGACACTGTGATTCTGGTGACCGGCGCGACCGGCAATGTGGGCGCGGACGTGGCGCAGGCCCTGGCTTCGATTGTGCGGCCCACGGTCGAGGAGGTCACCGGCCGCCCGCCGCGCACCTTCGAACAGTGGGCCGTCGCACACCGACGTCTTTTGCTAGTTCGCGCGCATTGAGTTGGGCTCTGCCGCAACGACATCGCACCGGAGCCCGTACTCGCTGTGGTCAGACGGTGCGGCGGGCGCGGACCAACGTGAGCCCACCGAGCGCCATGCTCATGAGCCCGAAGACCATGGCCGCGAAGGCCCCGACTATCCCATTGCCGGTGCCGGGCCCGCCATCGGCGGTCACCGCGAAAAGCCCACCGCCGACCACGCCGATCAGCCCCAACCCCAGGGCCACCAGTGCCCGCCGTTCCCCGTTGCCGGTACGACCGGCGGAGCGAACCGCCAGTCCACCGATGACCACGCCGATCAAGGCCACCAGCGCGGTCAGGGTGGGCCCGAGTCGCCCGGAGGTCATGCCGGTGGCGGCGGACGGCTGGACAGCGGCCTGGGCGATCGCCGGCGCGGCCAGCGCGATAGTTCCGGCCGAGACGGCCGCGGTGACGGTGAGCAGGTGACGGACGGACATGAGGCGCTCCTTATCGAACAACGTGGTATCGCTCGATCATGTCCGCCGGACCCATCACCAATCATCCAGCGCGCGCAGACAATTCACGCTGCCACGGTGGTGGCAACGACCTACCGCGGAGGTCGCGGAAACCCATGCGAGTACTGCGGGCGCGGTAGCCGGTAGATCGTCCGTACGCGGGAGTTGCCCGCGCGCGAATCCGGCTAGGGTGCACCCATGAGCAGGGCACGGATCGGGATCGGCGACTGGGCGGTCGCCCTCGTCGTGGCGGCCGTTCTGCTGGCCGCCGGACTGTCTGGACCGCAGGCCGCCACGAATCTCGACGTGTTCGGCTACGTGTTGTTGCTCGGCGGTGGTCTCGCACTGGCCGCGCACCGGTGGGCTCCGCTGACTGTGCTGGCCGCGACCGCGTTGTGCGTACTCGGTTACCAGGCAATCGGTTTCGATGTACCCGCCATCGCATATCTGGTCGCGGTGTACGCGACGGTACGGGCGGGCTACCGCCTCATCGCGGTGGCGGGTTCGGTGCTCATGGTGATCGCGCTGCCGTTCGCAATGCTGGTCGCACATCAGGACTGGGCCGTGGGCGCGGCGTTCGACCAGGCGCGCGATGCCCTGCAATTGGCCTGGTTGATAGCGGCCGGTGCGGCCGGTGAGGCGCTGCGGCAGGCCGAACGGCGGGCCGATGAGGCCGAGCGCACCCGGGAGGAGACCGCGCGGCGTCGCGCCGATGCGGAGCGGCTGCATATCGCGCGCGAACTGCATGATTCGCTCACGCACCAGATCTCGGTCATCAAGGTGCAATCCGAAGCCGCTGTGCACGTGGCCCACAAGCGCGGCGAGGAGGTGCCGGAGTCGCTCTTGGCGATTCGGGAGGCCGGTCGGGAGGCGGCCCGGGAATTGCGAGCGACCCTGGAGGCGCTGCGCGATGACAGCACCACCCCGCGACAGGGACTCGACCACATACCGGAGCTGGTGGAACGAGCCAGGACAACGGGTTTGGACGCCACACTGACAATCGAGGGGCAGCGTCACGACGTACCGGCAGCGGTGGATCGAACCGTCTACCGGATCGTTCAGGAGTCGCTGACCAATATCGCCCGGCACGCCGCCGCCGCGACGGCGACGATCCGAATCGACTACCGCCCCGACACCCTCATCGTCCGCGTCGATGACGATGGCAAGGCCTCGGCGAACACCGCGCCGGTGCACGGCGTCGGCTTGCTCGGCATGCGCGAACGTGTCTCCGCCCTGGGCGGTCACCTGCGGGCGGCACCGCGCAGCGAGGGCGGGTTCTCCGTCCGAGCCGAACTTCCCGTGGATCGACCATGATTCGGGTCCTGCTGGTCGACGACCAGCCACTCATTCGCAGCGGATTCCGCGCACTCCTCGACCTCGAGGACGATATCGAGGTGATCGCCGAGGCCGCCGACGGGAACGAGGGGCTGGAACTGGCCAGACAGCACCTGCCCGATATCGCGCTCATCGACATTCAGATGCCCGTCGCCGACGGTATCGAGGCGACCCGACGCATTGCCGCGGATCCGGCCCTGGCCGGGGTGCACGTCGTCATCCTGACCAACTACGGCATGGACGAATATGTCTTCAACGCGCTGCGCGCCGGGGCGGCCGGATTCCTCGTCAAAGATATTCAGCCGGAAGACTTCCTGCACGCGGTGCGGGTCGCCGCCCGAGGTGACGCGCTGCTCGCACCGTCGATCACCCGCCGGCTGATCAACCGGTACGTCAGCCAGCCGCTCGACACCGGCACCACAGCGGGCCTGAAGGAACTGACCGCCCGCGAACGCGAGGCGGTAGTCCTGGTGGCCCGGGGCCTGTCCAACGACGAGATCGCCGACCATATGGTCATCAGTCCGCTGACCGCGAAGACCCATATCAACCGGGCCATGACCAAACTGCACGCCCGCGACCGCGCCCAACTGGTCGTTCTCGCATACGAATCCGGCCTGGTAAGTCCGCGTACGACCTGAAAACCCGGTCTCTCATATCGAACTTACTTGCGTCACAGTGACGTTCGCGCTCAGTGCTGTTGAATGGAGTCATGAACGACTGGAGATCGGTAGGACACGTCTACCCGTCGGTGATCGAGTTCGTCGATAACTACCTGAGCGTGGTGTACCGGCGCGATGTGATCAACGATCCGTCAGTGGCGTGGTGTCCGGAGTGGTACAAGCATGCCGAGGCAGCGGCGCGGCTGGAAATCCTTTGGCGCGCATGGGAACACTACCGTCTCGACGCGCGCACCGGATTGAGCGTGTGGTTCCTCGACCATGCCGACCCGCAGATGGGTCGGCTGTTCGCTCCCGATGGTCCGTTCAAGTTCTGCTCGCCGAGAGTTGGACACCGGGACATGCTGCCGCCGCTGCCCCTCGTCTCACCGCGAGAGGATCTGTTTACCGATCCGGCGTCCTAGCCGGATTTGCGCGCGATCGCGGCGACGACGAGTTCCTCCCAGATACTGAGGTCGCGCTGGTCGGCGGCGGGTGTGCCCACAGCGGGCGGATCCGGACGCCACCGCGCAGGCGCGCAGACCGGGCTCGAGTAGTTCGAGGTCACCGAACAGCGCGAGAATCTGCTCCTCGTTGCGCCAGGTGCCACGGCCGAAGGCTTCCAGAATCTTCCGCTCGGTGGCGGCTGCCTCCCGGGTGCGGCCGGTCTGGAAATGCGAGATGTAGACCTGACTTCCGGGAATCATCCGGTCCGCCCAGTCGCGGACGACCCCGGCCGGATTCTCGTCATCATTGAGGAAGCTCAGCGTGATACCGAAGATGATGCCGAGAGGTTCGTCGAAGTCGATGAGCCGCTGCACCTCCGGATGCTCGCGGACCGCCGCCGAATCACCCACATCGGCTTCGAGTACGGCGATATTGTCGTCGATGGCGAGCAGCGCGCGTCCATGTGCCACCACGAACGGGTCGTTGTCGACGTAGACGACGCGACCGTCCGGGTGCTGACGGCGCAGCACATCGTGGACGTTCTCATCGGTCGGCAATCCGCAACCCATATCGATTATTTGCCGGATGCCGTCGCGGGCCATATCGCGGGCCGCACGAATAACGGCTTCCCGGTTCGTAATCGCCAGTAGCTCGGAGCCGGGGAGGTCTCCCATGAAGAAGTCCCCGACATCTTTGTCGACGCCGTAGTTGTCACGTCCACCGAGCACGTAGCTGTACACCCGCGCCACACTCGGCCGTGATTGCCGTGCTCTGATGGCGTTGATATTCAAGTCTCGCAACACCTTAACCCTTCCGTGCACCAGCGGTCGATGATCGCACGGGCAGTCGCCAGCCGGGCCGATCCACGATAGAAAAGATCATTCCAGATCGCGTCCGAGCGGAGCAGTTCTTTGCCAATGACGATACAGGTGTAAGGCCGGATCGCCGCCTCGATGAATATCTTCGCCGTGAGGATTCGGAATGCAAACCGCACCTAGTGTTTATACCGACCGGTACTTACTTTTTAGTTCCTGAAGCCGTGGCTTCGCTGAGCACCGAACTCTCCGCGCGACCGGCGAGCAATGCGTCGAGTTGACGTTCGGCGCGCTCGGCGCGAGCGAGGGTTTGTTCGCGAGCGTCGTCGAGTGTCGCCAGCCGCGCCGCCGCCTCCTGCCGGGCTCGATCGAGCGCTGTCGCGGATTCGGCGCGCACGGCCGCTATATCGTCAGCGGCGATCCGCCGGGCCTCGGTCAGTTCGGTGCGGGCGCGGTCGAGTTCGGCGCGCACGCGAACGAGCTCATCCCTGGCTTCCGCAACCGCCTGATTACGTTCCGCCACAGCCTGTTCGGCACGGTCGATGGCGCGCTCGGCATCGGCGGCCCGCTGTACGGCCAGATCCCGTTCGGCGGCGGCCGCGGTAGTGCGCTGGGAGGCATCGCGACGCACCTGCTCGACCTCGGTCGCGGTCTTGGATCGCGCCAACTCGATCTCCTCGGTCGCCTGCTGCCGCGCCCGCTCGATATCGTCGGCGGACTCGCGGCGGATGGTGCGGATTTCGGCCTCCGCCTCGTTCCGCGCAGCGAACACATCCTCGGCCGCCTGTTTGGTAACCCGCTCGACCTCGCGCAATGCGTCATCGCGTGTGGATACAGCGTCCGCGATCCGCGCCTCGGCCGCTTCCGCGGCCAGCGCCGCGTCCTCGGCCGCCGATTCCGCCGCGGCCCGCGCCTCGTCAGCATTACGCCGCGCCTGCTCCGCCGCCGCGGCCGCCATCTCGGCTTCGGCAATCCGGCGCGCGGCATCGGCCTGCACCGCCTGCACTTGCGCTTCCGCCACGGAAGGATCCGCCAGCGTGGACAATTCGGCCACCGCCGCCGCCAGTGTGTTCCCCAGCTGATCGGCCACTCCCCGGAACTGGATCAGCAGCTCATCGGCGCGCAATCGGGCCACAGTCACCGGCCCCTGTTGCGTCACAGTGACGTTCGCGGTCGGGGTCTCGCTTTCGGCCTGCTGTAGCCGCTGCCGCTCCCGCCAGGCCCGCCACCGCGTGTGATCGGGATGGTCGCAGTACTCCGAAGGCCGCCCCGGACCCCCACCGCGATTAATGGGACGCGTGCAGCTCGGGTAGTTACAGATGCTCGTCGACACAGCCAAAATCGTAGCGTTTGTTTCGTCATTTCGAACGCAACAACACGAAACGATTCCCCAAGAGCCCCAATCGATCCCGCACCGTTCTGACCGCCGATAAGTGAACCTTATCGGCGGTCAGCAGATCCCCCTCCCCTTGCTCTACCTCGCGAACAATACGTTTACGTTTGGTAGGACCCAACGCTACGCAATACAAACGAATTCATTCAAAAACTGTGCTCGCATGTACGCCCGTACCATTCAGTGGACGAGGTCCGTTCCCTTTCGGTCGAATCTGTGTCTGAGTGATCAGGATTCGCTCAGTCGGTTGGCATGGCGGCCGCGCAGGTCACGGCCGCACACTCGCCCCGCCCAGCCGATTTGGTCTACTTTGAGCGGGATAACCAACGGCAGACATGAGAGGGCCGCGGTTGGAACCGAGTGCCGAGGAGGCGTGGGACCCAGTAGTTGCGCGTTGGCACAGTGTCGACGGTGACTATGTCCTGCCCCGTGCCCTGCGGTCCTTGCCGCAGCCCTGGGACGAATGGGACTGGAGCCGGATCGTGGAGCTGCCGCACACCGACGAGCAGGTGGCGCAGGCCCGGCGCGTGGTAACCGTGCTGCTGGAGGACTCGGAATTGGCGCCGTATGTGCCTGAGCCGCCGTCGCCTGGCCTGTTGTGGCATGCGTGGGAGGAGTTCCATCAGGCAATCGGGGAGAGAATGCCCCGCATGAGCCAGGTGACGTGGGCCGGTGTGGACCAGCTGGTGCGGGAATGGCAGGGACGGGGGCGGCTCAACTCGCTGCAGCGGCACGTCGTGGATCACATCGAGGTGGTGATGCTGGCGATGATCCCGTGCCTGCGAGACGACACGGCCGACTCGGTTCTGCGCTGGCTGGCTCTCCACCCCGATCCGGCCTGTTTCGCCGAGTGGGCGGTGGAGCTGGCCGAGCACTGCGTGATCGAGGACATCGGTGCCGACTCGGCCATCGAGCTGCTGGGCGCGATAGCTGGTCCGGAGGCCAGGACGGCGCTGGAGCGCCTCTCGGTGAAGCAGGGTGGTCCGGCGAGCTGGGACAACGCGGAGGCAGCAGCGACGAGACTGAGCTGAGCCCGCTGGTTCACCTCCGTTGTCCCGGGCCTGAGCGGCGAATCCGATGACAACCGATCAGCCGCGGTCTTTGGGGACGCTACTCACTATTCGGCGATCACGTCACCCAAGGTGGCTGCGGTGAGGACGCGTCGGCCCATCGCCTGGAGCCGTGCTGGATCCTGTGCGCGAATCGCATCGGCCACCGCAGACGGTACGGACCCGAACTTCTGCGACAACTGCTCGATCAGCATCTCGGCCCGCCCCTCGGCCCGGCCCTCGGCCAAACCTTCCGCCAGGCCTTCGGCGCGGAGTCGCTCTGCGGTCGTCACGAATGCCTCCTTGATTTCCGGTCCGAGCTGGTCGATCACGGGCAGTAGATCACCTACAACAGTATCGCCCACCACCAGGATGTACTCCAGCACACGGTCCAACTCCGCCGTCGTCAGAGTCATGAGATCCGCGATCAGTGACGACAGGTCCCGTTCGAGGTGCCGGTTTCCCGGCGCGCTCTTGAGCAGTGTCAACACCACCCGAACCCGCGCCGGCTGCCTGGCCAGTAACGCAGCCGCGTCGACAGTGGCCAGATCGTCGAGCACGAACCTCATCCGGGGTAACAACCCTGCCAACGCTGCTGCCATCGAGGGTTCGACATCGACCAGATCCGCCACCTCGACCGAGTGGCTCCACGGCGCGCCATCGGCGCCCGCGTACACGACAACCGGAATCACCGCCGGCAATCGCTTGGCGGCGGGGTTCGTTTCGAGATACCGCTCCCAGATCCTCACCACGTACGCCAACATCCGAAACGCCATCAACGGATCGGACTTTCGCTGATGCTCGAGCAGTACATACACGAACGCTTCTCGCCCCGCCCAGCGGGTCACGAACAGTACATCGCTGAAGCGGGCCCGCAGCTCAGCGGAGACGAAGCTACACGACTGGGGCCGCAGCCGTGTCCAATCAATCTGCGCGGCAACCGCTTCCGGTAGAACCGCGCGCAACTCCCCAGCGAAGGCGTCTGGATGCGACATCACCTGCCGGAACAATGCATCGTGTGGTTTGTCCGGTCGCTTCGGATCGTTCGGTTCCTTCGGCGTGGCCATGCCGGGAAACTACTCGCAAACCGCTACCGGCACAGGCGAATACACTCGGAGGCCTGAGAACTGTGGGTGCTGCGACTGGATACCTCCCCGCTGACCGAGTGTTTGCCCCGGTGTACCTGTCGCCAGTCTGTCAGCGGTGTTCGTCAGCGCTCGCGGCGGTCGAGGGCGGCGACCTCACGTACGGCATCAGCGACGGCGCGGAAGTCCTTACGCAGGATCGCACCGTGATTGCTGGAGACCTTCGCACTGATTTGGATGTTCGGGTTCCGTTCGGTTACCGCGGGGAGGCTGGTGCGTACCTCTTCCTGCCCGCCCGGGCTGCCGAAGGACTCCCCCGAAGCAACCACATACCGCGCCGGGACGGCGATGTCGTCGAGGACGGGGCCCAGCTCATGCGCCCGGGCGAGTTTGCCGAGCTCGATATTGCTGTTCGCCATCTGTTCCGCGGTCATCCGCGGGGTCAGACCCGTCGGGCGCAGCAGCGGCATGAACCAGCCCCACCGCCGAAACGCTTTCCGGATCCCCTGTTCCAAGTCGTCGGTAAGCCAGTCGTACGGCTGCGCGCCGTCGACCATGATCGCGCCCACGGCGCGGTCCGGATTGCGGCTGGCCCAGTGGGCCGCGACGAACGCTCCATAGGACCAGCCCACTACCAGCGCCCGCTCCACGCCCCGGGCCGCGAGCACTGCATCGACATCCCGGACGGCGGCCTCGAAGGAATAATCCGCCGAACGTTGCGACTTCCTGCCGCGGGCCCGCTCGTCGTACGTGATGTGCCGCCACCCCGGGCCCAGGTCGGCAATGACCCGCCGCCAGTACCCCTGCGTAGCGAACTGGCCGTTGAGGTAGACCACGGGGAGGCCGGTGCCGCCGGTATCGGTGACGGCCAGGGCCGTGTCGTCGACCGGCACCATGCCGGTCCACTTCGAATCGGTTGAGGAATCTCTGGTGTTTGTCATATTTCAACCTGATGGTGTGAGGGTTTCGGGTTCGACTTCTCCCGGCCTTGCCCAGTCGCGTCGTCCGGGGGGGACGGTGACGGGTGCGCTACTTCGCGGCCGTGCCGGGTTCCCCGCTGATGGACTCCTGATAGGCGTCCGCATAGGTGCGTGAGTCCTTGACCAGGTCGTCGCAGAACGCGGCGACGTCATTGCCGATGAGTTCCAAGACCCCCTTGCCCGCGGCGACGCCCCCCTCGAAGAAGTCGATGATCTCGGGGAGCAGGGGCCCGTCAGGCAGGCCGATCGGTCCGACCTTGAACAGGTACTTCTGCATCTCCTTGTAGACGATCTGGTAATCCGGCGGGAGCGCCTTGACCCGAGCCATGTGCGTCCGCCACTGCTTCTTACCCGCGATGATGTCGTGGATACTCACGTCAGCCTCCCAGCCGGCTCAATTTCCTGGCAACGTTCCTGTTCAACTGCTCGCGCCACCGGTCGCGATACGTTCGAGCCCCTACTCCACCGGCCAGCGCCGCGCAAAAGCCTCCGATGTCGTCGCCGACCACCTCGTGGACGCTCTGCCCCTCCGCCGCTGTTTCTTCGAGCAACCCCAGGGCGGCGTCGAGGATCGGCATCAGGTTGCGGCCGGTGAAGCCCGAATAGGGGAAGAGGTGGCTCTTGATCTGTTCCCACGCCGCCCGGTATTCGTCCGGCAGCGCCTCGGCCCGGGCTTCGAACGCCTTCGATTCCCTGGTGAGATCGCTGCCTGTGATGGTCTCCCAGAAGTTCATCCCTCGCCCTCCTTGAGCCTGTCGATGCGTGATGAGATGTACTGCCATTTCGCCCAGAACTTCGCAAGTTCCTCGCGTCCGGTGTCGTTGAGCGCGTAGAACTTACGTGGCGGACCAACACCGGACGGTCGTTTCGTCACCTGGACGAGTCCGTTCCGCTCCAATCGCAGCAGGATGGTGTACACCGTCCCCTCGATGACGTCGGCGAAGCCGAGTTCGTTCAGCCGACGGGTGATGGCGTACCCGTAGGTTTCCTCGCTGCCGATGATTTCGAGCACGCACCCTTCGAGCGTGCCCTTCAGCATCTCGGTCAGGTCGTCCATCGCGAGCCCTCCCTCAGTCCAATCGGTACTGCGTGATACCGAGTACCACTATACGGTATCACCGAGTAGTGGAGGATGCCAGCGATCGGCGAACGCGGACCGGACTCTGCGATCCGCGAAGCGAAAGAATGCCTCCGCGCACCACGAGGCCCATCAGTGGTATCGCGGCGGACCGTGACTTCCGGCGGTGAGTCCCCTTGATGTGGGCGTCCGAGTGGTAGCGAACCCGTTCAGCGAGGTTCTTCTCGAATCCGAACCCCACGGTCGGGAAGGTCGTCGAGACGGTGTTTCAGGAAGCTGCGAGCCTGGTCGTTGGGAGCGTCCGCAATTGCCAGGCGGTACTGTTCCGCCGCTTCAGCGGGGCGGCCCAGGCGTCGCAGCAGGTCCGCGCGGCTGGCGGGAACCAGGTGGGAGCCGGCCAGCCGCGGGTGGTCGGCCACCTTGTCCAGCGCGGCCAGACCGTGCTCGAAGCCGTCGCGGAAGCCGAGCGCCACCGCCCGGTTCACCGCCACCGCGGGAGAGTCGGTGTAGTGCAGCAGCTCGTCGTAGCCCGACACCACGGCAGCCCAGTCGGTGCGCTCCCAGGTTGGTGCCATGGCGTGTGCGCCGGCGATGCGGGCCTGCGCCAGGTACGGTCCGGTGCCGCTGTCCTCGGCGGCCGAGATCAGGCAGCCCAGGCCCGCCCGGATCTTCGGCCGGTCCCAGCGGCTGCGGTCCTGGTCCTCCAGCGGAACCAGCGCACCGTCCGCGGTGCGCCGCTGGTCGCGCCGACTGTCGTTGAGCAGCATCAGCGCCAGCAGGGCCCGTGCCTCGGGTTCGTCGGGCAGCAGGGTGCACAGCAGCCGACCGAGGCGGATCGCCTCGTCGCACAGTTCGTCGCGCACCGCCGACGGCCCGGAGGTGGCGAAGTACCCCTCGGTGAATACCAGATAGATGCAGGCCAGGACTGCGGCGGTGCGTTCGGGAAGTAGGTGTACCGGCGGCACCCGCAGCGGGATGCCGGCCCGGCGGATTTTCGCCTTGGCTCGGCTGAGCCGCTGGGCGACGGTGTGTTCGGGCTGGAGGAACACCCGCGCGATCTCCGCGGTGCGCAGTCCGCACACCAGCCGCAGGGTCAGCGCAACCTGAGATTCGGCGGACAGTGCGGGATGGCAGCAGGTGAAAATCATCCGTAACTGGTCGTCGGCGATCGGCGACATGTCGGGCTCCTGTGCGGGTGGGATATCGCGCACCGCGTCGTACTCCTTCGCCGGCCGCGCCGCTTCTCGGCGCAGCCGGTCGAGGGCACGGTTACGCGCGGAGGTGGTGAGCCAGGCCCCCGGGTTGGTCGGCACACCGCGCTGCGGCCAGGTGCGCAGCGCGTCGGTGAACGCCTCCTGTACCGCGTCCTCCGCGAGCCCGATATCCCCGGTGAACCGAGCGACCGTGGCCAGCACCCGGCCGAATTCGACGCGATACACCGCATCGAATTCGGCCGGGTCCAGCGCCGGTGTCAAGCGTCCATCTCGACGAGGGGGCGTACCTCGACCCGCCCCTTCGCGCCGATCGGAATGCGGGCGGCGATCTCGGTGGCCTCGGCGCGGCCGGGGGCGCTGAACAGGTACAGCCCGTCGATCACCTCCGCCGATTCGGGGAAGGGTCCATCGGTGAGCAGCACCTTCCCGTCCCGGGCCCGCACGGTGGTGGCGGTGCTGGGCGAATGCATGGCGGCACTGCCCCGTATCGCTCCGGCTGCGGATTCGGCGAACCTGCGATGCTCGTCCGCCCCCGCATCCCATTCGGGGGTACCGACCGCGATCACCTCGCCGGGCGGCTCCCACAGCAGGGCAACCCACCAGTCGGCCCGGATCTCGCCGTGCGGTTCCCACATCGCCAGCGGACGCACCTCGATGGACCCGGAATCGGCCGCGGGCAGCTGTTGTGCCAGGCCGATCGCGGCATCGAGATCGTCGGCCTCGAATACATAGAACCCGCCGACGACCTCGGCGAGCTCGGTGAACGGACCGTCGGTCACCAGGGTCCGTCCGCCGGTGTGTCGGATATTGATCGCTGTGGCGGTGGGGTGCAGCGCGGCACCACCGGCCACCGCCGCCCCGGCCTTCTCCTCGAAAGCGGCGTACCGAGCGACCTCCGCATCGAACTCCGGGGTCCCCGGCCGGGCATCCGGAGTGTCTTCCTGTCCGAACAGCAATGCCAGATACTGCATGAGCTCATCATCCTTCCTCGGAACGAGAAGTCCGCTACTCCTCTCTACCTTGACGACGAACGAAGCCGCGGATTCTCCACACCGCAGATCGGCCGCCTGCGCACCCCGGATCTGGCGATGCTGGCCGATCACCGGCCGCCGCTGACGTGTGGAGACGGCGGGCCGAGCGGGAACCGGTGGGCGTACAGCCTGATTCGCACCCCGCCCGGCGGCGGCCCGCACTCGAAATCCCGTGGCCGAAGGGCTGGTTCGCGGTTACCGTCGAAGTTGTGGCCGATCTCAGTGCTCCGCAGAACCTGTCCGCCGAAATCGTCGAGCAGTACCGCAGTCAGGGATTCGTTCATATCCCGAAAGTGCTCACCGCACCGGAGATCCAGCGGTATCTATCCGATGCTCGGGTCCTGCTCGACCGGGAACACAAGGTGTCCTGGGACGACGGAGAGGGCAATGTCATGGATTGGGTCGCCGATCCTGAGACCAAGAGCGCTGTCATGCGCACCCTCGCCCTGCATCCGCGTATTACCGGAATCGCGGAACTGCTCGCTGGACAGCAGCTGCGCATGTTCAAGTCCGAACTACTACTCAAGCGAAGCACCGGAGCCAGCCCTACCCCGTTCCACTTCGACGATTTCGCCTTCCCCATCGCAGGGCGGGCGGTGACGCTGACCGCCTGGGTGGCATTGGTCGACGTCCCGGTGGAACGCGGCTGCCTGACATTCGTACCGGGTTCCCATATTTGGCCCGAGGCCACCGAATCCGAGGCAACCGCCGAATCGAATCCGGCCGCCGCCGAACTCTGGGATCCGTTCGATGTATTCCCGGAACTGGTGTGGCGGCCACGGGTCGCCGTCCCGATCCGTGCCGGGGACTGCACATTCCATCACTCCCGACTCGTACACGCGGCGGGTACCAATGCGACCGCCACCCCACGCATTTCCCTCACCTCCGTGTACATGGATGCCGCCGCCGTGTACCAGCCCTCGGCCGGAAACGGCTATCAGGACGAGGTGGTAGGGGTTGAACCGGGCGCGCCGCTGGACACCGACCGCTACCCGCGTGTGGGGCTGGATGTTTCCGTCTGAGGCCCTCGGCTCGCCTGCGCGAACTCGCCTTTCACCCATGCCACGGCCCGAGGCTCGACAGTGATCGTGGCGACGACGCGAGAACGCGCCGTGTACTCGAGATCCGAACCGCTTCGGATGTCGACATCTCCGCGCGCCAACGCTTTCAGCTGCTGAGCAAGGCGGCGAATCGCTCTACCGGTCGTGAACGTACCGCTCGACTACGTCATTCCGGCTCACCGGACAGAACGTGTCTGCGTCGCCGGATCTGTTCTGACCGTACTCCCCGATGTGTCGTCCAGACGGCTCAGCGACTGCATCGCCTCGTGCTCTACGCGGGATATATCGCCGAGGACGGAACCGGCGCGCACGAGGTTTTCCCCATCGCCCGATTCGCCGGCCGCAGTGATCAACGCGGCGACTTCGGTCCACAGCGCAGCTGCCTCGGTGTAGAGCCGGTGGCCGGTGCGCAGATGGCTGCTGTCGAAGAGTTGGGTGCACTCGGCGAGGAAGTCACGGTAGAGGTTGCGGAACAGGGCGCCGCCGGTGCCGGCCTGCTCCATGAGTCGGGCGGCCAACGGTAGGTCTTGCTGTGGGTTGTCGGTCCGTTGGAGCCATGTGCGCACCAGTCGACCGGCCTTCTCGATGCCTCGGCAGCCGAAGTTGACGATGGGTGGGTTGAGGAAGGTGGCGGCGCACGCGGTGATGGCGGGAATGATCCGGTCGTGGGGCGAAGCGGTATTCCCGGGTTTGGTGACGGTGAAGGACCGGTGTTTGGCGGTCATCGGGCCGCGCGCGGCCCTGGCCTGGGCAAGACTGGTCAAGGTGGTGGATACGGCTCCGCCCTGCTGCTCGGTGTCCACCAGGTAGGCGCTGTCGCTGTCGTAGCCGTACATGGCGACGATATGCCCGCCGAAGTGCACCTTCGACCCGAAGTAGTCCAGGTAGTAGCTGTCGAGCTGAAGCCCGACGGGACGGCCGGTGGCGAGGGGGCCTGCGACATTCTCCCAAGCTCTACCGGCAGAGACGGTCTCCTGAACCAGGAGTTCCAGACTCAGTTGGGTGGCCAGGTTCCTGGTGAGATCGAAAGGTTTGACCCGTCCGCCGAGGAAGGGGAATCCCATATTCTTGTTGTCCCAGTAGATGAAGGACAGACCGGAGCCCAGGCCGAAGAGCATGGGCTCGGACAGGTCGATTCCCTCGTGTCGCAGCAGAACTCCCAGAGCTGTCGTCTCACAGTGCTGCGTGCCGCGGGCATCGATGTCGATCACCGTGGTCATGCCGAGCCTTCCTCGATATGCGGTTCGCCGTCGTGACGAAATATCGCTCCCATGGTGGACCCTCCCGTAGCGGGAGAGTCCACGTCGAGGAGCGCCATCCGCTCCAATCAGGCCATCCACCACGACACCGCGAACACTGCGAGTATCGCGCACACCGAGACAACGGCCAGCGCCTTCGCCAGCCAGGGCTGCCACTGCTGGAGACGTTCCACCCCGACATAGAGCCCGCTGATGACGACAATGGGCACGATCGCCGGAAGGATCAATGCCACTAGCGGACCGATGATCCATCCCGCGATCCGAAATTTTCCCCAGGTGGTCCCGAGTAGCAGTGGGATGGCGAGGGCCCCGGCGAGCCCGCCGATGAGCGCCGGGATCGGCCGCTCCCCTATCCACGGCACACCCGCAATCCCTGAAATATTCAGCAGGTCGAGGGTGGACCACATCCCGAGCGAGACGATCAGGGCCAGCGTGCCCCAGAGCGCAATCCTATAGTGCCACTTCTGAATTGGCGCCCAGTCGACCTGCCGGGCGAAATGCATGGTTGCGGCCGTGACGGCGGCCCAGACCATCCAGCGGCGAAGCAATCCGGTGCCGGTCTTGGCCATGGCGTCGCGAAATACCCGGTCGGCCTCGTCCCGGTAGATCTCGCGTGCGGCGATGTAGCTCGCGGGTTCGTCTTTGTGCAGGACCAAACCGTCGTGCAGGATCGCGGCCGGCAGGTGCGCGCCGGTCTTGGGCACCAGCCAGGTCAGGAAGAACGGCACCGAGGTGAGGTCGGTGGTCCAGTTCTCCAGATCGGCCGGTACCAGAATTCTGCCGATACCGACTCCCGGAACATTGTCGTCATACCCGATCCGGCGGAGCAGCCGGAACTCCTCGCGGCGGGTGGCTTCATTGAAGCGCCGGTCGAGGACAATGACGAGATCCGGTTCCAGATCGTCGGCGACATCCTGATCGTCGGCGCGGGTCCGCGGCGATTCGGGCGGTTCCGCGACATTGACCACGACCGCCTCGGGGGCAATAGCGGCGGCCGCTTCCTCCGCCGGCGCCTCACCGCCGTCGTAGAACGGCCCGTCGTCTTGCTCCACCTGGAGCTTCATTCATTCAGGATCGCAGGTGACCGTGCCCGGAGCTGGGATTTCGCGTCCCAGTTCCAGCACAGTCGTCCCTACTGGGCGCTGAGGGGTGCCGATGTGGCTTCGGTCGGTGCTCTGTGTGTCGCCCGACGCGCCGCGCCGGCGTTCGCGGCACGGCGTGCGCGCAGTCCGCCGACCAGGCACAGTACTGCGCCGAAGGCGATCCAGGTGACGAGCACGGTGAGGGTGTGGGTGGCGCCGCGGCCGTCGAAGAAGGCGGTCGATCGGAGCAATTGGCCACCTGCTCCGGGAGGCAGTAGCTGACCGAGCGTGCCCGACCAGCCGGGCAGCATCTCGGGTGCGGTCGCCGTGCCCGAGAGGGGGTTGCCGATGAGCAGCATCAGAGCAGCGCCGATCCCGATTCCGGCGTATCCGAAAAGAGATTCCAGCCCGAGGATGGTTAGGGAGGTGGCCGCGATGGTCAGCGCGATGGCGCCGGCGTTGGCCGGGTAGGACCCGCTCAGTGAGCCGAACCAGAATTGCAGGATCGCCGCCACGGTCAAGCCGCCGGTCGCCGCGAAGACGAGTGCCCCGGCGGCCCGGCGGACAGTGCCGTGAACGAATCTGGTCAGCAACACCGCGGCCAGCAGACCGCCCATCACCAGTGGCAGAGCTCCTGCGGCCAGGCCGACGCCGCGGGGATCGTCGGCGGGCAGGGCCGCGAGGTCGCGGACAGCGACCGGTGTGCCGGATTGTCCTATCTGGCCGAGGCCGGTCGCCATGGTCTGCAGGGTCTGGGCGACCGCGGTGCTGGCGGCGGAGGCGACGATGACTTGCGGGGTGCCGGAGCTGACGTCGATCGCCCCGTACACCTGCCGGGCGCGGATGAGTTGTTCCGCGGCTGCAGTGTCGGCGACTTCGGTGACCTCGAACCCGCCCGGCAGACGCTGCTCCAGTGTGATGCGGATCTGTGCGACCGCGCTGGTCGGGCCTGCGACGGCGATTGGCACATCGTGAACCGACGACCGCACCGATGGCCAGGCGAAGGCGATGAGTAGTACGCCGATGATCGCCGTGAGCACGGCGACTGCTCTGGCCACCGTCAACCATCGTGACGGAAGCGCATCGGTGACGAGCGGTGCCGACGTGGTCATTTCTACTCCTCGAACAGTTGGGCCGGGACCGGTGTTCATCGCAGGGTGAGCCGGGTCTCGGATTCGACGCGGGTCAGCTTCTGCGGATTGCGGACGTAGTAGAGGCCGGTGATGCGGGTGTCCTCGACGCGCACCGCGATCACACCGTCGAGTTCCCCCTCGACGTGCAGGGCCAGGGCGGGGCTGCCGTTGATCGCGGTCGCCTCGATGGTCAGCGTGACATCGTTCTTGGTGAGGCCGCCGACAATGAAACGTGCCACCTTGTCAGCCCCGAGGACTGGCCGTGGTGTGGCCTGCTTGATGCCGCCGCCGTCGCTGATCGCGACAACGTCGGGGGCGAGCACGTCGAGTAGGCCCCGCATGTCGCGGGTCTCGAGCGCCCGCTGGAAGGCTTCGAGAGCCGCCTCGGCCTGCCGTGCGGTGACTGTGCGGCGCGGGCGGCGGGCTTCGACGTGACGGCGGGCGCGGTGGGCGATCTGGTGCACGGCGGCGGGAGCCTTGTCGACGGCGTCGGCGATCTCGTCGTAGCCGATCCCGAATGCTTCGCGCAGCACGAACACCGCCCGTTCGGTTGGGGTCAGCGTCTCGAGAACGAGCATCAGCGCCATCGATACGCTTTCGGAGAGTTCGACATCAGCGGCGACATCCGGAGTGGTGAGCAGGGGCTCCGGCAGCCACGAGCCCACGTATGACTCTCTGCGACGTTTCATCGATCGCAGCCGATTGAGCGCTTGCCGGGTGGTGATCTTTACCAGGTAGGCGCGTTGATCGTGCACCTGCCCCATGTCGACCTTCGCCCATCGCAGCCAGGATTCCTGCAAGACGTCCTCGGCGTCGGCGGCCGAGCCGAGCATCTCGTAGGCGACGGTGAACAGCAGATTGCGGTGCGCGACGAAAGCATCGGTCGCCGGGTCGGCGGCGTCACCGCCGCGGCCGCGGCCCGCTGCCTCGTTGTCGGCCCGCCGCTGGCCGCGAGGTGCATCTGTGGTGTCCATGGAGTCCGCTCCCGTCGGTAACTGCTGGCGAATTCGGTGGCCTAGGCGACCGGTGCCGCCGTGTCACCGCGCTGGGCCCGCAGCAATGCCGGCCTGTGCTTGCCGTCCTTGGGCCAGGAATGCGAACCGGGCTTACGCGCTTCGGTCACCAGGTGCTTGACGCTGAAGGCGCAGGACATCTCCTTGAGCTTCTTGCCCGCGAGGCCGCTGAAATAGAGCCGCATAGCGGCGTCGTCCTTGTGGGCGAGTTGGAAGATGCCGGCGCGGCGCCCGAAGCTGATACACATGGCGGCGAACGACAGGTCGATCGGCGCCGACCGCTCACCCGCGATCCGGTTCAGCACCGTGTCGGCGGCATGAGCGCCCAGGCATCCCGCGGCGTAGGCGCTCATCCGGAACGGCAGGTCCGATGGCGCCGACGAGTCGCCGGCCGCCACGATGCGTTCGTCGTCGAGGCTGGTCAGTGTTTCGTCGGTGAGAAGCCGCCCGGCGGTGTCGGTGCGCAACCCGCTGCTGGCGGCCAGATCGGGCACACCGAACCCCGCGGTCCAGATGGTGATCTTACTCGCCAGCGTGCGTCCGTCACTGAGTTCCACGGCATCGCGTGTCACCGTCGTGACCGATGTGTCGGGGCCTTCGAGGACGCTGACCCCCAGTTCGGCGAGGTACTTCCGGGCGGTGCGTCGAGCCCGAGGGTGCAGGTACGGACCGACGACCCCGCCGCAGACCAACGTGACAGCGCGACCCTGCTCGGCCAGCTCCGCAGCGGTCTCGATACCGGTCGGACCACCCCCGACAACAGTCACCGCGGCCGCCAAGGGCGTGTCGAACAGCACCGACCGCACCCGCTGCGCCGCCTCCAATGTGGCGATCGGGTAGGCGAATTCGGCCGCACCCGGCACCCGCGGGCCGGTACTGCCGCTGCCCACCGCGTAGATCAGGTAGTCGTAGCCGATACTGTCGCCGTTGGTCAGCGTCACACTGCGCTCGGCCGCGTCGATCCGTGTCACGCTGTCGACGACCAGCCGGACACCCTCGGCCAGGACTTCGGTGTAGTCGACGACCGCATCGTGGGTCCCGCCCACCAGTTGGTGCAGACGCAGCCGGGGGACGAAGACCGAGCGCGGGTTGATTACGGTCACCGTCACGTCGTCGCGCTGTGTCAATCGATTGGCCGCCATCACTCCGGCATATCCGCCGCCGATCACGACCACATCGGTGTTGTTGCTCATGATGAATCTCCTTTGCTCCGAGGGGTTCGAGCACAAGACACCGCTTCGACGAAGTTTCTGACATCATGTGGCATGGATCACATGGCGTGCCCAGGGGGCGTTGCCTCGGATTCAACGGTCCAACGTGGTCTCGCGGCGCATACGCGAGAGCTTCTCGGGATTGCGCACGAAGTAGAGACCCGTGACCGAGCCGTGGTCGATCCGCACCGCCACGACGCCATCGATCTCCCCATTGAGTCGGACGATCAGAGCCGGCCAGCCATTGACCTGTGCCGGCTCGGCCGACGTCTCACCGCCCATCCAGCCCGAGCCGCGGGCCAGGACGCGAGCCACCTTTTCGGCCCCCACGATAGGCCGCAACAACGCCCGCTTGACTCCCCCACCGTCGCCCAAGAAGACGACGTCCGGCGCAAGGATGTCGAGCAGACTCTGCAGATCGCCTGTCTCGACCGCCCGTTGGAACGCCCCGAGCGCCTCTCGGGTCTCGGCCGGGGACACGTCCCCGCGCGGTCGGCGCGCGGCGACATGAGCACGTGCGCGGTGCGCGATCTGGCGGACCGCCGCAGGAGTCTTATCGACGGCGTCGGCGATCTCGTCGTATCCCACGTCGAATACCTCGCGCAGGACGAACACTGCCCGCTCGGTCGGGGCGAGCGTCTCCAGTACCAGCAGCATCGCCATCGAGATGTTCTCGGCCAGCTCGATGTCCTCGGCCACGTCGGGCGCGGTGAGCAGCGGCTCGGGTAGCCAGGGGCCGACGTAGGACTCCCGGCGCCGTCCGAGTGAGCGCAGCCGCCGGATGGCCTGACGAGTGGTGATCTTGGCGAGGAACGCGCGCTGATCCCGCACCGCGCCGAGATCGACGTCCGCCCACTGTAACCAGGTTTCCTGGAGGACATCTTCGGCGTCGGCGGCCGAGCCGAGCATCTCGTAGGCGACGGTGAACAGCAGGTTGCGGTGGGCAACAAACGCGTCGGTGGCGGGACCCCTGCGGTCGCCGTTCCTCATATGCCGCTCCTGTCTGTTCGCTCTCGAAGGTGTCACACGCAAGTGGCGCGTCCCGACCGCTTTGTGACACTCACGATCGGTGGCAGTCGTCACATGGCCGCACTGTCACAGGTATCCGGCCACTGGCGACTTATGTCCGTCCAGGTACCCGGACAGGAATATCAGAGAAGGGCAATCATCATGCGTATCACCGTCTTTGGAGCCAATGGACCCACCGGCCGCCTACTCACTGGACAGGCACTCGCCGCTGGCTATCAGGTTTCCGCGGTCACCCGGCAACCGGGTTCCTTTCCACTGAACCATGATCGGCTCGAGGTAGTCGGTGCCGATGTGCTCGATCCGGGGGCGGTCGATGCCGCCGTGGCGCAGGCCGATGCGGTGCTGTCGACACTCGGGGTGCCCGCCGGGAAGGAACCGATCAACACCTATTCGCAGGGCGCGGCCAATATCGTCGCCGCGATGCAGCGCCATCGGGTGCGTCGGCTCGCCGTGGTCAGCTCCAGCGGGGTCGACCCGCACCCGTACTCCGACGGCGGGCTCCTGTTCAACCGCGTGCTACTGCCGTACGTGACGCGGGTGCTGGGTAAGACGCTGTACGACGATATGCGGCGGATGGAAACGCTGATCCGCGCCACCGATCTGGACTGGACGATCGTCCGCCCGAGCGGCCTTTACCACCTGCCGACGGTCACCGACCACACCGTCGTCGAGGGCCACGCCGACGGTAGATTCACCGCCCGCACGGACCTGGCCGCGAGCATGCTGGCTCTGCTCGACAGCGACCGCTACCTCCGCACCATCGTCAGCATCATCACCACTGTCGACAACCCCACCCTGTTCCGGTGGGTCCGCAGCGAAGCGCTGGCCCAGCGCCGAGCGGCGTCGAGCACCGTATCCACCTGATCCGCAACGCCGATCGAATTTGCGGTCGCGATACCCCCTACTCGAATCCTCCTGTCGACCCGAATAGTTACTGCGCGATTACCGCCCCCGAATAGCGTCAGTAGGCGGAATCCACTGCTCTACTACAGATTCAGGTGATGTCATGACCAAGTCAGCGGTACCGGGGGCGGACTTGACGACGGCCGGTCTTTCCGCGGCAATCGCCGAACACGCGGCGCGACGGCCGGATTTGGTGGCGCTGGTGTGTGCGGGGCGGGAGACGACGTTCGGTGCGCTGCATCGGATTTCCTGCCAGGTCGCGAATGCACTGCAGGCTGAGGGGTTGGCGCCCGGGGCGCGGGTCGGGTATCTCGGTCGAGACAGCGAGCGGCTGTATCAGCTGTTGATCGCCGCGGCGGATAGCGGGCTGGTGCTGGTACCGCTGAACTGGCGGCTCGCAAGCACCGAAATCGAATACATTCTGCGGGATTCCGAGTGCGAACTGTTGTTCGTGGATGCTGCCGACGAACCTCTCGCCGCGCAGGCGATGGAGCGCATGGAGCGGCCGATTGGACTGGTCCGAATGGATCGTGACGGTGTCGCCGGTGCCGGATTCACAGCCTGGCATGCCCCTTACGCGGACTACCGGCTGCCCACGAAGACCTCCAGGCAGCAGGCGCTGCTACAGATGTACACCAGCGGGACGACCGGCCACCCCAAGGGCGTCGTCATTGCGCAACAGAGCCTGTTCGCGGTACGCGAGGTGCGGGACCGGTCGAGTATGCCGTGGCTCCAGCCACCACCGGACGATCGCTGCCTGGTACTCATCCCGGGGTTCCATATCGCCGGATTGGCCTGGGCGGTACAGGGATTGCTCGACGCGGTCACCACCGTCATCCTCCCCGAGTACACTCCGCCGGCGGCCCTGGCGGCTATCCGGACGTTCGACATCACCGCCGTGTGCGCGGTGCCGGTCATGCTGCTGCTGGTCATTGCCGAACCCGGTGTCACCCCTGCGGATTTCGCCGGATTGCGCCAGGTCGCCTACGGCGGCTCACCGATCCCGGAGGACATGCTCAACCTCTGTATGACGGTGTACGGCTGTGAATTCCTGCAGTTCTACGGAATGACCGAGACCGCGACGCCGATCACCTTCCTGCCGCCAGCGGACCATACGCCGGGCAGTCCGCGACTGCGGTCGTCGGGCACGTCGTACGCGGACTCGGAAATCCTGATTCTCGATAAGGCCGGAAATCCCTTGCCGCCCGGTGAGATCGGTGAGGTGGTGGTACGCGGTCCGGCCATGATGCTCGAATACTTCAACCGCCCGGACGCCACCGCCGCGACCCTCGTCGACGGCTGGATCCACACCGGTGACGCGGGCCGGCTCGATGAGGACGGTTATCTGTTCATCTGCGACCGGCTCGCGGACATGATCATTGTCGGTGGTGAGAACGTCTACCCGGCGGAAGTGGAGAATGTCCTGGTCGCGCATCCGGCAGTGCGCGAGGCCGCGGTGGTCGGCGCACCCGACGACCGCTGGGGTGAGCGGTTGCACGCCTTCGTCGCCTTCCACCCCGGTCAGTCCGCCACACCCCACGAGCTGATGATGTCCATTCGCGACAAGCTTGCCTCGTTCAAATTGCCGCAGCACATCGAGGTCCTCGACGCGCTGCCCCGCAATGCCAGCGGCAAGATCCTGCGTCGCACGCTGCGGGAACCGCTCTGGCAGGGCCGCGACCGAGCGGTGAACTGACCGGGCGTAAGGGTGCCGGTCGTAGGGGTACTGCCTGACGAATCGGTGCTGCACCATCGGGTCCGATCACGAAGGTGGGCGAACCGGAAGGCAGCACTATGGAATTCCGAGTTCTCGGTGCACTGGATGTCCGTTCCGACGGGACGAGGCTCGATCTGGGCGGGCTGACCCGCCGGGCGGTCCTCGGATATCTACTGCTGCACGACAATCAGGTGGTGGCGGCGAGCAGGATACGTGAGGCGCTGTGGCCGGAGGGCCCGCCGCCGACCGCACGCAAGATCGTGCAGAACGCGGTGTCCGCCCTGCGGAAGACGCTGGCGCACAGCAATTCCGATACCGGAGGACCGGCACTGCTCACCCAGGTTCCCGGCTATATTCTCCGCGTCGACCCGACTGCGGTGGACCTCAACCATTTCCGGCTTCTCGCCGGCCAGGGTCGGACCGCACTACGAGCCGGGGCCATCGACTGTGCACGCGAGCGGCTGCGCGCGGCCATCGGCATATGGTCGGGTGCCGCGCTGGCGGATCTGGTGGAGGCCGGGCTCGGCTGGAGTGAGCTGACCGCTCTCGAGGACGAACGCCTCAATGCCTACGAGGACTGTCTGGAGGCGGAGTTGGCCGACGGGCGGCATCGCGAGATCACACCGGAATTGGAATTGCTCACCGCGACAGCGCCCCTACGGGAGGGGTTTCACCGGCAGTACATGCTTGCGCTGTACCGATCGGGACGGCAGGCGGAGGCGCTGCGCGTGTACCAGCGTTCCCGCGCGGCACTGGTGGAGCATCTCGGCATCGAGCCGGGGCGGGATCTGCAACGACTGCTGCGACTCATACTCGCGCAGGACTCCTCGCTACAGACCGCCCAGCTAGTGCGGCCGACCGCGTGAGCGCAGCCCTAGGCTGTCCGAATCCGCTGCGCCGCTTCGATTCCTGAGCGGCAACAGGCTTCCAGCGGTGCGCCACGCAGGTAGTCGCCGGCCAGTTCCAGCCCCTCGACCCCCGTGACCTGACCGCGCACCCGGTCGAGGAAGGCACCGTGGTGTGGCACATACGCGCAGTAGGCGGCATCCCAAATACGGGTGACCGTATCCTTGCGCCCGATTCGCTCGTGGCCGAGCAGACCGAACAGACGTCGTTCGGCATCGTCGACCCATTCGGCAAGCACATCCGCGGTGGGCACGGGGCGGGCCTGGCGGCCGCTGAAGGTGTAGCGGACGATATCGAGATCGTTGATCCCGTAAACACCGGCATTGCTGCACGGCCCGTCGTCGAGGACGATGGCGCGCACCCGTGTT
Source organism: Nocardia uniformis NBRC 13702 (assembly GCF_001613345.1). GTDB lineage: Bacteria > Actinomycetota > Actinomycetes > Mycobacteriales > Mycobacteriaceae > Nocardia > Nocardia uniformis. Next base: position 78,997 of record NZ_BDCE01000091.1, on the reverse strand, counting down.
CCGAACACCGGCCGTTCGTAGTGCACGAGCACGACCGCGGCCGGGAAATATCGGACCTCCTGGAGGGTTTCGCTCAGCTCCGGCAGGTCGGCCTTGACCAGCTCCGCGGTCGCGTAGGCAGGCGTCGCGAGCACCACGGCGTCGTAGTGACAGTCGGCGACCGGCCCGCCATCGGTGCTGATGGCCAGCCCCGTCACGCGTCCACCGTCGGTGATCAATCGCTCCACTCGTGATGAGGTGCGTACCGAAACTCGTTCCGCCAGTGCGGTGACGGCCGGAGTGATGCCGTCGGTGAGCTGATCGTATGTGTCCATGATCATCGACAGATTGGTACCGAAGGTACCCAGGTACACCTCGTCCGGCTCTGCCCCGTTCATCCGAACGGTCATCGGCCGGAACATCTTGCGCACGATATCGGAGCCGAAATGTTCCGACAGCGGCCGATCGTCGGAGGCGGCGGCCACCTGCGCGAAGGCCGGTGCGCCGAGGAATCGGTTGGCCTCCGCACGCCGCACCAGCAGACCCAGCCGCGCGAGCTTCAGCAGGTCGCGGACAGATCCCAATCGACGCAGGCGCGAAACCTTGTCCCAGGCGGTTTGGGTGCTGTCCAGGGTCAGCAGCTTGCCGTCGACGACCCGGGAGGTGTTGATGCCGAACGGTTCATAGCGCGGCGTCCCGAGCCGATCGAGGAACCCGCGCAGCGCCGAATACTTGCGTCCGAGATTCTTACCGCCGGTCATGACGGGCCGGCCGCCGAGCCGGTCGAGGCCGAAACGCCCGCCGAGCACCGGCAGCTGTTCCACCAGGTCGACCCGATATCCGGCCTCGTGCAATTCCAGTGCCGCCGCCATGCCGGCGATTCCGGCACCGACCACCGCAATGCGCCGGTCGGCTGTGGTCGCGTTGTTCATGTACTGATCTCCTCGGGTGCTGTGAGCGAGGCGGCATCGCGCCGGGGTGCTGGTGAAATGAGGTCGAATTCGATACGGCAGCCGGCGATCCGGACGCCGAACTGTGTCAGGTCGAGATGTATCTCGGCACAGTCGCTCTCGTCGTCGCGGTCGATACTGCTGGTGAGGATCAGGGGTGCGTGGAACTCCGCGAAACCGCTGAACTCGGCTGCCATCGTCACCGGTGCCGCATCGAGCGCGACCGGCGGCGACGCGCTGGTATCCGCGACGGCCAGGAGCGCGGCCTGCCGGAAGCCTTCCAGGAGCAGGGGGCCCGGAACATGGTCGTACGGGTGGTCGAAGAACGACGGATGCCGCCTGTCCACCACCAGTTCGACACCCGAATCGCCGGTTCCCACCACCACATTACGTTCATCGCGGCGGCCCACACGCGCGGGCGCCACGGGACTGGTTCGAAGTATCGAGCCGCCCTGACCTCTACCGTTCTCGAGACGGTCGGCGAGTTGGTGTTGCCGCAGCTGCGCGTACGCCTCGGCGGGAAAGGCGATACCGCCGCCGCGAACGCTCACCGCCGCCGCGCCACCGACAGTTACCGTCGCGGTGAAACCATGATCGGTGAGATACGCGGTCCCGGCATCGAGGTCGGTGCGCAGTCGCACAATGCCCTCGAGCGGCGTGGCCCCATCATCGTGCAGGACGCTGCGGTCCTCGATATCGACGGCCACGCGCTGCAGGCTGAGCGCGGTATCCGGCGGCAGGTTCAGATATCGGTGCCCGAATACTGTCATGGCCTGCCGCACCGCCTCCACCAGCGCCAGCGGATCGTGCTGATCGCCGCGGCGATCCGACCAGAGCAGGTGCGCGCGCGGAATCTGCACCGCGGCAAGGTATTCGCCGACGCCGACCGCGGCGGTATCGGCGACGAAGACTTCGCCGAGGCAGCGGCGGTGCGCCAGGGAGCGGGGCACGGTCTGCTCGAAACTCAGTCCGCCCGTATTCTTCGTGTGCGAGGGCACCGGTTCTCCTTTCCGATCAACGCGTAACCGGCGCTACCGCAGCCAGTTCGGTATCCAGTAGTGCGGCCAGCGTGCGGGGGGTCGGATTGTCGAGGAAGGCGCTCACGGGCAGCACGAGTCCGGTGATCCCGCTGATCCGGCTGCGCAGTTCGAGTACCGACAGCGAGGTCAGACCGGTTGCCAGCACGCCGGTATCGTCATCGATCGACGTGACTTCGACGCGGTCGGCGAGTATCGCGGTGAGCTGTGCCCGCACCGCCGCCAAGAGGTACTCACCACGTTCGGAAGCTTCGAATTCGGCCAGTGCCGCCACGAGTCCGGCGACCGGATCGGTCTGTTCCGGCGCGGCCTGGGCTGCCTCGGGGTCGACACCGAAATGGGCGGTCGTGGCTCCGCCACCGCTGGCGCACCAATAGTGCTGGGTGCCATGCCAGTAGCGCCGATGCTGGAAGGCGTAGGTGGGCAGGTCGACGGTGCGGGCGCCGGATCCGGTGAATACCTCCGGCCACGCGACCGCCGCGCCCCGCACCCAGATGCCGGCGACCGCGCCGAGCAGGTCCCGAGCCTCGGTGCCGTTCCCGCGCAGACCCGGCAGAATCGCGCAGCGGTCGTCGGCGACGCACTCGGCGGTCATCCCCGACAGCACATCGCCCGATCCGATTTCGAGGAAGGTGTCCACCCCGGCGTCCCGCAGACACCGCACACTGTCGTGGAACAGCACGGTGCCGCGCGCCTGCCGCACCCAATACTCCGGTGTGCTCAGCTGTGCGGAGGTCGCGACCAGCCCGGTCACGTTGGATACCAGGGGAATCGAGGATGGCTTCAGCTCGACGCCCGCCAGCACGGCGCGGAAATCCGCGAGCAGCCCGTCCAGCTGCGGTGAGTGGAAGGCACGCGCAACACCCAGACGGCGGGTACGACGGCCACGGCCACGCCAATACCGCGCCAGCTCCAGCACCGCCGCCTCGTCCCCGGAAAGAACGGTGGCATTCGGCCCGTTGTCCGCGGCGACCGACACCCGATCCCGGTAGCCCCCGAGAGCTTCTTCGGCTTCCGCGCGCGAAGCCCGCACGGCGAGCATCGCACCGGGTCCCAGTCTCTGCATGAGCCGCCCGCGCGCCGCCACCACGGCGGCGGCATCCGGCAGCGCGATTACTCCGCCGAGATGCGCGGCCGACAGCTCCCCGATGGAGTGCCCGAGCAGGAAGTCCGCTGTCACGCCCCATGATTCGAGCAACCGCCAGATCGCGACCTGCACACTGAACAAGGCGGGCTGGGTGAACTCGGTCCGGTCGAGAGTTTCCGAGTCGGCGTCGAACACGATCTCGCGCAGTGGGCGATCGAGATGTGGGTCGAAGGCGGCGCACAGCTCGTCGAAGGCGGCCGCGAACGCGGGAAACAGCTCGTACAGCTGTCTTCCCGTACCTGGCCGCTGACTCCCCTGCCCCGGCAGCAGCACACCGAGTCGCCCGCTCGATACGGCACCGACCACGGCATCCGAGCTCCCCGCGCCTTGCGCCACCGCTTCGGCTGCGGCCCGCAGCCGTTCGGTCTCACCGGCGATCAGCACGGCGCGATGGTCGAAGACAGCGCGGGTCGTCACCGAGGCGTATCCGAGATCGACTATGGCAGCGGCGTTTTCGATACCGATCGTGGCTACCAGGCGGGCGGACTGCTCTCGCAATGCCGCCGCACCACGTGCCGAGACGACGACCGGATAGGTCGGCAGGCGGGAAGAGTCGGCGACTGTGCTGTCGGCGCGGGCGGTCTCGGTGATGTCTTCGGCCGCAGTGCCCGTGGCCGTCTTGAAATCCCGCTGCTCCGAGTCGTATCCGGCCGTGTCGTACTCGACGACGACATGCGCGTTGGTGCCGCTGAATCCGAACGCCGAGATCGCCGCCCGGCGCGGATTGCCGGTCTCCGGCCACGGCACGGATTCGGTTGCGAGCCGCAACTGTCCCGCCGACCAGTCGATATGCTCCGAAGGCCGATCGACGTGCAGCGTCGCGGGCACCACGCCGTGCCGCATCGCCATGATCATCTTGATCAGTCCCGCCGCTCCGGCAGCCGACTGGGTATGCCCGATATTCGATTTGATCGACCCCAGCCACACGGGTCGTTCCAGCGCGCGGTGGCGGCCGTAGGTCGCGAGTAATGCTTGCGCCTCGATGGGATCGCCCAGTGTGGTGCCGGTACCGTGTCCCTCGATCACATCGATCTCGGCGGCACTCAGGCCCGCGGCGACCAGCGCGCGCCGGATAACCCGTTGCTGTGCTTGACCATTGGGCGCGGTAAGCCCATTGGACGCGCCGTCGGAATTGACCGCGCTGCCACGCACCACCGCCAGGACAGGATGGCCGTGGCGGCGCGCGTCCGACAGCCGTTCCAACACGACCAGCCCCACACCCTCCGACCACGCCGTGCCGTCGGCGGCCGTCGCGTACGGTTTGCAGATCCCGTCCGGCGCCAGTGCCCGTTGCCGGGAGAAAGCGACGAACTGGGTGGGCTGGGTAATCACGGTGATGCCACCGGTCAGTGCGAGGGAACAGGATCCGGCGCGCAATGCCTCGACGGCCTGGTGCAGTGCCACCAGCGCACCGGAGCAGGCCGTGTCGACGGTAATGGCGGGTCCATCCAGTCCTAGCGCGTAGGCGATCCGCCCGGTGGCCAGGCTGACCTGATTGCCCAGGACGTAATAGGTTTCGTAGCCGTCCCAATCCGGACACCAGTCCGAGTAGACCTGATCGCTCACCGCCGCGAAAACCCCGGTATCGCTGCCGCGCAAGGTCGTCGGGTCGAGGTGGCCGCGTTCGAACGCCTCCCACGCCACCTCCAACATCAGCCGCTGCTGCGGATCCATCGCCGCCGCTTCGCTATCGGAGATGCCGAAGAAGGCGGCATCGAATCCCGTCGCGTCATCGAGGAATCCACCCAGCCCGACAGTCGGATTACCCGGCTCGTCGTGGTCGGCGGCCGCCCGCCAGCCACGATCGGCAGGGAAGGGCGACCGCACGTGGCGGCGCTCGGATACCACCCGCCAGAGGTCCTCCGGCGAGGCGATACCGCCCGGGAACCGGCAGGCCATACCGATGACGGCAATCGGTTCCGCCGCCCGCTGTTTCAGCGCGCTGAGCTCCTGGCGGACCTGTAGCAGGTCGGCCACCGTGCGCCGCAGATACCGGCGCAGTTCGTCCTCGGCCATCTCGTACTCCCTCGGTCTCCCCCGATTCCCATTGCTGTTCAGTCCAACTGGTCGATCAGCCCGAACAGCTCGCGGTCGTCGGCGGTATCCAGGTCGACCGAGACGCCGTCGACGCCCGCATCCAGCTCCCGTACCACCGCACGCAATCGCACGGCCAGATCGCGCCGGTCCTCCGGACCCAGTTGGGCGGCGGCACAGCCGCGGGCCACTCCCTCGATGCCGGCGCGCAGCCGCGCCGGTGCGTCGTCGACGGGGACGATCTCCTGGCGCAGGTACTCGGCCAGTGCGGCCGGGGTCGGATGATCGAATACGACCGTGGCCGCCAGGGCGATGCCCAGCGCCGACTTCAACCGGTTGCGGAACTCCATCACACCGAGCGAGTCGAATCCGAGCTCCTGGAACGGCCGGGTGGGGTCGATCGCATCCGGGGATCGGTGTCCCAGCACCGCCGCCGCCTGCACCCGCAGTGCGTCCACAATGGTCTGCCCTTGCTCGGCAGGGTCCATACCTGCGAGTCCCGCAATGAATTTCGCCGATTCGGCAGACCGTGCGGCGGCGGTGCGCCGGGGAGCCCGCGCCAGGCCACGCAGCGGTGGCGGAATATCGGCCGGGTCCTGCGCCGACAGCGCCGCGGTATCCCACCGGGCGGCGACAACCGCCTCGTTCGCCCCGGCGAGGGCGGCGTCGAACAGGGCGACACCGTGTGCGTCGTCGATGGGCCGCATACCCTGCCGGCGCATGCGTGCCCAATCCTGATCGCTCAGTTCGGCCGTCATACCGTTGCTGCCGCGCCAAGCGCCCCAGGCCACCGCCGTGGCCGGCAGCCCCGCCACCCGACGCTGCCGCGCCAGTGCGTCGATAAAGGCATTGGCCGCCGCGTAATTGGCCTGTCCGGGACCTCCCAGTACACCCGCCACCGACGAATACAGTACGAACGCGGCAAGATCCGCGTCCACGGTCGCCTCGTGCAGTCGCCAGGCGGCATCGACCTTGGGCTTGAATACGGTGGCAAACTGGTCGGCGGTCAACGATTCGAAGACCGCATCATCGAGCACCCCCGCCGCATGCACCACCGCGGTCAGTGGATGGTCGGCGGGTATCTCGGACAGCAATGTCGAAATCGCCTGCGGCTCTGACAGATCAGTGGCGACAACGGACACTTCCGCGCCGTGTTCGGTCAGCTCGGCCGCCAGTTCGGCGGCACCCGTGGCGGCCGGACCTCGGCGACTGGCCAGCACCAGCCGTCGCACGCCGCGGGCGGTGACGAGGTGGCGCGCGATGACCGCGCCCAGACCACCGGTACCGCCGGTAATCAGTACGGTGCCGTCGGGCCGCCACGGGACCGGCAGGGCCAGCACATTCTTGCCGATGTGGCGGGCCTGGCTCATGAAACGCAAGGTCTCGGCAGCCTCGCGGACGTGCCAGCAGGTAGTCGGGATCGGCTGTAGCGCACCGGATTCGAACAGATCCGCCAGTATCGTGAGTATCTCGCGCAGCCGGTCGGGTCCGGCCTCCATCAGGTGGAAGCTGCGGTAGCGCACACCCGGGTGTCCCGCTGCCACCTGCTCCGGTTCACGCCGGTCGGTCATGCCCATCTCGATGAAGCGACCGCCGCGCGGCAGCAGCCGGAGCGACGCGTCCACGAATTCCCCCGCGAGAGAATCGAGAACGACGTCGACGCCGCTGCCACCGGTAGCAGCGGTGAACCTGCTCTCGAAATCCAGGCTGCGCGAGTCGCCGACGTGGTCGTCGTCGAATCCCATATCGCGCAGCACATTCCACTTGGGTTTGCTGGCGGTGACATAGAGTTCGGCCCCGAGATGGCGGGCCAGCTGGCTGGCGGCCATGCCCACGCCGCCCGTGGCGGCGTGCAGCAGCAGCTTCTCCCCGGCCTCGAGTTCGGCCAGATCGACCAGGCCGTAGTATGCGGTCGCGAACACCACCGGAGCGGCGGCGGCCTGCGCGAATGTCCAGCCGCGCGGCATGGGTGCCACCAGGCGTCGGTCCACCACCGCGGTTGACGCGACGGCCGGGATGAAGCCGAAAACCCGATCGCCGGGCTCGAATTCGGTGATATCGGGGGCGACCTCGACGACCACTCCCGCACCCTCCCCGCCGATTCCGGCATCCGGGTCGGGGTACATGCCGAGCACGATCAGCACATCGCGGAAGTTGACGCCCGCGGTGCGGACCTCGATGCGCACCTGTCCGGGGAGCAGCGACGTCTCGGCGTCCTCATCCGCGACGAGCGCGAGGTTGTCCGGAGTGAGGGTGCCCCGGCCCCGCGGCCGCAATCGCCAGGGCGCGTCCCCCGGCGGTTCCGCGATCATGGTCTCGGTACCGGCGCGGCTGAGCCGGGCGGTATGCGGCAGGCCATCGCGTACGGCCAGTTGCGGTTCCCCGGTGCTGGCCAGTGCCTGCGCCACCGCATCGCGGTAGTTCTCCCACTCATCGGTGTCGACGAGGAGCAGCCGCCCCGGATTCTCCGTCTGCGCGCTGCGCAGCAGGCCCCATGCCGCCGCACCGGTGAGGTCCGCGACTTCGGCACCATACAGGGCCACGGCATGGCGGGTCACCACGACCAGCGGGTCCTCGCCGGAATCCGCAGCCAGCAGCGGTTGCACGCGAGACAGCAGCCAGGCCACGCGTTCACGCACGAATTCAGGAGTGCCCGTCTCGGATTCGTTGCCGTCGCCGTGGAAGTCGGCCCGCAGCACCCGGGCCGAACGGTCGCCGAGCGTCACCGTCTCGATGCTGTCGCCCGAATCCCAGGCGACCGCGTCGGCTATCTCGGACCGTGCGAGCGCAGTCCAGCCCGGGATAAGCAACTCTGTCCCGACCGCCGACGCGGCGGTGAGCGCCGACCTCGGCAGTGTGCGCAGCGCCAGCGCCGCCACTTCCGCCACGGGGCTGCCGGCCGGATCGGCGAGGGTGAGCGTGATCCGGTCCGGCGCGGGAGTCGTCAGTCGCACGCGCAGTGAGTCCGCGCCCACCGCGTGCAGGGTCACCCCCTCCCAGGAGAACGGCACCGACACCTCGTCGCCGCCGAGTGTGGGCCCACGGAGCGCAAGAGCGTGCAGCGCCGCATCCAGCAGTGCCGGATGCACTCCGAATCGCTCGGCCGACCCGCGCGCCTGCTCGGGCAGATCCACCTCGGCGAACAATTCCTCCCCGCGCCGCCACAGCGCTGTCAGCCCGCGGAACAGTGGGCCGTAGCGGTAGCCGCGATCGGCGAGCCGGTCGTATCCGCCGTCGAGCTCGACCTTTTCGGCACCGGACGGCGGCCACACAGCGAAATCCACCGGGGCCGCGATAGGTTCGGACTCCGGCTGCACAACACCCTCGGCGTGACAGGACCATTCGATCGTCTCGTCGGATTCGGACTGGGGGCGGGAGTGGATGCTCATCGACCGCGAGCCATCTTCCTGTGTGGCACCGACAACGACCCGAAGTTCGAGCGCACCGGACTCCGGCAGTACGAGCGGGGCCTGCAATACCAGCTCGGCCAGGTGCGGACAGTCCGCGGCCGTGCCCGCGTACAGGGCAATATCGACATAGGCGGTGCCCGGCAGCAGAACGTTCCCGGCAATATCGTGGTCGGCCAGCCATGGGTGGGTACGCAGCGAGAGCAAGCCGGTCCAGATCAGGGTCTCGGTATCCGGCAGCTCTACCAGCGCGCCCAGGAGCGGATGGTCGGCATCGGCAAGACCCGCACCGCGCACATCGCCGCCACCAACGGGTTCCAACCAGTAGCGTTGCCGCTGAAAGGCATACGTGGGCAGGTCGACCAGATGTGCGCCGGCGCCGGTGAACATGCCGGCCCAATCGACCTGCGCGCCGGCGCAATAGCCGAGGGATAGGCCGCGCAGCAGATCCATCGGCTCTCCGTCGGATCCGGGTTCGCGCAGCATCGGCGCGGCGGTCGGGACGACCTCGGAATCCGATGCCGTGCGATGGACCAGCCCGGTGAGCACGGTGCCGGGACCGACCTCCCACAGCACGGACACCCCCTCCGGGCCGAGTAGTCGCCGCGTGGCGGCCAGGAATCGCACCGGCCGACGCACCTGGTTCACCCAGTAGTCCGGTGAACGCAGCTCGTCGTCGGTCAGCGGTGTGCCGGTGACCGTGGAGATGACCGGAATCGCGGCGCCGTGATAGGTCAGGCCCGCGCAGATCCTTCGGAACTCGGCCAGCATCGGTTCCATACACGGCGAGTGGAACGCGTGGCTCACGATCAATCTCTTCGTCCGCGTACCGCCTTCGCCAAGCAGGGCGGCGACCTCGGCCACGGCGTCCTCGTCACCGGACAGGACCAGCGAGCGCGGGCTGTTGACGGCGGCCAGGGATATGCGGTCCGTCCGCTCGGCGAGGAGTTCGGCCACATCCTCCTCGGCGGCCTCGGCCGCCAGCATGGCGCCGCCGCGCGGTAGCGCCTGCATGAGGCGGCCTCGCGCCGCGACCAGGGCGCAGGCATCCGTCAGCGACCACACCCCGGCCACATACGCCGCGGCGATCTCGCCGATCGAATGCCCTGCCACATAGTCCGGGCGCACACCCCACGAGCACATCAGACGAAATAGCGCCACCTCGATGGTGAACAGCGCGGGCTGGGTGTATCCGGTTTCGTCGAGCAGTTCGGCCGCTGGGGTGCCGGGCGCGGCGAACAGTACCGCGCGCAGGCCCGCCTCCCAGTGCGGGTTGGCGGCGTCGAACTGGACACACATCTCGTCGACGATCTCAGCGAACAGGGGGTAGGCGTCGTACAGTCGCCGGCCCATACCGGGCCGCTGCGCGCCCTGGCCCGGAAACAGCAGGGCCGTGCGAGCGTCTCGATCGGCGACGCCGCGCACCACCGACTCCGAATCACCGTCCTCGGCAAGCACCTCCAGTGCCTCGAGGAGACCGGTGCGGTCGGTGCCGAGCAGAACGGAGCGCCGGGCGAATTCGGCGCGGGTCACCGCGAGGGAGTAGCCGATATCGACGGGGGCCAGGTCCTCGTGTTCCCGCAGTGCAGTGAGCAGGCGACCGGCCTGCGCCGATACCGCGGTGTCATCGCGGGCGCACAGCACCCACGCGGTCAACGGAGGTTCCGACCGGTCAGCGGTTGTCGCGGGTTCCCGCGGCGGCTCTTCGATGATCACGTGCGCATTGGTGCCGCTGATACCGAACGAGGAGATACCGGCCCGCCGGGCCCGATCGCGGCGCGGCCACGGCCGCGCTGCCGCGAGCACCTGGACCTGACCGTCGCCCCAGTTCACGTGTTCGGTTCGGTGATCGGCATACAGTGTGCGCGGCATGATCTCGTGGCGCATGGCCATGACCGTCTTGATGACACCGGCCACGCCCGCGGCGGCCTGGGTGTGGCCCATATTCGATTTCACCGATCCCAGCCACAGCGGCCCGGCCGCACCCCGCGCCCGGCCGTAGGTCGACAGCAGTGCCTGCACCTCGATCGGATCGCCGAGTACCGTGCCGGTGCCGTGGCCCTCCACCACATCGACATCCGCCCCGCCGATACCGGCGTCGGCCAGTGCCGCGCGGATCAGCCGCTCCTGAGCCGGACCGTGGGGCGCGGCAAGTCCATTCGACGCGCCGTCCTGATTGACCGCGGAGCCTCGGATCACCGCCAGAATGCGCCGCCCGCGCCGCTGCGCTTGCGACAGACGTTCCAGGACCAGAACCCCGACGCCCTCCGACCACACGGTGCCGTCGGCCTCGGCGCCGTAGGACTTGCACCGGCCGTCCGGGGCCAGCCCGCGCTGGAGGCTGAACCCGATGAACGACTTGGGTTTCGGCATGACGGTGACACCGGCAGCCAGGGCCATTTCGCATTCCCCGCGGCGCAGCGCCTGTGCGGCCAGATGCAGAGTGACCAAGGAGGAGGAACAGGCGGTGTCCACGGTGACAGCGGGGCCCTCGAGACCCAGCGCATACGAGATGCGTCCGGAGGCAACGCTTCCCGTCACGCCTGTCATCAGGTAGCCGTGCAATTCCGGCGGAGCGTCGTCGTCGGCGTAGTCGGTATAGAACTGCCCGGCGTACACGCCGGTCCGGGTGCCACGCAGCGAGGTCGGGGCAATGCGCGCGTGTTCGACCGCCTCCCAGGCGACCTCCAGCAGCAGCCGCTGCTGCGGATCCATGGCGGTCGCCTCACGCGGTGAGATATCGAAGAACGCCGCATCGAAAAGCGGTGCGTCGTAGAGGAATCCGCCGGATCGGACATAGGATTTGCCGACCGAACCCGGTTCGGGATCATAGATGTCGGCCCAACCGCGGTCGGTCGGGAAGTCGGAGACCACATCGCGTTCGTCCGCGAGCATCTGCCAGAGATCCTCGGGTGAGGCGATGCCGCCCGGGTAGCGGCAGGCCAGACCGATAATCGCGATCGGTTCCTCGGGGGCCGTCACCGCCTGCGCATCGGTATCGGCTTCCCCGAGTTCCAGGCCGGTCAACCGGATGTGCAGCAGCTGCGCCATCCGCTCGATGGTCGGATAGTCGAAGGCCACAGCCGCGGTGAGTTCGACACCGGTCGTGACTCGCAGCCGATCTCGCAGTTCCACCGCGGACCTGGAGTCGAACCCGAGGTTCTGGAAGGACAGGCCGGTATCGATACCATCGGGTGCCATGGCGCCGAGCACGTCGCGTACCTGGCGCGCGATCAGATCGCGCAGCACTCGGATCTGATCGGTCGGTGCCAGCTGGGCAAGTTCGGCGCGCAATCGGGCCGGGTCGAGTTCACCTTCGCCTCGTGGCATCCCGCGCTCCTCCAACATCGTTGCGCCTCCTCGAAAGTCACTGCGCCCCGAAATACGGTGCGCCGCAGGGGGCACATGGTCGGCGCACCGTCTCGACCGAGCCTATGGACGCTCGGTCTGCGGTCGCCCACCGTGTGGTAACTGCCCGGCCATCGCCGCACCTGAACCGGCGGCGGGCGCGCTAGCGTCGGTGCCGAGGGTCGTTCGAAGAGGAGTACGACGATGCCGATTCCGGATTCCACTGTCCTGCAACGCCTCAGCGCGCTCGCCGCGGTGAGCGACGAACCCGGCCGGCACACCGCCGTCATCGGTGAAGTGTTCACCGGGGCATCGCTGGGCGAGGTGCCGGTGGCGGAGGCCGCCGATGTGACCGCCGCCGTGGGCGTGGCCCGTACGGCCCAGCGGCAATGGGCGGCGCGGCCGGTCAAGGAGCGGGCGGCCGTTATCGAGCGCTATCGGAAGCTGGTGCTGGACAACCGGGATGGGCTGCTCGATATTATTCAGGCCGAGACCGGCAAGGCGCGCTGGACCGCGCAGGAAGAGGCGCTCGGGATTCTGGCCGGTACGCGGTACTACTCCCGGCTGTCGGCGCGATTGCTGCGGCCGCGGCGGGTTCCCGGTCCGCTGCCGCTGGTCACCCGCGTCCGCGTGGCGCGTCGGCCCAAGGGGGTCGTGGGTGTGATCGCCCCGTGGAACTATCCGATGTTCCTCGCCATCGGCGATTCCCTGCCCGCCCTGCTCGCCGGGAATGCCGTGCTCTTGAAACCGGCTGCCCGAACTCCATTTTCGGCGCTCGCCAATGCCGAACTCCTGTATCGGGCAGGACTGCCGCGCGAGCTGCTCGCGGTGCTACCGGGTCCGGGCTCGACGGTCGGCGGTGCCATTGCCGAGAGCTGCGACTTCCTCATGTTCACCGGTTCCACCGATACCGGCCGGATTCTCGCACGGCGCTGCGCCGAGCGGCTGATCGGCTTCGCCGCCGAGCTCGGTGGTAAGAATCCGATGATCGTCACCGCCGGAACCGACCTGGCCGCCGTGGCCCGCGTCGCGGCCCGCGCGTGCTTCTCCAATGCCGGCCAACTGTGCCTGTCGATCGAGCGCATCTATGTCGAGCGGTCCGTGGCAACGGAATTCACCGGTCAGTTCGTCGCTGCGGCGGAGGCGCTGACAGTGGGGCCGGGCTACGATTTCCACACCGATATGGGCAGCCTCACCTCCCCCGAACAGCTGGAAACAGTGCGAAAGCATCTGGCCGACGCGACCTCCAAGGGCGCGCACGTACTCACCGGCGGCCGCGCCCGTCCGGATCTCGGCCCACTGTTCTTCGAACCTACGGTGCTCACCGGGGTGACCCCCGAAATGGATTGCGCCCGAGCGGAAACCTTCGGTCCACTGGTATCGGTCTACCCCGTCGCCGATGTGGATGAGGCCGTGACCCTGGCCAATGACTCCGAATACGGCCTGAACGCAGCCGTTTTCGCCGCGACCCCCGCTCAGGGCAATGCTCTCGCCGCTCGCCTGCGCACCGGCGCGGTCACCGTCGACGAGGGCTACGCGGCAGCCGCCGCGAGCCCCGCGGCGCCGATGGGCGGTACGGGCAACTCCGGCTCGGGGCGGCGCCACGGGCCCGACGGACTACTCAAGTACACCGACCCGCAGGCAATCGCCACCACCAGACTCGGCGTCCTCGGCCCGCCGCCGAAGGGTTCGGCTGCACGGTTCTTCCGGATGCAGGTGCCGATAGCGGAGCTGGTCGCCCGCCTGCCCTGGCGCTGATTCTGCACGCCCGGCAGGTCAGGCCAGTTCTGCGGTTACCGCGCTCGCGGCCTCCACGCCGCTGCGAAAGCACGCCTCCATGGAGGTGCCGAGCAGGTAATCCCCGGCCAGAGCCAGTCGCCCGCAGGCCGCGAGTTCGTGGCGGAGCCGACCGGTGAATTCGAGGTGGAAGGGCAGGTAGGCGCAGTAGCCGGCGGTCCACCCGCGGCGGACGACACCGCGTCGGCGGATCGCGCCGAGGCCGAAACCCGCGAAGAGCAGTCGCTCGGCGCGGCCGAGCCAGGTGTCGAGGACCGCGGCGGTCGGCAACGGGCGCGCGGCACGTCCGGTGAAGGTGTAGCGCACCGTATCGCGGCGGGTCACGCCGTAGGGGTCGACCATGCGGCACGGACCATTGTCGAAGGCGATGCCGCCGATATCGGGCGCGAATACGTCGCGGTCGTATTCGACCACCGCCGCCGCGGCCGGGAGGTACCGCACCTGCGCCAGCAGTTTTGCCAGGGCCGGGAATTCGTCGGCGGCCAACTCTACGGCGGCCGGTGCCGGTAGCGCCAGCACAACCGCGCTGTAGAGCCGATCGACGGGCGGTCCGCCGTTCTCCGAGAGTGTCAGTCCGCGCACGCGCCCATTGCGAACCAGCAGTCGCGTTGCCCACGTGCCGGTGCGCAGCACTACACCGCTCCGCACCAATTCCGCCACCACCGGCTGGATTCCATCGGTGAGCTGTTCGAACTCGTCGAGCATGGTGGCCAGGACCATGCCGAAGGAACCCAGGTGCACCTCATCGGGTTCCGCGCCGTGCATCCAGATGGTCATGGGCGTCAACAGAGTTCGTGTGACGACAGGATCGAAATGGTCACTGAGTGGTTTGCGATCGCCCGAGGCGGCGAGCTTGCTGAAGTATCCCGGAGCCAGGAGCCCCCGCTCGCCCCGGGCGCGACGGCTCAGATACGAGAATTTCACGACATCCGGCGCGGCGGCCCCCGCGCCCACCAGGTAGCGCAGCGTGCCCGCCGGATCGCGGTGATCGAGCGTGACCAGGTCGCCGTCGATCAGCCGCGTCAGCCGCATGCGCGCCGGTTCCAGGTCGAAAGATCCCAGATCGGCCAGAAACTCGCGCAGCGCGGTGTATTTCGCCCCGATCATTCGCCCACCGACGGTTATCGGCCGCCCGTCGAGAATACCCGCGCCGCAGCGACCGCCGGGTACGGTGCCGCATTCGATGATCTCTACCGGGTGGCCCGCGCGCCGCAGCCGGTCGGCCGCACCCAACCCGGAGATACCCGCTCCGACTACCGCGACCCGTCCGGCCTCCGCCATCGCTACCTGCCCAGCCAGTATCCGCGGTGCTGGAATGCGTAGGTGGGCAACTCTGTTCGCCGCGCACCCGAGTGGGCGTACAGCCTCGTCCAGTCCACCGGCGCACCGGCCGCGTGTGCCGCGGCCAGGGCCCTCAGTACCGAGACACCAGCCTGATCCGGGTCGTCGGTACCCGTATCGCCGAGGGCGGCGACCGCCACCACGTCGGTATCGGGTGCGACAGCGGCGTGCACGGTATCCCGTAGCCAGTCGATGGCCGTGGCGTCGCCCAGCTCGATCAGAATCGAACCATTGTCCTGCGCCACCGATTTCAAGGAGGCTTCGAGCCCAGCTTCGCATTGAACCGGTACCGGGGGTGTGGGCGGACCGAGGGTGTCGACCGCATACGCGGCCACCGCCTCCCCCGCACCCCGGCCGATAAGGTGGTCCACTCTCAGCCCGAACGACACCATCAGCCGATACAAGCCGATCTGGACCGCATGGCGATAGGAATCGGTGAGATTGGGGGTGTTGCATAGACGATCCGCCGCGGCACTGTCACCGCGCACAACACCCGACAGCGCTGCTGGATCAGAACTTCCTTGTGCCACTTGGTCAAAAGCTCTACGGAAGATCGCGAAATCACGGTAGAGCCCGCGCCCGGCGGCAGGGGTGGGGCAGGTGTCGGGAAACAGCAGCACCGTCTTGGCCGTCGGCGAGGACTGCCCGCGCACCACCGCCTCCGACTCATGGCCGGCCGCCAGCGCTTCCGTCGCCTCGACCAGATCGCCGTACGTCCGGCCGATCATGAGCGCGCGGAAGGGCATCCGGGCCCGTGACACCAGTAGCGCATGCCCGATATCGCACGGATCAACGTCGTCATGTACGGCCAGAAATGCCGTCAGCCGGGCGGCCTGCACCGGCAATGCGCGCGCTGAGCGCGCCGACAACAGCCATATGTGGCATGGTGGCGCCGATCGCGGCGCCGGGTCGAACGAATCGTCCTGTACTGGTGCCTGTTCCAGGATCACATGTGCATTGGTTCCGGTAATGCCGAACGATGACACCGCCGCCCGCCGCGGCCGTCCGGTCTCCGGCCATGGCTGTGCGGTAGTCGCCAGCCGCACCTGCCCGGCCGACCAATCCACGTGCGGCGTCGGCGCATCGACATGCAGCGTGGGCGGGACGATCCCATCGCGTAACGCCTGCACCAGCTTGATCACGCCCGCCATACCGGCCGCGGCGAGGCTGTGCCCCATATTCGACTTTATCGATCCCAGCAGCGCCGGCCGCTCCCGGTTCCGCCCGTAAGTGCCCAGCAGCGCCTGCAATTCGATCGGATCACCCAGAATGGTGCCGGTGCCGTGGCCCTCCACGACATCCACCTCCGGAGCCGACAGTCCGGCATTCGCCAGCGCATCGCGAATCACGCCCCGCTGCGCTGAACCGTTCGGCGCGGTGAGCCCGTTGGATTCCCCATCGGAATTGAGGGCCGAACCGCGCACAGTGGCCAGGATCGGATGCCCATTGCGTTGCGCATCCGAAAGTCGCTCCAGCAGCAACATTCCCACGCCCTCGGCCCAGACTGTCCCGTCCGCGCCGGCGGCATAGGACTTACATCGCCCGTCGGGAGCCATACCGCGCTCACTGCTGCTGACGAACATATCGGGTGTCGTCATAACCGTGGCCCCACCGGCCAGCGCCAGCTCCGATTCCCCGCTGCGCAGCGATATCACGGCCTGATGCAGTGCCACCAGCGACGACGAGCACGCCGTATCCACGGTGACGGCGGGACCGCCGAGCCCGAATACGTAGGAAATTCGGCCCGAGGCGGCGGCCGCGGCCACACCCGTCATGAGGAACCCACTCACCTCGGTGAGCTGCGCGGCGGTCAACGCCCGGTACGACCCATCGAGAAAGCCATAGGAATTGCCGATCATTCCGACGAATACCCCGGTGCGGCTGCCCCGCAGGGTGGTCGGATCGATACCCGCGCGCTCCAGGGTCTCCCAGGTGACCTCCAGCAACTGCCGCTGTTGCGGATCCATTGCCAATGCCTCGCGCGGACTGATTCCGAAGAATCGAGAATCGAAATCGCCTGCCGCATCGAGGAATCCGCCGCGTTGTACGAGATTCCCGCGTGTGGGGTCCGGATCGTCGAGGTGCTCCAGCTGCCAGCCGCGGTCATCCGGGAACCCGGACACCACGTCTCGGGCCTCGACGAGCATGCGCCACAGGTCCGCCGGGCCGGTGACACCGCCGGGGAAACGGCAGCCCATCGATACAATGGCGATCGGCTCGCTCGCACGCGATTCCCACTGCCGCAATCGTTCCCGGCTCTGCTGCAGCTCACGTACCGCCGTGCGCAGATACGCGCGCAGTTCTTCCTCCGCCATTGGCCCACCTCCGGTACCGATGCGCCCTACGACTGGTTTCCGGCGACCGCGGTCAAATGCATGAAGGAGATAATGAAACGGCCCGATTCGGGAACCATGCACAGCAGCGTGTCGCCCTCGCGAACAATCCCCTCGTTCAACATCTCGTCGAGAATGAGATACACACTGGCCGAGCCGACATTGCCGACCCGGGTCAGATTGCTGTACCAGCTCTCCAGCCTGCCGCCGCCGATCTGGCGACGCTTGAACTCACCGATCATCAGGTGCTTCATGCGCTCGCTGGAATAGTGCACCGGGAACCAGGTGACCTTCTCCGGATCGAAACGTCCCGTGGCGACCAGCTTCTGATACTCCTCTATGCCCACCTCCACCAAATGTGGTAACAGGGAGAGCTTTTGACGCGGGGCCATGGCACCGTCCACGGCGGCGGCGGTCGCGTCCGGGTAGTCGCCCCAGGTCTTGGCGCAGTCATTGGACTTGCTACCGAAGAACATGCACGCCTGTTCGGTATTGGCGTAGGAGGTCAGGGTGATCCAGTCGATGCGCAGGCTGATGCCCTCGGCCGCCGGTTCGTTCTGCAACACAGCGGCTCCCGCACCGTCGGAGAGCATGTAGCGCAGGAAGGCGGTCTCCATGGGCAGGGTGCCGTCCTCGACGACCGATTCCAGCTGCGCGTAGCGGGAGCTCTTGAAACCGCGGGAGGCGAATTCGCTGGCCACGACCACGGCATTGCGTTTCTCCCCCACCGCGATCTGCAGGTAGGCGTCTTTGAGCGCCATCATGCCCGAGCTGCAGATACCGTGCGCGGTCATCACCTCCAGCGGCGCGAAACCGACCTCGCCGTGGATCATGCTGGCGTGGCCGGGACCGAGCAGGTCCGGCATTGTGGTTGCGGCAGCGAGCATTTCGACCTCGTCCTGCCCCAGACCGGAGCGGGCGACGGCCTCGCGCACGGCCTCGGCGGCCATCTGCGTATTCGAGTAGACCGTCTCCTGCCGCTTGTCGATGGCGTAATGCCTGGTCTTGATACCGCTATTGGTGAGGATCATGTCGCGCAGATCGGCCGAGGCCAGGCCGGCGCGGCCGATGTAGTCCTCGATCTCGTCATTGGAAACCGGTGCGCCGGGCAGAAATCGGCCGGTCGAGGTGATGTAGACGGGCATCGGAGTCACGCTCTGCCCGCTCGCTCGGCGGCCGCGCATTTGCGCTCCAGCAGTTCGGTGAAATCCTGGAAGGTCCGTACCGACGCGATTCGCTCGTCGTCGAGTTCTATACCGTACTTCTTCTTCACCATATCCACGATCGCGAGCAGGCCCAGCGAGTCCACGCCCAGTTCGTTGAGCTTGGAATGGCTTTTGATTTCCTCCGGTTCTATCCCGTAATGGGAATCGAGATAGTCGAAGATGTCCTTTTGTATTTCTACTACGATCGACATTCCGCACCTCGTTCTTCGGCTCGGGGACTCGCTGATTCGGCGCCCGCGTGCAGCCCAAGTCTGCATTTTCAGCAACGGTGACGTCAATGAATCGCGCAGGTCGATGGTCGATTGGTTCGTGTCAACCCCTATGCGACACACCCCTGTTCGCGCCGTACGGGCCTTGCGCCATTGCGATGACCGTCGCTACAGTTCTTCCGTCGCACGTCAGGAAAGCGGGCATGGTCCATGGCCTCCGAAAGTTTTTGCGACGACGGCGTTCCGACGCGGCGCGCCGTTGTTTTCCACTATTCCCAGACAGGTCAACTGACCGAGGCGATGGAGGCGTTCATCGCGCCACTCGCCGCGGCTGGCTGGCATATTCGTCAGGTCGCCGTCACACCGGCGCAGCCGTATCCGTTCCCGTGGTCGATTCGCAAGTTCTTCGGTGTCTTTCCCACCTGTGTCGATGACCGGGCGGAAATCGAGTTGGCGACGCCGGATTCCGAATTCCATATCGCCCCGGACGAATTGATCGTGCTGGCCTATCAGGTCTGGTATCTGTCGCCGTCGTTGCCCATGCGGACGGTTCTGAACACACATCCGGAGATGTTCGCCGATCGTGCGGTGGTGTCGGTCGTCGCCTGCCGAAAGATGTGGTATTCGGCGGTCCTCGAGGTCGAACAGCGGCTCACCGAGCTGGGCGCCCGCCATCTGGGTGCCGCGGTGGCGACCGATACCCGGCCGCAGCTGATCACACTGATCACCACGCTGCGCTGGATGTTCGGCGGACGTCGGCGGACCCGAGGACCACTGGGGCGAGCGGGTATCGACGATCGCGAGCTCGACCGGCTGCGCGAGTGTGGTAGAGCCTGGTCCGATCTCTCTCCCACCGAGACGGAACGGACGGTCATCGGTGCGCCGGTCAAGTATCCGGTCGCGGGTGCGGACCTGATGGCCGGCAGGCTATTCCGGCGGTGGGGCAGCATGATCAGGGCGGCGACACGGCGCAGCCCGGCTCTCGGAGCCGTCGCGGTCAGCGCCTTCGTCGTCTGGCTGGGCCTGTCGCTGGCGATACTGCCGCTCGCCGTACTGCTGGCACTGCCGCTGCACCGGCGTATCGACCGGGCGATCGACCGCCGTCTCGGCGATATTCCCCGCCTCGCACGGCCGGCGGCAGCCGACATCGCCTCGACCGCTGTGGATCTCGGACGCCCGGCGCCCCGCTATCGCCTACGCCGTCACAGTGGCGAAGAGATCACCGTCCCGGATCCGCGCGACGAGGGATTCCTGCTGCTCTGCGGCGAGGAAGCCGAACCACGGTGGCGGGACGCCATCGGATACGTGCGCATTATGGACACGACACCGATTGCCGCACTGACCATTTCCCGCACCGCCACGCCCGACGCGAGGCCGCACGAGGCCGCCGACACCAACGGGGAACACCCGAACGGCGGACGGCTCGACGTGCACGACCGCGCCGACGATGCGCCGCAGGGGTACGGACCGAATGCGCCCGTCGGTGGCGCGTTCGACGGGCAGCGCCTGTACGACCCCTCCGGGAGCGCACTGGACGGGTACGGTCTGCACGACGGCCGTGCGGTGCTGGTCGGTCCGGGCGGTGTGGTGGCGGCGGTGCTGCGCGGCGCCGACCCCCATCAGGAGCTCATCCGCGCCATGACCACCGGACTTGCCCGGTAACCGACGATTCGGAAGGCAATTCGCTTGAACGCGCCTCGATTCCTACCACCCCCGCGTCTAGCCCGTATCGGCGAATCCGTCCACGCCCGGGTGCGCCGGCTATTGCTACGCACGATGCCCGCCCCACTCGGCCTGCTCAGCCTCGCCGATGGCTGGTTGCTGTCACAGGCCCTCTACACCGCGGCGCAGCTCGGCATCGCCGACGTACTGTCCGACGGGCCGCGCACGGCCGACGAGTTGGCCGAGCGGGTAGGTACCGATCCCGATACCACCTACCGGCTGCTTCGTATGCTCGCCGGTCACGGGGTATTCCGCGAGCTGCGCGGTCGGCGATTCGCCCTCAATGCCGTGGCCGAGCCCTTGCGCTCCGACTCCCCCCACTCGGTGCGCCCCCTGCTGGCCGCCGCCGGACATCCGGTCATGTGGGCCACCGGCGCGCAGCTGAAGCGCAGTGTCGAGACCGGACGCTCCGGGCACGAACTCGCGCACCACATCACAGGTTTCGCCCATCTGTCCGAAGATCCTGAGTTGGCGGCCGCCTTCCACGACGCCATGCGGGTGACCTCGCAACTGGCCGCGGCGTCGATCCTCGCCGCCGGTGACTATTCCCGCTTCCCCCGCATAGCCGATATCGGTGGCGGCTCCGGGTATCTCCTCGCCGCCATCCTCGGCCTCGCTTCCCACAGCAGCGGAATCCTCTACGATCTCACCCCCGCCACCGCTACCGCCCCTGACGTCCTGCGCAATGCGGGCGTCGCGCAGCGCTGCACCATCGAGAACGGTTCGTTCTTCGAAGCGGTACCCGCCGGAGCCGACGTCTACGTCCTGAAGAACATCCTGCACGACTGGCAGGACGAACCTGCGCTCCAAATCCTGCGCGCAGTCCGCGAGGCAATCCCCGCCACCGGGCGCCTGCAACTCATCGAGTGCCTGATTCCGGAGCAGCGCAACAGATTCCACCTCAGCCTATGGCTGGACCTGCATGTCCTGCTGACGATAGGGGGCCGTGAACGCACCGCGACCGAGTATCGAGCTCTCCTGGGCAAGGCCGGTTTCCGCGATATCCGCGTGACGCCGACCGCCGCGCCGCTGTCGATCATCGAGGCCATTCCGGCCTAGCGGAGCAACTGGGCAGGTGCCGACCCGCATGGCCGCCCTGCTGGCTGGCCGGGCGGCACCCGTCATTCCGGCCGCGCGCCAGGCGCCGCCCGCGTCAGCACCGGGTGCTCAGGATGAACCGCAGCTCACCTCGCCTGCGCACCTTCAGTTTTCGGTAGACGCGGGTCAGGTGCTGTTCGACGGTACTGGTGGTGATTGCGAGTTCCCCCGCGATATCGCGATTGCGCAGGCCGCGCGCTGCTAGTTCCGCCACGCGTTGTTCGGCCGCCGTCAGCAGGCCGGCGGCCGCGGCGTCGGCGGGTGGGCTCGGGGGTTCGGCGGCCGGGTCGCCGGTCAATTGCCGGTACAGCACCTCGGCGCCGCAGTAGCGGGCCAGGCGCATGGCCGAGCGGCGCAGCGAGCGGGAGCGGCTCTCCTGACCGAGCAGGCCGTAGGCGCGGCCGAGATCGCCCAGTACCCGCGCCAATTCGAGCCTGTCTTCGCCACGGCGGGCGATCGCCTCGGCGCGGTGCAGCAGGACCACGCGGTCGGCGGGGTCGGCGGTGGCGGCGATCAGGCGTAACGATTCCCCTCCGCTGCCGTGTCGCTCGGGATCGCCCAGCAGATCGAGGTGTCGCTGGGCGTAGGCGCGGGCCCGAGGCAGGTCGCCCACCGCCAGGTACACCTGCGCCACATCATTGCGCCAGGCCAGCAGGCCGGACAGATCCAGGTTCCAGTGCCGCATGAGCGCACCGCACAGCTGGAAGTCCACCAGCGCGTCGGCCACATGACCCGTGGCGAGTGCGAGATGACCGCGGGCATTCAGGTACAGCAGCACCTGACGCGAATCGAACAGTCCGAGTGGCACATCCCGCGCCAGTTGTGCGCGCGCCTCATCGAATCGACCGGACGCGGTGAGCGCGCGCACGTGGCATGCCAGCGGCCGGGCGATGACTATGCCGAGATTTTCGGCGGGCACCTGATTCAGGGCCAGCACCGCGTGCTGCGAGACGTCGTCCAATCTGCCCTGCCGCAGGGCGATTTCGGCGTTCAGACCGGCGAAGATTGCCTGCCAGGTGGGCGACGACCGTGCCGATGCCTCCGCCAGGAGAGCACTGCACCACGCCGCGGCCGCATCCAGTTTGTCGGCATGGATGAGACCTTCCAGGGCGGTCGTCAGTATCTCGACGGTGGAGGCGTCGAGGCGATGCCTCGACAGAATCCGGTGCGCGGCAGTCACCGTCGACTCGCCCGCGCCGTCGGCGGACATGGCGGCCAGCAGACCCTTTGCCAGCCGATAGGCGGAGACCTCGCCGCCGATCTGCTCCGATTCGGCAGCCGCGTCGATCTTGCCGTCGCCGGCTAGTTCCGGATATATGTACCCGATCCACACGCGCTGGAACGCATACTCGTCCGTCACTGCTATGGACGAATTCCGGTCCAGCACAATCAATGCCGTTCGCACATCGTCGACCCTGCCGTACCACAGCAGGTAGCGCACCGCCTCGCGCAGCGCCGGAACCGACGCCGCGCCGCCCCGGAGGGCCGCGTGCAGGCGCGCGAAATTCCGCGTGGTCGTGGAGGGATTCACCCGCCACTCGATCGCTGCCAGCGTACTGGCGATTTCGGCGCGATCCCGGCTGTCGGTGGTCGTTCGATAGGAGAGCTCGAGGAAGTCCAGCGCCCGGCTCAGTTGGTCCAGCACGAGTGCGGTTTCGGCGGCGGCGCGCAAAACCACACTGGCCCAGGAGCATCGAGATCCACCTGCCCGCACCAGATGTTCGGCGACCTCGGAGACGGGAGCACCGTGGTCGTAGAGCAGTTCGGCAGCCCGCCGATGCAGTCGGCGGCGCTGGTCGACCCGCATGCCGCGCAACAGCAGTGCCCCGGCCTCCCGGTTGCGGAAGCGGCAGCCATCGAGTATCCCGGCACCGGCCAAATGCGCCAGCACCCGGCGCACGGCGTTCGAATCCGCTTGTAAGAGTTCGGCGATCATTTTGACCGCACTCGACTCACCGAGCACCGTCACCGCCTCGGCGACCCGCAGATGCTCGACGGATCCGCGGCGCAGGCGGAGCACGATCGCCACATCGATATCGGAGACGTCCGGTCGTGCCGGAATCCGTTGCAGCGCCGCGGATGTTCCCGTAGGAGCCAGCTCGCGTCCCATCGCACCGGCCAGACAGGTGGACGCCGGATCCGTCGCCCCCGAGACGACCGTCCTCGATCTTCGCTGCTTGATGGTAATTCGGTGCGCCATACGTGTGCCCCAGAATCTCGCTGTACCGCAACAGGTTCGGCTAGATTGCACGACATTCTCGCGTGCGGAACTGCGGGCAGCGCTGCCACAACCGATCCACGGTTTGATACGGGTGGAACTGCACTGTCGTGTGCGTTGGTGCAGAAGTCAGGAAACATCAAGTCCGGAAGGCTTGTCAAGGTCGAAAGCCCTCGCGGACGGTGACGTAGGGGTCGCTGTACGTAGGGGTTTGCGCGCCCGGAGTCCGGGTCCAGACTCGCGTCATGAGAGACGACTGCCGCGGCCCCCGCCGGCCCGGCGACGAGCTGATCGAGGTTGCGCCATGTTGACCGAAGTATCAGCAGAGGCTTTGGTACATAAACATTTTCACGCCACGTATGCGCGGCCACCGAGCTGGCGTGACCTGTCGGTCACCACGCTGACCCCATATCACCGCAGCATGCTCCTCACCGACGGCACGGTGACCCGCACCCTGGAAGCTTTCGTCCTGGAACAGGTCGACGCCCGCTGCATCCGCCAATACGAGCAACCGGCCGGTGCTGTCGAGGACGGTTGGCTGGACGTAGCGCCCGCCGAAAGAATCCTCGTCCGGCATGTCGATCTGATCGGATCCCGCAGCGAAACCCGCTACGCGCGAGCGGAATCGCTGATCGCACTCGACCGCCTCCCACCCGCCTTCACCGCCGCCCTGACCACCGAGCCGGAGGGAATCGGCGCGGCCCTGCAGGCCGCCGCCGCGGAATCGTATCGAGAACTACTCTTCTACGGCAGACCCGACGACGCCGTCTGCGCCCGTTGCTATCGCATCTTCATAGCCCACAAACCCGCATTCGTAATCCGGGAATGGTTTCTGCGCTGACCCCCGTGCTTCTGGAGTGGACATGCTGCGTACCCAACTATTGCAACCACTCCCGCGACTCCTGGCCAGACGTGCCGCACAATTGGGTGACGCGATCGCATTCCGAGACACACAGCGCTCCATCAGCTTTCGCGCCCTATCAGAACGCACCGGACGAATGGCGGGCCACCTGGCCGACGCCGGCCTGCGCCCCGGTGAGCCGGTCCCCATCCCACCCGGAAACCGTGTGGAAACGGTCGAGGCGCTCCTCACCGTCGCCCGGGCGGGCGGAATCGGAATACTCGGTCCCCCCGCGGAATCGCCACACGGATACCGCCGACTCGCGAATCTCGAGGAGCTTGCGCGCACCCCACCGCGCACCCCACCCCGCGACGATCTCGGCATCGACGACCCGGCCTGGCTCGTCGGCACGGGTTCCACCCGCTTGATCGCCACTCAGCGCAGCAGCCTCTGGTCGACCGTGATCTGCTTCGACCGCTTGTTCACCTGCCCTGGCGACCCCCTCCCGGTCCCACTGCCCTTCGGCTGCGCACACCTGGTCTGCGTCCTCGGCGTGCTCGCTGTGGGTGGCACCGCACGCCTGGCATCCCGCGTCGATGACGACGGCTCCAATCCCGGTTACGCCTTGCTCGAACGAGCGCATTCCCGGTCGAGTGACGTCGGCCCACGACCGCAGGTCCGCCTCACGGTCCCCGGCCGTCCGACCACCCGCCCGCCCGAGCAGGAATCCCGAGGACACTCCCACGAACACACCGTCGCCCTGGAAATCGCCTGACCCGCATCCTGACGTGCGCGCCCGCACATGGCCGCAAAACGTACCGGCACCCGCTGGTCGGGCTGGGCCTGCTCGTAGGCCCCGGCGTGG
The DNA here is from genome assembly GCF_001613345.1 of Nocardia uniformis NBRC 13702. GTDB lineage: Bacteria > Actinomycetota > Actinomycetes > Mycobacteriales > Mycobacteriaceae > Nocardia > Nocardia uniformis. Next base: position 53,445 of record NZ_BDCE01000091.1, on the reverse strand, counting down.
ACAGCGGTGACACATATCCCGCTTAGAACCCACTCAGACCCGCAGCGGCTGGCTAGAACTCGTAGCGTCCTTCGGGGGCCGGAAGCCACCGATCGTCTGCTCGAGCAGTTCGGCGAGCCACAGGGGGGTTCGGTCCTCGAACATCGGACCGATGAGTTGCACTCCCACCGGCAGACCGTCGGGGGTGTGGCCGGTGGGAATGGCGGTGGCGGGCAGGCCGGGCATGGTGGCCAGACCGGCCCAGACGAGCTGGTCCAGGTACGGGTACTCGACGCCGTCGATGTCGATCCGGCGGCCCAGCAGATCGGGGTCGTGGTCGTGCGGAAACGCGGGAGTCGGGGTAATCGGGCAGACCACGGCATCGAATTCGGCGAAAAGCCGCCGCCAGCCATGGCGGTGGAGCTCGCGAAGATTGTTCGCCTCGACCCAGTCGCGGTGGCTGCACACCATGGCGCGCAGCCGCGCCGCGCCGAGACTCTGGTCGTCCGCACTCAGTTCGGCGGCGCGGTTCCGCAGCTGCTCGTACGCGTCGACGGGAAAACGTGCGACGGAGCCCGAAAACAGCAACTGCGTGTAGACGATCGCGGCTTCGGTCAGATCGGGCAGCAGCGGGCTGTGGCGTTCGACGCGAGCACCGCCGTCGATCAGCGCATCGGCCACCCGCTTCAGTCCCGCCCGCACCGCGGATCCGGTCGGAATCAGCGGATGGTCGTCGAGGACCAGGGCCCGGAAGTCGCGGAGCCGCTCGTGGCGCGCAGGCGGCAGCCGCAGATCGTGGGCGACGCCGAGCGTCAGCGGGTCGGGTCCGGCCATCACATCCAGCAGCAGTGTGAGGTCACGGGCGGTGCGTGCCATCGGACCGACGACGGCGAGGTCGAGTTCGGTCGGCAATGCCGGTGCCGGCGGCGCGACCATACCGCGGGACGCCGCCAAACCGAGTGTCGGTTTGTGTGCGTAGACGCCGCAGAAGTGTGCGGGGGTGCGCAGTGAACCGCCGATATCGGAACCGATGGACAGCGCGCCGAATCCGGCCGACAGGGCCGCCGCCGATCCGCCGGAGGATCCACCCGACGTGCGATCGTGATCCCACGGATTGTTGGTGGCGCCGTGAATCTCGTTGAAGCTCTGGACATCTTTCAGCCCCAACGGGACATTGGTCTTGCCGAGTATCACCGCGCCGGCCGCCTGCAGCCGCGATACCTGTACCGCGTCCTCGGCCGGTAGATACTTCGCGTGCTGCGGCATGCCCCAGGTCGTGGGCAGCCCGGCAATGTTGTAGGACTCCTTGACCGACACCGGAATACCGAGCAGCGGCCGGTCTTCGCCACGGGCACGCGCCTCGTCGGCAGCCCGCGCGGCGGTCCGTGCCCGATCGAAATCCGGCACACAGATCGCGTTGATCGCCTTGTCGTCCCGCTCGATACGAGCAATTGCCCAATCGGTCAGTTCCACCGAGGTCACTTCTCCGACACGCAACGCAACCGAAAGTTCTTCGGCCGACCGAAAGTTCCAATTCATGAATTCGACGCTATCGACCTGCCACGGAGGTCATAAAATACCGCTTCGCACAACAAGGAATTCGAATCGCTCGCCTTGATCAGCCGAGCTACGCACTCGTTCCGCCATCGAAGATGCTCTACCGCAGGTGACAGTGTCAGCAGCGGTCTAGCCGCAATTGATCGGGACATGAGATTCCGCTTCGTGCAACGGGATGGATATCTCAATCCTGCCCCATGACCTCGGTGTCTCCGCCCGCCGCATTGCCGAACAGAACCCGGACACCAGTCGGCTCGACCCAGACGAGATAGATTGCGCATGACCGCAACTATCAACTGCCCCGGAAGACTGGAGTTCGACGTGGCCGACGCAGGACCGATCAGCTGGGAACATCTCAAATCGCGGCAGCCCACCGACGCCGACCGAGCAGCTTTGCGGGCAGACCTGGTCGAGCGCGCCCTCGCGGTAAAGCAGCACGGATGGGACGACTACCGCACGGCGTGGTCCAGCGGCGAAGTCGCCGACGTCGCCTACCTGCTGCACGATGTCGCACTGCTGGAGGAGCTCGAGGAGCACGAGGGGTCGGTACTGACCCGATTCGCCGGAAATCTGTACGGATTCAACGGTGCTCGCAAGGACATTGCCGCCGGACTGGTTGGCACCCAGGAGTGGCTCGCCGCCGCCCGCGCGGAATTGGCCGCCCGCAGTTCTGGCACCGGCCGATAGCCGGTCGTCCATCACACCCGTGCGGCGGTCACAGCTCTACAGGTAGCCCGCGGTGGCGGAGGCGGACTCCGCAGGCGTCGACTGGATGCGGGCGCGGTCATCGCGCGATTCGATCAGCTCCGCGAGCGTCATCCCGTCCGGTCCCACGGTCGGCTTGGGACGGTCACCGAGCTCGCGGTCCAGCCAAGCGGTTGCCTCCGCGGGCGACAGCGGGCCGACCTCGAGCTGCGCCAGGCAGCGGCCGGGGCGTACTACCGCCGGATGCAATCGGGACAGATTCTCATTGGTGGTGATGGCGACCAGCACGTCGCGGCCCTGCCCCAGCATGCCGTCGGTGAGATTCAGCAACCGCGAAAGGCCTTGGCCGGTAGATTCTTTCGCTGATCCGCGAATCAATTCATCGCAGTCCTCGAGCACCAGCAGACGCCACCGACGTTTGCTCTCGTCATAGGTGTCGACACCGATCGCGCCCTCCATGAGATAGCCCGGGTTGGAGAACAACACCTCCGGATCGAGCACACAGTCGACCTGGCACCACTCGGACCACTCACGGGCGAGTGCGCGCAGAGCCGACGTCTTGCCGGTACCCGGCGGACCGTGTAACAGCAGTAGTCGTCCATTCACCTCGTCGGGGCGCAATCGCATCAGCTGGCCCATCGCCGCACCGATATCGGTACCGTAGTTGCCTTCGATCTGCTCCCAGGTCGCGGCGCTGATGGAGCGCTCACGTCGCTGCGGACCATGGGTTCCGCTGTGCCAGAAGCCCATCGACACCTGACTGTCATCGGTTTCGGGTTCCACCGTGGCATCGGCGCCGCACGTCTCGACCACGGTGCGAGCCAGCTCTTCGGTGACCGCGCAGACGTTCAACATGGCGCTGCCATTGGTACGGCGCGCCACGCGCAGTGTCCACCCCTCGCCGACGTACAGCGTGGTCCGAGTGCCCTCGTCGTCGCTGGAACGCACTGTCCGCGCCGCTTCGGGGCACAGTGGCGCATCCGGCTTCACTCGCTCCAGCTCTACCGCAACCGCATGCGGCTGTTCACCACTCACATAGGGCGCGAGCCCGAGCGCATCGATGACGTCACGTGGCGTATCCGCGTCATCGAGGTTCATCACCCACGAGAGCGCGGTGGCGGTTGGCTCCTCGCGGCCGACCAGTCGAAGGCGTTCCTGAGGTGTCGAAGTCATTCCCATGATCATCCGGAGAATTCGGGCCCGGGTCCAGCCAATATTAAGGACGAACCCACCCGATTCGCTCGAAATGCCGTTGCGCTCACGCATTCCACCCACCCCCGCGAATCGTCACGTGGCAGTTGAATACTGGCGTTGTGACCAAGTCGCCTGGTGTATTTGCACATTGACTGTTAGTGACCGATCGGTTGCAATGTAGGTGTGAGCTACGACACGATCATCAAAGGCGGCCGCTGGTTCGACGGCACCGGTGCGCCCTCCGCCCTCCGTCATCTCGGGCTGCGCGGCGATCGCGTCGTCACCGTCTCGGCGGAACCACTCGACGAGTCCGGCTGCTCGAATGTCATTGACGCTCAGGGCAAGTGGGTCCTGCCCGGCATGATCGATATCCATACCCACTACGACGTCGAGGTGCTGAAGGCTCCGGCGCTGACCGAATCGGTGCGGCATGGCATTACGACGGTGCTGCTGGGATCGTGCTCGCTGTCGACCGTGCATGTGGGGGCGACGGATGCGGGCGACCTGTTCGGGCGGGTGGAGGCGATTCCGCGGCGACATGTCATCGAGGCCGTCGCGGAGAAGACCTGGGGCTCGGCTCGCGAATATGTGACCGCGCTGGAAGCTCTGCCGCTGGGGCCGAATATCGCCGCGATGCTCGGTCATTCGGATGTGCGGGCCGCGCTGATGGGGTTGGATCGCGCCACCCGCAAGGAGGTGCGACCGACGGCGGCCGAGCAGGAGGCGATGGAAACAGCGCTGCACGAAGCGCTCGACGCGGGTTTCATGGGGATGTCGGCGCAGCAACTGCTGTTCGACAAGCTCGACGGGGAGGTGTGCCGGTCGCGCACGCTGCCCTCGACCTACGCCAAGGCGCGGGAACGACGTCGACTCAATGCGATTCTGCGGCAGCGGGATCGGGTTTTGCAGGCGGGTCCCGATGTCGCCTCACCGCGCAGTATCGCCGCGATGACGCTGAGCAGTGTGGGACTGTTTCGGCGGCGGCTGAAGACCACGCTGCTGTCGGCGGCCGATCTCAAGGCCAATCCGTACCTGGTGTACATCATGGGGCCGATCGCCCGCCTGGTGAACGCACTGGGCGGCGATTTCCGCTGGCAGCATCTGCCGGTGCCGTTCGAGGTGTACGCCGACGGAATCGATCTGGTCATCTTCGAGGAATTCGGATCCGGCGCGGCCGCCCTGCATCTGGCCGATCAGGTGGAGCGGAATGCTTTGATGCAGGACGAGTCCTATCGCAGGCGATTCCGCAAGGACTACGACGCACGGTTCGGTATGCGCGTCTGGCATCGCGATTTCTTCGATGCCGAGATCGTCGCCTGTCCGGACGAGAGTGTGGTCGGCAAGACATTCGGTCAGGTGGGCGTGGATCGCGAGGGCATACATCCGGTCGACGCCTTCCTCGACCTGGTGGTCGCACACGGCACCAAACTGCGCTGGCGCACCACCATCTCCAATCACCGGGTGGAGTTCTTGGACAGGCTCAGTGCGAATTCTGGAGTGCAGCTGGGCTTTTCGGATGCGGGCGCGCACCTTCGGAATATGGCGTTCTACAACTTCGGGCTGCGGTTCCTGCGCCGAGTACACCGCGCCGAGCAGGCGGGACACCCGTTCCTGTCACTCGAGCACGCGGTACACCGCATGACCGGTGAGCTCGCCGACTGGTACCGCATCGACGCCGGACACCTGCGCGAGGGCGATCGCGCCGACCTGGTGATCATCGACCCCGAGCGGCTCGATGATTCCCTCGACGCATACGCCGAAGATCCTGTCCCCGTCTACGACAACCTCCCCCGCATGGTCAATCGCAATGACGCGGCCGTCTCCGCCGTCTTCATTAACGGCGAGTACGTATTCGGCGACGGCATTGCCGCCCCGGCCCTGGGAACCAGGCGCACCGGACGATTCCTCCGGGCGGAAGCCCGATGACGACAGACACCGGTCGGCGCACCCAAGCCGAACGCAGTGCGACCACCATCGCCGCACTCATCGACGCCACCATCGAGACCATCGCCGAAATCGGCTACCACAGTGCCTCGCTCGGCGAAATCAGCCGCCGCGCCGGCATCTCCAAGGCCGCCATCTTCCGCCACTTCGACTCCCGCACCGATCTCGTAGTAGCGGCGGCAAACGAGGTCCGCCACCGCCACATCCGCGCGGTAGCGAACCTCCGCCGCCCCGAAAACAGCACCGAACCAATCGATCTCGCCGCCCTCATGCACCGCGCCCGCACCCAGATCCGCGACCAGACCAATACGGTGTGGTTCGAACTGATGGTCGCCGCACGCACCGAGCCAGAACTGCGCGACCGCCTGGAGCCTGTGGCCCGCGCCCTCCTCACCGAGGTAGAAGACCTAGCCGTCGCGGCCCTATCCCCCACCCTCGCCCCCGACATTGCCCGAATCCTCGCCACCTCCCTCATCCACATGTTCGACGGCGAGGCAATATTCCGATCCACCTACCCCCGCCCCGAACTCGAGGACGCGCGAATAGACCACATCGCCGCGGCATTCCAACAACTGACCCAGCCCGAACCCTGAAACCTGCTGTTGGGAGGATTGGCCAGGCGGTGTGTACCGCATACTCGGTGCATGCATTCGGAACGGTTCTTCGACGACCGCCGCAATCTGGTGGACTTCGCGGACGACATTCTGGTGCAGTGCCCGCGATGCGGCAGGACCGCGCATGTGACACCGGCGCCAGAACACGCCGGTCGCCCAGGTCGTGAGCGGTTCGCCCATCGGCTGGTGTGTGGTCATTGCGGGCTGGTGCGGACCCAACCCGGCCGCGGCGACCACCTCATCACCGGTGCGGGCTCGACCGCGACCGACCCGTATTTCGAATTGCCGCTGTACCTGCGGGCCGAGACCCGGCACGGGTGGCTGTGGGCCTACAACTTCGAACATCTGGCCCTGATCAGGCGCTATGTCCAAGCATCCCTGCGCGAACACGCACCGTGGGACGACGGTGGGATCAGGCACACAGCGGTCGCGCGACTACCGAAGTGGATTAAATCGGCCAAACACCGAACCGAGATCCTTCGCGAAATCGACCAGCTGCTTAGACCAGACTGTTTTCGAACTCCACGCGGTACTCGGTGATCCACCTCTGGGATCCGAAGCGCCGTATGAGGGAGAACGCGACACGCATCGAGAGGTCGCGCAATTTCAGCGCCGCGGGGTTGGACGACCCGGCCTTCTGAGCGCCGCGTTTACGGCCCACAGCCACGATCCGTTCGACCCGGTCTCGTCGCGCGTTCTCGTAGGCCGCCAGCGCGGTCGGGACCTTGTCGGTGTCGCGCAGTCCGCGTGCAAGTTCCAGTGCGTCCTCGAACGCCATGGAGGCACCCTGGCCGCTCGACGGTGAGACGGCGTGGGCGGCATCGCCGAGCAGCGCAACTCGGCCTCGGTGCCAGCGCGGCAGCGACGCGAGATCATGGATGCCCTGTGGTCGGAAATCGCTGGGGTCCGCAGCTTCCATGATCGTGGTGATCTCGGGCAGGTCGTCGCGGAACAGTTCGAGCGCACGCTCTTTCCACGCGGCATCCCCGTAGGACGCGATCTCTTCGCGGCTCAGTTCGCTGTTCCCGAGGTTCGCGAACCAGAAGACCTCCCCGGAGGGCGCGGTCTGGTAGCCGAAGAACGCCCGCTTGCCGAAGACCATGCGTGTCGTCTCCTCGGGTGTAGGAGGTAGGTCCAGCGCAGGGCTGTAGCCGCCGATTCCCAGCAGCCCGATGTATCGGGGGTCCGGCGCATCAGGGCTCATGACTCCCCTTACCGCGGAGTGGATTCCGTCAGCGCCCACCAGCACCTGGCCTGACGCTGTGGTTCCATCGGCGAACTCGGCGATAACCGCCGAATCGGATTCGGCGTAGCTCGTGAAGCGCTTGCCGTACTCGAGGCGCACGCCTTGCTCGGCAGCGCCCTCGGTGACCGCGCGCTGCAGTGCCGCGCGGTTGACGGTCACACTGCGCAGCTCCGCAGGCACCTTCTCCTCACCACCGAGCAGGCCGAGACGGCGGCCGCTGCCATTCACGAACTCGATGCGCGTGGTGGCGAAGCTGGCCGCCGCACGGACCCGCTCCAGCAGGCCAACCGTCTTCAGTGCTGCCAGTCCATTGGGAGCCAGGGTCAGGAAGGCGCCGAGCCCGTCTCCGGGTCCGGAGTGCGCCTCATAGATCACGGGTTCCAGACCGGCCCGATGCAGGGCGGCCGCCGCTACCGGACCGCCGACACCACCACCTACAACGAGTACCTTGGTCACGATTCCTCCTTATAAGTCATACTATGACTATACATATTATGACTATGAGGCTCGGTGGTGTTCCCGATTCGAAGAACGGAGGTGACCGATGGCCGACCGCCGTCAGCGCCGCTCCCCACTCGCGCTGCAACTGTTGCTTCTGCTCGATGAGCAGCCGATGCACGCGTATCGCATGCAGCGCCTGATCACCGAGCGGCAGAAGGACCGCATCGTCAACATTGCCCAGCGCAACAGCGTGTACCAGACCCTGGACCGGCTCCAGCGCGCAGAACTGATCGAAGTGCACGGCACCGAACGCGCAACAGGACGACCCGAACGCACGGTCTACCGGCTGACCGACGCTGGACGAGCCGCACTGGATACCTGGCTGCGCGGCATGCTGTCCACACCTGCCCAAGATTTCCCCGAGTTCCCCGTCGCGATCGCCGCCCTGCCGAGCATCACTCCCGAACTGGCTGTGGAACTGCTCGAAGATCGCGCGGCAGCACTTCGACGACACCTGGCCGATGCCGACGCCGATGCCGCGGAAGCCTCCCGCATCGGGCTACCACGGCTGCTCTTCTTAGAGGAGGAGTACCTGCGCGCGATGACCGAAACCGAACTGCGCTGGGTCGAGAACCTGTTGAACGACTTGCGGACCGGCCGCCTCAGCTGGGACCGAGAATGGCTCGCACAGGTCGCCGCGCGCCTCGACCCCGGCTAGAGCCAATGCCGCGCGAAGCCGCTGGGTGGATTCGACGGTGATGTCGTGGCAGATCACCACACCCGGATCGCCGCGAAGCTAAGCCTCGCCTGCGCTACGAACCGGCAGTCGTAGCGCTCGTCCTCTCAGATCGGTAGCGCATGGTTCCCCGATTGGCGACGCCCATGGTCAGCCGTGCCAGGCGCGCCAGAGGGAGGCGTAACTCCCGCGCCGGGCGAGCAGTTCGGTGTGGGTGCCGAGCTCGATGATGCGGCCGTCCTCCATGACTGCGATGCGGTCGGCGTCGTGGGCGGTCTGCAGACGGTGGGCGATGGCGATGACTGTCCGGCCGGACAGGATGGCGGCCAGGCTGCGTTCGGTATCGCGGGCAGTGGTCGGATCGAGCATCGCAGTGGCCTCGTCCAGGATCAGCGTGTGCGGATCGGCCAACAGCACGCGAGCTAGCGAAAGTTGCTGTGCCTGAGCATTATCGAGCCGATGCTGGCCGTCGAGCAGGGTATCGGGACCGTCCGGCAGCTCCGTGGCCCAGCTCGCACCGACTGCCGCGAGGGCTGTCGTCAGCTCGGCGTCGGTGACGGTGGGGGCGGCCAGGCGCAGGTTCTCGCGCAGGGTGTCGTTGAAGACGTGGTGTTCCTGGGTGATCAGGATGACCTGACGGCGTAGCCGATCCGGGGCGAGCTTGGCGATCGGCACGCCGCCGACGGTGATCGCACCGCGGTCGGGTGCCTCGATCCCCGCGAGCAGTCGGCCCAGGGTGGATTTGCCCGCACCGGAGGGCCCGACAATAGCGAGCCGTTCGCCGGGCCGGATGTCGAGGTCAATGCCGTGCAGGACACGGCTGTTGCCGTAGGCGAAATGCACGTCGGCGCAGACGATTCGGTCATCGGCAGGCTCGGCGGTCGCCGAGGGGCCCAGATCGGCTCGCGTCGTTCGCGCCGCGCCGATTCCCTCGATTCTGGCGAATGCGGCCATGGCGCTTTGGATCTGGTCCAGCCACATCATGAACAAGTTCAGCGGATCGATCAGTCGCTGCAGGTAGAGCGTGGCAGCGACGACGGTACCCAGGGCGATCATGTCGTTGCGGTGCAACCAGCCGCCGAGCAGCAGCACGCCGACCACCGGTAGCGCACAAGCGATCTCCACCACCGGGAACAGCCGGGTGCGCAGCCTCAGGGTCGACAGCCGCGCCTGCCTGCTCTCCGCGATCGCGGCATCCGCCGCCCGGATGCGGAGTCGCGCCATCCCGAATGCCTCGACGGTCCGCGCTCCCTGCGCGGTGGTCGTGACCACCTCATTGACGTCCCCGGCGGCCGTCGCCTGCCGCAGATAGGCGGCCTCGGCCCGGCGCAGGTAGGAACGCAATGCGAAGACGGCGATGACCAACGCGCCCAGCCCGAAAGCGCCGAGCATCGGATCGAGCAGCAACACCGCGGCCATAAGGAACACCAACTGAATGGTCGCCAGGAAGATCTGGGGTGCCATGCTGCGCAGCATGAGGGCGACCGCGTTCACGTCTGCGGTCCCACGCGTGATCAGATCTCCGGTGGCCGCATGCTCGACCAGAGCGCCGGGCAGCGCGAGCGTGCGATCGAGGAACCGCTCGCGGATCCGTGCGGCCGCCCGCTCGCCGAAGCGATAACAGAGCAGCTGCGCGTAACGTAGCAGCACCATCTGAGCCACTGTTACAACCAGGATTGCCACGGCGAGTCGATCCACTGCCGCAATCACCGCACGCCCCGGCGTGTTGCTGACCGCGTCGACAATGCGCCCGAGCAGCAGCGGCATCAGCAGCCCGGCCCCGGCGGCGAGCATGGTCGTAACCATGGCGGTGCTGAAAAGTGCGCGGTCAGAGCGTATTTCCCGCCAGGCGGCCCGCCGGACACGGGCGGCGGCGGCGACCGGAAGCTGGGTAGTCATCGCAGCGCCGGTGCCTCGGTGCCGCGCGTGACCAGACGGTGGTAGCCCGGCTCGGTATCGAGTAAGTGTTGATGCGTGCCGGTCGCGGCGACCCGGCCGTCGACCACGTAGCACACCAGGTCGGCGCGATGCAGCACGATCGGTGACGTGGTGGCGAGAACGGTAGTTGTGCCGTGGCGGGCGGTAGCCAGCCTGGCCACCATCCGCGCCTCGGTGTGTGCGTCCACCGCGGAGGTGGGTTCGACCGCGAGCAGCACCTCGGGCGCGGCATACAGGGCGCGGGCGAGCCGGAGTCGTTGCCGCTGCCCACCGGACAGGTTGTGGCCTTTCGGTCCGACCACCGCGTCCAGACCCTGCGGCAGCGCATCGACGATATCGTCGGCGGCCGCAGTATGGATCGCCGCACGGATCCGCTCGTCGCTCGAGTCGTAGCGGCCCGCGACAATCTCGCGGACCGATCCGGTGAACAGGTGGGCGTCGTTGTCGGCGACCAGGATTCGTGAGCGGACCGAGTCCAGCGCCACCGTGTCGATCCGGGCGCTGCCCCAGATCGTATCCGAGAGTGCGAACCGGCCGAGCCGGTCGACGATCCCGACGCCGTCCGCCGGTGCGGCGCACGCGAGTGCGGTGAACAGTCCCGGAAGTACAATCATGCCGGAATCCGGATCCCGCAGCACCGCAGGAGATTCCGGCGCGATATCGGTGATCCCGTCATTGTCGTGTTCGTTGCTCAGCCGCAGCAGGAGGACCACCCGGTCTGCCGCTACCCTGGCGCGGGCGATGCCGTTGCCACCCTCGATGAGGAATCCGACCGGCACGACCAGCATGGCGGTGTAGCCGTAGATGGCGACCAGATCACCGACGCTGATCGCCTCGCTGGCCGTCATCCGGGCGGCCAGCCAGGTGACGAGCGCCAGAAACAGCATCGGCAAGCCCGTGGCGAGGGCGTCGACCCAGCTGGCCACGACGCCGACGCGCTCACCTTTGGAGATGAGTTCCTGCGACTCACGGTGGAAGCGAGCCGCGTACCGCCCCTTGCCGCCCAGCCCGTTGAGAACCCGCAACCCGTTGAGCACGTCGGCGAGCCGCTCGGTCAAAGCACCCTGATGTTCCCGATATCCCCGACCGTGATGCTGGATCCGGCGCAGCAACGGCGTGATGATCCCGATGATCAACGGCACCCCAGACAGCACGACCAGTGCGAGTAGCGGCGAGATCGACAGCAGCACAAAGGCCACCACGAGATAGGCGATCACCGCGCCGACACCCGGCCCGGTGATCGTCAGCGACTGCGCGATGATCTGCACATCGGCCGTGCCGATGGTGGTGACCTCGCCCGCACCCAGCGTGCGTGCTAGCGAGTTGCCGAGATATACGCTGCGGTGCACCGTCGCCCGAGTAGTGCGGTCGGCGGCGTCCATGCGGACCTTGGTCATGGTCCGATGTCGGGCGATGCCGGAACCGGCGATCGCGACGGCGACAGCGAAACCCGTTGCGGTCCAACGGGCGAGTGCGTCCGGATCACCGGCCACCAGTCCATCGTCGATCGCACGGGACAGCACATAGGGCGGGACCGCGAGCGACACCATCCATATCGTGCCCAAGGTCGCCCCCAGTGCGATCCGCCACTTCTGGCTGATGACCAGCCACCACAGAAACCGCCCCGGCCCGGCTACATCTCGCGGACCTGGCGCGAGGAAAGCGTCAGCCACCCCTTCACTGTAAGCATCTACCGGGTAACCCCATGATCTTGCTGATCATCGATGCGGCGATAGCACTGGGCACCCGGCACCGGGGAAGTAATGCCGGCGCTGCGGCCTTCTCCCAAGTCGATGTTCCGTACTTTCGCTGCTCCCGAATACCACAGGGTCTGAATATGTCTCGCCACCAGTCTTTGCGCGGCGGTCGACTGCGCTGCACCGAGAACCTGTTGAACGACCTGCGGACCGGCCGCCCCACCTGGGACCGAGAATGGCTCGCACAGGTCGCCGCGCGCCTCGACCCCGGCCAGCGCCAATCGATCAGCGGCGGTGCGATTGCGTAGCGCAGCTCGTCGGCCAGTCCTGCCTCCAGGAAGGCTGTGTGAAAAATGCGTGCCGCCCCGTACAGACTGCGTCGGCCTATCTCGGAGAACCCGCTATAAGCCTCGGATCTCGCCTTCCGGCTCTGCTCTGCGCCGACATGGTTCGCGGGTGAGCGAAGGTGTGGGCCTTACCCCCGTCCCGAACTCGAGGATGCGCGAATGGACCACATTGCCGCGGCATTCCAACAATTGACCGAACCCGAGCGCTGACGCCTGCTTCGCTCCGGCGGCCTAGCATGGCCGAGTGACTGAATGGGGAGGCGACGATTCCGACCTGCGGGCACGCCGGGCGAGTTCGTTCGGCGCCGAGTCTGAGACCTACGACGAGCACCGACCGGACTATCCCATTACGGCCGTGCGCTGGGCGCTGGAGCCGGTGGTCGACAGGACCGGGCCGGAGGTTCTCGATCTCGGTGCGGGCACGGGCAAGTTGACGGGTGTGGTGCTCGCGGCGGGGGTGCGGGTGCGGGCGGTGGAGCCCGATGCGGCGATGCGGGCCACGCTTCGGCAGCGGTACCCGGAGGTGCCGACGTTGGTGGGCACAGCGGAATCTATTCCACTGCCGGATGATTCAGTGGATGCGGTCGTGGTGGGGCAGGCCCTCCACTGGTTCAATTTGTCACTGGCGTTTCCGGAGATCGCCCGGGTCCTGCGCCCTGGAGGGGTAGTCGCGGCTCTCTGGAACGCCAATGACATTTCGATTGAGTGGGTTGCCGAACTGGACCGGATATCGCGCACTCGGGTGTCGTTCGAACACCGACCAGAGCATGAGCTGCCAGCACACCCGCTGTTTCGCCCCTTCGAGCGGAACGGTTTCCCCCACTCGCATCGCCGAACGGTCGAAAGCCTCACCGCTACGATCGGAACCCACTCACACACGCTGGTCATCTCGGCCGCAGAGCGCACCGAAGTGCTCGAACGGATCAGATCATTTCTGCGAGGCCGTCCCGAAACCGGCACCGGCGAGTTCGAAATGCCACTGCGCACCAAGGTTATTCGCGCTGTCGTCAACTGAGCGCAGCAACTATCTATCGGCGCAGTCGCCACGGATGCGGGCGTGTAGGTGCATGTCATGGCGGCCGTCGTCATGCACAGCGGCGCTGCGCATGACGCCCTCCAGGAGATAGCCGGATTTCATGGCGACCCGACACGAAGCATGGTTGCGCGTAGAGTGGTCGAGTTGCAGGCGGTGGAAGCCGATCTCGTCCAGTGCCCAGGCAGTGAGCGCAGACAGGGCGCGCGAGGCGACACCTGCGCCACGAGCAGCCGGGAGTACCCAGTAGCTGACGCCGGCGACACCGTCGTCGAAATTCAGCCCGCACAGCGCGATCCGTCCGAGCGTCTCGTCGCCATCGCCGGCAATAGCCCAGTGGCCGCCCCTCTCTTGTTGCCAGTCCTGGCGGTAGGCGTCGAACCATTCCCGGACTTGGGTCTCGGTGGAGGGCCGTCGCGTGTGCCAGCGACGAGTCTCGCCATCCTGGTACGCGGAGAGGAATGATGGTATGTCGGCCGACTCCCAGGGACGAAGCAGCAGGTTCCCGGTGGCGGGCAGTCTGGGTTGAGGGGAGCCGGACACGGTTCCGGGGGCGATAGCGGCGGGCGTCGACAGAGCGCGAATCATGGACAATGGTCCTCCGACAATGCTGCCGCACGTCAAGGTCGCAGCCCACGCGACAGCGGTTCAGCCGTACACCAGGAGTTGGCTATCACGCGTCATGCTTCTCGGATTTCTCACATCGAGCTTCGATGGATTTGCGGACCAAGCCGCGGGCCGCTTTACCGATCGCGGCTTGGTCCGCAAGGGTGCGAAATGTCTTCTCATACAAAGCGAGTTCGCGTGGCTGAGTGATGGTGAGTTCGGCGGTGATTGTTTCCACCAGCACCTTCTTGCGGTCGAACATGCAGAAGTTTGATTGCGGCACAAGGTAGTCGGACTGGGTGGGGACGATTCCGAGTACGACGCGTGGCAGTGACATGGCTCGGGCACCGCGCCCAGGGCCGACCCCTACATCAGAAGTCTCGCCGCCAGATTCGGCTATGGCTACGCCAAAACCATTGTGCTCGGTTACGGGACCGAGGACCGGATCGCCCGATTGATCGACAGTGTCCGCCGTACGGATGCCGAGGCGGTGTTCGTACCGAGTGAAGCACATTTCCTCGGCGGCCGTGTCCCGGCTGAGCTGGTTCGGATAGCCGATGTGAACACCGTCGACGGCGAGAACACCTTTGCCCGGTGGATCGACACCGAGGATGCCAATGCTGCACTGTGCGGCAACGTGGCCTTTCTCCGCGAGGAAGACGAGCAACGGAGGAATGTGCGCAATGATCAGTTGAGGGAGCCCTGCCCGCAAGGGCGGGCGCACGACAACGGGAACGTCACAGTGAACGGCCACGACAATATACCGCGCGGTAGGCAGCGATAAGCGCTCGGATTGACCACGCGATACCATGCGTGGAGCGCCCCGAACCCGACGGAGTTGGCTTGCGCCAGCCGCACTTTCAGGATTCGCGGGCCGCGATGGCGGCTTGGATTCGCCGTAGCGTACGCAAGCCCTTCTTCGCGGCGACGCTCACCATCCCGTCGAAGACTGTCGAACCCCGGTCGTGGGCCATCAACCGTTCCAGCGTCGGCACCGCACGATCGTCGCCGGTCGAACCGAGCGCGACGGCCGCCCAGTACCGCTGATCTGGGTCGTCGCTGTTCGCCGCCTCACAAAGCCTCGGAATGACGTCCGGGGCGAATTTGGCCAGCGCGCTGGCGATATAGCCGATGCGGAAGTACTGGCGGTGCTCGAATTCGTTCCAGAGTGCAGCCAGTGCCGCATCGCCGCCGATCATGCCGAGAGCCTCGGCCGTACGTTCGCGCATTCCCGCGATCGAGTCCCGCAGCAGAGGCGTGAGCGCCGGGACAACCGATTCGTCACCGAGCGTGCCCAGCGCGATCACCGCTTGTTCTCGGGCCATCTCCTGTGAGTGGTCCAGCATGGCGACCAAGCCGGGAACCGCATCGCGGAAGCCGAGCGCCGCGCAGCCCATCGCCGCCCACGCCTGACAGTTGTACCGAGTGTCGGCGAGTGACGCGAGCAGCGGTTGCTTCAGAGTGTCGTCGCCGAAGACCGCCGCCCGGTTCAACGCCCGGCTGTACAGCGACCGGTGATACTCGGGATAGTCGCGGACGACCGCGCACAGTGCTTCCTTGGCGGATGCGTCGCCCTCACCGGCCCGTACGAGCAGGAGTCGCAGATTTTCCTCGCGGGTCTCGAGATCGCCGTCTTTGAGGCGTCGCGCATCAGCTGGATTCACCGCCCAACGGTACCCGCCGGTACGCACGCCCCGGGTTTGCGGTCGGTGACGGAGGCTGTGCGATGTGAGCTGACGCGGATGCGGGAGTCGTCTGCCGTGTGGCGGGAGCTTCGCTAAGCGTCACGATGATCGACGCACGAACCCGCGAGATCACCGCCTCACGTCTGTCCGACTGAACCAGCACCGGCAATTGCACAGGGGGATCGCCGTGGACATGACGACCCACAAGATCTATCCGACACATTGTTCAGCCCGAAAGGTGGAAGTGATCGCGCCGGAGTGAGTCACCCGCGCAAGGTCACCGATGCTGGGCACACGCAGTCAGCGCCAGAAGCTACCCAGAGAAACCCGTTGCACCACTGCGGGTCCCACGGCCGGTGTGCCCGGCATCGTTGGCGAGGGGTGGGTGCACGACAATGAGTGCGCCACATCGAATGATCATGCGGGGCAGGGAGGGGCGGCGATGCCGCAGTCGAAGAGAACGTACTACCCGATACCGGAGGGGTGGCGCGAAGAGGTGTCCGGCACGGAATGGCTTGCCCTGGTGACGATTTGTCCCATCGGGTTGTTCCTGATCGTTCACGGCCTACGATCGACCGAGCAATACCGTCTGCCCACCACCGTGTTCCTGATTTCCTCCGGAATCCTGTTCCTGTGCTTCTGCGCATTCGTTCCGGTCCGGCAGCTCACTCGCGACAACCTACACATCGACACCGACCGGATGGAGTCCGCGCCCGGCCGCACCGTGGTGGGTCATACCCACGCGGCGACGGCAACCACTGCGGGCCTCTATGGCTGCCTGATTGTGTCAGGGTTGACGCTGTTGGTCGGCGACGTCCTCGGCGATCTCCCCGCGGATACTAGTCAGGGAGCACCGGCTCCGTTCATTATCGCGGGCATCGTGGTGTGGTCGGTGCTGTATCTGCCGGTATTCCTGGTCAACAGGTCGGTACGGCGCATCACGCTGACACCTCGTGCGATCACGTTCCCGCGCGGCGCGCTCCCGTTCTCTACCACTGTCGCGTGGAAGGACATCACAGCGATCGAGGCCATCGCCTCCCGCGGTGGAGGCCTGGTGAAACTGAAGGCGCGTTCGGCGCGGCAGTACGAACCACGAACGGTGTGCGTCGATGCCCGGTTCATCGCCGCCGGAGCGCCCGCCATGTACTGGTTGCTGCGCTTCTACTACGACCATCCCGAGTGCCGCCCCGAACTCGGTGACGGCCGCGCGGTCGCCCGCGCCGGTGCCTACGAGCTGTTTGATCGACACCGCGACGACTGCGTCGCGACGCCGTCGTGAGAGTGCGGCACACGCGGGCAGAACTTCGCGCCGAGGATCCCTGGTGGCGACGGCGGAGTTGGCCGGAGAAGCTGGCGGTGGCCGCCGTGGCCGTCCTGATCGTCCTGGCTGCGATGGTTCCCGGCTCCTACCGAAATGTCACGGTCTACCTCACCGGCGAACCGGTCGCCGTGAGTGTCCGCGACTGTTGGATGCGCAACCCTGAACGACCGAAATACGGGTATACGTGCGCAGGGACGTGGACCCTCAACGATGGTCGGCAGGGATCCGGACTGCTCGACGGCGTCAAAGGACCCCGCCCTGCCGGGTCGGTTGTCGCCATGCGCGTCCGCGGCGATGTCGCGGTCACCGACAGTCCGGGCTGGCTGGTGTACTTCATCGTTGGTTGGGTAGCGGTGGCGCTGCTCGTGACGGTCGCTGTCCTCGCTGGCAGGCGATGGTTTCGAAACAGAGTGTGAGGCAACGCAACCCGACAACGGGGGTCACCCGCACCTTCCCGAGGGCAAACGCATTGCGACGCTTGGGCCTAACCTATAAGCGCCGGTCGCTGTGCGCCTCACATCGACCGGCAATAGGATGTGCGGTTTCGATCCCCCGCACGCTCGGAAGTATCCACTCATCTCTCTCCCCCGCTTGGAGCGCACCATGTCCTCGCCGCGTCCCGCACCGAACTCGTTGTCCGACGCGGAGATCGAGCGACTCTCCGCTGAGATAGACGCAGGTGGCGCACCGACCGTCTGGTTCACCGCCGCCGCGGTCGGTATCGACGAAGGCCGATCCGGCAAAGTCGTCGCGGTCGCCGATCGCGCCGAGCCCGATTTCCTGCGGGTACGGCCTAGCGGATCGACCGACACACTCGCGTTCTCCCCCAACGAGCTCACCCTCGACAGACCCGCTCGCCGACGCAACACTCACCAGCAGACAACCCTCTGGGAGGATCAGCTCTAAACGTACGACTGGATCCGTACGGCGAAGCCGGTGCGGACACCTGAACGAAGCGATGGGATGGCGGCGAGTTCCGCTTCGCCAGTAGATATGTCGTGATGTCGCAGGGTGGGCAGGGCCAACGAGGTGAACGGAGTCCATCCACGGTGGCTATCGTGCTGCGCCCCATCGACCGCACTCTCACCTCGGACCAGGCCAACGCGATCCGCAACAGGATCTACCGGGCCGTGCACGAAGGACCGGTGACGGAACTGATTTGAGGCCGGTGAGAGATCGCTCATCGTCTCCGCTCCGGCAACCATCTGCTCCGCCGGGGCGGCTCGTGGAACAGATCGAGCTGATGCGGCGCGAGCACAAATGGTCGGCATCCCGCATCGCCTTCGCGCTCGCCCAAGCCGGAACGCCGAGAAACCACCGCGTGATGGGTGCGGGGGTCCGCAACCACCATCGCAGTATGCGTCTCGGGGGTCGGCCTGCACGATGGGCCCGAGGCATGCGCTCGGCCAAGCATTGGTTGGGGCACCCGTCGGGTGCCCCAACCAGCGCTACGGTGCCGGGATCACTCCCCCGTAGATGTGCAGCGGGAGTCCCACGCGGCCGGTAGATCCTCGGAAAGCACTGGTGCACCGAGAATTTCATCGTCGAACTCGAAGGCGTCCAGTAGTCGGGGTAGGTGGTGAGCGAGGGTGTCGATGGCGAGGCGCAGTTGCTGTTTGATCGATTGGGCGCCGGCGATGTCGAGCAGACCGCGTGTGAGGTACCAGGCGGCATGCTGGTCGAGGTGGTGGAGTGCGAAAACATCACGCACGGCGGCGATTTCGGCGTGATCGGCATGTAGGTGGAGCAACTGCAATGCCTCTTCGGCGCAATATGCCTCGGCGAGGCTCAGTGCGTCCGGAATGACCGCCAACCGGTCGGTGAGATCGGGTGTGGTCAGGTACTGCTGTGCCTCGTGCACGATCGTCAGGGTGCGTGCGTTGAGCAGGCCCAAGCGGTCGGCGGGGTCGTGCAGGCCGGGTTCGGGTGTCGGTTTGCCTGCGAGATGTTTGGCCAGGACGCGGCCGGCGACGGACCCGAGTACGTGGCAGTCGCCCTCGCCGGTGATGGCCGCGTGACAGACGCCGAGGTAGTCGGCGACTCGGTTGGCACTGAACATGCCCTGGGCGCCCATCTTGATGCGGCAGTGGGTCACCGTGTCGAGTGCGTGCAGCTGGATGAAGTGCTTGGCGAGCATCACCGATACGACGGTGTCGCGGTCGGTGAGGTCACTGTTGGCGAGGGAGGTTTTGATGGCGTTCCCGTAGATCGTGCGCGCCACGGTGCCGGCCAGGTCGGTGAGCAGGGTGTCGCGAACGTGCGGTAGATCGAGCATGAGCGGGCTGTCGGTGGGTGTCAGCGGCACTACCCGGTTGGCGGCGTAGCGCAGCGCGAGGTAGAGCGAGGCACGGGCAGTGGCGTTCAGGCACGACGAGAGCGCCAACCGCCCGACGGTCAGCTGGCTGATCGCCGACGCGAAGGACCGCTTTCGGCTGCTGTCGTCCTGCCAGGTCAGCACACCCTGGTCGTCGATGGTGGCCAGGTCGTTGCTCAGCCAGGCACTGCGCTCGACCCGCAGATTGTCGAAGCTGATAACCGAGTTGTCCATGATGACCAGCGGTTGATGGTCCAGCTGAGTAATACGCACACCGGGGGCCGGTGCGCCGTCGGCGCCGCGCAGCCGGGCAGCGAACAGGTGCACACCCTGATCCACGCCCGCCGCATCTATATAGCGGGCACCGACGACGCAGACTCGGGAGACCGGAATACCGACGCTGGGCATGAACTTTCGCGCCCGGGGGGTCGGGGTGTTGATCACGAACCCGTCCTCGCCGTCCCAGGTGGCGGTCGTCTGCATGAATTGGATGTTCGAACCGCACCCGTATTCGGTCAGCAGCATTACTCCGATGCTGGAGGCGTCGTCGAGATCCTCCAGATACGGTGCGGCGGAGTCGGAGTCGGTCAGGGTGGCCAGGCTGCCGGAGGCCAGGTTGTAGTGCCCTGAGATCAGCGGGATCAGGTCCGTCGCCAGCACGGCCGACCAGTCGAATACCGCGAACAGCTTGGGGAGGTCGGTGGCGACCGCCTGCGTGCTGCCGATCTCCTTGACCAGGTACCGCAGCTGGTCATAGGCGTTCTCCCGCCGCAGTTTCTGGCCCATCTCCTCGGTGACGAAGTAGTCCGGGTTGCTCAGAACCTGCTGGAGTTGCTGGT
Organism: Nocardia uniformis NBRC 13702; assembly: GCF_001613345.1. GTDB lineage: Bacteria > Actinomycetota > Actinomycetes > Mycobacteriales > Mycobacteriaceae > Nocardia > Nocardia uniformis. The sequence goes on along the minus strand of NZ_BDCE01000091.1, from coordinate 33,249 downwards.
GGAATTCCCGGCCGCCGTGCCGGAGAAGCCCGGCCAGCGATGTCCCTTCGGTGTACCCGCGCGTATCCATAACCGCCTCCTACTCACTCAAATCCCACCGGCGACTCCTCCGCCGTTGGGCAAGGTCATCGCAGCCGACATCCGAAACACCGGCACCCGCCGACGCCGCATGCTCGCGGACACTGGAGGGGACCGGCAGCAGGACGCCGGGGATCACCTGTCAAGAGCTCGACGCACCACGCACCTTCACGTCAATGCCGTTCTGCGGGAACACCGGAGACGGTGCCTCCGAACCACGGTCGCCCGATCCGGTCCGGTCGGCGATGCGGGCCGTGTGTTCGCGCAGACGGTGCAGCGGCGGACAGCTGCTGCCGAGCCGACGTTGCGGCCGCGCGACTCCACGGCAACGGTGTTGCCGCAGAATCGCCATCGACCCAGTCACGCATTGTATTGTTACACAATTCGACTCACGGCGAATGGTGAACGATTACAAGCCGTGCGGTGGTCGCCCCGCAGGACCGCGGATGCACTGAGGAAGCTACAGGGTCGCGAACGGGCTAGCGGGTGGGAACACCACGGGCAGCTCTGTCAATGCTCGGTGGAACGGCCCGGGACGCCACACCAGGTCCTCCTCGGCGACCGCCAGTGTGAGGTCGGGGAGGAGGTCGAGGAGCTGATCAATGATGTCCTGCGCGAGCAGAACCCCGTATGGCCGGGCGTGCTCGGGGCAGGCGTGATCGCCGGTGCTGAACGCCAAGTTCCAGCCATTGTTCACGAACACACCGGTATTCAACTGCGGATCGGTATTGCACGCGGCCATGCTGATCACCACCGGCTGATGTGCCGGCAGCCACACTCCGTCGACCAGGGTCGGCTGTCGAGGGTAGGTGATGCAGTAGTTCGCCATGGGCGGATCCGTTGCCAGCCGCTCGTCGATCGCGGTTCGCGTTGTCAGCGGGGCCTCTTGAACGGTGCTGGTGAACCGGCCGTCGGTCATCATCAACAGCAGGGTGTTGGCGATGAGGTTCAGTGGCGGTTCGACACCCGCGGCGAACAACAGGACCAGTTGATGCACCATCTCCTCGTCGGACAATGCGACGGGATGCTGGATCAGTCTCGTGGTGACGTCATCGCCCGGCTCGGCCCGCTTCAGCGCCGTGAGGTCGAGCAATGCCTCGCCCATCTGCGCGTTCACCGTGGCCGTGTCCACGCCGTCGAACATCGCGGCCGAAGCCGCCGCGACCCGCTCCCCGATATCCGGCGGGCAGCCGAGCATCTGGCAGAAGACCGAGAAGACAAGCGGGAGAGCGTATTGGCTCAACACGTCGGCTTTTCCGTCCGCACAGAACGTATTGACCAGCGGGATAGCGGAGCGGTCCACCATGGATCGCACCGTGTACAGGTCGATCCCGGCCAAGGCGTCGTTGAGCGCCGTGCGGTAGCGGGTGTGCGCCGCGCCGCTGGTGCGAATGGCGTTGGGTCGGGCCTCGACCATCGGCATGATCGGACAGCCGGCAGGCACGGATTTCTGCCAGGTGCTCGGATCGGCCGGAAAATGGTTGGGGTCGCCGAGGATTCGCACCGCGGTCGCGTAGTTGATGACGAGGGTCGCGGGCACTCCGGGCCAGATCTCGACCGGCACCAGCGATCCGTACTCGCTGCGCATCCGACGGTAGGCCCCATGGGGATCGGCTGCGAACTCTGCACTGTAAATAGGGATTCGAGGAACTATTTCCTCGATCGGGGACTGCGAGCTGGAAGTAGCACCCTGATACGCGTGCTGCGGATACACGTAGTCTCCTTGAGATCGGTTGCGGCAGAATAGTACCCAAGGGACCGATTATGCGGGACCTCGAGCCGCATAGCGCCGTGAGACACCGAAGTGGCACCGGCACAACGCCGTCGCCACCGCAGCAGACGGACACAATGCGCGGCCCGCCCACTGAATCCGATTGCGGTGGCGGAGAAATTCGATGCGGAGCGAGTCCCGCCCCGTGATGTGCGACAACGCCACCGGGGCGGGACTTCACCCCGGCGTCTCCCGGGGGTGCGGGCCTTCTCGATGGTGTCCCTCGGCTGCTGTTCGGTTGCGGTGGCGAGCCGGGAGAGCCGGTGCACCGCGCCTCGGAGATCGTGACGCCCGCGCAAACGGTAACGAATGCTGATGGGAGACAGGGAGTCACCAGGCCGTATGGCATGCGATGTCACCGGTTTATGGCACAGGAGGTCATAGCCAGAAGGAGGTTTGCCTGAAGCTACCGACCGGACGGATGGGTGTGGTTAGGGTGGCGAGGTCGGGGCGGTGGGCTCGTGCAGCTGCTCACCGTTCCCGATCCGGATGGAAGTCCTCGCCCCGACGGCCCGCCTGCACGGTGGAGTGGGGCGAGGCTTCATCGGTCACTCGCCGCGCGCAACAACCGCAATTGACCTATCTCGCTGACGTTCTTCATGAGTTCGGCATCGACCCAGGCGAGGGTATGGGCGACGGTCAGACCGGCATCCTCGGGCCATGGGAAGGGCGCGGGGCGGTCCAGGTCGGGTTCGGTGAGCCCTTCGAGCAGCCGCAACCACTGCGCGCGCAGCCCCCGGAGCCAGGCAACCGCGTTCCGCTCCCCCGGCCACCGAATCTCGGTGCGCTCCCGTGGTTTCCGCCCCTCCAGATGATCGAGCGTGACCGACCACCACCAGCCGATGTGCCAGGTGATCCAGGCAATGGTCGGTACCGGAATCGGGTCGGTCTCGGTGTCGGCCCAGTCCGGAATCCACTGTCCCCGCGCGTCCGGCCGGACGGTCCACACCAGCGGGACGGGCTCCCACAGGTGATCCTCCGGCTGTAACGCCTCCAGGTGGATCTCGAAGAGCGACCAGGTCAGGTCGAATTGCCAACGCAGCAGCTCACATCGGTTCACGGACACCCGGCGAGCCTGCCAGCGCCACGGCGGCGGCGCAAAGCATTTCCGCCGGGTGTTCCACGATCGGTGACGGGCCCGCCGCGATCGGAAACGGTGCGCTCATGCGAGGATGGATTCGCGTTTTCCGTCCGCCCCCGAGATCGCTCGAGGAATCGCGTTGACTCACGTTTGGTATGCCGCTTACGGCTCCAACCTCTACGCCCGCAGGCTGGCCTACTACCTCGAGGGCGGGACGCCGCCGGGAACCGGTCACACCTATCCCGGCTTTCGGGATCGCACACCACCCGTGCGGACCACACCGCTCACCCTGCCCGGGACCGTCTATTTCGCATGGCAGAGCCAGGTCTGGACGGGCGGTGTGGCCTTCTACGCCGACAAGCCGAATAACGGATGGCCGACGGGGACGGCGGCCCGCGGGTATCTGCTGACCCGGCAGCAGTTCAGCGACCTCCTGACGCAGGAGATGTATCGAATCCCGGGCGAGGCACCGGAGTTCGATATCGACGAGGTGCTGCATGCGGGCCGGGTGCAGTTCGGGCCGGGGCGATACGAAACCCTGGTCCACGTCGATGATCTCGACGGATGTCCCGTGCTGACCTTCACTTCACCCTGGGATACCGCGACTGTCGCGCTGCGGAAGCCCGCAGCGCGATACCTCGGGATGCTGGCCGGAGGCTTACGGGAGTCGCATCGGTGGGGAGCCGGGCAGATCTTCGACTACCTGGCCGGACTCCCCGGTGTGCACGGGAATTGGGAACCTGATGAACTCGCCGCGCTCGCGGAGGCGGCCGAGCACAGCGCACGCGGCTGGCCGCTGAACCCTCACCGTTCGCGGTGGTAGAGCCGCATGGTCACGGGAGCGAAGATCGCGACGAGGACGGCGCAGGTCAGCAGTACCCACCCGATCTCGGTGGTCGCGGTCTGCCCGTGCATCAGGCCGCGCACGGCGGTGACCAGGTGGGTGATCGGATTGACGTCGACAAACGCCTGCAGCCAACCGGGCAGGGTGGCGGGGTCGACGAAGACATTGCTGACGAAGGTCATCGGGAAGGTCACCAGGATGGCCAGGAACATCACCGATTCCGGGGTGCGCGCCAGCAGGCCCAGCGTCGTCCAGATCCACGAGAGGCTCCAGGCGAACAGCAGTACCAGTCCCACCCCGGCGAGGAGGCCGGACACACCGGCATCCGGACGAAATCCCAGCAGCACACCGACGCCCACGATCACCGCGGCCGCGATCGTGTAGCGGGCCAGATCCGCCAGTAATGCCCCGACCAGCGGAGCGGGCTGCCAGATCGGGAGCGAGCGAAACCGGTCGAACACCCCCTTGGTGATATCGCCATTGAGCGCGACCGCTGTCGACTGGGTGGTCATCGTGAGGGTCAGGACGAGGATTCCGGGCAGGACCGATTGCAGGTATTCGTCGGTGGAGCCAGCCAGCGCACCGCCGAACAGGTAGGTGAACATCACCAGCATCATCAGCGGGAACACGGTCACATCGGACAGTTGATCGGGTACATGCTTGATCCGCAGTACCGCCCGCCACACGAAGGCCAGGGCGGTCGCCCCGGCACTGGGCCGGGCCGGACGTGCCCGGGTCGACTGCGCCGACCGCAGCGGGTCGGCATCGGCGGTCGCTATGGTGGCTACCGTATTCATGCCGGAATCTCCTCGGGGACTGCGGATTTGGCGTTCTCGCTGGTCAAGGCCAGAAATACTTCGTCTAGGCTGCGCTGGCCGATACTGAAATCGCTGACCTCGATATCGGCGCGTGCGAGCTCGCTGAGGGCGGCACCGGCGCGCTCGGGGTCGGTCAGGCGGGCCGACAGAACCATCGGGTCCTCCTCGCAGTGGACCGGTACGGCCAGCACCGCACCCAGCACCCGCACCGCGTCCGCTCGTCGAGCGGGATCCCGCAACCGGACATGGACCGCCCCGGCGCCGACGGACTCCTTGAGTTCGACGGTGGTGCCCTCGGCGATCACCCGGCCGTGGTCGATGACCGCCAGCCGATCGGCGAGCTGATCGGCCTCTTCGAGGTATTGCGTGGTGAGCAGGACGGTGGTGCCATCGGCGGTCAGTGCCCGCACGACGTCCCATACCTGCGAGCGGCTGCGCGGGTCGAGTCCGGTGGTCGGTTCGTCGAGGAACAGCAGCGCGGGCGTGACCACGATGCTCGCGGCGATATCCAACCGGCGACGCATACCTCCCGAATAGCGCTTGGCCTGTCGGTCTGCAGCTGCTTCGAGCCCGAAGGCGGCCAGCAACTCGCGGGCCCGCTCGGCGGCGGCGCGGCGCCGATAGCCGAGCAGTCGGCCCATCAGCACCAGGTTCTCCATACCGGTGAGATCCTCGTCCACCGAGGCGTACTGGCCGGTCAGGCTGATCCGGCCGCGTACAGCGTCAGCGTCGGCGACGACATCGTGACCGAAGATCCACGCCCGCCCGCCGGTGGGCCGGACCAGGGTCGCGAGCATTCGGATGGTGGTGGTCTTCCCCGCTCCGTTCGGGCCGAGGAACCCGTAGACACCACCCTCCGGCACGGTCAGGTCGACACCGTCGACGGCGATGGTGTCACCGAACTGCTTGCGCAGTCCTTCGGCGCGAATTGCTAACTGGGTCATGGTCTTTCCTTCCAGGTAGAAAGTTTTGCGTTCACTGTTCGAGCGCCGCCTGCCGCAGGCGCAGGACCGTATCCACGCCGAAGAGCCACTGCCCGAGACGTTCCGAACGGGACTGCTGCCGGGCAACGGATGCGGCGGCGACCAGTTCGGGTTCGGTGACCCGGTAGGACCTGCCCTCGTGGACCGCCTCGGCGGCTCCGGCCGCCAGCACATTGCGCAGCCAGTCGGGGTTGGTGCCATAGGGCAGTGAAATCAAGAAGCTGTCTCCGGCTTCGGTAATGCCGACCGGTGTCTCGTAGGCCTTACCGCTGGATCTGCCGACGTGGCGGATCACCGAGGCAGTGGCGCCGGGCCGACCGGCGGTCTTCATGACGCGCCGGTTCGTGACGCGCCGGTTGAAGCGGCGGACGACCCCGAGCCCACGAGCGGAGCCGGTACGCATCACCACCACCAGGAATAAGAACCAGCCCAGGACCAATCCCGCCGGCGCGCCGAGGCCGATCGCAATCCATATCCACATGTCACGTCACTTTCCCTTACGTCGTAAGTCTTATGACGTAAGGGAAGCATTACAACGTAAGGCTGTCAAGAGCTGGAAACTTACGGCGTACGGTAAATTGGGTTGCTATGGTCACCGATCAACGACGCCGCCTGAGCCGAGAGCAGATATTCCATGCCGCGGTTGCCCGGGCCGACCGCGACGGAGTCGAGGCGGTCACCATGCGCAATGTCGCCACCGACCTCGAGGTCGAGGCGATGTCGCTCTATCACCACGTAGCCAATAAGGCCGAACTGCTCGACGGCATGGTCGAGGTCGTGCTGGACACGATCAACCAGGCGGTCGAACCCCTGGTCGCGGACTCACCCGCCGAGTGGAAACCGGTGCTGCGCAAGCGCATTCTCACCGCCCGCACCATCCTCCTCCGGCACCCGTGGGCCCCGGCGCTGATCGGGACGCGGTCCCCGATGATGCTCTCGCTCATCACCTATTTCGACGCGGTGATCGGGATCCTACGGCTCGGTGGCTTCTCCTACGACCTGGCCCATCACGCCATGCATGCCCTCGGCAGCCGAGCACTGGGCTTCACACAGGAACTGTTCCAATCCGCCGGAGAGCAGAGCGACGAGGAGGGAACCGCCATGCTCGCAGCCATGGCCGACCGATTCCCGAATATCGCGGGCATGATCGCCAACGATGCGAACCACGCCGACGCCGCCGATACGACCCTGGGTTGGTGTGACGATCAGAGCGAGTTCGAGTTCGGGCTCGACCTGATCCTCGACGGCCTCGACGGGTTGCGCGCCCACTCCGACGTTTCGGATAGCTGACCGCTGTCCACTCCTTCAATGATCGCGATACCGAGGCGAACCTGGAGAATATGGTGGATGAACAGACGGTGGCGCTGATCGACGCACGCCGACACGATGCGGTGATCTTCGATATGGACGGGGTCGTCACCGACAGCGCGTCCCTGCACGCGGCGGCGTGGACAGAACTATTCGACGACTACCTCTCCGAACGCGAACCCGCGGCGGGAGAGGATCATTCGCCGTTCACCCATACCGACTATCTGCACAGTGTGGACGGCAAGCCGCGCTATGACGGTGTCTCGGATTTCCTCGCGACGCGCGGAATCTCACTGCCGTGGGGTGACCCCTTCGACCCGCCGCACGCGGAAACCGTATGCGCGCTGGGCAATCGCAAGGACCGCATGTTCCTCGAACGTCTCACCCGTGACGGCGTTCCAGTTTTCGAGTCCACCGTCGCACTGGTCCGCATACTGCGAGCCGCCGATATCGGCGTCGCCGTCTTCTCCGCCAGCCGCAATTGCGCCCAGGTGCTCGAGGCGGCCGGGGTCGGTGACCTGTTCCCGGTCCGGGTAGACGGGGTCGAGGCCGAAAACCTCGGCCTGCCCGGTAAACCCGACCCGGCCATGCTGCTGGAGGCGACCCGCCGTCTCGGCGCGACACCGGATCGCACGGTCGTGGTGGAGGACGCCGAAGCGGGGGTCGAAGCCGGGCGACGCGGCGGTTTCGACATGGTGATCGGGATCGACCGCGCGGGTGACGGGGAACGGTTGCGAGTGCGAGGCGCGAATATCGTGGTCGCCGATCTGGCGGGCACGCGGGTGCACAACAGCTTCCGTCGAATGTCGGAGATCCCTGACGCACTGGACTCCTGGTCCCACATCGGCGATCTGCTCGATACCGAAAAAACCGCGATACTCCTCGATTTCGACGGGACCCTCGCCGATATCGTGCCGAACCCGGCGGATGCTCGGCTGGTGGAGGGCGCCGCCGAGGCGCTGACCGACCTGGCCACCCGGTGCCAGGTCGCCATGGTCAGTGGCCGCGATCTGGAGGAATTGCGCGAACACGTCGACCTGCCCGGCCTCTGGTACGCCGGCAGTCACGGATTCGAACTCCTCGCCCCGGACGGCACCCGGCATGTGCACGATGCCGTGCCCGGCGCCGAGCGTGCCCTCGCCGAGTCGGCTGACGAACTGCGCGGGCAGCTCTCCGGTATCACCGGAGTCATGGTGGAGCACAAACGATTCGCCGTCGCGGTCCACTACCGCAATGTCGCCGCCGCACATGTCGGCACGGTGATCACCGCCGTCAACGATATGGCGCGCCAGCGTGGCCTGCGTGCCACCGGCGGCCGCAAGGTCGTCGAGTTGCGCCCGGATGTGGACTGGGACAAGGGCACCGCCCTGCGCTGGATCCTCGATCACCTGACCGTCCCGGCCCTGCCCATCTACATCGGCGATGATTTCACCGACGAGGACGCCTTCGATGCCGTGGAATCCGATGGTCTCGCCATTGTGGTGCGGCACGCCGAGACCGGTGACCGCCGCACCGCCGCCCGCTTCGCCCTGGCCGACCCCCATCATGTCCGCGACTTCCTCGACCGGCTCGCCGCCCTGCTGCGCGACGGCGAATCCGCGGCCGCCTCCGATTCCTGGATGCTCACCTACGACGGCTACGACCCGACCCGGGAGCGGCTGCGCGAAGCCCTGTGCACCGTCGGCAACGGCTACTTCGCCACCCGCGGCGCGGCACCGGAGTCGAAGGCCGGTGAGAACCACTATCCGGGTACCTATCTCGCCGGTATCTATAATCGCCTCTTCGATGAGGTCGCCGGGCACACCATCGATAACGAGAGCATGGTGAACCTGCCGAACTGGCTGCCACTCACCTTCCGCATCGATGACGGCGACTGGTTCGATATCGACGGCACCGAAATCCTGTCCTATCGCCAGCAATTGGATCTGCGCCGCGCGGTCCTACTGCGCCGGTTCCGGATCCGTGACACCGCCGGGCGCATCACCACGGTGTGTCAGCGCCGCCTCGTCGCCATGCATCAGCCGCACCAGTGCGCGTTGGAAACCACGTATACCGCCGAAAACTGGTCCGGGACACTCATTGTGCGTTCAGTTCTCGACGCCGCGGTGCGCAATTCCGGCGTCGCCCGCTACCACGGTCTGTCCAACCGACATCTCGACCACGAGAGCACGGCCGAGCTCGGCCCCGGAGCGGTGCTACTCGGTGTGCGCACCAACCAATCCCGCATCGCGGTCGCCATGGCGGCGCGCACGAGCTTGCGCAACAACGGGGAGAGTGTGGAGGCGGCAACCGAATTCATCGACGCCGACGGCCTCGTCGGGCACCATCTGGGCCTCGAGGTAGCCGAGGGCGACACGGTGACGGTAGAGAAGATCGTCACCGTCTTCACCGGCCGCGACCCGGCGATCTCGACCCCCGATGAGGAGGCCGCGCGCTGGCTCACGGCTACCGGTGATTTCACCGATCTGCTGACCGGCCACACCGCGGCCTGGGAGCATCTATGGGCACGTTTGCGCATAGACCTCGATGACCAGGAGAACGCGCGCCGAGTCCTGCGACTGCATCTGCTGCACCTCGTACAGACGCTGTCCCCGCACACCGCCGATCTCGATGTCGGTATTCCCGCGCGCGGCCTGCACGGCGAGGCATATCGCGGCCATGTGTTCTGGGATGAGCTCTTCGTCTTCCCGGTCCTCACTCCGCGCTTCCCCGCCTTGACCCGCGCCCTACTGCACTACCGCTACCGCCGTCTCCCCGAGGCCCGCCGCGCCGCCGCCGAAGCGGGGCTGCGGGGTGCGCTGTTCCCCTGGCAGTCCGGTAGCGACGGGCGCGAGGAGAGTCAGCGCATGCACCTCAATCCCCTGTCGGGACGCTGGAATCCGGATCCGAGCAGCCGTGCCCGCCATGGCGGCAGCGCCGTCGCCTACTCCGTGTGGCAGTACTACCAGGCCACCGGCGATCTCGAATTCCTGGCCGATCGCGGCGCGGAAATACTGGTGGAGATCGCCCGCTGCTGGGTGAGCCAAGCCGAATACGACCCGGACGCCGACCGGTATCATCTGCGCGGCGTCATCGGGCCCGACGAATTCCACTCCGGCTACCCCGACGCCCCCGGCCGCGGAATCGACGACAACGCCTACACCAATGCCATGGCGGTCTGGGTGATCTTGCGCGCCCTCGACGCCCTGGAACGGCTGGCGCCGCGCACCCGCGCGCAACTGCTGGAATCGCTCGGCGTGAATCCGTCCGAGCCGCAACGCTGGGAGCATGTCAGCCGCAGGATGGCCATCCCGTTCCACGACGGTGTCATCAGCCAGTTCGCCGGATACGAGCAACTGGCCGAATTGGATTGGGAGAAATACCGGCAGCGATACGACTCCGTCGCACGTCTGGACCGCATCCTCGAAGCCGAGGACGACGATATCAACCGCTACCGCGCGGGCAAACAGGCCGATGTCCTCATGCTGTTCTATCTGCTGTCCGCCGATGAACTGCGAAATCTGTTGACCCGGTTGGGATATGACCTGCCACCTGATCTCATCCCGCGCACCGTCGACTACTATCTCGCCCGCACCTCACACGGTTCCACGCTCAGCGCACTGGTACACGCCTGGGTGCTGGCCCGGGCGAACCGCGATCGTGCGATGGAATTCTTCGGCAGCGTCCTGGACTCCGATATCGCCGATATTCAGGGCGGCACCACCGAGGAGGGTATCCATCTCGGTGCCATGGCAGGCAGCATCGATCTGGTCCAACGCTGTCTCACCGGCCTCGAAATGCGCGCCGACCGCATTATCTTCAACCCCTGCTGGCCGGAAGCACTGGGTGCCATGACCTTCCCGATCGACTATCGCGGCCACCGACTCACCGTCGAGGTAAGCGCCGTCGGCGTGGTGGTCCGGGCCGATCCCGGCAAGGTCCCCCCGATCGAGATCGAGTGTCGGGGAAAGACGGCGCAGTTGTTCCCGGGCCAGACCGTCCGGCTGGCGGACGCGGACGGTCGCGTATAGCGGCGCCCCCCGCTGCGACCGCCTTTCTCACCGTGCTCGACATCCCCGAACCTGCCCCGACCCCACCGCGCTGAGCAGCCCCGTTGTGACGGTATGCGAACATATGTTCGTGTCAGGATCCGAGACGCGCGGTGCGCGCTCCGAGCGAGCGGTGATTCTGCATGCGGATCTGGACTCCTTCTACGCCTCCGTCGAGCAGCGCGACAATCCACGATTGCGGGGTAAGCCGGTGCTCGTCGGCGGTGGCGTGGTGCTGGCGGCCAGTTATGAGGCGAAGCGGCTCGGGGTACGTACGCCCATGAACGCTGGACAGGCGCTGCGGTTGTGTCCGCACGCGATCGTCGTGCCACCGCGTATGTCGGCGTACGCGCGGGCGAGCAAGGCGGTATTCGAGATCTTCCGGGATACCACGCCGGAGGTGGAGGGGATCTCGATCGACGAGGCGTTTCTGGATGTGGGCGGGCTCTGGCGCATTGCCGGGGCGCCGGTCGATATCGCGCGCGGGCTGCGGGCGCGGGTGCGAGATGAGGTCGGGCTGCCGATCTCGGTCGGGGTGGCGCGGACCAAGTTCCTCGCCAAGGTGGCCAGTGCGGTGTCGAAACCCGATGGGCTGCTGGAGGTTCCGCCTGAGAGGGAGTTGGAGTTCCTGCATCCGCTGCCGGTGGAACGGTTGTGGGGTGTCGGGGAGGTAACCGCCCGGGAGCTGCGCGAACGCGGTATCACCAGGGTCGGGCAATTGGCCGAGCTCGGCGAAGGCCCCCTCGCGGCGGTGCTCGGACCTGCCGCCGGTCGGCATCTACACGCATTGTCCTGGGCGCGTGACCCGCGGCGCGTCGATACCGGACGACGGCGTAGATCCATTGGCGCGCAACGCGCCCTCGGACGTCACGCCCGTACTGATGCGGAACTCGAGGCATACCTGCACGGTTTGGCCGACCGGCTCGGCCGCCGCCTGCGCGCGGCCGACCGACTGTGCCGAACAGTGGTGCTGCGCTTGCGATTCGATGATTTCAGCCGTGCGACCCGATCGCATACCGTGCCACAGGCGACCGACAGCGGTGCCGTGATCCTCCAGGCGGCCCGCGCACTGCTGGCCGCCGCGCTGCCCACCATTCACGAGCGCGGGCTGACCCTCATCGGACTGTCGCTGACCAACCTCGATGATGCCGACTGCATGCAACTGTCGCTGCCCTTCGAACCTCGCCCGGAATCGACGCTCGATTCGACCCTGGACGCGCTACACGACCGCTTCGGCGCCGGGGCCGTGACACGTGCCGCTCTCCTCGGCCGCGGCGAGGGATTGTCGGTCCCGATGCTTCCCGATTGAGACACCACCCGTAATCCTGTGCGGGACAGTCGCCAACCGCCAGCTACCGTGGTCGGAGTGCGCACACCTCGAACAGATACGGCACTGCTGCTCGGCGGAGGGGCCATCTACCTCGCGGCGCTGGCGGTGTTGGTCGGCACCGGACATACGGAAGTACGCTTCTCCGCGGACGATTCCGATACGCAACCGATCTGGCTGCTGTGGATTCCCGCGATCGCCGGACTGTGCCTCGCGTGGATGGTGCCGCCCCGGGAATCCGCTGCGGATCCCTTCGCGGACACCGGCACTCGTGCCCTCACAATCCGGACGTGGCTGCTCGCCGGTGCCGCCGTGGCGTTCACAGTGGCACTGTACCTCTCTCCGGCCACGGACATCTGGTTTCTCGCGCTCAAAGCCCTGCTGCTATTGGCGATACCACTCGCGCTGCGAATCGTCACGTGGCGGGAGTGGGCGAGGTTGGATGTGCGCGGACGGTGGCTGCGACCCCTGCCCGCGGTGATCGCGTTCGTCCTGGTGGCCTCTGTGCTCAGGCCGGGATCGGAGGTCGCCACACCGGATGTGCTCACCATTGTGGTGGTGTTCCTGATCAATGCCGTCCTCGAAGAGGTGTTCTACCGGTTCTGGCTGCAGACCCGGCTCGAATCCCGATACGGCCGGTGGCCCGCGATTCTGGTCACCAGCCTGCTGTGGGCATCCTGGCATGCGGCCATCCACGGCGGCGAGGGGCTCGCTGTCGATCTCGCCGCCGTCGTACTGAATATCGGTGTCACAGGCCTGTTCCTGGGCTATCTGTGGTCGCGCCACCGGAATCCCTGGCTGAATATCGTGGTGCACGGATTCATCAACGCGCCGATCGCGATGTTCATCGCAATGGCGTGAGCGCCCCGGAGATCTGCGCGACCAGCTGCCACGGACGTCCGGTATCAGCCACGGCCTTACCGCTGGTGAGAATCGCACCCGACAGCCCGCGAGCCGGATCCGCCCAGCCGTACTGCGTCGTCAATCCACTGCGGCCGAAATGAGTTTCGGTGTTCCGCCCGAATTTCGACCGTCGCCCGCCGAGCTCATATCCCGCCGTGGAGACTCGACCCGCCGCACCCGGTATCCACCTGGCCGGCCGTACCGCCGTCCGCAAGGTTTCCGGGCGCATGATGCGGACCCCATCCAATTCGCCGCCGCGCGTGAGAATTTCATAGAACCGCGACAGCTCGTAGGCGGTGGTGACAAGGTTGCCCGACGGTAGTTCCGCGGTGAGGAATGCGCGCTCGTCGGCCGCGGAAGTGGGTCCGGACAGTCCACCGCCGAGGGCCCTGCCCGCCAGGTGTCGCCAGATACGCGACGGCCCCGGTCCGACCTTCATGCTCGGCACAACCTGGTCGACATCTTCGGGCCGGACCCCGAAATTGGTCCAGCGGAAATCGAGCGGGTCCAGCACCTGCTCGCGCAAGTGCTGACGCATCGGTTTGCCCGTCGCCCGCTGCACCAGCAGGCGCTGGATCAACCCGCTGGTCAGCGCGTGATAGACCCGAAACCGACCCGGCCGCCAACTCGGAACCAGATCGGCCAGTGCCCGCGCCGCCAACTCCTCGTCCACAACGAGTTCCGCACCTCGGTACGGGGGCGTAATGAAGGGCACGCCCGCCGAATGCGAGAGCACATGACCAACGGTGATCCGCTCCTTGCCATGGGCCGCGAACTCCGGAATGTACTGGTATACGGGATCATCCAGTGCGAACGCGCCCCGTTCGATCAGCAGGAACATCAGAGCCGCGGACACACCTTTGGCGGTAGAGAATCCGCAGAACGGTGTCTCCGTCGATACGAGCCGCTTCGGGACCTCGGGCCCGTCCTTGGGCGCATTCCCCCACCCGTGACCGATCGCCCGGTTCAGGACGATCTTGCCGTCACGCCGCAGACACACCTGGATCGCGGGTGTGGTGCCCATCCGATACCAGGCCCGCACCGACTCCCATATTGCCTCGATATCGCGCGGATTCACCCCGGCGTCCGCCGGGTCATCCTCGTGCCCGATCGACGTCACCGCATCCAGATCCGGTCCGACCAGCACCAACGTTGTCGCGTCTGGGCTCATTCGACCAGGATAGAGACGACCGCCCGGTAGACCCGTCCAGCGCGACCGAAGTCACCCGACCGGGACGTTTATCGACCTCCACTCCGGCTATGGCGCTCGTGAGAGCACGTAGTCGAAGGGAGTTGAGTCGATGGCGCTCTGTATGGCTATCGGAGCCGGGGTGGCAACGGCGTTCGCGGTGCCGGCGGTGGCCGTCGCCGGATATCAGGATCCGCAGTATCCGCAGCCGGGGTCCGGCTTGACCGCCGATACCTGTGTGATGCTGTGCGAGTCGCCGCCACCCGCGACGAGGGTATGGCACGACCCCTGTCCACCCGGGGATCCCGTTCCGCTTCACACCACTCCCGGCTGGAGCATCCGGCTGGATCAGGGTCCGGTCGAGTCACCCTTCGGGGTAATGAACGACAAGGAGTGCTGACTAGTTGCGGAAACTCGCCATTCGATCGGCCAACGAATCAGTACCCGAGCTGATGCAGCGACCCACCGTCACTTCGACATCCCGATCACCACTGCCTTTGTTTGGATTGGCATGGGATGTCGCGGTATTCGGCACGCTGAGTCATGGTTCTCCAGGAGTTCGCCCCCGTATTGTCAATGGAGTTGGGTACGGAGGTAGGGAGGTATCCGACGAGGTGGGGAAGTCTCGTCCGGGCTGTCGCCCGGCTCCGCTGCGTCGCCGCGACGGCCGGACGAGACTTCAACCACATGGCCTCGTGAAACGACTCGACCCCAGTGCGGCCCCGGTCCCTCGGCTTAGCGTCTTGTCATGACCGGGCCTTCACCAACCCCTGCACCACGGGATCCGCACTACACGCTTCCCAACGAATGGGGTTTCGCTGACGAGCGCCTCGCATTGCTGGGCGCGGCCTACGATCCGGAGAGCATCGCGCTTGCTCGGCGACTGGGTGTGGGTGTGGGATGGCGGTGCCTGGAAGCGGGAGCCGGCGGCGGGTCGTTCGCGCGCTGGCTGTGCAGTGCCACATTGCCGGGTGGTCAAGTACTCGCGGTAGACGCTGACCCACGCCACTTGACGGATCTGCCCGACCGTGGCGGCGAAGTAGCCCAGCTCGACCTCGTCGAGGACGAACTCCCCGAAGGCGCATTCGATTTCGTGCACACACGATTCGTCCTCCTGCACATTGCCCGACGAAACATTGTGCTGGAGCGACTGATCCGGGCGCTGGCGCCGGGCGGGGTGCTCGTGCTCGAGGAGGGCGACGGGCTCGGCGTCGGCAAGGAAATGCCGGGCGCGTTCGGCGAAGTCTGGCGAGCCTTCGCGCGGTCCACCGAGTCCGCGGGTGCGAATCAAGCCTGGGCCCGAAACCTGCCCACACAGCTGGAGGCGCTCGGGCTCGTCGACGTCCGAGCCGAGGCGGAGATCCCGATGTTTCGCGGTGGTTCGCCGATGGCGCGCATGTGGAACCTCACCTGGGCGCAGGCCCACGAGAACTTGGTCGTGCTCGGGGCCTCAGACGCGGTCATTGCCACCGCGCAGGCCGAGTTGGCCGACGAGCGGCGATGGTTCTATGCCCCACCGACGGTCCGCGCATGGGCCCGAGCCCCCGGCTGCCGGTGACACACTGACTCGACACGAGGCCCTAGGTCTGCCGGTTCAGCGCGGCCTGGTTGCTTTGATCATCGCCGAGTGCATACCGGCGGCGACTTCGTGGGTAGGTGTGACGTCGATGTCGGTGAAGCCCGCTGCCGTTAGTTCCGAACGGAATTCGGCGAGGGTCAGCGCGCCCGCGATACAGCCGACGTAGTCGCCGCGCGCCGCGCGGTCCTGTGGTGACAGCTGGTCTTCGGCGACCACGTCGGTGACGCCGATGCGTCCGCCGGGGCGCAGTACCCGGAAGGTTTCGGCGAAGACTGCGGGCTTGTCGACCGATAGGTTGATCACGCAGTTGGAGATTACGACGTCGATCGAGGCATCCGGGAGTGGGATGGATTCAATGACGCCCCTGAGGAATTCGACGTTCTCAACGCCTGCCTCGCGTGCATTGCTCTCAGCGAGGGCCAGCATCTCGTCGGTCATATCCAATCCGTACGCCGTGCCGGACGGTCCGACCCGGCGCGCCGAGAGCAGCACATCCAGACCCGCGCCGGAGCCCAGATCCAATACCACCTCGCCCTCGTGCAGCTCGGCGACAGCGAGTGGATTGCCGCAGCCCAGGCTCGCGGCCACCACATCCGCGGAAATGATCTCCCGTTCCTCGTCCGGGTAGAGACGTCCACCGAAGACAGCCTCGGCGGTTCCCGAACCGCACCCCGACGGATCACAGCATCCACTGTCGGAGATCTCCGAGGTCTGGATGAATCGCGTCGCGGCCGAGGCGTAGCGGTTGCGTACCGCTTCCCGCAACCGCTCACTGTCAGCACTCATGACCAACTCCAAACACTTAGTCTTGCGACATATATCGAATTTCTTTCACCCATGAGTCTCACCCACCTTTTCGACATATGTCAACGCATTCCGTAGTGTCGATCTCGTGCCCAAGACCCTGCCCGTGATCGATATGTCCACACCCGTCTGCTGCCCACCCGTGGCGACCGGGCCGATCGATGATGCCGCCGCGCTCGAAGTTGCCCTGCGACTCAAGGCGATTGCCGATCCGGCGCGGGTGAAACTGATGTCGCTACTACTCACCGATCCGGCCGGTGAGCTGACCACCGGCGACCTCGCCCGCACGGTCGGATTGGCCGAATCCACGGTCAGTCACCATCTCGGCCAACTCAAGAAGGCCGGACTGATCGAGTCCGAGCGGCGTGGCATGAATATCTATCACCGCGCGCGGCGCGATGCTCTCGCCGCACTGTGCCTCGTTCTGGATCCCAACTGCTGCACCTGAATCGCGTCCGGTCTTGTCGGCACTGCGGGAACTCATCGAAGCCGGTGTTCCCGAGTGGTTCGACTGACCGGCTAGCCGGACTGAGTATCGAGAAACTGGGCGTAACCGTCGAGGAGTCGGTCCAGAGCAAAGCTGAAGTCCATTTCCTCCCAGTTTATTTCATTGCCGAACACCTGCTGCCCAATCGCCTTCGTCAGCTCCGGATATTGCTCGGGATCGAGTACGCGTTCGAGGACCGTCGAGTACTCCTCCCCCTCGCCGCCACCGGTGAGGTCTTTGAGGAACCGGACGCGTCCGACGACGTAGAGCGAAAGATTCAGCACCAGTTGGAGTTTGAGCGAATCAGGGATGCGGGTCTCGGCGAGGCCGACCAGCGCGTTTTCGAGCCATGCCATGCTGTTCGGCCCCACCGGGGGGCGCTGCATCGGGATGTCGAGCCACCACGGATGGCGGCGGATCGCGTGAAACTCCGCCCATGCCCACGTCTCCAACGCCGTCCGCCAGGGCGTACCGGCCGCTATATCCGGGGGTAGGCCGACGGCGCGATCGGACAGCAATTCGAGCAGCGAGTCCTTATTGTCCACGTACCGGTACAGCGACATCGTGGTGAAGCCGAGTCGTTCGGCGACTCGACTCATGGACAGCGCGCCGAACCCCTCCTCATCGGCGACGGCAATGGCGGCCTCGACGATTTGATCGAGGCTGAGACCACGTTTGGGACCGCGGGCACCCGAGCCGCCCAGACCCCACAGCAGTGCCACCGACTTGGGCAGTGGTGCTTCCTTGCCGTCACGCGCGGCCATACATCCTCCAATCGTCTGCCGCCATCTTGCCTCCTTTCACAAACTGTGTACCATCCACACTATCGTATATCTCATACACAGTTTGCGAAGTGGAGCCTTCATGCACACCCATCCCTCTCCAGCGATCAGCGTCCGAGGACTGTCCAAATCATTCGGCCGCCAGTCCGTCCTGGGCGGTATCGATCTGGAAGTCGCTGCGGGAACAACATTTTCGCTACTCGGCCCCAACGGCGCGGGCAAAACCACGATGGTGCGGATCATGACCACCCTCAGCAATGCCGATATCGGCGAGGTACGGATCGGCGGCTACGACCCGGTGCGGGAGGCCGATGCGGTGCGGGGCATTATCGGCGTCACCGGGCAGTTCGCCGCGGTCGACGAGATACTGACCGGCGCGGAGAACCTCCGGCTGGTCGGGCGGCTACTGCATCTGGGTGCGGCCGAAACAGGCCGTCGCGCGAGCGAACTGCTCGAACGATTCGATCTGGTCGCTGCCGCCGACAAACGTGCCGGTTCCTATTCGGGCGGTATGCGGCGCCGACTCGATCTGGCCATGAGTCTCATGGGTGAGCCGCGAATCATCTTCCTCGACGAACCGACCACGGGGCTCGACCCCCGCAGTCGCCGCGATCTGTGGGATGTCATCCGCGGGCTGGTCGCTACCGGCGTCACGATCTTCCTCACCACTCAGTACCTCGAGGAGGCCGATCAGCTCGCCGACCGTATCGCGGTTCTCGACGGCGGCAAGATCGTCGCCGAAGGCACTCCCGGCGAGCTGAAGCAACTGGTACCCGGCGGCCACATCCAGGTGGCCTTCACCGAACAGCACGACCTGCGAGCCGCCGCCCGGGCGGTGCCGGGCAGCGAAGCCGACATCGACCTGCTGACCCTGACGGTGCCGTCCGACGGCAGTGTGCGCGACCTCCGGCAACTACTCGACCGATTCGACGACGAGGCCGTCACCATCGGCCAACTCTCCATTCACACACCGGATCTCGACGATGTCTTCTTCGCTCTGACCGGTAGCACCGCCCGGAAGGCCACCCAGCGATGAACACCACATCCGCACCCTCGTACCGTCCGATCCGGGCCGCGCAGGACGCTGCGACCATGCTCGGCCGCAACCTCCGCCACACCATGCGCAGTCCCGACACCATGATCATGACGATCGCGATTCCGATCGTCATCCTGCTGATGTTCGTCTACGTATTCGGCGGCGCGATGCAGGCGAGCGATCACTACATCGACTACGTCGTACCCGGAATCATCCTGCTGTGCGCGGGTTTCGGATCGGCCACCACGGCGGTGAGCGTCGCGACCGATATGCGCGACGGGATTATCGACCGCTTCCGCGCCATGCCGCTGAGCCACTCGGCGGTCCTCACCGCGCATGTCGCGGAGAGCGTGCTCCGGAATCTGCTCACCACCGGACTGGTGGTGCTGGTCGCGATCGGGCTGGGATTCCGCCCGACCGCCGATCCGCTGAGCTGGCTCGGTGTACTGGCCGTCATCGGACTGTTCGTCATCGCACTCTCGTGGCTCGCGGTCACCATTGGACTACTCGCCCCGAATCCCGAAGCAGCGAACGGATTCTCGTTCACCTTCATGTTCCTGCCCTATGTCAGCAGCGCGTTCGTACCACCGAACACCATGCCCGCCGGACTGCGCTGGTTCGCACACAATCAGCCGGTGACGCCGGTGATCGAAACGGTGCGCGGGCTGCTGTTGGGAACACCGATCGGGCACAACGCCACACTCGCCGTGGCCTGGTGGTCAGGTATCGCGATCATCGGCTTCCTCCTGTCCGCCTGGCTGTTCCGGAAACGGACCAAGGACTGACGCCCCCGTTCCTCCACCGAAACCGAGTCGCTGACACCGTCAACCACCCCACAGCACCTAGGCTTGACCATCGTGACCGATCCAACGGCAATCAGTATCGACGCCCTGCCCGCATCAGCGGCCAGTGGTGAGATGAAGGCTGTTGTCGCGGTGCCGGAGTCGGTGCGGACCGAGCTGCGGCGCGGGGTGGGCAGCGTATTGGTCGATGCCGCCGCCCTGCGATTGGTGCGGGAGCGGTTCGATGATGAGCAGGCAGGGTCGCTGCGGCGCTACCTGGAGGCGTCGCAGTCGGCGAATACCCTGCGGGCGTACCGGTCCGATTGGATCGGCTGGGCGGGATGGTGTGCGGCGGAAGGGCGGCAGGCGTTACCCGCCGATGCGCTCGACGTCGCCGTGTATCTGGCGGCGGCCGCCGACGCAAGGCGTGACAGCGGCGAATGGGCTTTCAGTCCAGCCACTTTGGAGCGGAAAGCCGCCGCGATCGCGGCCGTCCACGCCGCCAACGGACTGCCCTCGCCCACCCGCTCGGATGTGGTCCGCCTGACATTGCGCGGTATCCGCCGAACACGCCGGACCCCGCCCACCCGGAAGCGTCCGGTCCTACTGCACACTCTCGATCAACTTCTCGCACAGCTACCCGCACCCGGCTGGCCGACCGAACCCGCACGCCGCCGAGACGGCCTCGCGCTACTGATCGGATTCGCCGGTGCGCTCCGACGCAGTGAACTGGCCGGATTGCGGGTATCGGATATCCGCGTACAACTCGACCACACCACCGGCGAACCGG
Organism: Nocardia uniformis NBRC 13702; assembly: GCF_001613345.1. Classification (GTDB taxonomy): domain Bacteria; phylum Actinomycetota; class Actinomycetes; order Mycobacteriales; family Mycobacteriaceae; genus Nocardia; species Nocardia uniformis. Next base: position 12,659 of record NZ_BDCE01000091.1, on the reverse strand, counting down.
TACTACTCGTCCACCTCCCGACCACCAAGACGGACCCGACCGGCGTCGCGGAGCAACGAGTGGCCCTCCCGCGCGGACAACGCCCGCACACCTGCCCCGTGTGCGCATTCGCCGACTGGGTCCGCCTCCTTGAAATCCACACCACCGGAGGAACTCTCGGAGTCCGCGCCTGGCTGGGCAGCCACCTCGCGGCCGACAGCTCTATCCACCGCTGCCACGGTTTCACCGGCACCCCGCTGACCGACTCCCCCGACCTCCCTCTCTTCCCCACCATCACCCGACACGGCGGCATCAGCGACCAACCCATGTCCGGCCGAGCAGTAGCCGAATTGGTAAAGCGCTACGCCGCCCGCGCGGGCCTCGACCCAGACCTCTTCTCCGGCCACTCCCTACGAGCCGGCTTCGCCACCCAGGCGGCCCTCGGCGGCGCCAGCGACCGCGAAATCATGCGCCAGGGCCGCTGGTCCAACCCCCGCACGGTCCACGGCTACATTCGAACCGCGAATCCCCTGGAAGACAACGCCGTTACAAAACTGGGCCTATAAGTGCCGTAGTGGAAACCCACACGAATTCGAATTTTGTCAACCGCCGTCCAGTTCAGCTCGAAATGAAATTGGCGACAACTGACCTGAGTAACGCGAATTATGCATTCATTGCGTCGCGGAAGCGTGCGGGGTGCCGTTAGATCCTTGCCAGGCACGCCTCGAGAACCATCCGAGCAGTAGTACAACCGCGATGGAGACGAGGTACCCAACCGGACTCATGCCGCGCCCTGATTCGAATAGGTATGACGCGGTCACGTATGCACCCCAGATGACGGCGACGCAGACCTGGTTCCATGCTCGCATCGGGGGGGTGCGGGGAGGGGGATTCCAGGAACATCCCTGTCCGATGGGTCGTCAGCGCGTCGAGTTCGAATCGTGGTCGGGTTGTGCGCAGGTCGCCGTTGCATCGCGCGGCTCGGGTCGGAGAACCGCTACCTCATGTCCCAGCGGAGGGGCTTCCGATTTCGAGACACTGATGGAAGCGCTGTTGGGGCGCTGGAACGGTTAAAGAGTCGGCTCCTGTGTTGGAAACCAGATCCGTTCGGGGGTCGCGGTTCGCTGGCAAGATTAAAAGATGAAGAGCATGAAGTGTGGTTGCGTTGGGTGTCTTTCCTGACCTTCGCTGACGCGACTTGGGAGCCGTGGTCTTGCGTTCCAGCCGGGGGACTGCACGGATGCTGATTTCGAGATTTTGATGAAGAGCCCTGTGCGGAAACTGTTGTCGTGCTGGGGGGTGGTTCGGCTGTTTCGGTCAGCGCCGAGTGCTGACTGATCGGAGTGTGGGTGGGAGGCGCGGTTACGCGCGGGGGTGCTCCGCTGCGCGGTCGCGGGTGCGGGCGGACTGTCGGGTGCGGTCGGTGCGGTGGCGGGCGAGCATGCCCGACAGGACTCGTTCGGGGTGGTGGCGCAGGTTCACGCGTGGTCGCCGTGTCCGGTCGATCGTGCGAGGAGGTTGCCAGCCGGTGCGGCCCGGATGAGCCGAACCAGCACCGAGTTTCACTGTCGACCAGCCGCCGTCGGTGTCGTTGATCAGTGCGTGGCAGGCGTCGCAGGCGAAGGTGAGGTTCTCGATGTCGGTCGGTCCGTCCTTGGACCAGTCGACGACGTGGTGGACCGCGCACATGGTCGCGGGCGCGTCACAGCCGGGCCGCGAGCACCCGCGTTCGGCGGCGGTGAGGCTGTAGCGGATCCATTTGTTGGCCAGGCGGGCCTTGCCCAAATGCAGTGGCATGCCGTGGGGATCGAAGATCGCCAACAGGGGTGCGGCATGGGTCTTCTGCGCCAGGGCGAGGGCTTCCGGGACTGAGAGGGTGCCGCCGGAGGCGGTGGTCACGACGCCGGTCTTGGCTTCCAGGTCGGTGACGCTCATGGTGAGGATGACGCTCACCGGCAACCCCCGGTGGGTGCCGAGGGATTCCGGCCCGCCACCGGCGGACAGGAATGCCAGCAACGCGTCGTGGTTGCGTTGCCCGACTGTGCGGGCATCACGCGCGGCGGCGGCCTCCAAGCGGGTGGTATCGACGGACTCGTCTGTGGCGGTGGGGCTTTCGGTGTCGTCGGGGTTGCACATGCCCGGTCGTGCCCATTTGGCGAGGATCATGTCCAGGACCGCGCGCAGGGTGGGGTCGAGGAAGCCCTTGATCTCCGACATACCGTCCGGGCGTTGCGCGCACACCACGACCTCGCGCATGCGTTGGCGATCGGCGTCGTTGCTGAGGGTGCCGTCGGGGTCGAGGAATCCGAGGATGCGGTCGCCGATCTTCTTCAGATCGTCCGGGGAGTGCGAGCGGGCGTATTCGGCCATCATCTGTTCGGCCTCGGTCTTCTTGTCCGCCTCCACTTTCTCCGGGATCCGTTTCATCACGTTCCATACCGCGCGGGCATGGTCGGCGGAGATCTCCCCGCCAGCTTGCACGGTCGCGGTGTGCGGCAACACCGGCTCCGGGTGGCCGTCGACACGGTGAGACAGATCCCCGAGCCGTTCCGCGGCACGAAACCGCGCCCACGCCTCCGCCCGCGAGAGCCGCAACGTCTCCATCAGATAATGCGGGGTATTGCGGAGCCCAGCGCGTTTGCTGAGGGAGCGGTCGGTCGTTTCGTTGATCATGCGGTGATCGAGCACCGCCAACAACCGGTGCACTGTTTCCAGGTCCCGCAATTCGGTGACGAACGCATCCTCCGACAACGGGGTCAACGGTTGCGCGAGCACTTCGGTGAGTACCGCGAGCAATTCCGCGACACTGCGTCGAGTGCGATCCTCCCCGAAATGCTCCCCGATAGTCATACTTCCATTCTATCGCGAATGGTGTTGCGACAGAATGGAAAATGGTATCTGATCTGCGAATCTTCAGATTCTTCTCTGTTTTCTCTCTCTAATCTTTTGTCTTTTGCCTTTGTCGTTTATGTCTCGAAATCGGCACCACGGCCAGTGGACCCGGCTGGAACGCAAGAAGACGCTCCCAACCGCGGAGTCAGGTCAGGAAAGAATCCTCACGCCACCACACTGCTTCCTCTTCGTTCCCCAACGCAACCACCGCACAGTGGCCGTCAAAATTTGGAGACAACCAAAGCCAGAAACCACCCGCCACTCACATCCCACACCACCGCCCCCTGACGGTCGTCGCCCAGTAGCGATAGTCGAGTTCTACCGCAAGCGCGGGCAACCAAAGCCCTCAGCTTGTCAGCCGCCCCGGACTCGAATACGCTTCCGCCAGCGCCTGTTTGACAACAGCGCACTTCACTTGCATCGGTCAGTCGGGGGTCCGAGCGAGCGCAGTTCGATGAGCAACCGTATCCGCGGAAGGGCGTTCCGCGGAACGAAGAGGGGAAGTTCTCATGCCTTTCGGCAGACCCGGCATGTCCGAAGCGGTATCGGCGCTACAAGGTAGCACTCGTCGCGGTTGGGGGGCTCGTTTATTCACGGCGGGTGTGGCCGCACTGGCTATTCCGTTCGCCGCGACGGTAACCGCCCCGCATGCCGCGGTCGCGGCCCCAGTATCCGGTCCAGCGTATCGGACCCCCGCGGGAGGATACGAGGAGTTGATGGTTCCGTCGAGCATGGGGCCGATCAAGGTGCAGGTTCAGTGGGCCAGGAATGGTGGGAGTAGAGCGGTATATCTGCTGGATGGTCTGCGCGCCCGTGACGACAATAATGCGTGGGCGTTCGAAACGAATACCAAGCAGCAGTTCGAGAATGATGATGTCACCCTGGTGATGCCGGTCGGCGGCGAGTCGAGCTGGTATGCGGACTGGATGTCGGCAAGCAATACCAACGGTCAGAAGTTTACCTACAAGTGGGAGACATTCCTGACCGAGGAACTTCCGGATTTCCTTGCCGGTTACGGTGTTTCACGCACTGACAATGCGGTGGTCGGCCTGTCGATGAGTGGTCCGGCCGCGCTACGGCTGGCCGCCTTCTACCCCCACCAGTTCCGGCACGCGTCCTCGTTCTCGGGTCCGCTGAATCTGACCGCCCCCGGTATGCCGGAGGCGGTTCGGATGATGATGCTCTCGGCAGGACGATTCAATAAGGATTCGCTGGCCGCACCCTCGAGTCCGCAGTGGTTGCGCATGGACCCATTCGTCTTTGCGCCGCAGCTGCGCGGGGTGCCGATGTATATTTCGGCGGCCACCGGGGCACCCGGCCAGTTCGATCGGCCGAATTCCGCGATGGCGGTCTTCGACACAGCGAACGCCATCTGGATCGAGGCCCTCGCCATGGTGGGAACACGCGCCCTACAAGCGCGGCTCAACCAGTTGAATATCCCTGCGGTGTACGACCTCCCAGCTTCGGGCACACATTCGTGGAAGTACTGGGAGGCGCAGCTATGGAATGCACGCCCGCACATTCTCAGTGCGCTGGGCGCATGAGTTCGAGGACGGCACGTCGGCGAGTACTCAGCGCGGATCCAGAGGGCCTGGGGCATCCTCGACGACATCATGCCCTCACCCGCGTCCGAACTGCCCCGACCGCGCGGTAGACGACCCGGCCGACGCACACCGTCACACCGCGTCCATCCGTAAAGCTGGCCTTGACACCCGGAGGTTGTCAAGGCAGCATTTACATATGGAAGAGCCCCAGCGCCGAGACCCCGCCGAAGAGCGGGCGATCCTCGCAAAACTATTGTCCGCCAATGCCGAACTCGTCGCCGAAGTGCTGCACCCGGCCGATGGGAAGCCCGCCACCTCTGTAATGGCCGCGCTGCGGGCGGCCCGCAGTTTGGACGGTGTCGTCGATGATGTGCTGCGCACACTGGTGCAGCAGGCTCGTGCCGAGGGGCATACCTGGGCCGAGGTCGGCGAACTGTTCGGTACGTCTCGTCAGGCGGCGTTCCAGCGGTTCGGGGGCGGGAACGCCTTCCCGATGCCGCCTATGCCACCCATGCCGGACCTCCCACCCATGCCGAAAATGCCTCCGATGCCGGACTTCTCGCATATGCCCACACCGCCCGGGATGCCGGGCTGGCCGAAGCCGCCCGGTGCCTGATCCGATCTCGAAGGTTCGACCGATGACGACGATCGCAGTCCCCGACCGTAGCGACCGCGCACGTCAGCGCCTGTTCACCACGGCCCGCTGCCGTTACGCCGAGGACTGTCTCGCCGATGCCGTCTCGACCGGAATCCGGCAGCTCGTACTGCACGGCCGCTGCCTGGACACCTTTGCCCGCCACAACCCCTATCCGCATGTTCGGGTGTTCGATATTCAGCACCCGCACGGCGACATCGAGCAAGCCTTGGCCCCCATGGATTTCGACCCGAGGCAACCGTCGTTCATCATCTGGCTGGAAGCCCCTGGGACGCTGGCGGCGACACTGCGCCATATCAGTGGTCTGGCCACCGGGACACAGGTCGTATTCGACCACACCTCCCCTGTCTCGAACCTCGTAGAAACTCTCGACGATCTGGGCCTCGAACTCCTGGATCACCTCGACTCCGACACCATCGCGTCCCGATATCTCGAACTCCCCCGCACACCCGCCGAACCCGGCCCCGGTGTGGTCCGCGCGGCTCGGCGCTGACTCCTGCACGGCTAGACTCGAGCCGTGCCGACCGCCGAGTCACCCGCGCAGACCACTCCCGGTGGACGTCAGGCGCGCTGGCAGCCGCATAACGACCGGCGGCAGGAACGCATTATCGCGGCGACCATCGAATTGCTCGAGCAGGGGCAGGTCGATGCGTCCATGCAGCAGATCGCCGAACATGCCGGGTTGGCGAAATCGGTGGTCTACCGGCAGTTCTCCGGCCGCGACGAGCTCGATCGGCGGGTGCGGACGGCGATCTGCCTACAGTTCACCGACACTCTCGACACGGCACTGAATGTCTCGTTCGGCTCGATTCGCGAGATCCTCACCCGCGCGGTCTCGGCCGTCGTGGAGTGGTTCGAGACGCATCCGCGGCTGCACGATTTCCTACGCAAAGGCCCGGCTGTCGGCGATCCCGACGATGTCGACGCCGTGACGAGCCTGGCGACGACCATCTCGGCCCGCACCCGCGGATTGGTGTCAGGTCTCGCCGGTGTGGTGGGTGTGGTCGACGAACCGGCTGTCGACACCATGTGTTTCGCCATCGTCTCCATGACCGAGGCGACGGTAACCCGGTGGGCGCGCGATCCGGATCCGGCCATGGACCGAGCCACGCTGGTCACCACCGTCACCGGATACGCGTGGAGCGTGCTCGACGCAGTAGCGCGCGACCATGCCCTCACCCTCGATCCGGACCGCCCCCTGCTCGAGGTGCTCAGCGAACTCGCCGACGACACCCCGTGAGTGTTCGTCACCGCGAAACGTCACGGTGACGACGAAACCTCAAGCGGTGCGCCGAGTTCCACGTTCGGGTTCACTGCGGTAGCGCGACGGCTCACCACCGATACGCAGTAGCGACCACAGCGGCTTGGTAGCCGCGTTCATCAACCCCAGATCGCCCGCGAGCTTGCGCATGTCACCGAAGTACCCCGCCAGAATGCGACGCGATTGCGGCGCACTCCAGAATGCCTCCCGCATGACCTCGTCGGGAATATCGAACTGCCGCCCGAAGGACTTCGGCGGAGCCATGATCTCCCCGGCCAGCCAGCGCATAGCCAGCGGGAAAGCCACCGCGCATACCGCCTTCGACGCCGGATTCATCCGTGCCAGATGCGCCGCGAGGAATTCCCCGGCGAAGGAGATATGCCGAGCCTCCTCGGCAATATGAATCTGCATGGTGCGCAAGACCGCAGGTGGTACCGCGTCACTGTCGCGAATCAATGCCTTCTGATAGTGGTCGATCGGCTCCTCTCCACCGAGGATGCCGATGAACAGGATCACGTGCGCGTATCCGCCGGCCACCCCGATGTACGGCGACAGCATCCGGAACGGCCGCCGCATTCCCGGCACATCCACGCCGATACGGTTGACCAACTCCTGGAACATCTGGATGTGGTTGCACTCTTCGGTCATCTCGTGCAGGCAGTACCTGAACTCCGGCGACCCATTGGGCAGCTTCATGATGTACTGCATCATTCCGCGAATCAGGACGCTCTCGAAGGCCGCGCCGACCTTGATGACATTGGCGATCCGCCATTTGCCGATCTCGATCTGCCGGTCGAGCGGCAGCTCCTGATACCAGCGCGTCGCGCCCAGTGGGTCGTACTCCGGCGACAGCACCCAGCGGGGGTCGTTCGGGTCGATCGCGAATTCCGGTGCGTCCCAGTCGATATCCAGGTACGGGTCGAAGCGGCGGTGAACCGACCCGTCGGACAGGGTCGCCAGCGTCTCTCGGTAGTCCTGATCGAACAGGTCGCCAACCGATTGTGACAGCGTCATCGATGTCTCCTCGTTCGGGCCGACCGGCAATAGGAGCCCTCGGCACGTTGTGATCCACAATATATGGGACCCAGAGTCCCACACAACCTCTTCCGGGTCTCAATCCACGCAATCGGAGCCCCTCCGGACGCCGTATGCGGCGATTCGCACGCGATCTCGGCGGCAATCCACCACGCTTCTGGACGTCCGCCCAGTATCCTGCGAGGCGGGCCGACACGCCGGATCGGCCGTAGCGGTGTGGGCCACGACGACCGGCTAGCTTGGCCCTGCCAGATTCCCGCTCGGATGAGGAGTTCCATTGCGCCCGCACACCCGTCGTCAGGTTCTCGCCGCCCTCACCGGGGCAGCCCTACTTGCCGTCACGGCACCGGCGGGCGCGGTTCCCGCCCCCTCGACCGTGCCCGCCTTCAGTGGCGATTTCTATTGGGGCGTAGCGGCTTCCGGGTTCCAGTCCGAGGGGCACGCGCCCGACAGCAATTGGACGCGCTATATCGACAGCCACCCCCATTACGACCGCTACCAGAACTCGGTCGACTTCCACAGCCGCTACCTCTCCGATATCGCGCTGGCCGCGAATATGGGCGTCAATGTGTACCGGGTCGGCATCGAGTGGGCGCGGGTACAGCCGCAGCCGGGTGGCTGGGACGAGGCCGGATTCCAGTTCTACGACGCGGTGATCGACGCCATCGAAGCGGCGGGGATGCGGCCCATGCTCACCCTCGATCACTGGGTGTACCCGGGGTGGGCGGCCGACCTGGGCGGGTGGCGCAATCCCGGCATGGTCGACGACTGGCTGTCCAATATGCGAAAAGTCGTGGACCGCTACGCCTCTCGCGATCCGCTGTGGGTCACCATCAATGAACCGGCCGCGTACATGTTGAACGAGGTCCGCAATGGGGCGTTGCCGGTGACCGAGATTCCCGTCATGCAGGACCGGCTCGCGAGCGCGCACAACACCATCTACGACTACATCCACCGGGTGCGACCGGGGTCGATGGTCACCAGCAATGTGGCCTACATTCCGGCCGTGGACCCCGCGGTGAACGGTGCGATGCTCGAGCTCATCGGATCCAGGCTCGACTACCTCGGCATCGACTACTACTACGGCATGTCGCCCGGCGTCCTCACCGAGTACACGGCCTACGCCGCGGAAGCGCTGTGGAAGCTGCCGCTACAGGCCGACGGAATCTACTACACGCTGCGTCATTTCAGCCGGATGTTCCCGGGCAAACCGCTCTACATCGTCGAGAACGGCATGCCCACCGAGAACGGCCTGCCGCGCGCCGACGGTTACACCCGCGGCGACCACCTGCGCGACACCATCTACTGGATCCAGCGCGCCAAGGCCGATGGCATGAACATTATGGGCTACAACTATTGGAGCCTCACCGACAACTATGAATGGGGCTCCTACACACCACGTTTCGGCATCTACACGGTGGATGTGCTCAACGATCCGAGCCTGACCCGTCGCCCCACCGACGCGGTGGAGGTCTACCGGAACATCATCCGCGACGGCGGCGTACCGCCCCGGTATCTGCCGACCCGCACCCCGGTGACCTGCTCCCTGGTCGACCCTCCCGCCAGCTGCACCGATCCGGTAACCCTGCCACAGGGGTGAGTTCGGCGACACGCGCCCATCTGCACCGGGACTCAGCTATCTGACAGCTACTCTTTTGCCAGGCAACTCCAAACCAAGCGGTCCGACGGTTTGGCCGGCAGCTGAGTGTTGTTCCGAAAACAGGAGTCCCGATGCGATCACGGCTACGCCGCACCGCCCTCACGGGATTCGCCGCGACCGCGGCATTCCTGCTGGTGACCGACCTCGCCTCGGCGACACCGCCACCGGCGGCCGCCGCGGTGCGCAGCGTGCTCGGCGACGACTTCCTCTGGGGTGTGGCTGCGTCCGGATTCCAGTCCGAGGGCAATGCGCCCGACAGCAATTGGACCCGCTACATCGGGGAAAAGGGTTACGACCCCTACGAGAACGCCGGGGACTTCTACAGCCGCTACGCCTCCGATATCGCGCTCGCCGCGCACCTGGGCGCGAAGGTCTTCCGCGTCGGTATCGAATGGGCGCGGCTACAGCCACAACCGGCGGGATGGGACGAGCAGGCCTTCCGGTTCTACGACGCGGTCGTCGCGGCCATCCTCGATGCCGGGATGCAGCCGATGCTCACCCTCGACCACTGGGTGTACCCCGGCTGGGCCGCCGACCGCGGCGGCTGGATGGATCCGGCCATGGTGACCGACTGGCTCGACAATGCCCGCCACGTGGTCGATCGATACGCCGACTGGAATCCGGTGTGGGTCACCGTGAACGAACCGGTCGCCTACATCATGCACGAGGTGCGCCACAACGGCACCGACGCCGCCGTCATGCTGGATCGAATCGCCGAGGCGCACAACAATATCTACGACTACATTCACCGCGTGCAGCCCGGCGCGCAGGTCACCAGCAATGTCGGCTACGTCGCCGGAGCCGAGCCCGAGGTCAATGGCCCCCTGATGGACCGCATCGGCGAAAAGCTGGACTTCATCGGCGTCGACTACTATTTCGGCCTCGAGTCGCCGGAGGTGAAGGCGGCCACACGCCCGGACGGTTCGCTGCCCGCACCGGTGGGCATGTGGGACCTCCCCATCCGTCCAGAGGGTATTTACTATGCGCTGCAACACTATTCCAAGCGTTTCCCGGATAAGCCCCTCTACATAGTCGAGAACGGTATGCCCACCGAGAACGGCAACGCCCGCCCCGATGGCTACACCCGCGCCGACCACGTGCGCGACACCGTGTATTGGCTCGAGCGCGCCAAGGCCGATGGTATGAACCTCATCGGCTACAACTACTGGAGCATCACCGACAACTACGAATGGGGTTCCTACGCACCCCGTTTCGGCCTCTACACCGTCGACGTACTCGACGACCCGACCCTGACCCGCCAGCCCACCGACGCGGTCGACGCCTACCGCCGAATCATCGCCGCCAACGGTGTACCGACCAGCTATCTCCCGGTCCGTGAGCTATCGGATTGCGCCCTGGTCGACCCACCCGCCAGCTGTGAAACGCCGGTCGACGTGCTCGAGAGGTCGAACTCGACGGCTTGAGCCGGAGACTACGCGAGGCGGACATCCGCGGTAGCGAGACCGAAGATTTTACGACCCGCGGACTTCGCGACGATGACAACGACCGCGGACCTGGTCTCGGGATCGATCGATTTGACGCGCCCGGTGAACTCGACGTTCCCGGAGGAGGCGGCTTCGACGACCGTGTAGTTCGAGAGCCGGACCCCGAATCGTGTGATGGCGCCGGGGTCTCCGAGCCAGCCGGTGACGAATCCGGCCCCGAGGCCCATGGTGAGCATGCCGTGCGCGATCACATCGGGAAGACCTGCCAGCGCTGCGACCTCGTCGTGCCAGTGGATGGGGTTCGCGTCGCCGGAGACTCCCGCGTAGTTCACCAGATCACCCCGGGTCAGCCGCACACTCCGAATCGGAAGCTCGTCACCGACGGCAATGTCGTCGAATCGTATTGCGGTGCGCGGCACCCGCGTTCGCGAGATCTGAGATAGGCGTGGGCCGGTCTCGGCATCCGGGTTCGCCGTAACCTGTCCGGCCAGGGGCGAAGCTGCGGGTCGAGGCGATACGTCGATACCGTGCATCATCACCTTCTCGATCGCCGCACCGATGCCGGCGTCGACGTCCTCGCCGGTGATGCCGACGATCGTCGTGTGCATTTTCTGGACAATCTCGCCGGTGTGGTCGATGAAGGTATTGGTGATGGTGAGCAGATCCTTGCCCGCTATCCGGCGAACCGACGTGAGTTCGACATCGCTGACCAGTCGGTCACCGGCGAGCACCGGCTTGTACATCTCGAAGATCTGATCGGTCTGCACGAACACGTCGTAGCCGGTGACGAGCGTTTCCATGAGCTTGCGGTTGGCCAGCATGGCGGCAATCGAGATGAACGTGGTCGGTGCGACCAAACCGGCGTATCCGAGTTCACCGGCGGGGTCCTCGCTCCAGTGTGCCGGGTGGAAATCCTGGACAGCGCGCGCGTATTCGCGGATCTTCTCCCGGCCCACTTCGTAGTAGTCGTCGGCACGATAACCATGCCCCACCAGCCCCGCCGCATCGAACGTTGCTTCCACCAGGCCGCTCCTCGCTCCAGATTCCTTCAGGGCTCGTAATCGTGATCGGCAGAGCCGAATTCACGAGTGCAGCCCAATACGACGCCCTCACCGTAGCCGGGTGCGAGCGGATCTTCACGGACGAGACCTCGGGCAGGCAGGCAAACCAAGCGGTTTGTCGGTAGCGTTGGGCTGACGCCCTGAATAGTTCCGAGTTCTTCGTCGAACTGCAATGACGCGTTCGCGAGCCTCCCCGTCTCCCGGGAGCCGCCATGACCCACTGGACCACCAGCGATATTCCCGATCAGCACGGCCGCGTGCACATTGTCACCGGCGCGAACGGCGGTCTCGGCGCCGCCATCACCCGCGCCCTGTATGACGCCGGGGCCCACGTCATTCTGGCCTGCCGCAATGCGGCCAAGGCCGAAGCGTTTGCCCGCGAACTCGGCCCACGCGCCCAGGCCCGCCCCCTGGACCTCGCCGACCTCTCCTCGATCCGCGCCTTCGCCGAATCGATCGAGGCCGTGGACGTACTGATCAATAACGCCGGTGTCATGGCAGTACCCTTCGGCCGCACCGCCGATGGCTTCGAAACGCAGTTCGGTACAAACTATCTCGGTCACTACGCGCTCACCGGCCTGCTACTGGATCGGCTGCGGGACCGCGTTGTCTCCATGAGCAGCCACACCCACTTCATCGGCGATCTCGATGTGGACGATCTGGATTGGCAGCACCGCGGCTATGTGCGGTACGGCGCGTACGCGCAGTCCAAGCTCGCGAATCTCCTGTTCACCTACGAATTTCAGCGGCGCTTGACCGAGTCGGGCTCCCCCTTGCTCTCGGTGGCCGGCCACCCCGGGTTCGCGGATACCGATCTGACGCGCGGCGGGAGCATCCTGCGGTTCATTACGGTGCCACTGCACTACGTGACGACCGCGCTCCCCATGCTCAATCCGGGGCAAACCGCCGAAATGGGTGCGCTGCCTCTGCTTTACGCCGCCACCGCCGCCGTCGAGCCGGGCACGTACTACGGTCCGGACGGTCTACTGGGTTTGCGTGGCTATCCGACCCGAGCGAGGTCCAGCCCCGCCTCCCACAATCGCGAACTGGCGCAACGCTTGTGGGAGCAGTCGGAGAAACTCACCGATGTGCGCTACCACTTCTCGCACTGAGGCTCATACCGCGGC
>NZ_BDCE01000090.1 GCF_001613345.1 Nocardia uniformis NBRC 13702 | reverse complement strand
CGGGGAACCTCGGTGAGGTCGGCCCCGGCGGGGAATGGCAGGGTGAACTCCTCCCCGACGTCGCCGATGGCGTCCGAGACCGCGGTGGTGACGATAATGTGGTCCGGATAGAGCTGCCGGATCCGCACGGTGTGGCCGCGGTAGTGGAATCGATTCAGCAGGAATCCCAGCCCCCGATGCTCGAGTGTCTCCTCGGCGGCGGACCAGTCGGAGACCGGGTCGAGAGGCGAGCCCAGGCGATCGACGGGGACCAGGTCGGGGGCCTGAGACTCCAGATCGATCCAACCGACAACTTCACCGTCCGCACGGCGGTGCGGGATCCAATGGCCGGGGATGTCAGTCATGATCAGGAGGCTATCCCGTCCGGTCGATACCCCTTCGCGTCGATCCTGCGCCCCGTGTCAGCGAGGCGTACCGAACGACTCCAGCATCGCCTCGGTCCGGTCGCGCGCGGCCAGCGCCATCTCGGGATGAGTTGTGGCGTACAACTTCCCGGACTCGACCGCCGCTATGATGACCTCCGCCGCCCGAGCCGCGGGCACGGTTTCCTTCGCCATCTCGGTAACCGCCTCCATCATGGGTGCCAATTTCGCCCTGATCTCCGGCGGTATCGCCTCCGACTCGGGTGCCGCATCGCCGGACGAATCGGCGAATTCGGCCAGACCACGGAACATCTGCGTATCCACCGGTCCCGGGCAGACCACCGTGACCCCGACGCCGGGCGCGATCAGCTCCAGCTCGCCCCGCAGCGATTCCGAGATCGAGATGACCGCCGCCTTACTCGCCGCGTAGGGCGCGCCGAACATGCCCACGGTCAGCCCCGCCAGCGACGCGGTATTGACGATATGGCCGCGGCCCGCGGCGATCAGGTGCGGAGTGAACACGTGCACTCCGTTGGTCACACCCCCGACGTTCACCGCCCACAGTCGGTCCCAGGTGGTGGGGTCGATCTCCCAGCTCGGACCCCCGGCACCCATACCCGCATTGTTGACGACCAGATCCACCCGGCCGAACGCGTCGAGGGTGCGGTCGGCGAGAGTGCGAACCTGGTCGATCTCGGCGACATCGGTGGGTACGGCGATTACCTTGTCGCCCAGCGAGATCGCGGTCTCCCGCAGCGACTCGGTATCGATGTCGGCGATCGCCACCCGCAGTCCCCGCGCCACCAGTGCCGCGGCGAGAGCCGCCCCGATCCCGTTCGCGGCGCCGGTGACGACGGCGACCTGTCCTGCCTCCAGTTCCATGAGTCCTCCGTTCGGCCGGACCACCCCGTTGGTGGGCGGCACCACCATCGTCGCGGTGCGGCGGGTCCCGATACATCGTCCTGTGGGGCGATCTCCTCTGGTACCGGAGAACTACAACGAGATGTCCTTCGGAGTCGACTCGGATCGAACCGCAGGTCGCACGCCGATCAGCCGAATACCATGCCGGACTTGTCCCGCAGCGTTACGACTTGCCCCTCACGCAACGTGAGGGTTTAGCTTCGGGCAGGTGACAATCACCGTTCTCGATTCCTACTCGGCCATGAAGCAAATCCTGCGGGCACCGGCCGGCGATCGCGAAGACATGCTGCGATCGATGCTCGACCCGATAGCCGGGATGTACCGATACTTCCCGGAAGAGGTCGACCTGGTGGCGTTCCATCGGCAGTCGGCCGGGTTTCCGCTAGACCGCGACGAACAGCGTTGCCTCGACGCGCTCGAAACACTCGCGGAGGCCGGAACCTGGGAGCGCGTGCAGCAGGCGCTCTATGCCGCAGCGGCCGAATTGCTCGCCGCGACACCAGGATTCCACGCCCCGGATATCACCGTGCTACTGCTGCTCGGCGATCCGGGTGACGCCAACTTCATGGGCCCCAGCCTGGGCGTCACCGGCTTCGGCGGCATCTCCGGCTACATCATGATCACGTTGTGGCCCTACCCGGAGAACCTGGAACGACTGGAGTGCACCGCGGTGCACGAACTCCACCACAATCTGCGCTACAGCCCCGGTGGTGTGGTGTGGGATCCGATGACGGTCACCGTCGGCGAGCATGTCGTGGGTGAGGGCCTGGCCGACGCGTTCGCCCGCCAACTCTATGGCGACGACCTCGGCTACGCCCGCCTCGGCGTACCCAGCCTGCACGACGACGCGGTATTCGCGAAAGTCGTTTCCGGACTGGATATCACCGGTATGCAGAACTTCACGGCCTGGGTGCACGGCGACACCATCGCCGAGCACCTCGGTGTGACTCCGGTCGGATTGCCGACGGGAGCGGGGTACTCCGCCGGCAACCGGCTGGTCGACACCTACCTCGCGGTCACCGGCAAAACCGCGGCACAGGCCCTGCACGCCGACAGCGCGGAAATCATCGCCACGGCGCTCGAGTGCACCGGTGGACGACCAGGGCGCGCTGCCCAATCCGCGACATAGACGGAACCACGGATTGCAGTGCGCGCCAGTGGAACGCCACCCAGATCGCCTCGCTATCGCGGTCGATAGCTGTCGGCCGTGCGGTGAAGGCATCGTCGGCAATGACAGGTACCTGGTTCGGGCACAACACAATTCGGTTGTGCGGCCCGATTCGATGTCGACTGTGTTCAGATCGGCTACTGAGCGACGTTCTAGGAGTTTGCATGTGCGCACTACGCGGAATCTTCGTCGGCGCCCTGATCGGCGCCGCGACCCTGATCGGCGGGGGTGCCGCCATGGCAGCCCCCCTTCCGCTCGAATCGCACACCGCGGCGGCTGAGTCCGTTGCCACGCCGGATTGTTCCGGGGTAATCCACCCGCTACAGCGAATGACCTGCCTGCTCAGCTCACTCTCGGGCTAGCGCCGGCACCTCGCCGACCGCTGCCGGGACCGGCCGCGGAACATCGCGCCGACCAGTTCGGGGTCGATCGATTCCCGGTCGGCGCAGGGGCCGGAACTCACACCGCCCCCGCTCGTAGGCAACGAGCGAGGGCGGGACAGTAAAAGGAGTCGTAGCCGCGGCCGTGTCAGCGAAGCGGAGCGGTCTGCGCGAATCCGGGCATACCCGGAGCGGGGAAGGCTCCCGCGTCCGAGCCCGGCAGCGTCGGCAACCCCGGGAGACCCGGGAGACCCGGTACGGCCGGACGCGCGGGTACGCCGACCACATCCGGGGCACCCTCGCGATGAATGATCACCCGATCGCCATCGCGCTCGATGGTCACCCGGCCGCCATCCAGCTGTTCGCCGTCGGGCCCCACAGTCACCGTCCGGCTCGGATCGTGGTCGCCATCGCGATGCACGACGATCCCTTGGCTGGGACCCAGATCCTGGGCCGGATGGGCCGAGGCCACGGCCATACTGCCGAGTCCGGCGGCGAGCACGGCGCCCGCGCCCACGGCAATGGCAGCGGTGCGGGCGGAAATCTTGGAACGCATATTTCTCCCTGGAATCGGTGCTCCGGACCATCCGGAACGTTCACGACTCTGGTCGGGCGCGGCTGAAGACTCCCTGAACGATCCTGAAGAAGTCTTCAGGTTGGCCTGTCAGGATCGGCGCGTGCGAGTACTGGTGGTGGAGGATGAGGCGCGGCTGGCCGGCGCCCTGCGGTCCGGTTTGGAGGCCGAGGGGTGGGCCGTCGATGTCGCATCGGACGGCCTGCGCGGACTGGAACTGGCGCAGACGTCGGACTACGACGTCATCGTGCTCGACATCATGCTGCCGGGCCTCAATGGCTATCGGGTGTGCTCGCTGCTACGGGAGGCGGGGGACTGGACGCCGATCCTCATGCTCACCGCCAAGGACGGCGAACACGACGAAGCCGAAGCCCTCGATTCCGGCGCCGACGACTATGTGACGAAACCATTCTCGTTCGTCGTGCTGCTGGCCCGGCTCCGCAACCTGGTGCGCCGCCGCCCCGCACCCCGCCCGACATTGCTGCGCGTCGGCGACCTGACCCTGGATCCGGCCACCCGCATCTGCACCCGCGCCGGCACGGATATCGCACTCACCAGCAAGGAGTTCTCGGTGCTGGAAATCCTGGCCCGCCGCCCCGGCGCACTGGTGTCCAAACGCGAATTGCTCAGCGGGGGATGGGATTTCGCCTTCGACGGTGATGTGAACGTCGTCGAGGTGCACATCAGCGCCCTGCGCCGCAAGATCGACGCACCCTTCGGGCGCAACAGTATTCGCACCGTGCGCGGCCACGGATACCGACTGATGGCCGAAGGCGGCGACCATGTCTGATCGAACCCGCGTGTGGCGCCCGCTCTCGGTCCGAGCTCGCACCACAGCCGCCGCGACTCTGGTCGTCGCCGTGGCACTCATCGCTGCCGGCTGGGTGATGATCCACCACTTGGAGAGCAACCTGACCCGTGGCGTGGACGAGGTTCTCAACCGGCAACTCGGTGTCGCCGCCACCGCACTCCAGGACGGCGCACCACTCCCGCTCGTCGACCGAGCCGTGACCATCCGAATCGCCTCACCGGACGGCGAACCCCTTTCCGCCCCATTGCCTCCGTTCGCACCGACAGCCGACCAGCCCGGTGAACCGCGCCGCATCGTCTTCGCCGCCCCGGTACAGCCGGCCCTACGCGAAGCGTCGACGACCGTCCCCGTCCCGGGCGAAGGCGCGGTCCTGATCACCGCCGACGCGGACACCCAATCCATCCGCGACGCCACCCGGGCCACCACCCACCTGCTCCTCCTGGCGGCACCCCCGCTGCTGCTTCTGGTCGCCGCCCTGACCTGGTTCGCCACCGGCCGCGCCCTGCGCCCCGTCGACTCCATCCGCGGCGAATTCGCCCGCCTCACCACCCAGAATCTCGGCCGCCGCATGCCCGTCCCCGCCACCGGCGACGAAATAGCCCGCCTCGCCACCACCCTCAACGACACCCTGGCCCGCCTGGAACAGTCGACCCGCCGCGAACGGCAATTCATCGCCGACGCCTCCCATGAACTGCGCAGCCCCCTGGCCAATGTGCGCACCCCGCTCGAGGTCGCCGCCCGCTACCCCGACCGCGCCGAGTGGCCCACCGTCGCTACCGGAGCCCTCGAAGACCTCGACCGCCTGGAAGCCCTCATCTCCGACCTGCTCACCCTGGCCCGCCTCGATACCGCCCCGGACCTGCCCCTGACCCCACTAGACCTCGGCACTCTCGTCCACGACGTTATCGACCGCAGACCCGCCACCGCGATCACCTGGACCGTCGAGGTCGCCGACGATGTCACGGTGGCCGGACATCGCACCCACCTCGCCCGCCTGATCACCAACCTGCTCGACAATGCCGAAGCTCATGCCGAATCCCAAGCGACAGTGCGGCTTTCCGCGACCGACGGCCACGCTGTCCTCGATATCGTCGACGACGGCCCCGGTATCGCGCCCGCCGACCGCGATCGCGTCTTCGAACGCTTCGCCCGCCTCGATACCGCGCGCACCCGCGCCCGCGGCGGCACCGGCCTCGGTCTCGCCCTGGCCCGAGATATCGCGACCCTCCATCACGCGACGCTGGCGGTCGCCGATTCACCGAAGGGCGCACATCTCGAGGCGCGGCTTCCGCTCCTCGGCGCACTTCCCTAGTGCAAACGGCCTGCGTGCGGGTACTTCTCTACCGGGTGGGGCCTCTTGTCCGGACAGCGAGGCTGCGAGGAATACCGCGCCGCCGCGACCCTCGACTGAGTGGTTCGACCCCCTCGAAACCTGGCTCGAGTGGGCCCGCGATGTCCGCGGCAAGCCGCTGCCCGGCGGCCATTTCCTCGCCGAGGAGAACTCGGAGGAGGTTGTCCGCGAACTACAGGCATTCTTCGATAACCCGCACAGCTGACCGCAGTTCTCTCGTTTACGCCCTCTACCGGGGCTGATGCAAGTGTGCAAAGTCTCACACTCCCAGGTCGGCCCAAGTCAGGTGACCCTTACTGGAACGGGGGAAGTAATTCCGTCACACTGGTGTTGTGAAAACCGTGGGTTTGCGGAATGTGGGAGCAGGCACCGGGCGCCAGGACGGCGCCCGGACTGTTGTCGTCGCCGAACCCGCAGGCGAGGGCCATACCCGCGAGGCCATCATCAAACTACTGCTGGAGGAAGGCCCGATCACCGCGACCGCTATCGGTAAGCGGCTCGGACTGACTCCGGCCGGGGTGCGCAGGCACCTCGACGCGCTCATCGAGTCGGGGGAGGCGCGTGCCGCCCACTCCGCCCCGTGGCAGCAGAAGGGTCGGGGTCGGCCCGCCAAGCAGTTCCAGCTGACGGCCCAGGGCCGGGGCAAGTTGGGGCATGCCTACGATGACCTGGCCGGTGCTGCCATGCGACAGCTGCGCGAGATCGGCGGCGACAAGGCCATTGTCGATTTCGCCCGCAAGCGAGTCGGCACCATTGTCACCGGAATCGACCGTCTCGCCCGGCATACGCCGGAGGAGACGAACGCCAAGGCCGAGGAGATCGCCGAGGCGTTCACCGGCGCCGGTTTCGCGGCCTCGACGCGCAAAGTCGGTGCGGGCGTGCAGATCTGCCAGCACCACTGCCCGGTATCGCATGTGGCCGAGGAATTTCCGGAGCTGTGCGCCGCCGAACTGGAGGCCTTCCGCGACCTGCTGGGCACCCATGTGCAGCGGTTGGCGACCATTGCCAACGGTGACTGCGCCTGCACCACCCATGTACCGCTTTTTATGCCAACCGTAAGAACCAATACCGCTGAACCAGTTGCACAGCCCGCAACGACATCTACACACGACTCCGGAAGGAGTGCCGAATGACGACGACCACCGCGGCGAGCCGCGCATCGGATCCAGCCCAGGTTCCGCCTCTCACCCAGGAGGAGACAATTGCCTCCATCGGGACGTACGGGTACGGCTGGGCTGACAAGGATGTCGCCGGTGCCAGTGCCAAGCGCGGCCTGTCCGAGGAGGTCGTGCGCGACATCTCGGCGAAGAAGAGCGAACCCGAGTGGATGCTCGACTTCCGTCTGAAGGCACTGCGTATCTTCGACAAGAAGCCGATGCCGAGCTGGGGTTCCGACCTCGAGGGCATTCACTTCGACAACATCAAGTACTTCGTGCGGTCGAGTGAGAAGCAGGCCGCCACGTGGGAAGACCTGCCCGAGGACATCAAGAACACCTACGACAAGCTGGGCATCCCGGAGGCGGAGAAGCAGCGCCTCGTATCCGGTGTCGCGGCGCAGTACGAGTCCGAGGTCGTCTACCACTCGATCCGTGAGGATCTCGAGAAGCAGGGCGTCATCTTCCTGGACACCGATACGGCGCTCAAGGAGCACCCGGAGCTGTTCCAGAAGTACTTCGGCACGGTTATCCCGTCGGGTGACAACAAGTTCTCCGCGCTGAACTCGGCCACGTGGTCGGGCGGTTCGTTCATCTACGTCCCGCCGGGCGTGCACGTGGATATCCCGCTGCAGGCGTACTTCCGCATCAATACCGAGAACATGGGTCAGTTCGAGCGCACCCTGATCATTGTCGACGAGGATGCCTACGTGCATTACGTCGAGGGTTGCACCGCGCCGATCTACTCCTCGGATTCGCTGCACTCCGCCGTCGTGGAGATCATTGTGAAGAAGGGTGGCCGCTGCCGGTACACCACCATTCAGAACTGGTCGAACAACGTCTACAACCTGGTCACCAAGCGGGCCAAGGCCGAGGCGGGCGCGACCATGGAATGGGTCGACGGCAATATCGGCTCCAAGGTCACCATGAAGTACCCGGCCGTGTGGATGACCGGCGAGTACGCCAAGGGCGAGGTGCTCTCCATCGCGTTCGCCGGTGCGGGCCAGCACCAGGACACCGGCGCGAAGATGCTGCATCTCGCACCGCACACCTCGTCGAACATCATCTCGAAGTCGGTGGCGCGTGGTGGCGGTCGTGCCTCCTACCGTGGCCTGGTCCAGGTCAACAAGGGCGCCTACGGCTCCAAGTCGACGGTGAAGTGTGACGCGCTGCTGGTGGACAACATCAGCCGCTCCGACACCTACCCCTACGTCGATATCCGCGAGGACGACGTGACCATGGGTCACGAGGCCACCGTGTCCAAGGTGTCCGAGGACCAGCTGTTCTACCTGATGAGCCGCGGTCTCACCGAGGACGAGGCCATGGCCATGGTGGTGCGCGGCTTCGTGGAGCCGATCGCCAAGGAACTGCCCATGGAATACGCCCTCGAGCTGAACCGCCTGATCGAGCTGCAAATGGAAGGAGCCGTCGGCTGATGACGGTAGAGAATGTCGCCGTTGCCGCCGAGGCTCGCGTCCCGGCCGTGAACAAGGGCGAGGCGTTCGCCTCGTTCGACGTCAACGCGTTCGAGGTGCCCTCGGCCCACGACGAGGCGTGGCGGTTCACCCCGCTGCGCCGACTGCGTGGCCTGCACGACGGCACCGCCGTGCGTGACGGCCGGGTGGTCGTCGAGACGAACACCGTCGAAGGCGTCACCGTCGAAACCGTGGATCGCACCGACTCGCGCCTCGGCGCGGGCGGTGTGCCCACCGATCGCGTTGCCGCACAGGCATATTCGGGTTTCGAGCAGGCGACCATCGTATCCGTCGGCGCGGAATCCGAGATCGCCGAACCGGTCGTGGTGACCATTACCGGTCCCGGCGAGGGCAAGACCGCGTACAACCACACCCAGATCCGCCTGGGCAAATTCGCGTCCGCGCACCTGGTCATCGACCAGCGCGGCAGCGGAACCTACGCGGAGAACGTGGAGTTCGTCCTCGACGACAGCGCCAAGCTCGATGTCATCGTCATCCAGGACTGGGCCGACGACGCCGTGCATGCCAGCGCGCAGCACGCCAAGCTCGGTCGCGACGCCACGCTGCGGCACACCAACGTCACCCTCGGTGGCGATCTGGTGCGGCTGACCGCGACCGTGCGCTACGACGGTCCCGGCGGCGACGCCGAACTGCTCGGCCTGTACTTCGCCGATGACGGTCAGCACTTCGAACAGCGGCTGCTGGTCGACCACTCGGCGCCGCACTGCAAGTCGAATGTGCTGTACAAGGGTGCGCTGCAGGGCGATCCGTCCTCGAAGAAGCCCGATGCCCGGACTGTGTGGGTGGGCGATGTGCTCATTCGCGCCGCCGCCGAGGGCACCGAAACCTACGAGGCCAACCGCAACCTGGTGCTCACCGATGGCGCACGCGCCGACTCGGTGCCGAACCTGGAGATCGAGACCGGCGAGATCGTCGGTGCCGGACATGCCTCGGCCACCGGTCGTTTCGACGACGAGCAGCTGTTCTACCTGCGTGCTCGCGGTATCCCCGAGGAAGTGGCGCGACGCCTGGTCGTGCGCGGCTTCTTCCACGAGATCATTCAGAAGATCGCGGTCCCCGAGGTCCGGGAGCGGCTCGAGTCGGCCATCGAGTCCGAACTCGCCGCCGTCGGCATCTAGCGGTTCGCCGCTGGTGGAATCTAGCGGCTCGCCGCTGGCGGCATCTGACACCACACTTACCCACCTGCAAAGGAATTCGAATTCGATGACCACCCTGGAAATCAAGGACCTGCACGTCGAGGTCGCGAACCCGGACGAAGCCGGCGAGCCCATCAAGATCCTCAAGGGCGTCAACCTGACGGTGAAGTCGGGCGAGACCCACGCGATCATGGGCCCCAACGGCTCCGGCAAGTCGACCCTGTCCTACGCCATCGCCGGCCACCCCAAGTACACGGTGACCTCGGGCTCCATCACCCTCGACGGTGAGGACGTCCTGGAGATGTCGGTGGACGAGCGGGCCCGCGCGGGCCTGTTCCTGGCCATGCAGTATCCGGTCGAGGTTCCGGGTGTCTCGGTCTCGAACTTCCTGCGCACCGCCGCCACCGCCGTCCGCGGCGAGGCCCCCAAGCTGCGTACCTGGGTGAAGGAAGTCAAGGAGACGATGTCGGCGCTGGAGATCGATCCGGCCTTCGTCGAGCGCTCGGTCAACGAGGGCTTCTCCGGCGGTGAGAAGAAGCGCCAGGAGATCCTGCAGCTGAGCCTGCTCAAGCCGAAGATCGCCGTCCTCGACGAGACCGACTCCGGCCTCGACGTCGATGCGCTGCGCATCGTCTCCAACGGCGTCAACGGGTACAAGGAGAGGGAGAACGGTGGGGTCCTGCTGATCACCCACTACACCCGCATCCTGCGCTACATCCAGCCCGACTTCGTGCACGTGTTCATCGGCGGCCGCATTGTCGCCGAGGGTGGCCCGGAGCTGGCCGAGGAACTCGACGCCAACGGCTACGTGCGCTTCACCTCTGCTGCGGTAGGAGCCTAGAAACTATGACCATCACGGTGCCCGCCTTGGATGTCGCCCGGATTCGGGCCGACTTTCCGATTCTGAGCCGTACGGTGCGCGACGGTAAACCCCTGGTCTACTTGGACTCGGGTGCCACCTCGCAGCGGCCGACGGCGGTGCTCGACGCGGAACGGGAATTCCTCGTCCAGCACAATGCGGCGGTGCATCGTGGTGCTCATCAGCTGGCCGAGGAGGCCACCGACGCCTACGAGGACGCGCGCGCCGATATCGCGCGGTTCGTGGGCGTGGCCGCCGACGAGATCGTGTTCACCAAGAACGCGACCGAATCGCTGAACCTGGTGACGTACTCCTTCGCTGACAGCCGGTTCCCGTTCCATGTCGGTCCGGGCGACGAAATCGTCATCACCGAACTCGAGCATCACGCGAATCTGGTTCCGTGGCAGGAGCTCGCGCGTCGTACGGGTGCCACGCTCAAGTGGTACGGCATCACCGACGACGGGCGTATCGACCTCGATTCGCTCGAATTGTCGCCCGCCACCAAGGTGGTCGCGTTCATCCACCAGTCGAATGTCACGGGCGCGATTTCCGATGTCGCCGAAATGGTGCGTCGTGCGAAGGAAGTCGGCGCGCTGACGGTCCTCGACGCGTGCCAATCGGTGCCACATATGCCGGTGAACTTCCGCGAACTCGGCGTCGACTACGCCGCGTTCTCCGGACACAAGATGCTCGGCCCGTCCGGTGTGGGCGTGCTCTACGGCCGTCGCGAAATCCTCGCTGACACACCGCCGTTCATTACCGGCGGCTCCATGATCGAGACCGTCACCATGGAGGCGAGCACCTTCGCGCCGCCGCCGCAGCGCTTCGAGGCCGGTGTGCCGATGACCTCGCAGGTCGTCGGATTGGGCGCGGCCGTGCGGTATCTGGAAGCGATCGGCATGGATGCCGTTGCGGCGCACGAGCATCGGCTCGTCGGCGCGACCCTGGAGGGGCTTGCCAAGATCGATGGCGTGCGCATTGTCGGTCCGACCGAGAATGTGAATCGCGGTGGCGCGGTGTCCTTTGTGGTCGAGGGCATTCACGCTCACGATGTCGGCCAGATTCTCGATGACGAGGGCGTCGCCATCCGGGTCGGCCACCACTGCGCGTGGCCATTGATGCGGCGCTTGGGAATTCCCGCCACCGCCCGCGCCTCCTTCGCCGTCTACAACACCCTCGACGAGGTGGATGCGTTGCTTGCCGCGGTGCGGAAGGCCAAGAGCTTCTTCGGAGTTGCATAGATCATGCGTATGGAGCAGATGTACCAGGAAGTCATCCTGGACCACTACAAGCACCCGCACCACCGCGGCCTGCGGGAGCCGTTCGGCGCGGAAGTACACCACGTCAACCCCACCTGCGGTGACGAGGTGACGCTGCGCGTACACATCGACGACAATGGTGATGTCGCCGATGTCTCCTACGACGGCCAGGGCTGTTCCATCAGCCAGGCATCGACCTCGGTGCTCACCGATCAGGTGATCGGTATGCCGGTGCAGCAGGCCCTGAAGGTGGTCGACTCGTTCAACGAGATGATCTCCAGCCGCGGCACCCTCGAGGGTGACGAGGACATGATCGGCGATGGCATTGCCTTCGCGGGCGTCTCCAAGTACCCGGCGCGCGTGAAATGCGCACTGCTGGGCTGGATGGCGTTCAAAGACGCGGTCGTGCGGATATCCTCCGCACAGGAGGCCACCAAGACTATGGGCAACGGGGAGTAGAGATGAGCGACACCGAACAGCAGGCCCCCGCCGCCGAGGCGCAGCCGGACAGCGCTGTGGCGCGGCCGGAGAACGCCGCAGCGCAGCCGACGGACGCCGCGGCACCGATTTCCGAGGCGGAAGTACAGCTGACGCCGGAGGAGGTCCAGCACCTGGAGGACCTCGAGGAGGCGATGCGTGACGTCGTCGACCCCGAACTCGGCATCAATGTCGTCGACCTCGGCCTGGTCTACGGCCTGAAGGTCGAGGAGAGCATCTGCAAGCTCGATATGACCCTCACCTCGCCCGCCTGTCCGCTGACCGATGTCATCGAGGATCAGGCCCGCAACGCCCTGGTCCGCAGCGGACTCGTGGAGGACCTGCACATCAACTGGGTGTGGATGCCGCCGTGGGGCCCGGACAAGATCACCGATGACGGCCGGGAACAACTGCGCGCCTTGGGATTCACCGTTTAGCACACTCTCCGGTCCTGCGGATCGAGAGGAAACGCCACCTGACAGCTGTCAGGTGGCGTTTTTCGTCAGCGTGGCACACGAAATCGCGGACGCGCCCGTACGACGGACCGCGCAGCCGCCGTCGGCCATTACGATGCCCCGGTGACCGGATACGACTACTCCGACGCGTTCGAGCATCTCGACACCTCGACGCTGCCGCCGCGCCAGCACCACATCCTCTCCGTGATTCGCGACCACGTGGTGCGGTACGGGTATGCGCCCAATACCCGGCAGATCGGGGAGCAGGTCGGGCTGAAATCCGCCTCGACGGTGTCCAAGCACCTGAACAGTCTCGAGGACAAGGGTTTCCTGCGGCGCAGCGATTCCATGTCGCGGCCCATCGATGTGCGCATGTTCCTACAGTCCGCCGCACCCGCACGCGAGACCTCCGAGGAGCAGGTGACGGTGCCGGTGGTCGGCGATATCGCGGCGGGCACCCCGATTCTCGCCGAGGAACACACCGACGATGTGCTGTCGCTACCGCGGGAGCTGGTCGGGCGGGGGACGGTCTTCGGTTTGCGGGTGCGCGGTGACTCCATGATCGACGCGGCCATCTGTGACGGCGATATCGTGGTCGTGCGCAAGGAGCACGAGGCGCATTCGGGCGAGATCGTGGCCGCCATGATCGACGGGGAGGCCACCGTCAAGGTCTATCGCCGCAGCGGAGGACATGTTTACCTGGAACCACGCAACCCCGCCTACGACGTGATCGACGGCGATGAGGCCGTGGTGCTGGGCAAGGTCGTCTCGGTAATGCGTAGGGTTTGAGACCAGGCACAATGGTGTGCGGAGCCGAAGGACTGGACATGTCGGTCCGGCTCGGCAATGATTCCGCTTGGGTTGTTACTTCTGTCACGGGAGAGTTGAATGTCGTTGCTGCGCAAGGCCGGTATCGGTTTCGCCGGTTCATCGCTCGCGGCGCTCAGTGTCGTCGCGGCGGGTCCTGCCGCCGCGGTGGAGAGCGGTTACACCGTGCACGGCGGATTCGTCGCCACCGGCGGTGATCTCTACGGCGCGATGGCGGTATCGCAGAGCGTCGGAAAAGTTACCTACGCGCTGAATTACACCGACTGGAACGGTGCGGACGCCGCGGCGGTCGAGGCCTGCGCCGCTGGTGACTGCCGCATCGTCGTGCACTTCTCCAATGCCTGCGGTGCGGTGGCACGCAGCGATGACGGCCGCTTCGCGGGCGGCTGGGGACCCACCAAGGTGGAGGCGGAGTCGGCGGCAGTCAGTGCGCTCGGCTCACAGGGCCCGAACCTGGGCTCCTCGCAGGCCGGTGGAAAGGTCGTCATGGCCGAGTGCACCGAGAACGCGCGCTGATTTCTAGTGCGTTGCCAGGCGCTGCGTCGATCCCTCGGCCAGCGCCTTCTCGACGTGGTCGATGCCGGCGATGACGCCTAGTCCGTAGGCGTCATCGCCGAGCGCGTCGAGGCGCTTCCGGGCGGCCGCGAGATGGGCGTGCGCGGTATCGAAGGCGCCCAGTCGCCGGTAGTTGTCGGCGAGATTCAGGTGCAGCGACGGATAGAAGCCGCGCACGCTCAGCGACGAGTCGTGCTGTCGCGCCCGATCGTCGGTGAGCGAGTCGGCGGCGTCCAGGGCTCGAATATCCCAGGTCAACGCATCAGCGGCATGATCGTGCAGATCGGCCAGATAGTGGGCGATGGTGCAGCGGTGTAGCGGATCGCCGGTGACTCCGACCGAATCCCACAGCGCGGCAAGCGCTTGTCTGGCCTCGGCGGAATCACCTTTGCGCCCAACGGTTACCGCATCATTGATGGCCATCATGGTCTGGTCTGCGACAGTCATGGGGGACACCGTAGGGGAGGGGGCCGACAGGATTCGTCCCGCTCGCTAGGCCTTCGCGCGACCGTGCCGGCCGTCGCCGGTAATGCGGCCACGGCGAATGAGATCGCGTTTGGTGCCGGGGCTGAGGCTGATCTGGTCGTCGCCTTCGGTGAGCGCCTCATCGGGATTCGGCCGCACGAACAGGGTGACGGTGGTGCCTTCGGTGAAGCCGTTCTTCCGCATCATGGCGGCCGAAGCATTGTTGTGCAGCTCCACATCGGTGACGATCCGGCGCGCACCGTGCTCGAAGAGGGTGTCGCAGCACGCGGTCATCAATTTGCCCGCCACACCGCGCCCCTGCATATCCGGCGCGACCGCGATCCACTCCAGGTAGGCCCAGTCATCGCGCAGTTCGAATTCCATGGACGCCAACACGAAGCCGACCACGCGATCGGAATCCACCGCCACCCAGCACGACCGCCCCGCACTGTCGAGGTGCTCGGCCACCGAGGTCAACGACCATGATGTGTAAGGCTTGGCGGAGGTGTCGAACACCTGATAACCCAGGTCGATGACCTGACGCAGATGTCCGAGTCCCATCGAGACGATGGCTATGTCGGATTCCATGCCGATCAGTTTGCCAGGTGGATGCCCGGTATTCGGTCACGCGCCCTTGCGTGCCTGCTTGGCCGGTGCCTTCTTCGCGGCCTTCTTGGTGGTCTTCTTCGCGGCGGCTTTCGAGGTGGCCTTCGCGGGATTCTGCTCGGCCGCGGGCGTGGCGGACTTGCTCGCCTTGCCTCCCGATGCCTCCAAACTCCGCTGCAATGCCGCGACCAGGTCTACGACCTCGGCGTCCATCTCCGGCGCGGTCTCTTCCGGAGCCCGGGTCACCTTGCTACTGCCATTGGCGATCGCCTCATCGAGCAGCCGCTTGAGTTCGATCTGGTACTCGTCGGTGTAGAGGCTCGGATCGAAATCGTCGGACATGGTGTCGACCAGTGTCTCCGCCATGGCGAGCTCCTGCTTCTTCGGCGCGGCCACCCCATCGAGCGATTCGAACTCCACCGACCGCACTTCATCGGGCCACAGCAGCGTCTGCAACAGCAGCACCCCGTCCAAGACCCGCAAGGCCGCCAGCCGGGTCTTCTGTCGCAGCGTGAAGTGCACCAGCGCGACCCGATTCACGTCTTCGAGGGTTTTGGCCAGCAGGACATACGCCTTCGGCGTACTCGAATCCGGTTCCAGGTAGTAGCTCTTCTCGTACAGAATCGGATCGATCTGCTCGACCGGCACGAACTGCAGAACCGGAATCTCGTGCTTCTCGGCCGCGGGCAGTTTCGAGAAGTCCTCATCGGTCAAGATCACCCGATCCCCGTCGGGTGACTCATAGGCCTTGTCGATATCCGCGAACTGCACCGACTTCCCGCAGACGCTGCACACGCGGTCGTACTTGATCCGCCCACCATCGACCGCGTGTACCTGATGGAACCGAATGTCGTGGTCCTCGGTAGCGGTGTAGACCTTCACGGGGACATTGACAAGTCCGAACGCGATGGAGCCCTTCCAAATGGACCGCATGTTCTCCACTGTACGGTTCGTCGCATTCGGTGTCGGGGCGAATCGCCGCCGATCAGGGGAGTCGCACCGACTTCTGACTCGGATCCGGGGCGACACTATCAATGCCGATACGTGAGTATGCGCATTTAACTATGTAATCCCGGCATTTTGTGACGCGAAGTCGCGGCGCAACCCCGAACAGAAGAAGGACGCACTTACCAAGTGAAATGTCGAGGAGGCCGACCGAACAGCCGCAAGAGCTGTCGGCTCGTCCGTCGGCGTGTGACGAGGGGACATAGGCAGCCCCGGTCGCGCGCGATGTCGCGTCAGCGCGACGCTCGGGTCCCGAGGGTCGCGAGTGCCAGCGTGCGGCGCAGCCGCCAGGGCAGGGCGGTGAACAGGGTGGTCATGGCGGCGGCGGTGGCTCGCAGGTCGTCTCGGCCGGAGAGGTAGGCGCGCTGCTGTTCGGCGGGGAGGGTGAAGAAGGTGTCGAAGAAGAGCGGGAGATCTCGTGGAGGTAGGGCCAGGAGTGCGCGGAGTCCAGCCAGGCGGAGGGCGTGGACGGCTCGGGCGGCGGGCGGCCAGATCGATTCTCCGGCCGCGACCGCATCGGCGGTGCGGAGGGAGGTGGCGACGCTGTAACCGGTGGCCGGGTGGGTGAGTGCGCCTGCCGCGCCGAAGGTTCGGCGGCCAGGGGTGCCGCCCTGGACCGGGAAGCGAACTCGTTCGACCCGGTCGTGGTCGGTGAATTCGATTCCACGGGAACGCAATCGGTGGTGCAGGCGGGTGCGGAGTTCGGCGGGATCGAGGGCGGGGCGGCCCGCGAGACAGGTTTCCTCGAGGAGCACGGTGTCGGGGGTCAGGGGCACCGCGTAGAGAAAGGAGCGGGGGGCGGCGGGGGATGCGCCATTGTCGAGGCGCCAGTCCATGAAGAGGGTTTCGGTGTCCGCGCAGCGGTCGCGGCCGACAATGAGGCCGTAGGCGGTTTGTTCGGCGTGGGCGGGGGAGCGGGGGAGACCGCGGGCGTCTATGACGCGGGAAGCGGTCAGTGTCGTGCCGGTTAACAGGCGTGCCGATTGCGGGCGATTACGTTGCGGGCGGGGGATTTCCGCCACTCGGTCCGCGATGATCCGGGCACCGGAGAGGGGGAGTGCGTGTTGGAGGGCGGGTGTGTCGAGGACGGCGTAGGGGCGGCGCAATTCGATGCGGCGCTCGGCCCACGCGGTCGGATTGTCGGTGGTGGTCGCAATGACGTTGGGCGGCAACCAGGTCGGGAGCTCATCGGCCCAGGCGGCGTAGGTCGCCGTCCAGGCACGGTCGGGGTTCGGGTCGACGACCGTGACCGAGAGCCCTCGGGCGAGGGCACGGTGTGCCAGGGCCCGACCTGCGGGCCCGAGCCCGCAGACGAGGAGATCGGAGCTCACCGGGTGATTGCATCACGTGCCGTGCGGACCGTTCGGTTGGGGAGTGTTTCCGCCGTTTGGGTAGGGTCAGGCGCACAGTTGGGAGAGGGAGTGCCGCGATGACGTATCCACCTGGTCAGGGGTTCGGTGGGGACCCGCACGGGTATGGGCAGCAGCCGCCCCCGCAGGATCAGGGCGGATGGGGACAGCAACCGCAGCAGCCGCAGCAGCCGCCGCAGGACCCGGCGGGTTGGGGTCAGCAGCCCGCCCCCGGATACGGCGCACAACCCGGCTGGGATCAGCAGCAGGGATATGGGCAGCAGCCGGGTTGGGAGCAGCAAGGTTTCGGCCAGCAGCAACCCGGTTGGGAGCAGCAGGGCTATCCGCCGCCGCAGGCTCCCAAGCCCAATACCGGTTTGATTGTCGGCCTGGTGGTCGCCGTGGTCGCCGCGCTGGTGCTCGTGGTCGGCGCGGTCGTGGTCGTCAACCGCAAGGACGACTCCAATCAGGCCGCTGACGCCTCCACGACCACGGAGACGACCACCGCCACGACGACCACGACCGCCGAGACGACTACGGCACCACGCACGACCACGCCGGCGGCCTCGGCCAAGCTCGGCTACGCCGAATACAGCGGCGACTGGGACTTCCGGGTGGGTGATGTCGCGTTGCAGGCGCAGTGGGTGTCGGGCAATGACGAAACCAGTTGCGCTCCCATCGAAGAGGGCGGCAAGCTCACCAGCCTGGGTTGCGAGTACGCGGCACGGCTGACCTGGAGTGCCGAGGGCGGCGAAGTTATTCTCACCCAGTTCATCGTCGGTATGGGCGATGCGGCGCACGCCTCCGCGGCGGTCGACGCGTTCGAGGACGCCGACGTGAAACTGGGTCCCGGTATGTATGTCGATCATTGGGAAACGGGTAAGTGGCGCAATGGCGCCGAGAAGGAGTTCCTCGTGATCACCTTCGCCACCGCGACGGCCACCGTCGCCACGGAGACCGTCGAGAAGTACCTGAGGTACCGGCACAACGACACCACCGGGGCGCTGCTCTTCCGCTGACCGTCGCAGCACCCGTTTCAATCAATGATTGAAACGCCGATTGAAACGTGTTTCACTTCTCCCATGGTCGAGAAGACGTCCACGCGCACGGCTACCCGCGATCGGCTGCTGACCGCCGCCGAGACACTGCTGCTCACCGAGCGCTACGACGATGTCTCGGTGCGCGGCATCTGTACCGCCGCGGGCGTGAATCCGGCTGCGGTGCACTATCACTTCGGCTCCAAGGAAGCACTGGTCGCGGCGCTCATAGAGGACCGCCTCGGACCGGTATGGGCCGACCGATTGGCCGTGGTGGACGACAACGCCTCGGTATCGGAGGTCGTCGACGCGGTGATCGAACCGTTCGTCGAACTGGCGGCCGATCCGGTGGGCCGCATGCATCTGCGTCTACTCGCTCAACTGGTGCTCGGCCGTCACCCGCTGACCTGGAATCTGCATTGGTTCCATATGGATTCATGGGTCGGGCTACTCCCGGACCTGAGTGTGGAGGACAGTCGTCGCCGTTGGAAGCTGGCCTTCGACCTGATCATCAGCCGCTTCGGCACCGGCGAGGAAATATCCGACCGATCCGCCGCCGCCCTCCGCGACTTCATGGTCGCCGGACTCACCGCGCCGAAAGTTCAGCAATGACAGACATTTTCGCCCCCGCTCAACTCGGCCCCCTCACACTGCGCAACCGCGTGATCAAGGCCGCGACCTTCGAGGGACGCACCCCCGACGCCCTCGTCACCGACGATCTGATCGATTTCCACCGCGAAATCGCCGAGGGCGGAGTGGGACTCACGACGGTGGCCTACTGCGCCACCGCGCCGGGCGGCCGCACCGACCGGCACCAGATCTGGATGCGGCCGGAGGCGGTGCCCGGTCTGCGGCGGCTGACCGACGTCGTCCACGCGGCCGGTGCTGCTGCCAGCGCGCAGATCGGGCACGCGGGTCCGGTCGCCAATGCCGCGTCCAATCGCGCCCCGGCGCTCGCGCCCAGCCGCCTGTTCAGTCCATTGGGTATGCGCTTCATGTGGGTTCCCGACGAGTCCGAGATCGCCCGCGTCATCGCCGATTACGCCACGGCCGCACGGCTGGCCGAGGAGTCCGGCTTCGACGCCGTCGAAATCCATTTCGGCCACAACTATCTGGTGAGTGCCTTCCTCAGCCCGCTACTCAACCGCCGCACCGACGGCTACGGCGGTTCGGCGGCCAACCGCGCCCGTCTGGCGCGCGAAATCGCCTACGTCGTCAGGGAAGCCGTCGGCGACCGGCTGGCGGTGATCGCCAAACTGAATATGGAGGACGGCGTCCGCGGCGGACTCGATCTGCCCGAATCACTGCGGGTGGCCGCCTGGCTGGAAGCCGACGGCGCGCTCGACGCCCTCGAACTGACCGCCGGCAGTTCCCTGCTCAACCCCATGCTCCTGTTTCACGGCGACGCTCCCCGCCGCGAATTCGCCAAGGTCCTTCCCGGACCGGCTCGTTGGGGGTTCCGCCTCGTCGGTCGCGGGTTCCTGAAGGAATACCCCTACCGCGAGGCCTACCTCCTCGACCGCGCGCGCCAGTTCCGCCGCGAACTCGCCATGCCCCTGATCCTGTTGGGCGGCATCACCAGTCACGACACCATGCGCCAGGCGATGTCGGAGGGCTTCGACTTCGTAGCCATGGGACGCGCCCTGCTCCGCGAGCCAGACCTGTTGCGTCGCATCCAATCCGACCTGTCGACCAGATCGGCCTGCATCCACTGCAACCAGTGCATGCCGACCATCTACACCGGTACCCGCTGCGTCCTGCGACTGGACCAGCCGGGCACACCGGCCGCCACCACGACATAGCGACCGCGGAGACGGCAACGCCCGCCGCTTCGAACGCGAAGTGGCGGGCGTGGGTGCTCGTCGTTCAGATACCGCCGGTGGACAGCAGCCCGCCGTCGACGCGCACCGTCTCGCCGGTAATCCACGAAGCCCCGTCGGAGACCAGGAAGGCCACCAGTGCCGCAACGTCTTCCGGCTTCCCGAGCCGCTTCATCGGGTACACGTTCGCGGCAGCCTCTTCATCGGCCGAGTACAGCGCGTCGGCGAACTTGGTCTTCACCACGCCCGGCGCGACCGCGTTCACCCGAATATTCGGCCCGAGCTGCCACGCCAACTCCTCGGTCAGGCGAATGAGCGCCGCCTTCGACGCGCCGTAAGCCGCGATCACGCCCGTGGACCGAATCCCCGCCACACTGGCGAGATTCACCACCGCACCACCGTTCTCACTCATCCACGCCTTGTACGCCTCCTGGATGTACCCCAGCGCCGCAACGACATTGATGTCGAAGATCTTCCGCACAGCATCCAGGTCGGCCTCCATCAGCGACCCGTACACCGGATTGATCCCCGTGTTGTTGATCAGAATGTCCAGCGATCCGAATTCGGCAACAGCGGTAGCGACCTGCTCCGCCCGCGCCGCGGCATCCCCGGAGTTTCCGGCCACCGCGACAACCTTGCCCGGGTGCCCCAGCCCGCGCAGCTGCTCGGCCGCCTCTTCCAATGGCCCCTGCTTCCGCGCCGTGATCAGCACATTGGCCCCACGCCCCAGCAGCTCCGCCGCCACCGCGAACCCGATCCCCCGGCTCGCCCCACTGACCAGCGCGCCCTTGCCCTTCAGATCATCACTCATGTGCTGGCACGTTACGTCAGTCACAAGATCTGATCGAATTTGCCCCATGTTAGGGGTTCATGCCGTCACACGATACCGGGTGCCGGTTCCGTCTGCGGCGGGATGGTGGTCGCAGTTGCTGCTCGTTGTGGGTTGCGGGCCAGTGGGGGTGTTTGTCCTGTAGTTGCTGAAAGTGCTTCGGTCACGCTGTCGCCGTCGGCCAGTGTGAGCCGCCGCAGATGGTGGGATTCGTCGAATTCGGCCGCACGAACCTCCGTGCCGAGGCGCAGGTGGCGGCGCAACCGATGACGGTCGGCGATGTCGTGCGCGTACTTCTGCAGTTCGGCCCCGGGGGCGAATATCCGCGACCAGTGCGGGTTCTGGGCAAAGCGAGAGGAGTAGGTGAACGACGGAATATCCACGGCCACACCGGGGTAGGTGTTGTCGCGCCAGGTGCCTCCGACATCGTCGCGGCGTTCGAGGACCACGAAGTCGTCGATGCCGAGTCGCTGGAGTTCGATCGCTGCGGCCATCCCGCAACGATCTGCTCGCGGCCGTGTTCGACCATGCACTGCAGAGCGCCACCGCCACGATGCTGGCAGCAGTCGAACTCGATGCCGATCCATCCCGCTTGACCCGGAGCGTCGTGACCGCCACGCTCGATCTCGCGGCGGACGGGCCGGGCATAGTCCGAATACTGTTCGTCGACGGTCCCAGCGACCGGTCCTGCGCGCGGAAGCCATGGCCCTTCAACTCACCCTGGAAGGCATGGTCAAACAGGTGTCGAGCGGCCCCGGCGCACCCGAGGGCATTGCCGCTGATCCTTCGCTGCTCGCCACCGGGGTCGTCGGCGCGGCCATAGCGCTCCTGGCCGCCTGGACCACTGGGCGCCTGGACACCACCCGAGACCGCATCGTGGACCTCGTCGTCGATTCGCTCGAAAACCTCACCCGGCGGGCACAACACCCGCGCTAGGCATGTCTCCCCATTGCTCGAGCCATTCGGCGGCGCAGCTCATGAGGAAGCTGGCGCGATAGACGACGGATCGCCATCGTTCGACCTTGTCGAAGGCGCATTCGACGACGTTGCGGGGGAGCTGCTGCGTAGGGTGCCACCCCAGAGCCTGGTGGCACGGATACCGTCGAGCGTCGCAGGAAATATTGGACTGTCGCCGGGGCCGATGAACGCACTCAACTGCCGATGAGCGAGCACGTCGAACTCGTCGGCGTTACCGTGCATTTGGGGATCACGACCGGCGCCCGGGTGAAGGTGCCGCACCTGCGGCACGCTATGACCGATCTGGTCCCCACCGCCAAGGCCCAACGCTGGGACCCCGCCGAAGTAGTGCGGGTGCTGCCAGCCGAAGAAAACGCCGGCCGGGACGCAGCCAACCTGCGCGCCCGCCGCGTTCCTCAGATGAGCCTGCAAACACATGCATTGGCACGTTGTAGCGCCGCTCGACCAGTTGCGATGCGCCGCCGTCATCCGTCATGGGTTCCAGCTGCAACACGGTCTTTCCCGTTTGCGGTTTCGCGAGAGGTGATCCGGTTTGTGCGACCGACCGCGCGGCCCACCGTGTTGCGTACCACGAGGCCTGGTCGGGTGCTGGGCACCATGAGTCTGGAGAGCACGCCGACGCGTCGCTGCCGCGGTCGCACTTCGCGGCGGAGCCGCGACTCGTAGGTGGCGAAGGCGCGGGCGTGATCGCCGTGGTGGGAGGCGAGTTCTTCCGCGAGGGCATACGCTCCTGCCATCGCCATGCTGGACCCGTCGCCCAGCAGGGCTGTGGCCGCCGCCGCGTCCCCGAGTAGTACGACCCGTCCGCGGGACCACGAGGGCATCCGGACGGTCGTCAGGGGGTCGAAGAACGGGGCTGGGTGGTCGAGGTACGCCGCCACGAGTTCCGGCGCCCGCCACCGCACGTCGGCGTACGTGTCGGCCACGGTTTGCTTGTGGAGAGCGATGTTTTTGCGGTCGTGGGCCGCCAGCGGTGCGGCCCGGAAGGTGAAGATCGCGAGCGGCGTGGTGCGCGAGGGGTGGACGACCAGCATCCGGTTCGGCACGGTCAGCATCGTCAGCTCGCTCGGGTCGTCGATGGCGTCGGGTTCCAGCGGGACGGTCGCGCCGTATAGACCCAGGTCGCTCACGAACTGCCGCTCGGGCCCGAACACCAGACGCCGTATGGTGGAGTGCATCCCATCGGTACCGACCACCAAGTCGAAACGCCGTGGCGGGGACCGTCGAAAGGTGACGTCGACCCCGCCTTCGTCCTGATCGAGTGCGGTGACCGTGTCGTCGAACACGAACTCAGCATCGCCCCGCGCCGACCGGTGGAGTACCTCGGACAGGTCGGCCCGGGTCACCTCGACCGTCGGCGACCCTCCCGAGGAGGCGGGAAGTCGCAGGACTCGTTTGCCGGCCGGGTCGAGCAGGGTCAGCGACCGATTGCGGGTGGCGAGCTCGCGCAGCTGCGGAAGGATGCCCATACGCTCGGCGACCGGTATCGCGGGCCCCTTCACGACGATCGCGCTGCCACCGGAGCGCAGCTGCCGGGCATGCTCGACGACAGTCGGCCGGTATCCGTTCCGGGCGAGCCAGTACGCGAGCGCGGGCCCGGCGATTCCGGCACCGACTATCAGCACCTCGGGCTTCTTCATGACAACACCTCTCGGAGCGTCGGCGGCCACATTTCCGGCCGTGTAGGTACGATTGATTTCGTACTCGAGTAGAGCACGTCCCTGAGGTACGATGCAAGACGTACCTGAAAGGGGTGTTCGTGGCCGGAACGAACCTGGTCGGTCCAGAGGTCGACGCGCTAGAGCTGGGCGTGGTGCTTCGCGCTCTCGCTGACGAGCACCGGCGTTCGGTGATGACGAAGTTGGCCGCCGACCGCACCGACAGCGAGCGAGGCTGTAACTCGTTCGATCTCCCGATCTCGAAGCAGACCCAGACCCACCACTTCCGAGTCCTGCGCGAAGCAGGCCTCATCGACGAGATCGACTACGGCAACCGCAAGGGCATCCGCCTACGACGCACGGACGTCGAGAGCAGGTTTCCCGGACTGCTCGCACTCCTGGAAGCCGAACACCAGGACGGTACTGTTCCTTGCTGAACGGAGCCCCTCGTCTCGCGGCCGGTGCTGGCTGAGCTCGGTCGTTCCACCACGAGCGTTGTTGCCGGTGGGCTGTGAAGACGTGGCCAAGCCCTTCGGGGCGATACAGCTGGAACATCTACGACGCCGCGGTGATGAGGTCGCTGTCGTTCACATTCAGTTGGAAGACAACGACATTCAAGGTCATATCCTGCGCCACGTGCGGTGACTGCATTCCCGGCGAATATTCAGCTTCTCGACGCCGACGGCAACGCAGTCGTCGACTATCAACCACAACATGAATGCCATCAACACCAATCGCCGTGTCGAGGCATCAGTCGAAGCGCAGGGACAGTAAGCGGTCATCTCGTCAGTGCCGTTCAACCCGTCCGTAGAGCGCTCCCGGAGACATGGTTCCGGGAGCGATCTGGTTTGCCTCGACAAGCGAAGCGCTGAGAGGTTCCCCGAGCCGAAGCCTGCTGGCTACGTCCGGTAATGGCACATGTCGCGCTGACCGAACCGGCCAGATTCGGATGTCAAGCTGAACCCCTGACGTCAGATTCCACCGATACGACATCCCGCCGGTCGGGGGTGACGTCAGGATTCACCGATCAACGTCGTCCGGATTCGCCGATGTAGCCACCCCGTTCTTCCTCAGCGGGCAATGCCGGAAAATGGTGTGTTGGGGCCGCAGCCCGCATGACATGCGTGTTGGCCGGTTCGGTCAGCGCAGATGGCGGCAACAGCGGGTGTTCACTCGGCTCAGACCAGAAACCCTTGCACTGCCATCAGTCAGCGGTCGGGTTGGTCTATGTGTGCCATATGACCTGCATTGTCGAGGACAACCGCTTCCGCATTCGGGAGCAGGCCGGCTGTCTGCTCCGCCAACGTCGCAGGGAAGGCCATGTCGTAGCGGCCGTGTAGTAGGAGAGTCGGTATCCCTGTCTCCGACAGGCGACGAAGGGGGTTATCGATCCGCGCCGAGGGCAGCGCTCCCGCACGTCGCGCACGGTCCCAGTCGGCGGAAAAACGCACTGCCCCTACGCGTCTGCGGTATTCGGGCAGGGCTTCTGATCTCCAGATGTTGGCGCGCGCACCAGCGAAGGCCGCCGCGCGCGTTCGTTCGGCCTCGGGCGCGCTCGGGCTCGCCCATACTTCGCGTTCGGGTGCGCACGCCAAGGCCCGCTCCGGCCAGTTCTGGTACGAATCGGCGGGAACGGGAAGGACGCTGCTGGAGGCGATGATCATCCTCCGTATCCGCAGTGGCGCGGTGATGGCCAAGCGTTGTGCCAACAGCCCACCGTAGGAGAAGCCCAGCACGTCTGCGGTAGCACCGTCGAAGCTGTCGAGGATGGTCAGGAGATCATCTACGACGGCATCCGGATGGTAATTCACGAGCGGCAGGCCACGTGCGGAACGGCCACAACCGCGCAGGTCCGGAAGCAATAGGCGATGTGTGCCAATCATTTTCGCCAGTGGTTCACGAAGGTAACTGTGGTCCCAGTCGGGTCCACCGTGGATGACGAGTAACCAGGGCAGATCACCACTCCCCGCATATGCGACGAACAACTCGACCTGCCCGCCCACTACGCACTCTTCCCACATCCGAATCATCTCCCACACACGATATTCGGCGTGATGACCAATTCGGCGTCGACAGACTGCCCTTGGGATTGCCTCCACCATCCCGGATTCTCCGGGATCAGCTAGTTAACCAACCCCTCGGCGTGCCGAACACTTGCCTCCCGCAACGCAATTGCTTTGTCGGTCAGCTCAGCGACGTTACCGGGACACCTGACACTCCTCGACTCACTCAACCACGCGGCTGCCTGGATACCGGCGACCAGCCAGAAGGTAGTCGTTCATGTTGGCCAAGATTCCGGCGATTCGTCCTGGTCCCCATCTCGCGACAGCGTCGTTGACGGTCAAGCTGGAGGCGACGAAGTTGAGGACCTGTATATCGCGCAGTACCAGGTACGGCTCGAGCAGTTCTGAGAAGTTGTCTGGCAGGTCTCGAACGCTGCTGTAGCCCCGCAGGAACTCCCTGGCGAACCCCTCGTAGGCGTGGTCGGTTTCGGTGATCCGGTGGAGGTGGAGGTAGCGCTGTCGTCAAAGGGGTTTGAGAGTGCCGCTCTACATGTAGAAGGCATATCGGCCCTGCGGCCGGTCCTGTGGACTCAAGTGGCGGAGGATCTGCCCGACCCTGTCTGCAGTTCGAAGCGTGATGGGTAGTCGTCCATCGAGCTGAGTCTGGTTCCAGTTCATCTTGGTCAGCGCGAGCAGTTCCTCGGCGAGTTGTTCTGGGCTGGATTCGGTTTCGACCATTCGGAACGGCAGTGGTGTGGGGATATACATGCCGGGGTAGGTGCCGTAGAAGGGCACGCTCCCTCGGGTGTACAGGACGTGCTGGCGTGCGCCGAGGCTTAGTAGTGTGCCGCGTAATGGCGGGTGTTCGGCAGACCGGAACATCCGCACGGGCTCCTGAGCGGGGAACCAGAGCAGTTCGATGGCATCGATGTCCGCGCCGTCGGCTGCGGTGCGGAATCCGTCCGTCTCCTCTGATGTGTACGACGAGGTCTTGTGTAGGACGACGCGCGCGGGCAGGTGCCGGTGTTCCTTGCGATACCGGCTGAGTGCGTCTTTGAGCAAGGCGTGGGCATCGGCTTGGGAGAGATGGGGTTGGCGATCGTGGTGAGAGACCTTGGCTGCTGCACCGCGAACTATGACTCCGTCACCGCGCTGGTTGAACACCTGGGCGACGCTGGTCTCCAACGTGGCGCTGTCGCCGCTGCGGTAGAAGGTGACTCCCACATAGCAGCTGTCCAAATCGGTCGACTGCCGTGGCAAACGCCATGGCACTCCTCCCGCTTTGTAGTACAAGGCGGTATGCAGGTTCCACGCGCGTGTGGCTTCGTCCTGGAGGCGGGGCTTATCTCCGGGCGGTGTGAAATTCGGATCCCAGGTGCTACGGCGGATGATCTGTATGGGGCGGCTGTAGCGCATAGCTCTGGCCTTCAGCAAGGCTCGGAAGTCCTCAACAGGCTCAGTGGGCGGGGCCTTCTTCCAGGGCGCTTCTGGGTCGACTTGGAGTGCTGGTCGTTCGGGGAGGTGTTCCGGCCGGGCAATCAGCACGACGTCGCAACCGGGCTCTTCGTCGAGAACATCGAGTTCGGAGGCGTACATTTCGACGGCGGCTTGGACCGCGTCCTGGGGCGTCAGGTCGGCTAGCTGTTGTAGGTCGCGGTCGCGGATCGGACGTTCCAGGCGTGTGTCCCATACCAGGGTCGAGCGGAAGCCAGCGCTCGTATCGAATCCGGGGAACGGTACGAACAGGCGACCGAGTCGGCTGCTTTTGGCGGCTATCGGTTGACGACAGGTATCGAGCCAGCATCGCAGGCCATGAATCGAAGCGGGGGTACCAATGATGCCGACCCGGATGGCGCGCACGGCGGTGTTGGTGGCGTCGGCGGGGCCATAGTCGGTGATGCCGTGACGCGGATCGATATGTGGTGCACCGCCGCCAAACTCGAGTGAGGGCTCGTCCAGGACAGTCAGTTTCACAGCTCCACCTCGAAGAGGGCCAGTTCATCGGTGGTTAGGGGGTCGAACTCTGAGTCGGTGTCGGTGTCGTTCTTCCGTGGGTCGGATAGCCAGTCAGCATCGTCGATTGCGCGGTTGGCCGTGAAGTTCACTAACTTGCCGTAGGTCAAGATCGTTTCTCTGGGCTCGAACACGCCTTCTTCCCCGTGTAGGTAGGTGGCCCACATCCGGGCGTGGCCGAGAACGGCCAAGTTTCGGTCGAGACGTTTGATACCTGTCAGATAGTCCGACAGGAATAGCGAGTCACGATGCCCGTCGCGTGTGTAGTGGTAGGTCGGCGTCAGTGCACAGAACCACTCGTCCTCGAGCCGCAGGAACTGCCATTGAAGCGCCGCGTGTTTGCAGTAACTGATTTCGCCAGGTGTCTTCTTCTTGAATTTCGGCTTGAAGACTTCCCTTTGCCGTCCACTGGCGCCGCGGATATTACGAGGCTTCAGGTCCGGAGTGGGACGGAAGAAGACAACTTTGCGACCTCCGTGCCAGGCGCAGTCAATGCTCACATCACGTTGCAATGCGTAGTTGAGTAGCTGCACTAGCCAGCGCTGCCTGGTCGGGTCGTCGCTCCATTCCGCAGTTTCCACCACATCGGTAGGACCGTTTGTGATGCGGCGGAGCGCGCTCTCCTCCGGAGGCAGCCAGCTGTAGACATGTCCGCGTCTCAGGATGTAGTCGTGCCGCACATCCTCATCCGCGCGTTCGCGTTGCCGAGCGATCACCTGGCGAGGGTCGGTGTACTCGGTCGGGGCACTGTAAAGAAGAGCTGGGATGGCGACTGGCAGAAGATTTGAGGTGAGGTCCTCGTTGCGGTGCTCGGCTACCGCGACATGTGCGCGTCCATGCGGGTCCGCGAGATTGAGCAGCCGTTGTGCTGCACCCTCGTCGAGGCGTTGAGTGCTCTTATCGAAGTCGACTCGGCCAGAGGCACGATGCCCGGGGTCGGCGAACCAGGGTTGAACGTGCACCCACCATGCCTCGCCGGTCTGGGGATGGGAGCAGACCAGCAGGACTGGATTGTCTGCGCTCATCCAGTAGTCAACGTCGGCACGCTTACACAGATAGTGGAACCCGCGGTCCGTCTCTCCAGGGAATAGTCGGTCACTGGCTTTGCTCTGCACGAACAGCACCCTGTTGGAGACTTCGCCGGTGGACGGATCTCGTAGTTCAATCTCTCCGTCGATACCGGCATCGAGTGCGCCGGCACGTTCGTGCCACACGTACCCCATCTTGTTGGTCATTTGGTGGATGAGGGCGATGCCACTGTCGCCGATGTGTGCACTCGTGCCGATCTTCTTCATTGACCCCTCCATCTCTGGTTTCGGACCGGGCGTCTCGTGCGCCTGAATAGAAGGAGCTTCGTGGGGAAGCGGGATCAACCATCTGCGCCATTGCCGTCGCGAGGAACGCTACGCCGAGGGACCGACAACGACTGCAGGGCAAAGACGGAACGATCCGGACCTGCCTTGGTTCGCCACTGTGGCCGTCGGGTGGATAGCAGCGCACCGTCGTCGCGGTCAATCCCTCCGGCTGCACCGTCTGCCCCACGCGGCCGACGCGGTGATGGGGGTACTCCCACCGCAGCCGTTCTGCCCCGAGGACATCCCCGGCGACGTCACCGTCCGCGCGATGACCAACGACGACTGGGATGCCGTACTCCCCATCTACGGCGAGGGAATCGCCACGCGCAACGCCACTTTCGAGACCGAGGTTCCCGCCCATGCGGACCTCGACGCGACATGGCTTGCCAGACACCGCTGGGTCGCCGAGCTCGACGGCGAGGTCGTTGGCTGGGCCGCGCTCGCCTCCGTCTCTACCCGCGACTACTACGGCGGTGTCGCCGAAACCTCCGTCTATGTAGAGGACGGCATGTGCGGCCGAGGAGTCGGCAAGGCGCTGGCCCGTACCCAGATCATCGCCGCTGATCAGGATGGCCTCTGGACTCTGCAGACCTCGGCCTTCCCCGAGAACCGCGCCAGCATTGCCCTGTATCGAGGGCTGGTGGACCGAACCGCCCTCCGTCGATGACCAGATCGTCACCGCCTTGCTCGCCTTCTCTCCGGGACTTTCCATGCCGTTCATCGCCGAGTGGATCAGCCGGGTCCCTAGTTGGATCGATTGGCGACGCGCCGGTGATCCTGTGCTCTTCCATCCCGATGACGTCATGACGTTACGGCGTACCTTCGAATCCCTTACCGGGAGCGCGGAAACAGTCGCTCGGGTACGGATTCGGGCGTTCACCGAGACCGGATGGCAATCTGTCACTGTCACCTCCCGGCGCTACCTCGGTGGCATCGGTGACCGTCTGCACGTTATCCGGATCGCCAAACCTGAAGGCTGATTGCAGTCAGCGACCTCATCCGTGGGTGCGAGTGCGGCTTGCGGATACCAGTTTTCGATTTCAGCTACTTGGGCCGTGTTCCATGTCGCAGCCCCAACTTCATACGCTCGTCACGCACCGTCTCCTGCATAACTGCTGAGTTGC
Source organism: Nocardia uniformis NBRC 13702 (assembly GCF_001613345.1). GTDB lineage: Bacteria > Actinomycetota > Actinomycetes > Mycobacteriales > Mycobacteriaceae > Nocardia > Nocardia uniformis. Next base: position 53,350 of record NZ_BDCE01000090.1, on the reverse strand, counting down.
CGAGGCGGCTGCCGACGGGATGCCTCAACGCTTCCGGAATCGTTTGTCTTGTTTGCCGGAGTGTCGCCACTGGTTTGGAATGGTCGGTTCGATACTGTTCGGACGCACATCCCGCCTGTTAACTGTCGGGGGCGGCGGGCCTGCTTGTCTGGGATGTGCCCTGATGAAGGTTATGAGGAGGGGATTTGAGATCTGTTCAGCGCCATCGAATTTCGGTGCGGCGCGCCCGACTGGTCCGTGCCGCCGCCGTTCTCGCGATGGTCACCGCGGTCGGCGCGGGCGCCATCGCGGCCAACGCCCAGCCCGGCACGACTGCGCCATCGACCACGTCCGGTGCACCGATGCCGTCCACGACCGCCTCAGCGCTGACCACTGTGCCGGTGACGACCGCACCGGCACCGGCCACGCGCACGACCGCACCGTCGACGACCGCAGCGCCCTCGACCACTGCTCGAGGAGACAAGCCGGCGACCACGCCACCGACGTCAACGACGACGACTTCCGTTCCAGCTCAACAGAGTTCGTGTCCAAACGGCCCGCGTAACGGCCGCAAGGATAGGCCGGACAAATGGGTGCCGACCAAGAACCCCAATCGCAAGGTCGATCCGGGCAAGATGCGCTCGGACTGCGAGGAGATCCCGGACGGATTCAGTAAGGAAGACGCCGACAAGGCCGAGACCATGGAGGCCGAACTCCAGGCCAATGGCGGGCAACGGTTGGCCGGGCAACGTCTCATGCAGCAGCGTGATCCGCAGTTCATCGCCGAGGGCGACTGCTCGGTGTACTGGCCCGCCCCGTACTACGTGTGTGGCGCGATCCGTGACAAGTACAACGAACTCGGCGGCCCGAACAGCTTCCTGTTGTGGCCCACCACCAACGAGTTGGCCAATCCCGACGGTGTCGGTGCGCGTTCGGTGTTCCAGAACGGCCCCATCTATTGGTCGCCGTGGGGCGGTGCGCATCCTGTGGCGAACCATTTCTTCGCCGCCTGGCAGCGCAACGGCTGGGAAGGCGGTGTGCTCGGCTATCCGACTTCCGATGAGTTCGTCAATTCCGACAACTTCGGTCGTCGCCAGTACTTCGATGGCGGCACCATCTACTGGAAGGCCAACGACGCCTACTATGTCGCCGGCGCGGTCCGCGCCCGGTGGGGTGAAATCGGCTGGGAGCAGGGGCTTCTCGGGTACCCGCTCAGCGATGAGACCGTCACTGCGGACGGCGTGGGACGGTTCAACCGGTTCGAGCGCGGCGTCATCTACTGGCACCCCGGCACTGGTGCCCACGAGGTCACCGGGCAGATCCGCGACAAGTGGGCCGCCGAAGGGCATGAAACCGGACCGCACGGGTATCCCGTCGACGCTCCACGCCCGGTGGATGGGACGGTGCGCTTCACGCAGCAGTTCCAACACGGAGAACTATCCGGGTATTCGGATGTGATAGCTCAAATCGCTGATCTCCTGCAGATACCTGATCTCGACGAGATCTACCGGACGGGTAAAGAGGTGATCGAGGAAGCCGCCCTCGCCACCGACGCTGGGTTCCAGTCGGTGCTGGACCGTGTGCAGGGTTCCTACGACGAGGTTCAGGAGATCTCCGACGGTGGCAACAGCACGAACTGCGATTTCATGCCTCCGGGGAACGACCGAACCAACCGTGGCGACGTCTTCTTCTCCGACGCGACCTCCTACCGGGTTGCGAATCATGGGCACAATGGAATATTCGTCAGGAATGATCACACCGGAGGCTCTGACGATATCTGGACGGTTGAAGCCGTGAACGCCGACCTGGGTGTCCGGCTGCTCAAAGGCGATGCCAGGAAGGGCGTATGCCGCCCGATCTACCTGTCGGTCAACACCGACAACGCGACGCGTGATGCTGCGGCGGCGTTCGCGGAGCAACAGGTCGGGAAGGGGTACAGCGGCAACTTCCTGGTCACTCGGACGAAGGTGTACGCGGATTCGTACAACTGCTCGCAACTGGTGTGGGCGGCATTCAAGCACGCCTCCGGCGGCGGCCTCGACATCGGCGAGCGATACGCGTACCAGCCACCCAACTTCGGCGTGTACCCGATCGACATCCTCAAGTCGCACAACACCCGGAGGTTCGAGTGAAGGCCTCCACCCGAATCAAGGTCGCGGCCGGCACGGCCGCAGCAGTCATGGCGATCGCCGCGGCCGGAACATACGTCTATCTCGAATACCGAGGTGACGATGGCCCCCCGTACACCGGACCACGGGATTGGGCCGGGATCTCCGCTGAGCTGAATCCGCCGATCGATCAACACGATCAGATCAGCCTGCTCACTGTCTCCGGACAAGGCCAGACCACCCTCGCGGGCAAGTACCCGATCGCCTTCGAACCGACGATGGAGCGCCTCGGCAGCGGATTCGCATTCCCCGCCGGAGACCGAATCGTCGTCGTGGACGAGTCGCTCCATGAGGTCTGGAACACCGAACTCGGCAGCGTCGCGGTCTTGACAAGGTCTGCGTCCTCGCCGGACGGGAACGACGCGGTGTTCGCTTTCAACGTTGGCATGAACAACAACGAGGTTCGACATCTACTGGTGAAAGTGTCATCGTCCGGTCAGGTTTCGCAGGAATACGTCGACGGGGATATCTCCGGGCTCTCGATCTGCCGAGCCGGTGAAGTTCAATGGCTTGCCGCGTCGTACGCCGCGAACCCTTCGACGGTCCGATTGAATCGCTGGACCGAAGAAGGTGGAGTTCAGGTCGGCCACCAATACGAGACAGGGGCGACGATGGCCCGGTCACAGAGTTCGGTGCTGTGTGGTGATACGCCGGATTCAGACCGCGGGTACGCGATCGTGATATCCGATTCCAAGGCGGACTACCGCATTGTCGAGATATCGCGTGACGGTGGAACACAGGCTGACTCCGAAAGGAATGTTCCCCGGCTTCCCGGTGATACCCAATCGCAGGCATGGGGGGTACACGACGGGGTGCTGTATTGGATTACCAGGGAGGGCAGCCTCAACTCGATGAGTTTGACAGGTGATTCCCGACCCAGCTCTGTCAGTCTTCCGATCGATGGTGACGTACCGATATCGGCAACCTTCGAAGGCAACGCCGTCTATATCATCCACTATCCCAACGATGATCGATCAGTGCTCAGACTGAGCGAGTTCGATCTGAGCCGTGGAATATGTAAGGGAGACACGCTCGAATTAGTCAACTGGAGATATCAGTCAACAATGGCCAACTTGAAGCGGGGAGGAGCTAGCTTCATCACCATCACCAGCATACTTCCGATAGACCGAGCCCATACCGTGCGATGCAGATAGCATCGCTGCACAGGGTACTGGCCAGCGCCCAACACGCGGAGGCTGTTGAATTGGCTTCCGGTTCCGTTGGCGGCTGAAGCCCGGCGGCGGCGCGGGTAGTTGCACCCCGCGCCCGTCATTCCGCCGCCTTTGGCCGGAATGATGAGGGCGCCGTCTATCAGCCGGTGGGATTCGCGTGGTTCGCCAGCCAATCCTGTTCCAGCACGCCCAGTTCGGTGCGCGGCGGCTCGCCGTAGCACCATTCGCGCCCGATGCGGTACCAGTTGCCGCTGGCGCGGAGTTTGCCGAGCAGGGCGAGGGTGCCGTACTCCACGCGCCGGGCGAAAGCGTGTTCGGCCGGCGCGTATTCGCGGCGCCAGCTGTCGAAGTAGCCGCGGCGCGGGTCGACGAAGGCGAGCAGGGCGTGCGCGGCGGCATCCTCGGCGACCCGGATCTCGGCATCGGTGAGCATCCAGCCCGAGACCTCGTGGATCAGCCGCAGGCACTGCTCGGCGGTGGCCGGTGAGCCCTGTTCCAGCAGGCCGTAATTCACGAAGAGAGCGCGCAGATCGGTGGCGCGGTACTCCGCGGCCATGCGCACGGCGTCGAGTTCGAACTCCACGGCGGCATCATCCATATGCTTGACCAGCCCGAAGTCGAGGAAGGCGACTTTCCCGTCATCCGCGAGCAGGATATTGCCGGGATGCGGATCTCCGGTGAAGCGCCGTTCCCGAATCATGGTCCCCATATAGAAGCGCATGAGGATCTCACCGATACGGTCGCGCTCGGCATCGGGCAGCGCCGCGATCTCCGGGAATCGCAGTCCGTCGACCAGTTCGGTGACGAGCACCCGTGCCGTGCACAGCTCGGTCACCACGCCGGGGATGCGAATGAACGGGTGGCCATGGAACATCTCGGCTATGAGCTCGTGGTTCGCGGCTTCGGTGCGGTAGTCGATCTCCTCGGCGAAATGGGTGGCGAGCTCGCGCAGAATCGCATTGTCGGCGATCGCCGGCGCGATCGTGCGCATCATCCGCATAACCAGCGCGAGGTTCTTGATATCGGCCCGGATAGCGATATCGATCCCGGGGTACTGGACCTTGACCGCCACCCGCCGGCCATCGTGCAGGCGGGCGCGATACACCTGACCGATGGACGCCGCACCGAGCGGTGCTGCGTCGAATTCGGCGAACACCTCATCGAGCGGGCGGCCGTAATCGCGCTCGATCACCCCGCGCATCTGCGCGAACGGCACCTGCGCGGACCGGTCGTAGAGTTCGGCCAGCTTGTTCTGGAATCGCTCGCGCTGGCCCGGGGGCAGGCGTTCGGCGGCGAAGATTCCGAGCACATCGAACATGGACAGCAGCTGGCCGGCCTTCATGGCCAGGCCCTTCATGCTGCCGAGCACGGTGACCAGGTCTTCGGCCGCCGCGGTGAGTGCCCGTTCGGTCCGGGCGATGTGTTCTTCATCGGTATCGCGAACCACCGCCAGCGTGACACCCGCGCCGCGAACAGCTTGTCCGGCAATGAGTTTGCCCATTTGCGCACCGCGCCGGGCCCGGGAGACAGGAATGTCCTTCGCCATCGACGACCTCTCTGCAGCGATCACCCGAGATTAGCAGACGTACCCGTCGACTAATTGGGTGTGAGCAGGGGGCGTAGCCCGGGAGTGAGCACGGCGACGGCGGTGTTGACGTAACGCTGCCGATCGGCGGCACCGCCGCCCTGCAGGGCGCGCATGACCGGCGGAATTGTCAGCGCCAACAGCATCCAGCCGACATCCTCGGTGTTCACGTCATCGCGCAGTACCCCGGAATCGACCGCGCGGGAAAGGAAGCGGCCGACAGTGGCGGACAGGATGCCACCCAGGCCGAGAATGCGGGTGTTGAGTTCCTCGTCGATGCCGGGCAATTCGAACAGCATCGCGTTCATCAGCGCCGGATCGGACTCGGCGATCCGGCACATTCGCTCGACCGCGCCGGACCAGGTTTCGATGAGTTCCTCGACGGTGAACTCGTGGTCCAGGGACGCGGGTTCGAAGACGCCACCGGCGATCTCGCTGAGCAGCCGGTCGATTCCGTAGTCCACGACATCGTCGAGAATCGCGCGTTTGCTGTCGAAGTACCGGTAGAACGTGCCGTAACCGACCCCCAGTTCGGCGACGATATCCGCGGCCGAGGCCGCGGCGTAGCCCTTGGTGGTGAACACCGTGTAGGCCGCCTCGATGAGTTCGCGGCGGCGGCGCTCGGTGTTGCGTTCGTCGCGCGGGCGGCCGGGTCCGCGAGTGCGCTTGGCTGGTTCGGTCATCGAGCACATCGTATGCGCCCGCACGGCCGTTGCCGCCGACCGCGGGTCTCGAATCACCCCTTGCGCTTCTGTCTGAGACGCCCTAGTTTAATGACATAGACGTCCGCTAATTGAGTGCAGATCAAGCTGGCATTCCGTCTGTGCGGACGTCCACGACAAGGGAGTCGATTCATGACGCATTCGAATCTGTCCACTATTCCGCGACAGGAGCGTCGACCATGACGGTGACGGTGGTGACCGGCGCGGGCAGCGGCATCGGGCGGGCGAGCGCACTGCGCTTCGCGGCCAAGGGTGCGACCGTGATCGTGGCCGATATCGACGAGCGCGGTGGTAACGAGACCGTGACGCGCATCCGCGCCGCGGGCGGGCGGGCCGAATTCCGGCAACTCGATGTGGCCGATGCTGCCGCCTGGGAGGAGTTCGCCGAGCGGATCGTGCAGGACCACGGCGTCCCGGACGTGGTGGTCAACAATGCCGGAATCCTGATCTCCGGCGGCTTTCTGGAGCAGAGCGGCGACGACTGGCGTCGCATGATCGCCATCAACATGATGGGACCGCTGTTCGGCTCGCGAGTGTTCGTGCAGCGCATGGTCGATGCGGGCAAGCGCGGTGCGATCGTCAATATCTGTTCGGTCGGCGCGTTCCTGCCCACGCCCTTGGCCCCGTCGTACGTGACCGCCAAGGCCGGTGCCTGGATGGGCACCCAGGCCCTGCGCGCCGAATACGCGGGTCAGGGCATTCGGGTGAGCGCGGTCTGCCCGGGGTTGATCAACACCGAACTCTCGGCCAATGGCACCCGCGCGGGTGCGGACACGTCGTCCGCAGCCGATTGGGCCGCGAAACTCGCTCGGGGACAACAGGTCTTCGGCCGTTCGCCGGACCGGGTCGCCGCCGCGGTCGATCGCGCGATTCGCTGGAATCTCGCGACCGTGCCGGTGGGTGTCGAGGCATGGGCCGGGTGGTACCTGTCTCGGCTCGCGCCCGGGGTGATGCGCGGGGTCACCGGGCTGGCGCAGATGCCGTTGGCGGAGAAAGTCGTTCAGATGTCGGGTCGGGTATTGGGTGGTCAGCGATGAGAACAGCGATCGTGACCGGCGGCGGGGCCGGTATCGGCCGGGAGATCTCCCGGCTGCTCGCCGAGGCCGGGTACCGGGTGGTTATCGCCGATATCGACGAGGCGGCCGCGCAGGGGGCGGCCGACGAGATCACCGCCGCCGGTGGGCGCGCGCATTCCTACCGGCTCGACGTGGCCGATGAAGCGCAGTGGGACAAATGCGCGGAGTGGGTGCGCGGGGAATTCGGCCCGGCGCATGTGCTGGTCAACAACGCCGGAATCATGGATACCGGCGGATTCGTCGAAACCGGTGCGGCGCAGTGGCAGCGCACCATCGACATCGACCTGATGAGCGTCATCTACGGCTCCAAGGTGTTCGCCACGCAGATGATCGACGCCGGCATTCGTGGCCATATCGTCAATCTGTCCTCCGGTGCGGCCTTCTTCCCGGCGCGATACATTCCCGCGTATGCCGCGGCCAAGGCCGCGGTGCTCATGGCCAGCCAGGCGCTGCGGGTGGAGTTGCGGGCCAAGGGAATCGGCGTCACCGCGATCTGTCCCGGTGCCATTCGCACCGACCTGCTCGCCCACGGCGAGCGCGCCGGTCTCGATGCCGAGGAGCAGGCCACCTGGCAGGCTCAGCTCGGCCAGGTGCAATCGATGGCCTTCGCCGGTCCGGACAAGGTCGCGCGCGTTGTCGAGCGCGCGATTCGCCGCAACTCGGCGGTCGTGCCGGTCAATCCCGAAGCCTGGCTCGGCTACGTCCTGTTCCGGCTCTCGCCCGGTCTGGTGCGCGCGGTCGGCAGCGTGGGTTCCTTCGATCTCGCCGACCGCCTGCTGCCTCGTATTCAGCCGCTGCTGAACCGAATCACGAAGTGAGACACCTATGACCAAACCTGACAATCCCGAGTACGAAGTCGCCGTCATCGGTGCCGGGCCGGGCGGTATCGCCGCCGCGGTGAAGCTGCGCAAGGCCGGAATCGACGATTTCGTCGTCCTCGAACGCGCCGACGAGGTCGGCGGCAGCTGGCACGAGAACCACTATCCCGGTCTGGGCGTGGATATTCCGGCGCTGGCGTATCAGTACTCGTTCGCGCGCAAGGCCGACTGGAGTCGGGTCTTCCCGCTCGGTCCGGAGGTCAAGCGGTACCACGTGGAGGTCGCGCACAAGTTCGGTGTGCACGAACGGGTGCGGTTCGGCGTGGAGGTCGAGCGCGAGCAATGGGACGAGGACGCCGGATACTGGAAGCTGCACCTGGTGGGCGGTGCGACGGTGACGGCCCGATTCGTCATCAGTGCGGTCGGGGCGTTCGTGCGTCCCAAGGCCGACGTCGGCATTCCCGGTGCGCGCACCTTCAAGGGCAAGGTGTTGCGCCCGAGCAGTTGGGACGACGAGTACGACCTCACCGGTAAGCGCGTGGGCATCATCGGCACCGGAGCCAGTGCGGTGCAGATCATTCCGACGATCGCCCCGCAGGTGGAGCAGCTGACCGTCTTCCAGCGCACCCCCGTGTGGTCGCTGCCCAAGCCCGATTTCCCAGTGCCCGTCGCGCTGCAACGCGTGCTGTCGCTTCCCGGTGTTCAGCCGCTGCTGCACGGCAGCGCGCTGGTGGTTGTGGATCTAGCCCTGCGCGCCATTGTCGGGGTGCCCGGCACCGTCGTGCACCCGGTGATGGACCGATTCGATTCCGTCTGCCAGGCCCTGTACCGGCGGTACCTGGCACGGGTCGTTACCGATCCCGAGACCCGGGCGGGATTGACGCCCGACTTCGGTCTCGTAGCCAAACGCCCCACGATGTCGAACGGCTATCTGCGCGCCTACAACCGGGACAATGTCGCACTGGTAACGACCCCGATCGAGAAAGTCACCCCCACCGGTGTCCGTACCGGCGATTCCACGCTGCACCGCTTCGACACGCTGATTCTGGCGACCGGCTACGAGGTGTTCTCGGACCCGGAGACCTATCGCCCGGGAACGGTGCTGGGTCGCGCCGGATTCGACCTGGCCAAGTTCTACAACGAGGAGGGTTTGCAGGCATACCAGAGCGTTTCGGTACCTGGCTTGCCCAACCGCTGGACCCTGGTCGGCCCATATTCCTGGACCGGGTCGGGCTGGCACGCCTTCGTCGAGATGACCGCCGATCACGCGGTGCGGGCCATCGGCGAGACCCGCCGCCGAGGGGCGGGTTGGTGCGAGGTGCGCAAGGAAGTCGCAGACGCCTACCACCGCGAGGTGTATCAGCGCGGCGAGTCGCTGCGGTACTACCTGGCCGACCTCAATGGCCACGTCCCGACCTATTACCGGAACTCGCAGGGCGACAGCACCTATGTGCGCCCTTCGGGATTCTTCGAAGCGCGCCGGGGTAATCGACGCTTCCCACTCGAGGATTACGAGTACGGGAACCGCGCGAAGGCGACGGTGCCGGCATGACGGGGCTCGCCGTCGATAGGCAGAGCGGCACAACAATTCCCGCGGTATCGGCGCGGGTCAATGTCGAACTCGCCAGCCGTGCCAGTGCGCGACTGCGAGTGGCGAACGCGGTGCTGCGCCGGATCCTACGGCCCGCGCTGTACTGCGTGTGCGTGCTGGGGGAGAGTGCCCCGCTGCGTGGTGACCGTGCCTTCCGCATCGCGAATCGCGTCGACGTGCTTGCCGCCCCCTTGCGGCCGGCGCGCGGCACCCGCAGGGAAATGGTGCGCTTCGCGGACTTCCGGGCCGAATGGCTCTGGCACCGAGACGATCCCGGACCGGACGCGGCCGAGCGGGGTGCGATTCTGTACTTCCACGGCGGCGGATTCGTAGCCGGTGGCCTGCACAGCCACCGCAGGCACGCCGCACGCATCGGGCGCGCCGCGAGACTGCCCGTCCTGAATGTGGACTATCGGCAACTGCCGAAGGGGCACATCACCGATTCGGTCGATGACGCCCTGACCGCCTACCGGTATTTGCTGGAACGCGGCAGAGCGGCCGAAAGCGTTGTCTTCGCCGGTGATTCGGCTGGCGGCGGTCTGGCCTTCATGGCGGTGCTCGCCGCCAGGGCGCGCGCGATCGCGCTGCCTGCCGCCGTGGTGGCGATCGCACCCTTCGCCGATCTCGATCCCAGCATTCGCAATGCCCATCCGAATGATCGCAGCGATTCGATGCTGTCGGCCCGGGCGCTCGCCATTCCGGCGATGATCGGTTTCGCCCGGGACGGCGTGCTCGATCCGGCGTGGTCGCCGGTGAATCACGATTTCACCGGCTTGCCGCCGGTGCTGATCCAAGTGAGCGATATCGAAGTGCTGTTGCCGGATTCGGAAGCGCTCGCCCGCCGCTGTGCCGAGGCCGGCGTCCCGCACACCTTGCAGATCTGGAACAACGCGATCCACGTCTTCCAGGCGGGCGCGGATCTGCTGCCCGACGCGCGGGCGGCCGTGGCCGAGATCGGGGCCTTCATACGCCGCGTGATCGACAGCCGGGCAAGCGAATTCGCGGACCGGACCACGGCCGCATGACCAGGGGCAGATTCCTATGAGTTCGAACAACATTCCCACCGTCGAGGTTCTCGTCATCGGCGCCGGTTTCGGCGGCATCGGTACCGGGACGGCGCTGCGCCGCGCGGGCATCGAGAACTTCCTGATTATCGACAAGTGGCACCAGGTCGGCGGCACGTGGAATGCCAACACCTATCCCGGTGTCGCGGTCGACGTGCCCTCGCCGATCTACAATTTCTCCTTTCAGCAGCGTTCGCGCTGGTCGCGATTCTTCGCACCTGGCAATGAGATTCAGCGCTATGCCGAGGAAGTGGTCGATCGGCAGGGTCTGCGGGGCAAACTCCGGCTGGGCTGCGGAGCGGCCGAGGCCCGGTTCGATGAGTCCGCGGATCTGTGGCGGGTACTCACCACCGACGGTGACGAGATCACCGCCCGTTTCCTGGTGAGCGCCGTCGGAGCGCTGGAACAGCCGAAGCCGCCCGCGATCGCGGGGATCGACAGCTACTCCGGCCGGCTCATGCACACCGCTCGCTGGGATCATTCCTACGATTACAGCGGTAAGCGGGTCGCGGTCATCGGCACCGGAGCCACGGCGCTACAGGTGATTCCGCAGCTGGCCGCGAAAGTCGAGCACCTGACGGTTTTCCAGCGCACCGCCATCTGGGTCGCGCCCAAGCCAGATTTCGCCATGGGCGCGCTGAGCAATAGAGCCCTGGACTTCCCGCCCGCCCAGCAGGCGGTGCGGTTCATCGGCAATGTCGCGGTCAACGCCTTCCTGGGTGTGGGGCTCGCGCTCTCGGACTATCCGCGCCTGACCTCGGCAGTACTCGGCACCGGAGAGGCGGCACTGAAGGCCTACCTGTTCACCCAGATTCGCGACTCCGAACTACGCCGCGCGCTCACCCCGACCTATCGGCTCGGCTGCAAGCGGCCCTCCATCTCCAACACCTACTTCCAGACCTACACCCAGCCACACGTCGACCTGGTGACCGACCCCATCGAGAAGTTCACCGCGGACGGCATCGCCACCGCGGACGGCACGGTGCGCGAATTCGACATGGTGGTCACCGCCACCGGCTTTCAGGTCATGGACAAGGGGGCGACTCCGCCCTATCCCGTATACGGCTGCGGTGGAATCGAATTGGGCGAATTCTGGGACCAGAACAAGTACCAGGCCTACGAGGGTGTCTCGGTCCCGGCGTTCCCGAATATGTTCCACATCTTCGGTCCCTACGGTTACGCGCCCGGCTCGGTCATCCCGCTCATCGAGGCGACCGCCGCGCACAGTGCCCGGGCCATCGGGGAGACGCTGCGTCGCGGGGCCACCCGCGCGGAAATCCGCCAGGAACCACACGACGAATACTTCGCCCGCATGTACGCCCGCAACAAGAACACCTACCTGTTCAAACAGGGCTGCGCCGACTCACGCACGTACTACATCAACTACCAGGGCGACGGTCCAGCCTTCCGTGCCACCACTCAGGCCGGAATGTACTGGAGTAACCGGCATTTCCCGCTGGACCACTACCGGTACACCGCCACCCGGCCGGTCGTATCCGACCCTCTGACTGCTAACGGTCGATCGACTCGGCGGCTCGCCGAACAGCCCTGACTTTCCACGGATTGGATGAGCAATGAGTATCACGTCGTTCCTGCATACCCAACACCCCGCCTCCCAACCGGCGGTCGATGACACCCTGTTCGACACCGCGGCGCTGGTGTTCACCATCGAGAAGACCTTCGACGCACCGGTGCACGCGGTGTGGACCGCGATAGACGACGAGCACGCGTGGAAGTGGCTGCCGTTCCCCGGTACCGGAGTGAAATACGATTCGGCCGCGCGTGGGGCCGGGATCGTGCGCGAGATGGGTTCGGTATTCGGGCCGTTCCGCGTGCTGTGGGTCGAGAAGGAGAAGTTCTGGCGGTATGAGCCGAACCAGCGCATCACCTTCGGTGTGGTGAGCGGGAATTGGATGCAGTACCTGCTGGTGCGCCAGTACGGCGAGGACAAGTTCTTCACCGATCTCGGCGACGGTCGGACCAAGGTCGTTTGGAAGGTCGCGGTCACGCCCCGGCTGCTGCTGCGTTTCTCCACCTGGTTCCCGCCCGTGTGGCGGGCCGCGTACCTGATCGGTGGCCTCGGGCCGCTGTTCAACCGCCGCGTGGCCGAGGTCGCGCGGACCACGAGACCGCAACCACGGTCGATGGATACCAATGGAATCGCTTCGGCCGAGCCGAGCAATCACCGGGCCGAGGAAGGCGCCAAATGAGCAGTAGGAATGGATCGGGCACCAAGCGGGTCAGCCCCCTGGCACAGCCGCAGCACGAGGTCGTCGTGATCGGCGCGGGTATCGGCGGCATCTGCGCCGGGGTCAAGCTGCAGGAGATCGGGATCGAGGATTTCCTGATCGTCGATCGCATCGCCGGACTCGGCGGCACCTGGTACAGCCACAGTTATCCCGATGCCGGCTGCGATATTCCGAGCACCACCTACCAGTTCTCCTTCGCCCGCAAACCCGACTGGGATCGGCTCTTCGCCAAGCGGGATCAGATCCTGGAGTATCTGGAGGAAGTCGCGGCCGACTACGACCTGCCGCGTCGAATGCGGTTCAACACCACCATCGTTCGCGAGGAGTGGGACGAGGACCACGCGCTGTGGCGACTGCATGTCGATACGGGGGAGGTCATCACCGCGCGCTTCGTCATCAGTGCGGTCGGTGCGTACATCAATGCCAAGACCACGCCGAACATCCCCGGATTGGATTCCTACACAGGTGTTTCCATGCACCCGGCGCAGTGGAATCACGACTACGACTTCACCGGTAAGCGGGTCGGCATCATCGGCGTCGGTGCGAGCACCATGCAGATCGCGCCCAAACTCGCCGCACAGGTCGAGCGGCTCGACATCTACCAGCGCACGCCACAGGTGTACCTGCCCAAGCCGGATTTCGTGCTGAAGCCGTGGATGCAGAAGCTGCTGGCGCTGCCCGGTGGATCGGCGGTCGCCAACGGCATTGCCCAGGCCGTGATCGACTCGCTGCTGCGGGTCGCGATCTACACCCCCGCGCCGCTGTGGCGGGGCGGGGCGCGCATCATCGACTTCGCCGGACGCAACGCCTACCGCGGGTGGGTGCGATACAAGGTGAAGGACAAGGAGATTCGCAAGCACCTACGTCCCGACTTCGGCATCGTATGCATTCGAGGCGGCGCGGGCGGGGACTACCTCCCCACACTCAACCGGAGCAATGTCGAACTCGTCACCGCCGGAATCGCCGAGATCACCCCGACCGGCATCCGCAGTGCCGACGGTGTCGAACGCGAGATCGACGCGCTGGTGGTGTCCACCGGCTACGAGGTCTTCTCCGACCCGGAGAGCTACAAGGTCGGAACCGTCCTCGGCCGTGATGGATTCGACCTCGGCGTCTTCTACAACACCGAGGAGTTGAAGGCCTACTTCAGCACCTCGGTGGCCGGCCTGCCGAACCGCTTCATCATGATCGGCCCGTACTCCTGGACCGGCACGGCCTTCCACTATTTCGTGGAGAACGCGATGCGTCACATCGCCACCGTCATCGACGAAACCCGTCGCCGCGGCGCCACCATCGTGGAGGTGCGCCCCGAAGCCCAGGAACGTTTCCATCAGGACATGCTGCGCAGCGGCCGAAACCTGGCCTATTACCTGGAAACTCGCTGCGAAGGCTCCAACAGCTACTTCGTCAACTCACAGGGCAAGTCACCGTACATCCGCGCCTGGTCGTTACTGAAGACCTACCGCAAGTCCGTCCGGTTCGACCGCGACGACTACAGCTACCGCAGTCCCGTGGAAATCGACGCCATCGTGGAATCGCTGACGGCGGAGCCAGCGCGCGGGTGACGCGGCGGCCGGTGGTGAAGCTCGGCCCCCGCAAGAACCCCCGGTCCCGGCGCGCTAGCGCGATCCAGTGAACGCGCGTATCCTCGACCGTCGTCGACATACTCGCAGTTGGAATGGACTTTGAGGGGTAATTGGCCATGTACGCACGCGAATTCGGTGAACGATCGTTCGCTGGCATTCTCTCGAATGTTCACGTCCGATGAGCACGATCAGCGAACTCGCGCGAGAACTGGGTCGCGCTGGGCGACGCAGTGGCCGCAGAATCTCCCGCGTCGGTACCGACGCCGTGCAGCGGACAGCCGCCGAAATTCAGGATCTCATGGCGGAGAGCGGTCACCTGGTTCTCGGCGCGGTACGCGCCAAGGCCGACGAACTGGGGCTGCGCGACAAACGATTCTGAGGTGTGGACGCCGAATCGGGCCGGTTGGCCCGGCGTCCCGATGAATGGTGACGAAGGTGGGCTGACGATCTGGGTTCGGTCAGCCCGGCCCGTGGGGATGAGCGAGATCGTAGGCGCGGGAGAGTTTCTCGGGAACGACCATGCGCCAAGCATCGACGACGAATTCACGAGCCTCGGTCGGATCCAGGGCTGCGAGGTCGGAGTGGATCCAGTTGAAGCGCATGCCCGAGTTCGCGGGGTGACCGGCGAAGTTCCACGCCATCATCGGGCCGGTCATGAACGCGCCGAGCGAGTGCCCGCCGCAGCACATCCTGGTGCGCTGCCCGGGCTCGGGAAGCAGATGCTCGATGACCACCCGCCAGCCCGTATTCGCCGAGGAAGTCCAGGTCTTGCGGGGTCTGATACCGGTAGCCGCGACCGTCGACCTGTCCGCCGCGGACGGCGAAGAGAATTCCGCCTGCGCCGACATCACCGACGCGGTCGTGATCGGTGTGCCCGATGCCGAGTTCGGTAGGTCATCGATGCCGAGATTCCACGCAACGCCAGCGGCAAGGTTCTGCGGGCGAAACTACACGCCCCGACCGGATCGTCCTGAACCCTCGAGGTCGTCGAGATCAATTTCCCTGCGTGGCAACAGTTTGCTGTCCAACCGGCGCGTGACGCACCGTTGCATTGACCTGCCGGACCGCATAGATGGCGGTCGCGAGGAAGAGCAGCAGGTAGCAACCCGAGTAGAACGGCACGGCGATATTGGCCCACCAGGTGGGCAGGTCATCGCGGGGCAGCATGAACAATCCGGTGCCGATCGGATGGGGTGCACCCTCGAGGGGTTCGCGGTTCGGATAGTTCCACCACCAGCAGAAGCTGATCAGAAGAACGATCGTGACCGGCAGCCGGCGGTAGCGGGTGTGGGCGGTGTGCGCGTGGTGCAGGGCGAGTATGAACAGGGGTACGAACCAGACCCAGTGGTGGCCCCAGGAGAAGGGGGACGCACATGCCGCGGACATTCCGGCCACGGTGACCGACAGCAGGATTCGGCCGGATCGATAGGCGCGCGTCGCGGCGTAGAGTCCGAACAGGACGAGCGGGGTGGCGACGGCCAGCCACAGCCAAGTCGGCGTGACGTACACCGTCGAGTTCGGACCGTGAACGGCGTAGCGATCCACCTCGTAGAAGCGCAGCAGTTGCGCGAGGAACCCGTTGACGGACTGGTTGGCCGGTGAATCCACCGCGCCGACTCGTGCGGGGGCGTCGAACTGCCGACCCCAGTAGGTGGTGGAATCCGTCGGCCGGATCAGGAAACCGATCCCGATCGTCGCGGCGAAGGTGGCTGTGGCGGCCCAGAATGTCCGCCACTGCCGGGTGCAGGCGAGATACACCAGGAAGAACGCGGGCGTGAGTTTGATGCCCGCCGCGATGCCGACCCCCGCACCGCGCAGCGTGGCGGTGTCGCGTCGGGTCAGATCCCAGACCACCAGCAGCACCAGGAGGATATTGATCTGGCCGAGCCATATGGTGGAACGCACCGGTTCGAACGCGGTGCACACCACCGCCAGCGCGAGCGCGAAAAGCCATGTGCGCGCGGTGTTCCGGTAGTTCAGCGCGCGCAGGCAGACCGCGACGAGTGCGATCAACGCGGCTATGATCGCCGCCCACCACAGCACCTTGGCCACCGCCGGGACGGCCAATGTGAACACCACGAAGAGCAGGGCGGCGAACGGCGTATAGGTGAATTCCATCTCGAAGAAGACCGGCGCGTCGTACAGGCTCGCCCCGTAGCGGATGGCCTCACCGCCGGCGGTGTAGACGTACTGGTCGACGTCATTGTTGAACAGGCCGTAGTAGGGGTTGTCGATCGGAATGGCGTAGACGTGCCACACCAGCGCGGACAGGGCACCGAGGATCGATACCGTCAGCATGGCGGTGGAGATGTCGTGCTGCTCGGGCGTTGCCGCGGTCGTCGTCATGTCGTGGGTTGTCGTCGTCATTGCCGATCTCGGTCCTCGCCTGTGTCGAGTGAGCGGTGCGGAACGGGTCAGTTCGGTGGTGGCTGGAGTCGGCAGCGCGCGATCTCGTAGGCGGGAATGCGATCGATGCGGGTTTCCGCGAAGGTGAGGGCCTGCACGATATTGCGCCGGAATCGAGTGACGGTCAGCGGCGCGCGCGAGGAGGCCAGCAGATCCTGAATCGCCGGGCAGGACATGGCCGTTCGCGCCTGCCGCACCGATCGCTCGTCGATGTGCGCGGCCAGCCAGGGATGCCGATCGACCACCCCGGCGTCGGCCACCACCCAGCTGATTCCCAGGTTCTTATCGTGTCCGATACGCCCGTCGGTCAGTCGATCGGAGTGCGCCGCCAACGGATAGGCCAATCCCACCGGATCGATGACGCGCACATCCAACGGCAGGTTCATACTCGTCATTCCGAGGTTCAGGAAGAACACCGTGTGCCCGGCCCCGTCCTCGTGGACGGGCTCGGGCGGCGGCACGACATACCAGTACGTCTGGTCGGGCAGGCTGACCAGCAATCCGCCGCGAGGGGTGTCGGCGATATCCCGGAGCATGGGCCGCATACGCGGAAAGTCCAGGTAGTCCTCGGCGCGGATGGGGTGATCGTGACCGGTGCCGAGCACGTAGTAGATGCGTTCGTCGACAATGCCGTTCGCGCGGATATCGGTGCCCTCGGTAATGGCGGTGATATGCGCGGCGGTCACCGCCCACCCCGCGATGCCGAGCAGGGCCGCGATCGTCACCAGGGAAACCCCTGGGACGGCGCGTATTCCGGACTTTCCGGACAGTCTTGCGGAGCTGGGCAGCCGCACCGGCAGCACCATCACCGGAAGCAACAGGCAGAACAATGGCGGCAGCAGCATGCGGCCGTGCATGAAATCCCCGCCGACGCGGATCTCGTACACGGTGAGTACCAGGCCGCCGCCGACCATGACCGCGACCACAGCAGCCGGGGACCGTAACCTACTGCGGCGTAGACAGATTCGCTGCCCAGCTCGGTCATCTGGTCTGTCCGCATCGATCAGCCGGTCGCGCCGATGCCGGATCAGCACCGCGGCGGCGGCCACTATCAGCAGCGGCACCCACAGCCGATACGGCCCCACCAGATCCCACAGGTAGATCCAGCCCTGCTGCCACTTCGCGCCACCGGCATCCTTGGCGACCGCGGTATTCGGGTAGGGGAGACCGTAGTACCCCATCCGCCAAATCTGATATCCGAGCGGAGCCACACCGGCGGCAGTGCCCGCGGATAGTCGGAAGACCCATGGGCGCAATCGAGTTCGCGGCACCGGCGCACAAATAAGTACGAGCAGGGCCGCCCCGCAGATCACCGTGAGCTCCGGGCGTACGAGCGGGGCCAACCCGGCCCACACCAGCAGCGCGACAAACCATCCCGGCCGTACCCGGTCGGCCTGTGACCATCGGATGAGTGAGTACCACAGCACGGCGAGCCAGCAGATGACCAGGCCGTTCTCCAAGCCGGAGGTGACGTAGTCCGCCGCGGGTGGCAGCGCGACGTAGACGACCGCTCCGGCGGGAAGCAACAGTGACGCCACCGGGCCGCCCCATAGTCGCGCCGCCCCCAGCATCGCGACGGCTATCGCCACCACGGACAGGCTCAGCGTCAGCCCGAGCACGACATACTCCAGCCGTGCCTGGGTCGCCCAGCCGAAGAACCACACCAGATAAGTCCACGCGGCGCTGGTATTGGTTTCGACACGCTCGTCAGCGTTGAATACCGGCCCATTGCCCGCCAACAGGTTTCGCACCGTACGCAGCACGATCAACCCGTCATCGGAGACCCAGCGCCGCTGCCACCCACCCACCGCGAATGCCGCCGCGGTCACCGTGATCGAGCCGAGCAGCACGGCATTCCGCGCTCGTCCGAGTCGAAACGCGGCAGCGCCGATATCGGCATCCGATCCCGCAACCGGCAGCGACAGCGAAACACTGACGCCGCGGTCGTGCCCCGCCGCAGGCGGCAATAACGATAACGACAACCGAGCCTCCATCCGTATACAGCGAGACGGCACCGGCCACAGCGCCCACGAGCTGGCTTTGGACAAAAGAATTCACCGGGTCCTCCCGGGCTGCCGCAGCTTCCCGAACCCCTGCCTGCGACCGCACCCGACGATAGCGGTTGGTTTGCCACTGCCTGGGATTGCATCGTGGGTGTCAGCTATTTGATCGGCCGACGGGCTCGATCAATACCCAGCCCTGGACTGCACCCGACGGCCCGACGGGTCCGGAAATACAGTGCGCTTCGGCTTTCGAACCTATGTGAGGCGCGGCTACGGCTGTCGGTCACCGGGCCTGAACCCGGTGGTGCGGCGGATCTGCGAGCGAAGTCGAAGCCCTGCTGTCGCGTGGGATGGTGTCACGGCCGCGCGTCGGGGTCGTCCTGCGACTCCTGGAACCTGCGGCCTATACGCCGCATGACGTCGAGCTGTGCCGGATTGTAGAGTTCCGCCGCCGCCAGTGCCATGGTCTGATTCGCGCGTCGCGCGCTGCCGGATGTATCACCGCGATCCGACAGACCGGGATGTTCGGCGAACTGATCGCGTATCTGGGGAAACAGGCGGTCGGCCAATTCGGCGCGGGTGCGTTCGTCGGCATCAGCGGGCAGGCGGTCCAACTCCGAGCCCGCCGGTATCGCGTCGGGATCCCGCAGCAGTTCGGTATAGGCGTCGAGTGCGGTGGGGCTGAGCACCCTGGTCGCGACGGTGAGAAACGCGCGGTCGGCGTCGGAGAGATCGGTCGCCGCGGTGGCCAGAGCCATCTCGGGCGGTAGGTCGGTCGGTGTCGCGTGATGTTGTAGGAGCAGCGCGATATCGGCGCGGGCCCGTTGCAACCGTTCGATGGTGGCGACCAACTCGGCGTCCAGCTCACGCAACGCCTGTTCCGGATGTTCGTCGGCGGCCCCCATGGCGGCGATCTGGGACAGCGAAAATCCCAGATGTGTCAGTCGTTTGATGTGCAGCAACCGCAGCAGGTGAGCCACGCCGTAGCGCTTGTACCCGTTGGCGGCCCGCTCGGGTTCGGTGAGCAGGCCGACCTCGTGGTAATGCCGGACCGTCCGCAGGCTGGTGCCCGCGAGTTCGGCGAGCTCACGGGTACTCCACGCCATGACGATCACTCCTCGGGGGCGGTGGCGTCGGCGCGGGTCGCGCCGACTCGATTGTCAGTCTCAGGTGTGCCGTTACGGCACAGTCAACTGTGGCGCGGCTGGCGTGTCGACATTTGACTGTGCCGTTACGGCACACGATGTCGTGGCGTCCGACGCGCGCACCCGGACGCGCGCACAGAGGGAGGATTTTCATGGCACTGCCGAAATACATATCCGTCGAGGAGTTCTTCCGAGCGCCGGACCGTACGGGTGCGGCCATTTCACCGGACGGCACCCGGATCGCCTACCTGGCCCCCTGGCGCAACCGGCTCAACGTGTGGATCGAGGACATCGATTCGGGGGCGGAACCGCGGTGCGTGACCGCCGATCACCACCGCGGCGTACACAGCTTCCATTGGACCGACGATCCGCGCTGGCTCCTCTACACCCAGGACAGCGACGGTGACGAGCAATGGCATCTGTACCGGGTCGATCTGGACGACCCGGCCGCGACGGTGGTCGATCTGACGCCGTTCCCCGGATCGACGACGATGCAGCTCGAGCTACCCGCGTATCGGCCCGGAAAAGCGCTGGTGCACTTGAACAATCGGCAGGTGGAGGCCTTCGACCTGTGCGAAATCGACATCGCGACCGGCGATATTGCCGTACTCGCCGAGAACCCCGGTCGGGTCACCTACTGGATGTGCGGTCCCGACGGCCGGATATTCACGCGCGGTTTGACCGACAACGGCGATATCGAGATCTCGCGGTGGGACGGCGGCGCACCACATCCCGTCGCGGTATTCGATGGCAGCGACTACCCGGTCGGCGTGCTGCCGGTTCAGCTCACACCCGATGGGGCCGGTGTGTGGATCGGCTCCAATCGCGGCACCGACCGCACCCGGCTGGCCCGGCTCGATCTGACCACCGGCGCGGAGTCCGAGGTCGACAGCCACCCCACCTTCGACCTCGACACCCGCGGCGCTGTCTCACCCGCCATCCCCGCACCATTGATCCTCGACCCGCGCACCGGGAATCTACTCGGGGCACGCTATCTCGGTGAACGCCAGGTAATCCACGCTCTGGACCCGCATTTCGCCCTGGTTCTGCAGAAGCTGGAACAGCTGTCCGACGGTGACCTGGGAGCTATTTCCTGCGATGGCAGCGGGCAGCGCTGGGTCGTCACCTTCACTCATGACCGCGACCCCGACGTCGCCTACTACTACGACCACCGCACCGGCGAGAGCCGACTGCTGTTCCGGCCGTACCGGCATCTGGATCCGGAATCGATGGCCCCGATGCGACCGGTATCGATCACCGCCCGAGACGGCCTGCGGATACCGGCGTATCTGACCTTGCCCGTCGGTATCGAAGCGAGCGGGCTACCGCTGGTCGTGATCCTGCACGGTGGGCCGTGGTACCGCGACAGCTGGGATTTCTACCCCGCCACCCAGCTACTCGCCAACCGCGGATACGCGGTGCTACATGTGAACTTTCGCGGTTCGACGGGGTACGGCAAGGCATTCGTCAAAGCCGCCATCGGTGAATTCGCCGCAGCGATGCACGACGACATTGTCGACGCCGTGGCCTGGGCCATCGACATGGGTTATGCCGATCGGGACCGCGTCGCCATCTTCGGTGGCTCCTACGGCGGGTACGCCGCCCTCGTCGGGGTCACCTTCACCCCCGATCTCTTCGCCGCCGCGGTCGACTACTGCGGAATGTCGAACCTCGTCACCTATCTGCGAACCATCCCCGCATACTCGAAACCGCACGTCGCCAATAACTGGCACCTGTTCGTCGGTGACCCCGCCGACCCCGAGCAGGAGGCCGATATGTTCGCGCGTTCCCCGATCTCGCGAGTGGATCAGATCCGTACCCCGCTGCTTGTGATCCAGGGATCCAACGATATTCGCGTGGTGCGCGCCGAATCCGACAATCTCGTCGAAGCTCTCCGAGATCGAGATGTCGAGGTCGAGTACCTGCTGAAGGACAACGAAGGCCATGGATTCGTGAACCCGGAAAATCAGGTCGATATGTTCGGTACGGTCGAGCGCTTCCTCGCCCGGCACCTGGGTGGGCGGGACGACCACAGCGGAGGGACCGACTGACCGGTTCGGATCGACGCGCCGGTCGATGCAGGGTTCGGCCCCGACACATGGACTGTTCGCTTGCACCTTGCCGCTGCGGAAGATGATCCGATGCCGTTGAGGTCGTTCGGCGTGGAATCGCGTTCGGCGATGATTTGGCGCGGTTCCTTGTCCGCGGTTTTGGTCTTGCGGTCGATGGCTTCCAGCTCGCCGATCAACCCGAGGACCAGGCGCCGCGGGCCGCGACCGTGCCCACGCCGCAGTCGCGGATCGTCGGCGTTGTGAGAGCCCTGGCACGCCCGGCGTAACGTGGGCCGATGTGGCGGCACCGCAGAACGGCGAGCCCGTGGCCAACTCACCGGAACTGGCCACGGCGCTCCGGAATGAGATTCCCGAACTGACCCAGCGGTTGATGGCGGCCGTCTTCACCGATAACCCGGAATGGACCGACTACTCGGCGGTGACCCGCGCGGACCTGCGGGATGGCTGCCAGCGGTTCCTCACGCGGGTCGTGGAGCTGCTGGGTGCGCAGGGTGTGGGGGCCGAGCGCGATGATGTGGCCGCGTCGATCGGTGAGTTGCGCGCGGAGCAGGGGGTGCCCCTGGAAGCCATGTTGCGGACCTTCCGGCTCGGTGGGCGGATTGTGTGGGAGGCACTGCTCGACAAGGCCGAGGACGCGCCGCCCGCGGCGTTCCGGGAGACCGGGACGACCATGTGGGCGGTCATCGACGGGATGTCGTCGGCGCTGGTCACCTCGTATCGCAATACCGAACTGGATCGGGTGCGGCGAGACGAACGACGTCGGCACGGGCTGATCGAGGATGTCCTTGCCGGGCGGGCGCACGACGCGCTGTTCGCGGCGCGGGCGGCGCGGGAGTTGAATCTGCCGGTGCACGGGGGCTATCTCGTGGTGGTGGCGCGCGGTGTGGCGCATCCGATGCACACGGGATCGGAAACGGTATTGGCTGCCATGGGCATTCGGTCGGCGTGGCACGATCGAGCGGACTCGACGGTCGGGCTGGTGGCGCTGGAACATCGAAAGGCCGAACCTGCCCTGCGACGGCTGCGGCCGCAGGTGCGTGGGCGGGCGGCGGTCTCACCCGTCGCCGCTGGACTGGCGGAGATCGATACCGCACATACTCTGGCGCTGCTCGCGCTCGATACGGTGCCGGATGATGCTGTAGGGGTGCTGGTTTCGCTCGACGACTGCTATCCCGAAGCGCTATTGCTGCGGTCGACCGACCTGACCCAACTCCTGGTGACGCACGCTCTCGGGCCGGTCCTCGAACTGCCGATCAAAGAGCGCGACGTTCTGCTGCGCACCCTGAGCGTGTGGCTGGCCGAGAACTGCTCGGCGGCCAATGCCGCGCCGCGCCTGCACTGCCATCGCAATACCGTCATCAATCGGTTGCAGCGCATCAGCACCCTGCTCGGTCGTCCGCTGGAGGGGCAGCGCTCCTATCTGGAGCTCTCCCTCGCGTTGGCCGCACTCGAACTCGGTCGATCAGCCCACGACCGACACGACCGGGAACCGGGTCCCGCCTGACCGGGATTGGGCGCAGCGCCCAGTTTGTGGCCTGGACTACTGGACTTCGAGGTCATTGTTTGTGCATCAGGTCGCCACAAAACTCGAATGCATGACCCGCACTCCAACCGAGGTGGGTTGGTTTCATTCGAGGATGAGGAGCACCACGAGTGCCGGATTTCGATCTTCTGGTGGTGGGCGGTGGACCCGGCGGGTACGTCGCGGCCATTCGCGCCGCCCAGCGTGGGCTGCGGGTCGGCCTGGTCGAGAAGGAGCGACCCGGTGGGGTCTGCCTGAATTGGGGCTGCATTCCGACCAAGGCCATGCTGCGGTCCGCCGAGATCTTCCAGACCGTCAAGGACGCAGCTGATTTCGGTATCCACGCCGAGAGCGTCCGCTTCGACTTCGCCGCGGTGCGTCAACGCAAGGACGGCATCGTCAAGGAACTCACCGATGGCGTCGCGGGCCTGCTGAAGGCCAATGGCGTCACCGTGGTCGAGGGACATGCGCGGTTCACCGGTCCGACCACCGTCGAGGTGTTCGAAGCGGGCACGTCACCGATCTTCCCCGGTGGGCCCCGCTATGCCGCGGCACCGACCGCCGTCGCCACCCGCACGATCAGTGCGACCGACGTGATTGTCGCGACCGGATCGGTCCCTGCCGTGCTGCCCGTTCCAGGCGCGGATCTACCAGGGGTCGTCACCTCCGATGGCGCGTTCGGCCTGACCGAGGTGCCCAAGCGACTGGTAGTGATCGGCGGCAGCGCGGTCGGTGCGGAATGGGCCAGCCTATTCGCCACCTTCGGTAGCGAGGTTACCGTCGTCGAGATGCAGGATCGCCTGGTTCCCTTGGAGGACAAGGAGATCGGCGTCGCCCTGGGTCGCTCGTTCGGCACGCACGGGATCACCGTGCTGACCGGTTCGACCGTCACCGGCATCGCGCGGGCCGACGATGGCCTACGGGTGAGCGTCGGCGGACCGAAGGCGCGCGGGCTCGATGCCGATGTGGTGCTGGTCGGTGTGGGCCGCCGCCCGAACACTGCCGACCTCGGCTTGGACGCCGCCGGAATCGGCGCGGACGCACGAGGTTTCATCCCCGTCGATGACCAACTGCGCACCAATGTCGAACACGTCTACGCCATCGGTGATGTCACCGGTAAAGCACTGCTCGCGCATGTGGCTTCGCATCAGGGCCTGACCGCTGCCGATGTCATCGCCGGTCATGAGGCCCACATCGACTACGCCGTGATCCCGGCCGCGACCTTCACGCACCCTGAAATCGCCAGTGTCGGCCTCACCGAGGACGCCGCCCGCGCCGCCGGACACCAGGTGATCACCGCCAAGTTCCCGTTCGCGGCCCTGGGTCGCGCGAAGTCCTTCGGCGCTCCCGAGGGATTCATGAAGATCGTCGCGGGACAAAAGCATAAAGAGGTGCTCGGCGTGCACATCATCGGCCCGTCGGCGAGTGACCTGATTACCGAAGGCGCACTGGCGATTTCCCTCGAGGCGACCCTCGAGGAGCTCGCCGACACGATCCACGCCCACCCCACCCTCGGCGAGATCGGCATGGAGGCGGCCCTGACCGGGCTCGGCCTGCCGGTACACATCGCCCCGCCCCGGAAGCGTTGAGGAGACCCCTCGTGACCACCAGCACCGCACCCCGCAAGTCCGCCCGCAAGGCGACACGCCCGGCCCGGACCATCGAGACCCCGGGCAGCGACCCGATCGCTGCCGACTCCATCGAAACCCGGATCGCCGCGGAAGATCCCGACACCCTGCGCGGCCTGTACCGCGACATGCTGTTCGTGCGCCGCTTCGAGGAGCGGACCGCGCAGAGCTACCAGCAGGCCAAGATCGGCGGCTACTGCCACCTCAACCTCGGCGAGGAGGCGACCGTCATCGGCATGGGCGCGGCCATGCGACCCACCGACTACCTGTTCACCAACTACCGCGAACACGGCTACGCGCTCGCCAAGGGTATCGAGCCCGGCCGCGTCATGGCCGAACTGTACGGACGCTCCACGGGCACCTCCAAGGGCTGGGGCGGCTCGATGCACATGTACGACACCGCGACTCGCATGCTCGGCGGATACGCCATTGTCGGTGGGCAGGTTCCCCTCGCGGTCGGTGCGGCACTGGCCATCGACTACCGCGGCGGTGACGAGGTGGTGATCTGCCAGATGGGGGAGGGCACCACCAATATCGGCGCTTTCCACGAATCGCTGAATATCGCCGCGCTGTGGAACCTGCCGATCGTATTCCTGGTGATCAACAACCAGACCGGCATGGGAACGACGGTCGAAAAGTCCTCCGCCGAACCGGATCTGTGGAAGCGCGCCTCCTCCTACCGCATGCGCGGGGAACGGGTCGACGGCACCGATGTGCTGGCCGTGCGCGATATGGCGAGCGAACTCATCGAGACCGCCCGGCGCGAGGGTCGGCCCGCGCTGCTGGAGGCGGTCAGCTACCGGCTCAAGGGTCACTCCGTGGTGGATCCGGCGAAATACCGCACCAGTGAGGCGGTTTCGGTCGCCCGTGAGAACGATCCGATCGTGCGCTGGCATACCGCCCTGCTGGAGGCCGGTGTGCTGAACGAGGATTCGGCCGCCGACATCGACAAGGATGTGGCCTCCGAGGTCGCCGCCGCCGTCGAATTCGCGGATGCCAGCCCGCATCCCGAACCCTCGAGCCTGTTCGACTTCAACTACGCGACGCCGGTCGCGGGCGATTCCCGCCGCCTGCCCGCCGATCCGCTCTTCACCCACTGAGGACATCACCGTGGCTGTCATGACCTATCGCGAAGCGCTGCGCGAAACCCTCCGCGAGGAGATGCGGCGTGATGACGACATCCTTCTGATCGGGGAGGAAATCGGCATATTCGAGGGCTCCTACAAGATCACCGCCGGGCTGCTCGACGAATTCGGTGAGAAACGGGTGCGCGACACCCCCATTGCCGAAGAGGGATTCGTCGGTGCCGCCATCGGCGCGGCCATGTTGGGTCTACGCCCCGTGGTCGAGATCATGACGATCAACTTCTCCCTACTGGCGCTGGATCAGATCGTCAATCACGCCGCCAAGATCTACGGCATGTTCGGCGGACAGACCAGCGTGCCGATGGTCATCCGCACCCCGGGCGGCGGCGGCCAGCAGTTGGGTGCGACCCACTCGCAGAATATCGAGCTGTACTACGCGTTCGTCCCCGGCCTGAAGGTGGTCGCGCCCAGCACGCCCGCCGATGCTCGCGCGCTGCTCAAGGCCGCGATCGAAGACGACGATCCGGTGCTGTTCCTGGAGAACCTGTCGCTCTACAACACCAAGGGCGAAGTGCCCGAGGACCTTCCGGCCATCGAGATCGGCAAGGCCGCGGTCACCCGCGAAGGTGCCGATATCACCCTGGTCGGATACTCCCGCATGGCGACGATCTGTACCCAGGTCGCCGAAAAGCTGGCCGCCGAGGGTATTTCGGCCGAGGTGATCGATCTGCGCAGCCTGCGGCCGCTGGACCGCGACACCCTGGTGCGGTCGGTGAAGAAGACCGGTTGCGCCGTGATCGGCGAGGACGACTGGCTCACCTACGGCATCGGCGCGGAGGTGGCGGCGTCCATCTCCGACGGCGCGTTCGACTACCTGGACGCGCCGGTACGCCGCGTGGCCATGGCGGAGGTGCCGCTGCCCTACGCCAAGCCCCTGGAGAAGCTGGCCCTGCCGTCCGTCGACTCGCTCTATACAGCCGCGCTGGAAACCCTTGCGGCCGTGGGCAAGCGACGCTGAGACCGGAGTATACGAAATGCCTGAAATCACCATGCCCCGGCTCTCCGACACCATGGAGGACGGCGTTGTCTCGGCCTGGCTCAAGAAGGTGGGCGACCAGGTCGCGCGGGGAGAGGTCGTCGCCGAGATCGAAACCGATAAGGCGCTCATGGAGCTCGAGGCCTATGACGACGGGGTGCTCGAACAGATCATCGTCGAGGCAGGTACCCGAGTGCCGATCGGCGAGCCGATCGCCATTGTCGGCGACGGTAGCGGATCGGCCGCGGCGGCGAACGGCTCGGTGCAGCCCGTTGCCTCGAACATCAGCAACGGCGATACGGCGAACGCAAGCGCTGCCACCGTTTCGGCCGGAGCTTCGAGGGCCCCTGCGGCTCCCACACCCGCTGCGAGTTCAGCACCCGCCGATTCCGGCGAGCGAAAGCGGTCGTCGCCGCTGGCTCGCAAGATCGCGCGGGAGCTCGGCGTCGACTACACCACCGTGGTCGGCACCGGTCCTGGCGGCCGGGTAACCAAGCAGGATGTCGAATCCGCTCACGCGGCGACCGAACTCGCCGCAGCGGACTCGGCACCAGCTGCCCCGCAGGTAGAAGTATCGGCCGGATTCCTCTCTCCGACACCGGCTTCGGGTGACTACGAGGAAGTTCCGCTGACGAATATTCAGCGAGTCTCGGCGGGCAGGCTGACCGAGAGCAAGCAGCAGGCTCCGCACATCTACCTGACCAGCGCCATCGACGTGACCGACCTGTTCGGTTTCCGCGCCCAGGTGAACGCCACGCTCGCCGAATCCGGTACCGGCAAGGTCAGCGTCAACGACCTGCTGGTCAAGGCTGTCGCTGTAGCCCTGCGAGCGAACCCGACGGTGAACGTGTCCTTCGCCGGAGACAAACTGCTCCAGCACAACGGCATTCACCTCGGCATCGCGGTCGCCACCCCGTCCGGGCTGCTGGTCCCGGTACTCCGCGACGCCGACCGCAAGAGCGTCTCCGCCATCGCCGCCGAAATTCGCGACAAGGCCGAACGCGCCCGCGACCGCAAACTGCGCGCCGACGAAATGAGCGGCGGCACCTTCACCATCTCCAACCTGGGCATGTTCGGCATCGAACACTTCACGGCCGTCATCAACCCGCCGGAAGCCGCGATCCTCGCCGTCGGCGCGGCCACCGACGAACTGCGATTGCAAGACGGTCAGGTGGTAAGCCGAAAGATCCTGCGCGTCACCATGTCCGCCGATCACCGCGCCATCGATGGAGCGGTGGCGGCCAAGTTCCTGGCACAGCTGAAGGAGCTGCTGGAACACCCCCTACGGATCCTCACGTAGACCATAGGTAGGAGGGCCAGACCGCACAGATTGGGTGCTGGTGCGGCTCCGAGACCGCGCACGTACTTCAGTCACCTCAGAGCGTCGAATACGCCCCAGTTGGGGCGCATCTACTACCGCTGAGCAGGTGCGACACCTCGCGAGCAGCGGAAACGTCGAGGCTATGTCCGTGGTGGTGGGACCCGTTGGGAAACGGTCGGGTCCCACCGACGGTCGGGTCCCACCGATCGTCGTGGCTGATATCAGGGGGTGGGGTTCGGAGGTCAGCCCAGGCTGAAGGGCTGGCCCCACAGGGTCACCGTGGTTTTGACGGTCTCGGTCTGTACCTTGACCTTGACGAACGCGCGGGCTTGCGCGTATCCGCCGCAGCCGGTGAGGCCGATCGTGGAATCGGACCAGGTCACACTGCCGTCGGTGCCTTTGAATGGATTGCGCGGACTGTGCGCCTCCTCGCCGAACCTATTGGCCACTTCCCGGTCGAGGATGACAAACGACGTCGCCTGTCCCGGACCGAGGCTCAGGTTCGCGCCGCTGGTGAGGCCCCCGGAGGCGTTGCCCTCCCAGTCGGACTTGCCTGACGCCCCACCATTGACGCCGCCGCCGGAGATATTGACCTGGCAGCCCACCACGTACCCGGGCTGGATCTCACCCTTCTGCACCGAACCCGACACCCGCGCCTCGGCGCGGCCCGACACCCAGGCATTGCGGTGCACCGGAGTCGAGCCCATGGACGGGCTGATGGTGGCCGACTCACTCACCAGCCGGACTGTCACGACGGTACCGTCGGTGAGGGTGCGGCTGATCTCGCCACCCGGCAATGGCACGAAAGTATCGGCCTGCGCGGGCGCCGCTGACAGCAGACCCAGTGTTGTTGCCGCGGTGCCGAAACCGGCCAGCCACGGCGAAACTTTGCGATTGATCACGGAAGATTTCCTTCAGTATTTCGCCCGCGCGTCAGCGCGGCACGAGGTGGAACTCGAGAGCGGAGAATGCGCGAGAAATGTCGTCTCAGCCGATGCTGAACGGCGCCCCGTACAGGGTGGTTTTGGAATAGTGGTCGCCGATAATCTCGACGACGCTGTAGGACCGCGCCTGGGCGTACCCCGCGCAGCCCTGGATCTGCATCTCGACGTCCTGGTACTCCAGCGAAACCACCCCGGGCTTCATAATGTCCATGAAATCGATCGCAACGAACTTCACGTCACCGGGACCGAGTTTCAGCCCGACGGAACCACCGGCCGACACCCCACCGGTACTGACTCCGCCTGAGATGCCGGCGGAGATGGCATTGTCGGCGATGCTGACCTGGCAGCCGACGATATAGCCGGTATTGACCTGCGAGGCACCGTGTGTCGACGAATTGTTCGTTCCAGGCTTGTTATTCGGATCGGTGTACGGACCGAGGTCGCCCTCCGGGGTCGCGGTCACATTCGCGGTGACCGTCCCCGACACCCACACGGACCGACCGGCACCATTGGCCGCCAGCGACGGCGACACCAGCGCGCTCTCCGCGGTACGCGTCAGTGTGACGCCGGGTGCGGACTTCTCACCGTCGGGTAGCGGCACGAAGGTGTCGGCATGGGCCGCGCCGGGTGAGAACAGGCCGAATGCCACGGCCGTGGCGGCACCCACGCCGACGGTCCGAGCTCCGCGGCCGACAGCACAATTGCTATTCATATATCCCTCATCAGATTTCAGTCATCGCCTCGATCACCGAGGACGGAGTGCTGGCCAACTCGGCCATATCCGCCCCTCGGAATCATTGAAACCAGATCGTCTCGACACCACCTTCACCGAAGGGCGGCCGGACCGCACGGCCGTGGTGGCGGCTTGATACGACCAATTGGCGTTGACTATCGCCGGGGTCGAAATGCGCTGATCTGGTCGAAACTGACCGCGTGATTTGTGCCGACAGTGGTCGACCAGAGCCGAAGGAGCAGTGGTGGCGCGGTTACGGATGATCGCCGACGTCAGTCGGGGATGGGTGTACGTCGGCGACGCCGACGCCGTACGCTCCGCAGCTGTGAGTTATCCGATGCCGCCACAGCAGCCATTCCCGCACCAATCGCAGCCGCAGCAATTCCCGCAGCAGCCCTACGCGCAGCAACCGCCGCAGGGTCCACAACCGCCGCCGGGTCCGCAGTTTCCGATCCTGGTGTCCACCATGAACGATATTCCCGGTCAGGAGATTGTTCAGGTGTTCGGGGAGGTCGCTGGGTTGACCGTGCGCAGCCGCAGTATCGGTACGAATATCGGTGCGAGCTTCCGATCGCTCGGCGGCGGCGAGATTCCGGAGTACACGCAGCTGCTCTATCAATCGCGCCACGAGGCGATTATGCGGATGTGCCAGCACGCCATGGCCTTTGGTGCGAATGCGATTGTCGCGATGCGTTTCGACTGCAATGAGATCGCGGGCACCATGAGCGAGGTGGCCGCGTACGGCACCGCTGTCCGCACCAAACCCGCCCAGGGCTGATTTCGAAGCCTGAAATCGCGGAACTCCCCGCTGAGTGACCAGGCCGAGTCACGCGCGCTGGTATTGGCGATGGAATCGCTTACGCCCGCTTCGTTATCGCTGCGGGCGGAGGAGGCGTTTGATCAGCCCAGCTCCACGTTGCGCATGGTGACAAGGGCAGTGGCGCAGAGAGTTTCGGTGTCGTCGTCGATGGAGAAGATGTCGGCGGCGGCGATCGTGATGAGGGCGCCCGGCTTGAGTACTCGGCCGCGAGCCAGAACGTGGGTGCCCTTGGCGGGGGCGAGAATCTTTACCGTGTAGTCGATGGTCATATTGACCCAACCTGGCCGGAGGAGGGTGCCTGCGGCGGAGCCGGCGGCGAAGTCGGCGAGGGAGCCGAGTACGCCGCCTTGGAAGTAGCCGTTGTGCTGGGTGAGTTCGGGGCGGTACGGCTGGCGGATGTCGACTTCGCCGGGAGCTACACGGGCGAATTCGAAGCCCAGGTGCTGGGCGGCGGGCATGGTGAGTACTACGGCGGGGACGACCTGTGCGAAATCCGGGTTCGGTGTCTGCCAGTTCTGCATGTTCAGCTCCTGTGCGTCTCGGTGAGTTCCTGTGGCGTCCACAGCACGAATTGGTTTGCGAGATAGCGGGTTCGGGCGGCGGTTCGCATGATCTTGCCGCTGCTGGTGCGTTGCACCTGACCGGGTGCGGTGAGTATGACGGCGGCCGGGGCGATTTCGTGTTCGGCGATGATGGCTGCCTTGATCGCGGCGGTCAGATCTGCAGTATCCGCGGCGTCGGCGTGCCGGAGCTCGTGCACCATCACCAGTTGCTCACCGTCGCGCCCGGGCACGGCGAATGCCGCACACGCACCTGACTGCAGGACCGGATGCGCGGACTGCGCGGTCTGCTCCAGGTCCTGGGGGTAGAAGTTGCGGCCGCGAATGATGATCATGTCCTTAGTGCGGCCCACCACATAGAGTTCCCCGTCCACCAGCATGCCGAGGTCACCGGTGCGCAGGTAGCGCCCCTCGATACCGAAGGTGTGCGCGGTGGCGGCGGGGTTGTGCCAATATCCCGAGGCGATATGGCCACCCGATACCCAGATCTCGCCAACTCGATCCGGCGGAGCTGGGTCGCCGGAGTCGGGGTGGACGATCCGGACGTCCTCGTCCGCCAGGACCCGCCCCGAAGACACCAGGGTTTTGGCCCGCTCCCCGATGGGCCGCACATACCGGCGCTCCCGCAGGGCCGCCGTGTCCACCTCGAGAAATCGCGGTCCCTCGCCCGGTGTGCTCCCCGTGACCAGCAGTGTCGCCTCGGCCAGCCCGTAACAGGGATACCACGCCCCGGGCTGGAATCCGTACGGGGCGAAGGCTTCCGCGAAACGGCGCAGCGTATCCGCTCGAATCGGTTCGGCACCGTTGAACGCCACCCGCCAGCTGCTCAGATCCAGATCGAGATCCGCTGCGGCGGCGCCGCGGGCGGTGCAGGCGTCGAAAGCGAAATTGGGGCCACCGCTGGTGTGCGCGCGATACCGGGAGATCGCCGACAGCCACAGCAGTGGGCGGCGAATGAACGCGGACGGCGACATGAGCACGCTGGTCGCGCCGACATAAAGCGGTTGCAGCACATTGCCGATCAGGCCCTGATCATGAAAGAAGGGAGCCCAGCCCACCACGGTGGACTCGCGGTTGTGACCGAAGCCCCGGCGAATCATCTCCTGATTTGCCACCAGATTTCCATGGGTAACCATGACGCCCTTGGGCGCGGCGGTGGAGCCCGAAGTGTATTGCAGGAACGCCACGTCGGCGGCGGAACTTCGCACCGGTTCGAATCCCGCCGCGGGCGTGGACATCCGATCGACAGCCAGCCAGTGCGCACCTGGGCACAGCTGGTCCAATGCCGCCGATAACGGCTCCACGAACAGCTCGAGGCTCAGTACCGCCGCGGGGTCGCAATCCCGCACGATGGACCGGGTGGCATCTTTAATCTGGTTGCGGCGCGGCGGATTCAACGGCACCGCGAGCATCCCGGCGTACAGGCAACCGAAGTAGGCGACAATGAACTCCGGGCACTGCGGAAACACCAGCAGCGCGCGATCGCCCGGCGCGCATCGCGATCCGAGTTCTGCGGCCACGGCGAGCGCCCGGGCGTGCAGTTCGCCATAGCTGAGTACGGCGGTCTCCGCGCCGTGGTCGTCGAGGAAGATGTAGGCGGTGCGGTCCGGTTCGGTGGCGGCGCGCTGCCGCAGGATCTCCGGAAGCAAAGTCGTTTGCGGCATATCGGTTCCCTACCGTGCGCCCTGCGCACCGCGGACCGCCGCCGGTAGGTGTGCGAGTCCGCGCACGATGAAACTGTGATCCTGCCATTCGAATTCGTCGGTCAGCGGTGTCAGCTCGAGTTCACGCAATTGCACGAAGGCGACCTCCGCCAGCAATTCGGCGAGCTGCCCGCCGAGGCAGCCGTGCAGACCGTGGCCGAACGCGAGATGGCCGAGGCCCCCACGCACCAGGTCGAATTCGTCCGGCCGCTCGAATACCTCGGGATCGCGGTT
Source organism: Nocardia uniformis NBRC 13702 (assembly GCF_001613345.1). Taxonomy (GTDB): domain Bacteria; phylum Actinomycetota; class Actinomycetes; order Mycobacteriales; family Mycobacteriaceae; genus Nocardia; species Nocardia uniformis. The sequence continues at coordinate 20,128 of NZ_BDCE01000090.1, read as the reverse complement.
CGCCGCGCCCAGGCATACCAGCACCTGATCACCCGCGCGGATGCGCTGACCGCCGACCTCCACATCGCGGGTGGCGACCCGTTTGGTCAGCTGCAGCGGAGCATCGTATCGGAGTGCCTCCGTCACAGCGGCTTTCACCGTCACGTGACCGTGGCGTAGTGCGTGCGCCTGCTCCGGATGTCGAATGAGCGCCAGCACGCCATTGCCTATCAGCGATGTGGTGGTCTCATTGCCCGCGACGAAGGACATGATGCAGACGAAGACCAGTTCCTCCTCGCTGAGCGCATCCCCGCCGGCGGTCCGAGCGGCGAGCAGGCGGCTGATCAGGTCGTCGCCCGGCTCGCGCCGCCGCTGCTCCAACACCTCGGTGAGCGCGGCCGCGAATTCCTCGACGACCTCGCGCACCCGGATGAAATCGGCCTCCTGCATCAGGCCGGGCTCCAGCAGGAATCGAATATCGTGCGTCCACGGTCTGACTTGCTCGCGTAATGCGGCGGGCAATGCCATCCATTCGCAGAGCACCGAAACCGGCAGTGGGGCAGCGAGGTCGGCGATCACATCCATCTCGCAGTCGTTCCGCGCCCGGGCGATCCATCGAGCGGTGAGCTCGGTGGCCACCGGCCGCAGCCCATCCACCGCGGCCGCGGTGAAGACTCGATTCACCAGCCCGCGCAACCGTGCGTGATCCGGATTGTCGGTGAATACCAGCGACTTCCGGCCCAGCCGGGCAATGCGGTCCACATCGGTCTGCCTGAACCGCTCGGCCTGTTCGGCGACCAGTCGCGGGATCAGTCCGGCGCTGAAGCTGCGATCGCCGAGTACGGCTCGCACATCCTCGTGCCGAGTCAGCACCCACATGCCGAGGGTCTTGTGGACCGGCCGATGTTCGCGCAGCTCGCGATACATCGGGTAGGGGTCGCGCCGGAACTCGGCGCTGAACGGGTTGAATCGGATACGGGCCACCGCACCCGAGGCCGGGAGCGTCATTCGATCGCACGCCCCCGCGCGCCGAAGAATCCACTCGGGTACGGCCGCAGCACCAGCCGCAGCAGGGTGAGCTTGCCCATCCGGAAACCCATGGCCGACAGCGTGAGGTAGCGCAGATAGCGGGCCACCACCTCGGGTCCGACGAGCTCGGTGGCCGCTGCCTGATTGGCTCGCAGACGTCGAGCCCATTCGCTACAGGTCCAGGCGTAGTCGAGGCGGCCATTGGTGACCGCGCTGATCTCGAACAGCCCCTCGGTCGCCGTCGCGATTTCGGCCAGCATGGGGAGTTCAGCGTCCGGGAACACGTCCTGCTGCATGAAGGAATCAGCTTGAGCGGCAGTCATATTCGCGTAGGCAATAGTCTGAAGTGAAAGCGTGCCGGCCGGGTTCAGCCACTCGCGGCAACGGGTGAAGAATTCGCGGTAGACCCCGATCTTCTGTTCGACCGAGTCGTCGGGCCGGGCGAAGTGCTCGAATGCGCCGATGCTGATGATCCCGTCGAACGGCTCGTCCGGCTCGTACTTCAGCCAATCCTCGACTCGCACCTCGACACTGGAATACTCCTGTGCACGAACGTATTCCGCCTGCTCAGTACTCAGCGTCAAGCCGACCGAACAACCCACGCCCCGCGCCTGCGACAACTCGCGCAGGATCGCTCCCCACCCGCACCCGATGTCCAGTACGGCGCGGGCATTTCGGGCATCGACGGCGTCGAGGTGATGACGAAGCTTGTTGGCCTGCGCGACTTCCAAAGTGTCGCTCGGCGTTTCCCGCAGGCCGCAAGAGTAGCTGAGTGACGGGTCGAGCCAGAGCCGATAGAAGTCGTTGCCGACATCGTAGTGGTGGCGGATGGCCGCCGCCGCGGCATCGGACCGCTCGGTCACGGTCCGGCGGCTATCGATCGCGGCCATGCTCAGGCCACATTCGCACTGACCTGCTGGTGCAGGTGGGTGGCAACGGCGTCGAGGGTGGGGTGCTGGAAGAGATCCTCCGGCGAGATATCGACGCCGTAGCGCTCCTCGACCTCGATCAACAGCGCGACGGCCAGCGCCGAGTCCACGCCGAGCCGATCGAAATCCGCAGTGGGGTCGATCGAGTCCGCGGGCACCCCCAGTTGGGTGGCCAGATACTCCTGGCACCACGTGACAATGGCTTCTCTGCTCGTGACCTGCGTATCCATGGGTAAGCCTCTCTCGGTCAATGCTTCAGGCGGCAATGCGTTTGGCGGACATCCGTGTCTGCGACGGCACTTTGAGATCCCAGGCCAGCCCCGCCGCGGCCAGCGTGCGGATCAGCCAGTACCCGGGGTCGAGCCGATACCAGTTCAGGCCGAACGACGGGGATTCCGGGAAGGCATGGTGATTGTTGTGCCAGGATTCGCCCAATGTCACCAGGGCGAAGATGCCGCCATTGTGACTGTTCTCCCGGGATTCGTAGGGCCTCGTACCGAACATGTGCAGGAACGAATTGATCGCCCACACAATGTGTTCGAGCACGAAGATGCGGGCGAGGCCGCCCCAGAGCAGCCCGCTCACCGCGCCGGTCCAGCTCATGGTGACGAGCCCGCCGGTCACGGTGGGAATGAACAGCCCCAGCGCGACCCACCAGTAGTACAACCGGGCGACGCGCACCAGGCGGCGATCTTTGATCAGGTCGGGAGCGTAGTGCACGATATTGGGGTATTCGTGCCGCCGCATCCACAGGAAATGTGAATGTGCCAGGCCACGTAGGGCTCCCGCGAAGCCACTACCGGAGAGGTTGGGCGAGTGCGGATCTCCCTCGCGGTCACTGCATTCGTGGTGACGGCGATGCAGTGCCACCCAGGAGATCACGCCGCCCTGCCCGGCCATCGACCCGAGGACGGCGAGCACCGCGGCCACCGAGGGCGCGGCCTGGAAGGTGCGATGGGTGAACAGCCGGTGGTAGCCGACGGTTACCCCGAGACCGGTGAGCAGCCACATCGAGAAGAGCAGGGCGAATTCGAGCATGCCGAAGGGACGAACCCAGACGAACGCCAGGGCCGCTCCGGTTCCGGCGATGGGAAGAACGTCGAACAGCAGGAAATGCCGGCGTTGGAGACGATGGATGTAGGGATTGCTGATCGTTTTCTTGCGTGGTTCGGGTGTCCCGGTCGGGGTGCTCGAGTCGATGGCCATGAGCCGATCCGTCCTTCGAAAACTACGTGGGGTCAGAGGTCCAGGACCAATGTGTCGGAGTGGGCGCGGGAGACGCAGAGCATCATGGTGTTGCCGCGCGCGCGTTCTTCGGCGGTGAGGATCTCGTCGCGATGGTCGATGTCGCCGCGCAGGACCGCGGTTTCGCAACTGCCGCAGGTGCCTTCGCGGCAGGACGTGATGATGTCGATGCCCGCGGCCTCCAGCACATCGGCGATCGACCGGCGATCATCGATGCGATAGGTGACGCCGGTGCTGTCCAGTCGCACGTCGAAAGCACGGTTCTCCGTGGTGGCGGCGACGGGGCGGGCCGCGAAACGCTCGGTGCGGATCGTCGATCCCCTTGTCGCGGCCTGCTGTTCGATGGACGCGAGCATGGGTTCGGGGCCACAGCAGTAGATCTCCGCCTGCCCGGCCTCCTCGAGGATGTGAGGCAGGGGCAGTAGCCCGTCCACATCCTGCGGCACCAGCGTGACTTCCCGATAGCGCGCGCCGAGGTGATCGGCGAAGGCCATGTGGGCACGGCTGCGAGCTCCGTAATACAGCCGCCATCGGGCACCCGCCGCCTGTGCGGCCGCGATCATGGGCAGGATCGGTGTGATGCCGATCCCGCCCGCGATGAACACATACGACGATCGTGGTGTCAGCGCGAAATTATTGCGGGGCAGCGAGACCCGGAGCTCCGTGTCCGGAGTAGCCGTGCGATGGAGATGGGCCGAGCCGCCGCGGCCGTTTCGCTCGTACAGTACGGCGATCTGCCACAGCTGCCTGTCGGCCGGATCGCCGCATAGCGAATACTGGCGCACTCCGGCGTCTCCGGCGCGCACATCGATGTGCGCGCCGGGCGACCACGCCGGTAACGGGCTACCATCGGCGGCCGCCAGCACCAGCGAGAAAATATTCTCGGCCTCGTCACGGCGGCCGACCACTCGCACGGGAAATTCGGTCATGTCCGGCCCCTGTCGAATATCGAAACCCGATCGTCGTCGCCACAACTCTCACCGAGGTACGCCCGGCGCGCAGGGCCGCGGTGGTGACTCGATTCGTCCGATTGGCGTTCGCTATCGCCACCCTCGCAATGCCGACATCTGTTCCAGACTGACCCCGTGACTTGTATGCCGGCAGTGGTCGACCAGGCCTGAAGGAGCAGTGGTGGCGCGGTTATACCTGGATGCGATCTCCAAGCGATTCGCGGGGACCGATGCGGTGCGGGCGGTGACGCTGGATATCGCCCACGGCGAATTCCTGGTCCTGCTGGGTCCGAGCGGTTGCGGGAAATCGACGCTGTTGCGGCTGATCGCGGGGTTGGAAGAACCGACGGCGGGTCGAATCCTGCTGGACGGCAACGATATTTCCGATGAACCGCCACAGCGCCGAGATTTGGCCATGGTGTTTCAGAGTTATGCGCTGTATCCGCATTTGACGGTGGAGAAGAATATCGGGTTTCCGCTGCGGTCGCGACGGCAGCCGCGGCGCCAGATCGCCGACCGGGTAGCGGAAGTCGCCACGGTGCTCGGGCTCGGCGAACTGCTCGACCGGCGTCCGGCAGCGCTGTCGGGCGGCCAGCGGCAGCGAGTCGCCCTGGCCCGCGCCATGGTTCGCGACCCTGGCGCATTCCTGATGGACGAGCCCCTGTCGAATCTGGACGCCAAACTGCGCAGCGCCACCCGCGCGGAATTGATCGCCCTGCATCGGCGACTCGGCGCGACCTTCGTCTATGTCACCCACGATCAGGTCGAGGCGATGACCATGGCCACCCGGATCGCCCTGCTCAATGGCGGCCGGATCGAACAGGTCGGCACGCCGGAGGAACTCTACGACCGCCCCCGGTCCACCTTTGTCGCCGGCTTCCTCGGATCCCCGCCGATGAACCTCTTCGACGCCGAGGTCCGTCCGCATATCGACGGCCTGCGCGTGACGGCCGAAGGTATAGACGCCGCGCTGGGCATCGACGTCGACAGTGCCATCGACAGCGCCACCTCGACCCACGTCATTGCCGGAATCCGTCCCGAGCGACTGCGAATCACAAGCGATATCAGCGCGATTCGCGGCCAGGTGACCATGGTGGAGAACTTGGGCAGCGAGGAGCTCGTCCACGTGCAGATCGGTGACGCCGCCCCGACCGCGGCGAATCGAACCGTGGTCGCCCGGGCCCCGCGTCCGGCTGGAGTCCGCGTCGGCGACGCGATCGGCTTCGCCGTGGATCCGACCGATATCCACCTCTTCGACCCGGCTACCGGTCTGCGCCTGACCTGGCAGCGGCCGCCTTCGGACGTCCCACTCGGGGCCCACGCCACCGCGGCCGTCCCCGTCCCCTGATTTCACCACCCGATGAGGAGAAATACCGTGAAACGCACCGTGCCCATGCTGGGCCTGGTGGCCGCGTCCCTGGTCGCATTCACCGCCTGCGGCCTCGGCGCTACCAGCGAAACCGAGTCCACGACAGCCGTGCGGGTCCCGGAACTGGCTGCGGACCAGCAGGTCTCGATCGTGTTCGAGTCCTACAACTACGGCCTGGCCGGAGCTTGGACCGACACCTTCGACGCGCTGATCGCCCAGTTCCGGGCGGAACATCCGAATATCGAGGTCACCGCGCAAAAGCCGCAGGGCAATAGCCCCAACCCGACTACCGACACCATCTCCAGCATTCAGAGCCAGATCGTGGCGGGCACACCCCCGGATGTGGCCCAGCTCGGTTTCAGCGACCTGGATTTCACCATTCACCAGCTCGGCGCGAAGCCCCTGGACACCTTGGTGGGCGAGGCGGAGGTGCAGCGCAACTTCGATGGCGCGCAGCACCCATACGCTCCCACGGCGCGCACCTTGAGCGATTGGGACGGCCACACCTACGGGGTGCCGTTCGTGCTGTCCACGCCCGTGCTCTACTACAACGCTTCGCTTTTCGAGCAGTCGGGCCTGGACCCGGCAACTCCGCCGACGTCCTGGGCGCAGGTGGCCGATGCGGGCAAAGCGATCGCCGAGCGCACAGGTAAGGGCGGGGTCTACATCGACTGCCTCACCAAGTCCGCCAAGGACTGGTGCTTCCAATCGCTGGTGCGCTCCAATGGCGGACGCGTCATCTCCGAGGACCGTGGCAAACTGACCTACGCCGATCGGCCTGCGGTCGAGGTAGCCGAGATGGGGCAGCAGTTGGTCTCCACCGGTGCGATGCCCAAGCTCGATCAGAAGCAGGGGTACGAGGCGTTCACCCGCGGTGAGATCGGCATGATCCTGGAGTCCAGCGCCATTCAGGGCACCTTCATGACCGGTGCGAAGGGCAAGTGGGACCTGCGATCGGCCGCCATGCCCAGTTTCGACGGCAGGCCCACGATCCCCACGAATTCCGGTGCCGGACTGCACATCCTGTCCAACGACCCGGTCAAGCAGCGCGCGGCGTGGGAGCTGATCACCTTCCTCACCAGCGAGGCCGCCTACACCAAGATCTCGCAGGGGATCGGCTACCTGCCGCTGCGCACCGGCCTCCTCGACGATGCCAACGGTCTGGCGACCTGGTCGAAGGCGAACCCGCTGCTGGCTCCGAATGTGGCGCAGCTCGAGCGCATGGAGCCGTGGATCTCCATGCCGGGCAATAGTTATCTGCAGATCCGTGACGGCATGATGGAGGCGGTCGAATCCATCGTGTTCCAGGGCAGGGACCCGCAGTCAACTCTCACCGCCGCCCACGAGGCCGGCGCGCGACTGCTTCCGTGATGTTCGTCCTCGAAGCCCCGCAGGAGAGCGGTACCGCTGTCCCCGAACACGTTTCGGTGCGACGTCCCGCGCGTCTCCGCCTCCTGCGTCGTGTCGTGCCATACCTGTATCTGGCACCCGCGCTGGTTCTGTTGATCGTGTGGACCTATCGGCCACTGGCACAGGCCTTCGAACTGTCCACCTTGTCGTGGAACCTGCTGCCCACCTCGCCGATGCGGTCGGTGGGCACCGCCAACTATGAACGGCTGCTGGAACTCCCGTCCTTCAGTGCGTCGATCTGGCGGACCGTGCTGCTCATCATCGGTCTGCTGCCGTTCACCGTGCTCCTGCCGCTGCTGATCGCGCTCGCCAGTCGCCGGGTGTCGACACGGGCCCGAACCGCGTACCAGGCCTTCGCTTTCGCGCCGTTCCTGGTGGCTCCGGTCGCGGCGGCGGCGGTCTGGCGGTGGCTGCTGCATCCGGGTTCCGGTGCGGTGGACCGGGTGCTGGGCACCGACCGGAACTGGGTCTACGACGCCGAGACCGCGCCGTGGGTGATCATTGTCATCACCGGCTGGCACCTGCTCGGCTTCGCCATGCTGGTGGTGTGGGCCGGATTGGCCGGTATCAGCAATGACTACGACGAGGCGGCCCGCGTCGACGGTGCCGGTCCGCGTCAGATCTTCCGGTGGATCACGCTACCGCTGCTGTCGCCGACCCTGCTTTTCCTGGTGCTCACCACCTTCCTGCTCAGTCCGACACTCACTTTCCCGCTCATCGACTCGATGACCCAGGGCGGACCGGCGCAATCCACCACCAATATCTACTACTTGCTCTGGGACTACGCGTTCCACAGCTTCGACGCCGGGCTCAGCGCCGCGGCGGGGGTATTGCTGTTCCTCGGTTTCGGCGTGATCGCGGGCGTACTGGTGTGGATCTCGGAAAAGGTGGCCTTCCATGATGATTGATCGTCTGCGCGGCGTCCGCAGTCATATGATGCTGATCATCACCGCGGTGGTGTGCGTCTTCCCCATCTACTGGCTGTTCGCCACCGCGCTGCGTCGGCCCGAGGATGTGACCTCGCTGTCGCCGGTGCCGTGGCCGATGTCGCTGGCCAACTACGCCGACGCCGCACACAAGGTGGACATCGCCGGCCTGGTGGCGAACACCTTCTTCGTCGCGACCCTGTCGACGGCGGGGCAACTGCTGGTAGCGCTGCTGGCCTCCTACGCCTTCGCCATGTATACCTTCCCGCTGCGGCGGGTGCTGTACCTGGCGTTCGTCGGCATCTGGCTGGTCCCGTTCCAGGTCACCATGCTGCCCAACTACATTCTGCTCAATCGGATGGGGCTCGTGGATTCGCTGGTCGGCGTGGTGTTGCCGACGCTGTGTTCAGCTCTGGCCCTGTTGTTGCTGCACCAGCACATGGCCGCGTTCCCGAAGGAGCTGGTGGCCGCCGCCAAGATCGATGGCCGCTCCTCCTGGTCGATCCTGTGGACGGTGGTGGTCCCGAATCTGCGTCCCGCCCTGGCCGCTCTGACCATCGTGCTGTTCATCAACGCCTGGAACGAGTACTTCTGGCCCGCAGTGCTGTTGCGCGGGTCCAACAGCGTGCTGCAACTGGGATTACGCAGCTTCATGGGTACCGAGGGTGAGCAGTGGGGGCCGATGATGGCGGTCGCGAGCCTGGCCTGTCTACCCGTGCTGGTGCTGTATCTGCTCTTGCAACGCCAGATCGTCAACGCCTTCGTGCGTTCGGGGCTCAAGTAATTCCCGCTCATTCACTCAGACCACGTAATCCGGTCGACCTTTTATGTATTCGCGCGCCCTCGATTCGGCGCACCCGCGGAACGGAGAATGAAAATGCAACTCACTGTGCTCGGCTGCCGGGCCGGAATGCCAGCGGACGGTCAGCCCAGTTCCGGCTATCTGGTGGAAACCGGCGGTAGCCGGGTGCTGCTGGACTGCGGTCCCGGCATCGCGACCGCGCTCACCGCCGATCGTGATCCGGCCGGTCTGGACGCGGTGATCATCAGTCATCTGCATATCGATCACTGCTACGACCTGCTGCCGCTGGGCAAGATCCTGCTGGCCCCCTACGCACTGGCCAAGTACCCCGGCTTCGAATCCTGGTTCGAGAATCTCCCGGATCGAATGCCGCTGATACCGCTGTATGTTCCCGTCGGTGCCCGCTCCGTCCTGGAGAACCTGGCCTCGGCGCTGACCACCGAGTCGCTACCCATCCTGGACCGAGTCTTCGAAGCGGCCTTCGACATTCGCGAATACCAGCCCGACGACACCGTGACCATCGGCGACAATACCTGCGAGTTCATCGCCCTTCCGCATGCCAAACCCAATTGCGGACTGCGGATCTGCGGTCCGGACGGTTCGCTCGCCTACTCCGGTGACACCGGCGTCTCGGTCGCGCTGGAGCGCCTCGCGGCGGGGGTGGACCTGTTCCTGTGTGAGGCCAGTCTGGAGCACACGGACCGCAGTGCGCACGGCCACCTCTGTGCGGCCGACGCCGCCCGGGCCGCCACCGCGGCGGGCGCGCGCGAACTGTTGCTGACGCATATGCCGACCGGTGACGAGGTCTGGCTGAAGGCCCGCCTGGACGAAGCGGTGCAACTGTTTCCGGGCCGCGTGCGGCTTGCGTACCCGGGGATGGTCCACAAGATCGGGCGCTAGCCACGGGCGAATGTGACCGCGGCGGTATCGCCTACAGTTCATTTCGCCGTTCGGTAGGTTCACCCGTGGTTATTCGGGCCGGATACGCTGAGCCCCATCCCGAAGGGGAGGTAAATATGGAGCTCAGACTCTTGGCGTCTTTTGTGGCCGTCGCGGAAGAACTTCATTTCGGCCGCGCGGCTGCCCGACTACATTTGGCCCAACCCTCACTCAGCCAGCAGATTCAAAGGCTGGAGCGAAGTGTGGGAGTTCAACTGGTGGAGCGCAGCTCACACCAGGTCAATCTCACGCCGGCGGGCGCGGTACTGTGCGATCTCGCGCGCAATATCCTCACCCAGACCGAAGAGGCCCGATCGACGGTGCGCGAGGTGGCCCTCGGCCGCGCCGGTACCCTGCGAATCGGGTACAACTTCGCGTCCGGCCAGCGCATCCTGCCTGCCGCGTTGGCGCGCATGAACACCATTCTCCCCAATGTCACGGTCAACCTGATCGAACAGCGCACCGGCCCGCAGCTGGCCGCGCTCTCGGCCGGGGCCCTGGATGTCGGGCTCGTGTACGGCCGTCCCGCGGCCACCGAATTCCACAGCCGGCCGCTGCTACAGGTGCCGTTGGTGGCGGTTGTGGGCCGCGGGCACAGCTGGTCCCGGCGCTCGCGCACATCCTTCAGCGAGCTGGCCGGTCAGTCCTGCATCCTGTTCGAACGCCAGCAGTGCCCGGCCATGTACGACGCTATCCACCATGCCGCCGAACGCAGCGGGATCAAGCTCAATGTCGAGCATCACCTCGACGATCCCAATGCCACCGCCATCATGGTGTCGGTCAAGTCGATGATCGGGTTCGCGTCCTCGGTGCGGGCCGGGGCCGCGCCTACCGCGGGGTACAACCAGACGGTCATGGTGGCGCTGCACGACCCGGTTCCGACAGTCGAATTATGCGTCGTCTGGCGAGCCGACGATACCCGTCCGATCGTCCGATCGTTCCTCGGATGCATCGAATCCGCACGACCATTGGAATCGGCAATGAAGATGGAATCCCGTCTGGCGCAATAGGAATCACCAACCGTGCGTGTGGATTATCGGCCTTGCCGACCGGTTCACAGGCAGTGAGACTGAGTTCGTGATCGGCGAACTCGTCATCTGGTGCGACTTCGGTGGCGTGCTCACCGACCCGGTAGCGGAGGTGCTCGAACGGGTGGCCGCGCAATGCGCGGTGCCCGCCGAGACACTCCTGCTGGCCTGCTCGGCCGTCGCCGCCGAATACGGCGGCGACGAGCTCGCGCCCCTGGAACTCGGACTGCTCGGTGAGGCCGAGTGGGGCGAGCGGGTGACCGCTCAGCTGGCACCGTGGCTGCCGGCCGCCGATCTCGGCCGATTCAGCGAATTATGGTACGGCAACCGCAGTTTCAACGGCGAACTGTACGACGCCCTCAGTGGCCGCCTCGATGTGGAGTGCCGGCTGGCAATGCTCACCAACAGCGTGCGCGAGTGGGAACCCTACCGCGCCCGATTGATTCCCGAATCCGCCGTGTTCGAAGCGATTGTCCGATCGCACGAATACGGTGTCCGCAAACCCGATCCCCGCATCTTCCGCATTGCCGAACAGACCCTCGACGTGCCCGCTCGACGCTGCCTGCTCATCGACGACAGTGCGCGCAACTGCCTCGCCGCCGAAGCGGCCGGCTGGCGGGCGATCCGGCACCGCGGAAACTCCGAAACACTCGAGCAGCTCGATCGGATCCTGGCCGCGCAGTAGCGACCACATTCCGCCGGCGCGCTGCGAGGTCAACGAAATCCTCAGGTGGTTACCTTGTTGCTGTCCACATCCGTCGACGATCACGGCCTGTCGGCGATCTCCCGAGGCGATACCGATGCCGATGCCCTCCCGGACCGGGTCGGGCTGTTCCATGTAGTCGCCGAGGGTGCGCGCCACCGACCGGCCCGTGCGGTGCTGTGCCGCCATGGCGAGGCCGGGTGGATCGATATCGACTTCGCCCAATTTCACAGTGACGTGGTGGCATTCGCCGAATCACTGCTCGGCTCTGGAGTGCTGCACGGCGACCGGGTGGCGGTGCTGGGGCGCAATAGCTACGAGTGGGTGGTCGTGGACTACGCCGCGCTGAGCATCGGCGCGATCGTGGTCCCCGTGTACCCAACCGCCTCCGAGCAACAGATCGCCCACATCATCGCCGATTCCGGCGCGGTCCATGGTTTCGCCGAAACCGCCGAGCAGCGCGACATGCTGGCCCGGCTGGGTGAATCGCAGTGGCGGACGCCGGTCCGCATGCTCACCGACCCGCCGGTCCCCGCCGCCGCGTCGACGGCGGAGTCCTTTGTCGAGCGCAGCGCCGCCGTCCGCGCCGATGACATCGCGACCATCGTGTACACCAGTGGCACCACGGGAATGCCCAAGGGCTGCGTGCTGACCCACCGCAATATGTTCGCCTCCTCGGGGAACACGGTCCGGCATCTGCCCGAACTGTTCCGCGCCGAGGACTCGGCGACTCTGCTGGCCCTGCCGCTCTCGCACATCTTCGGGCGCACAGTGCTACTCGCCTGCCTGCACGGCGGGACCCGAACGCGACTGCTGGCCGGAATACCGGATCTGCTGGATGCGCTGCCGACATTTCAGCCCACCTTCCTGGCCCTGGTGCCCTACGCGCTGGAAAAGATTCGCAAGCGCTGCCGGAGCGCCATCGGCGCTGATGCCGAAGCTGTGGCCGTCGACTACGGCCGTGCGATGTTCGAGGCCGACGCCGTCGATCCGGAGCTGGCCGCCGCGCACCGTGCCCGCAACGATGACGAATTCGCCGCCGTCCGTGCGGTGTTCGGTGGCCGCTGCCGGTATGTGATCAGCGGCGGTGCGTCCCTGGACGCCACCACCGACGCCTTCTACGCCGGTGTGGGAGTACAGGTTCTCGGTGCGTACGGCCTGACCGAGTCGGCCACGGCCGTGACTATCAACCAGGTGCACGCCAATCGGCACGGCAGTGTGGGCCGCCCGGTGCCCGGCACCACCGTGGCCATCGCGGCCGATGGCGAGGTGCTGGTCTCCGGCGCGAATACGTCACCGGGGTACTGGCCGAATTTCGCCGAGAGCACCGGAACCTGGCTGCCCACAGGGGATCTCGGCAAGCTGGATGCCGGCGGCTACCTGTACATCACCGGCCGTCGCAAGGAAATCCTCATCACCACCGGCGGCAAGAATGTCGCGCCGACGCCACTCGAGGATCGCGTGCGCTTGCATCCGCTGGTGAGCCACTGCATGGTTCTCGGTGAGGCGCGCCCCTTCGTGTCGGCACTGGTCACTGTCGACCCCGCGGCGCTCGATGCCTGGTTGGTCAATCGAGGATCGGAAGCATCGCAACAGGATTGGCTGCGACACCCCGAACTGATGGCGGCGATCGCCACTGCCATCGAGGACGCCAACGGCTTGGTCTCGCGCGCCGAGTCCATTCGCGAGTTCCGGGTCGTCTCCGGCGATTTCACGGTCGAGAACGGTCAGCTCACCCCCTCGCTCAAATTGCGCCGAGCGGTTATCGAGCAGGCCTATGCGGACGATATTTCCGCGCTGTACACGCCGAGTTAGTACCGCTTCCGATCGAAAGCATCAATCGCGCAATCTGATTCAAGTTTCAGTCCTTGAGAGCTTCCTGTGGAGCTCCGAGAATCATTTATGTCGAATTCACGGCAGGTAGGGAGAATTTCCATGTACGACGTGATTGTGGTCGGCGCGCGGTGCGCCGGATCGCCCTTGGCAATGCTGCTCGCCCGGAAGGGGCATCGGGTCCTGGTGGTCGATCGGTCGACCTTCCCCAGCGATACGGTGTCCACCCACTACATGCACCAGGTCGGTGTGGCTCGGCTGAAGGAATGGGGCCTGCTGGACAAGCTGGTCGCCACCGGTGTGACTCCGATTCGCCGGTTGAACTTCTCCTACACCGGAATCACCCTGCGCGGCTTCGCCGAGGTCGAGGGTATCGACGAGGTCTACGCACCGCGCCGGACCGTACTGGACAACCTGCTGGTCGATGCCGCCCGGGCAGCCGGTGCCGAGGTGATCGAGGGCTTCACCGTCACCGGTCTGCTGTGGCAGGACGGTCGGGTGTGCGGTGTGAAGGGCACTGTCGCCGACGGCTCCGAGCAGGAATTCCGCGCTTCGTTCGTGGTCGGCGCGGATGGGCGCAATTCGACCGTCGGCGATCTGGTCGATGCCGAATACCATACCGTGCGACCGGCTTCCTGCTTCGTCTACTACAGCTACTACGACGGCCTGGATTGGGAATTTCACCACTGGACCGGATTCGACAAGCAGCAGTTCGGCGCGTGGCCGACGAATGACAATCAACATCTGGTCACCGTGATGCGCCCGCTCGACCGGTTCGCGGAATTCCGCACCGATGTGGATGCCAACTTCCAGCAGGTATTCGACCAGATCATGCCGGAATTCGGTGCGCAGCTGCGGGATAACGGGAAACGGACCGAGCAGTTACGCTCGATGCGTTATCCGGACAACTACTACCGTCGCTCGGCGGGCCCGGGCTGGGCTCTGGTCGGCGACGCCGGCTACCACAAGGACCCCTTCACCGGCTGGGGCATCTCGGACGCCCTGGTCTACGGCGAGGTTCTGGCCGATCAGCTGCACGCGGGCCTATCCGGTGAGCAGCCCATCGACGCGGCGGTGCGCGAGTACGAGCGGATTCGCGATGAGCGCAGCACCGATACCTTCAATTTCACCTGCATGATCTCCGAGCTGAAGGCTCCACCCTTCTACGAGACGGTCTTCCGGGCCGCGAGTGCCAGTGAGCTGGGTCTGACCCAGTTCTTCCGCCTGATCGGCGGCGGGCTGCACGGCAAGGAGTTCTTTGCGCCCGAACACCTGGACACCCTGTACACCGCGGCGGGCACTCCGGCGGGGGAGCGGATGTACTCGGCCGACGAATCCTGATCGCCCCCCCAGCCGAATCGGAGACACCCATCATGGCGACCATCAGACTCACCACGCTCGGTGACAGCTTCGTGGAAGGGCGCGGCGATGCCGCGCCGGGCGGCGGCTGGCACGGCTGGGTGCCCAGGCTGGCCGAAATGCTGTGGCTGCCCGGTGATTCCGTGCGCAACCTGGGCACTTTCCAGGCCACTACGCAAGACGTCGTCGACCATCAGCTGACCCGTGCGCTGACCAACAAGGCCCCGGTGATCGGCGTCATCGTCGGGGTGAACGACCTCGTGGGTGACTACGACCCGGACCGCTTCCGACGCAATCTCACCGCCATCTTCGAAAAGACCACCGGCATGGACACCGCGGTGTTCACCGCCACCTACGCCGACATACCGGCGAATCTCCCGGTACCCGAAACCTTCCGGACCCTGCTGCGGGACCGCTTCGCCCGGGCCAACGATGCCCTGCGCGACACGACCGCACGCACCGGAGCGCTATGCCTGGACGTCACCACCGTCCCCGAATGGGCCGATCCGGCCATGTGGTCGCCGGACGGCCTGCATCCCAGCCCGCGTGGACATGAGTGGTTCGCCCGCTCGGTCGCCGAGCTGCTGGCGAGTACGACCGGGATGTCGCTGGCCGCGGCTTAGGCCCGGTCACTCAGAGAGGAAAGACGTGAGCGAGGAAACGACGCGGATCGGGCGGCGACTGGCCGACAATCCGATCGCGATTGTCGGCATGTCCAGCCTGTTCCCCATGGCCCGCAATCACCGGGACTACTGGCAGAACATTGTCGACGGCCAAGACTGCACCACCGAGGTACCCGAATCGCGGTGGAAGGTCTCGGACTACTACGATCCGGACCCCGACGCACCGGACAAGACCTACTCCCGGCGCGGCGCGTTCCTGCCGGACATCGACTTCGACCCCCTCGAATTCGGTCTGCCGCCCAATCAGCTCGACGTCACCACCACCATGCAGACGCTGAGCCTGATGGTGGCTCGAGATCTGTTGAAGGACAGCGGCGCTGACACCTCGGACTGGTATCGCCCGGCCCGGACCGGCGTTGTGCTCGGCACCACCGGTCCGGTGCCGCTCATGCACCCGCTGGCCGCGCGACTGTCCACCCCGGTGCTCAAGGAGGTGGTACGGGCCGCGGGTCTGACCGCCGCCGACGCCGACGAGATCGCCGACCGCTACGTACGGGCCTTCGCGCCCTGGGAGGAGAACTCCTTCCCGGGCTTTCTGGCCAATGTGGTCGCCGGGCGGGTGGCGAACCGGCTCGACCTCGGCGGGCTGAACTGCACGGTGGACGCCGCCTGCGCCGCCTCGCTGGCGGCTATGCGCACGGCCATCGCGGAACTGGTGGACGGCCGCGCCGATATGATGATCACGGGCGGAGTCGACACGGAGAACACCATTTTCGTGTACATGTCCTTCGGTAAGGTCGGCGCGCTGTCGAAATCCGATCGGATCAGACCATTCTCCGATGACGCCGACGGCACCCTGCTCGGTGAGGGCATCGGCATGCTGGCACTGCGCCGACTGGCCGATGCTGAACGTGACGGGAACCGGATCTACGCGGTGATCCGAGGACTGGGCTCCTCCAGCGACGGGCGCGCCAAGAGCATCTACGCGCCGCGCGCCGAGGGCCAGCGCATCGCTCTGGACCGTGCCTACGAGGACGCCGACTGCTCACCGGCCTCGGTGGAATTGTTCGAGGCACACGCCACCGGTACCGCTGTCGGCGACCGTACCGAGCTGACCGCCCTGCGCGAGCTGCTCGCTGACAATGCGGCCCCGCGTCATGGTGCGGCCCTGGGCAGTGTGAAGTCCCAGATCGGGCACACCAAGGGTGCGGCGGGCACCGCGAGCGTGATGAAGCTGTCACTTGCCCTGTACCACAAGGTCTTTCCGCCGACCATCAATGTGGATCGGCCCAATAGCGGGATCGACTTCGACTCCGCACCGTTCTATGTGAGCACCAAACTCCGTCCGTGGATTCGCGATCCGCGCCGTGCGGTTCGCCGTGCGGCGGCCTCCGCAATGGGCTTCGGCGGCACCAACTTCCACATGGTGCTCGAGGAGTACGACGGCGACCGCTCTGCGGTGCGAAATCTGCACCGCACCGCGCGCGCCAACCTGTGGCACGCTCCGGACCCGGCCGCGCTGCTGGACCTGCTGAACTCGGGCGCACCCGCCGTCGACGGCGGCCCCGTGCCCGCCGCGCACGCCCGCGTGGGATTCGCTGCGGCCGATGATAATACCGCGGCGCGGCTGCGTGCCCTGGTGGCCGAACGGCTATCCGCTGACCCGGACGCCGAGCAGTGGTCGCTGCCGCAGGGCGTGTACTTCCGCCGCCAGGCGCCGGTCGGCGTGAAGGTCGGGGCGCTCTTCGCTGGGCAGGGCAGTCAATACCTGGATATGGGGCTGGAAGCCGTGGTCAGCGTGCCTACGGTGGCGGACGCCTTCGACGCGGCCAATGCGGCCTTCCCCGGTGAGGATCCGGGTCTGGCCGCGGCGGTCTACCCGCCGCCGATCTTCGACCCGAAGTTGCGCCAGCAGCAGGAGTCGACGCTGCGCCGCACCGAATACGCCCAGCCCGCCATCGGCGCGCTGGCGGCCGGACAGTTCCGGTTCCTGCGTGAGCTGGGCCTGCGCTGCGACGGCATGCTCGGCCACAGCTTCGGCGAACTCACCGCGCTGTGGGCAGCCGACGCCCTGACCGATGCCGACTACTTCCGGCTGGCGGCCGCGCGCGGCACCGCCATGGCACCGGTGGCCGACAGCGGCGACACCGGGGCCATGGCCGCCATTGCGGCGACTCGCGACATGGTCGAGGAGCTGCTGGCCGAGACGCCGGATGTGCTGGTGTGTAACCACAATGCCCCCGAACAGGTGGTCGTGGGTGGTGGCACCGAGGCAGTGGAGGCGCTGCTGGCCGAGTGCACCCGCCGCGAGATCACCGCGCGTCGGCTGCCGGTCTCCGCAGCCTTCCACACACCGTACGTCGGGCACGCCGTCGAACACTTCCGCGCGGCGTTGAACACGGTGGACATCGGCGCACCCGCCGTAGCGGTCTACGCCAACAGTCCCGGTGCCGCGTACGCGGCGGACTCGCAGGCCAATGCCGACACCCTGGCGAGGCAGTTGCTGCGCCCGGTGGAATTCGTCGAAGCGGTGCGCGCCATGCACGCCGACGGGGTCACCGTCTTCGTGGAGTTCGGCCCCAAACAGGTTCTCACCGGCCTGGTTCGGACCATTCTGGCCGACACCGATGTGGTCGCCGTCCCCACCGACAGCGGCCCGCTCGGCGACTCCGACCTCGCGCTCAAGCAGGCGGCGGTGCAGCTGGCGGTGCTGGGCGTCGACCTGGACGGCATCAACCGTTACGACGCACCTGCGCTCGCGGAACCGGCCCGCAAGGGCATGACCGTCAGCCTCTCCGCTCCCGAATACATCTCGCCCGCCCGGCGCGCCGCCTACGCCGACGGGCTCACCGACGGTTTCCGCGTCTCCGCACTCGCCAC
Organism: Nocardia uniformis NBRC 13702; assembly: GCF_001613345.1. GTDB lineage: Bacteria > Actinomycetota > Actinomycetes > Mycobacteriales > Mycobacteriaceae > Nocardia > Nocardia uniformis. The sequence goes on along the minus strand of NZ_BDCE01000090.1, from coordinate 2,124 downwards.
CCCGCCCGCACCCGCTCCGGCGGCCGTGCCGACTCCGGTCTACGGCAATGGGGCTGTGGCCCACCACATTCAGGAGGAACACCCGATGACCGTCCATCCGCAGGCCCGGAACCGATCCGAGGACGATCCGGCCACCCAGCACCTCGCGCTGCACTCGCGCTACCTGGACAGCCAGCTGAATGTAGCCGAGACCCTGATCGGCTTGATCGCCCAGCACGGGCTCGACGATCCGAATCTGCCGAACGTCATTGCCTCGGTGCGCGATCAGAGCGTCGCCATCGGACATGCGCATGAGCGGGCGGCGGAGGTGCTGGCGCGACTGTCGGAGCTGGAATCCGCCGTCGCACCGGCCGTGTGGAGCGAACCGGTCGAATACCGGCCCGCGCCGCCGGCCACCGCGGGCGTCGCTCCCCGGCCACTGACCGCCGCGACGCCTGCCGTCGCTCCGGTCCCCACCACGCCCGCCGCCGTCGTGCCCGCCCCTGTCGCCACGCCGCCGCCCGCCCCGGAACCTGCTGTTACACAGACGGCCCCGCAGATCGCGGTCGAACCGTCGAGTTCGAACGGTCATGTCCTCGACGCCGAGGCTGTGCGTGCGGCCCTGGTCGAGGTGGTGGCCGACAAGACCGGTTACCCGACCGACCTGATCGACCCCACCATGGACCTCGAGGCCGATCTCGGCGTCGACTCCATCAAGCGCGTGCAGGTGCTCGGCATTGTCCAGGAACGCTTCCCGGACCTTCCGGTCGTCGGCCCCGAAGTGCTCGGTGAATTGCGAACTCTCGATCAGATGGTGGACGTACTGGTCGGAGAGGCGGGTGGTGTCTACCCAAAAGCGCCGTCGCCGACCGCTGAGCCGAGCTCGGAGGTCGGTCCCGCGCCAACGCTGCGGCACCGGGTCGAACTGGTCGATCTGCCCGCCATCGACGTCATGGACGCACCGTTCCGAGACGATCCGGTAGCGGTCGTCGCGGACCACGGTGGCGTCGATGCCACGAAAATCGTTGCGGGCCTGGAACAACGGGGATGGACCGTGCGGCGGATCGATCTCTCCGGTGCCGCGGACGCGGCGTCGGTGGAGCGGTCGATCGGTGAAGTCTGTTCTGCGACGGTTGATCTCGTCCTTGCTGTCGCTGATGGCGAGCCGACATGGGCGGGTGCCGAACGACAGCTCACCGAGGTGATTCTGCTCGCCAAGTACGCGCTGGGGAGCCTGACGGGTACCGAGGGCCGTGCGGCGTTCCTCACGCTGACCCGGCTCGACGGCGGGCTCGGATGCACCGGTGCGGCTGCCCCGGAGGCCGGTCTGGTCGGGGGAGTCGGCGGCGTGGTGAAAACCCTTGCGGCCGAGGCGCCGCGGCTGTTCTGCCGAGCCGTGGACGTGCACCCGGATCTGGCGGACGATCAGCTGCTCGCGGCGGTATTCGCCGAACTCGACGATGCGGCCGTCGACACCCTCGAGGTCGGTGTGGACCTCAGCGGGAGGCGGCGCGCGGTTGTCCCGGGCCGCTACCCCCACCCGGTCGACACCTCCCCGGTCGGCCCGGAGACCACCGCCGAACCACTGATCGAACCCGATGACGTATTCGTGGTGACCGGCGGCGCCCGTGGCGTTACCGCACTGTGTGTGGCAGCGCTGGCCGAGTCCGGTTCGGCGGAGTTCATTCTGCTGGGCCGCACCGAGCTCACCGCGGAGCCCGAGTGGGCCGCCGGGGTGGTCGACGCCGATCTCCGTGCCGCGGTGATCGACCAGCTGCGGGTCGGGGGAGATCGTCCGGTCCCGCGCGACATCGCGCGCGTGCACGGTGAATTGGTCGCAAACCGGGAGATTCGCTCCACCCTCGACCGATTGCACGCGGCTGGATCCCGTGCGACCTACCTCGCGGTGGATGTCACCGACGCCGCCGCGGTGCGGGCCGCACTGGTCGATCGCGGGGTGAACGGCATCGTGCACGGGGCCGCCGTCCTCGCCGATGCGCTGTTGCCGGACAAGGGAATCGAACAGATCGACCGAGTCTTCGCACCGAAACTGCGTGGCTTGGCCGCGGTACTCGACGCCGTGGACACCGACCGGCTGCGGCATTTGGTGGTGTTCACCTCCATCGCGGGCCTGCTCGGCAATCC
>NZ_BDCE01000089.1 GCF_001613345.1 Nocardia uniformis NBRC 13702 | reverse complement strand
ACACCCGCGTGCTGATCGGCGCGGCCACGGCACTGGGTGGATCCGGCCCGGTTCCCGCCCCCGCCCGCATCGCCCACCGGGAACTGGCCGCGCTGCACCATGATCCGGTGATTCAGGATCACCGGATCGGCACGCAGGCGGTGCTGCCCGCGACATTCGGACTGGGCTGGCTGATCAATGTCGCGGAACGGGCGCATCCGGGCCTTCGCGTGGTGCGGGTACGGGGCTTCCAGGTGAACAAGGGGATCGTGTTCGACGACGGCCCGGATATCCCACGCTGGGTCGAACTTTCCGATGCCCGGATCGAGGGTGACCGCGTGTTCGTGGACGCCTCGGCGCGGGGCGACAGCGGCCGGACACTGCCCATGTCGCACTACGCGGCCACCCTGGAGCTGGCCGCCGCAGCGGGCAGTACGCCGATGCGGCCGCCGCGACCGTCCGGCATCGGCGCTCAGGACGGCGCGTCCATCTACACCAGCGCCACCCAATTCCACGGCCCACTACTGCAAGGTCTGCGGGAGGTCCTCGAATTCACCGATGAGCGCCTGGTCGTGCGCTGCCACCTGACCGATACCCGGGTAGCGAACGGGGCGTTCACCGGCATCCTGCACAGCCCCGTGCTGGCGGACCTATTGCTGCAGGGACCCTCCGCCCTCGGCAGTCGGCTGCTCGGACAGGCCTGCCTGCCGCTGGCGATCGGTGTCGCCGAGTACTACGCGCCGCTGCCCGGCGACGCGGACTTCGTCCTGGTTGTCGACGGGGTACGCCGAAATGCCAATGGCATCACCGCGACTGCTACGGCCACCGATGAAGCCGGCCGGGTGCTGATGCGATTCGACGAGCTGGCGTTCGTGGCGACACCGGCCATGGCAGCCAAGTTCGCCGAATCCGTGGCGCACCGGCGAGATTCGGTGGCTCACATGCCAGCGGCCCAGAGTGAAATGGAGACTGCGCCGTGATCACCGCCGAACTCGAATTCGTCGGCGAGCCGTTCGACGCGCTCGCCCTCATCTCGCCCGCCGCGATCCCGCCCGCGGACGTTCTCATGCCACCAGCGGTAACTTCACGAGCCCCGGCCGCCTCCGACAGGCCGATCTCGCCCGCGGGCGTCGCAGGCTTGGTGCGGGGCCTGCGGTTCGCCATGGTTCGCGCGCACGAACAGGTATTGCGGGCGCAAACGGCACTGCAGCTCAGGGAATTTCAAGTACATGGGGCCTTCGGTGCCACCCTGCCCGCACCCGCGGCAACGGCCCGCGTGGATACCGAGGCGAGGTTCAAACCGCTGGCCCGCACCGCCGTCACGGAGTTGGACGGCACCGCTCTTGCCCAACTGGCGGCCGGTGACATCGCGGCCGTGTTCGGTTCCCGCTACGCGCAGGATGGCGCGAATCCAGATATCCGCCTGAGCGGTACCTCGCTGGCGGCGGTGCGCGGACTGGACCTGTACGGCGGGACGCGGGGGAGAGGCGGATTCACCGCGCGCGTGCGGGCGACCGACCACGCGGCCCCCGAGCACGACGTGGTCGAGGCGGTCGTGCAGTGCGCTCAGGTGTTCGCGCTGTACACCGGCCTGCACCTGTGTCTCGCGGATGCCACCTTCGAGCGGAGCGCACCGGGACTGCCCGATCAACCGGTGGTACTCGACTACGCCGCACCGGGCGGCAGCGATATCGAGCTGAGCCTCGAGGTCACCGAAATCGACCTGGTGCCACGGCCGTATCTACGTATCGATGCGGAGGCGTCGATAGCGGGCGGCGCGGTGGGACGGGTGCGCGGCGTGACCATCGCCGTGGTGGAGAAGCCGGGCGTTCCGATCGGCCCGGAGCTCGGCGGCGTCCCCGCCCGCTGGCTCGGCCGGGTCGGCCGCTTCGGTGAGCGCGCACTGCTGAGTGAATTCCATCTCGCGCACATGTGCCGTGGTGATCAGGGCATCGGCATGGGGCCGGAGTTCACACCCAACAGCGCGCGCAAGGCGACGCGTCCGCCGGACGGCGGACTGCTGCTGGTGGACCGGTTCATGGAGATGACCGGTACCCGCGGCACGCTCGACGGTGGTTCGCATCGCACCGAATACGATTCCCCGGCCGATTCCTGGTACTACCTCGATACCGCCAATGCCTCCATGCCCAACTGCGTGTACATGGAGACCTCACTACAGGCGGCGCTATTGCTCGGCTACTACCTCGGACCGACCCTCGCCGATCCCGAGGCCACCGTCAGCCTGCGCAATCTCGGCGGTACGGCCACCGTGCTGCGCGAGGTGGATTTGCGGGACAAGACGATTGTCGAGCACTCCCAGCTGTTGTCCACCTCGCCCGTACCGGGTTCTATACTGCAAAATTTCGCCTACACGATGACCGTGGACGGCGAGCCCTTCTATTCGGGCGACACGCTTTTCGGTTACTTCAGTGACGCGGCCATGGCCAACCAGAACGGACTGGACGCCGGACGCAGCGTCCCGACCTGGCTCGACGATCAACCCACCGCACCCGCCACCCGAACAATCGACATCGCCGCCCGACGCGCCGACCCGCACGCGCGCCTGGTCTCCCGCGGCCACCTTGCCCTGCTCGACCGGGTGCGGGTTGTCGATGGCGGCGGCCGCTATGGGCAGGGGTATCTGCACGCGGTCCAGCCGATCGACCCGTCGCACTGGGTATTCGCGCGGCACTTCCGCTACGACCCGGTGATTCCCGGCTCGTTCGGCATCGAATCCTGCATTCAGGCCATGCAGGAATGGGTGTTGGACAGCGGTTTCGCCGCCGGCATGACGAATCCGGGATTCGTGCTGCCGGTCGGATTGCCGTTCACCTGGAAGTACCGGGGCCAGTTCCTGCCTACCGACGGGGAATACACCCTCGAAGTGCATGTGAAGCGGGTCGAGCAGCGGCCCGATCGGGTCCGCGTGGTCGGCGAGGCCAGCATGTGGAAGCCCGGCCTGCGGATCTATGAACTCAGCGATATCGCAGTCGAACTGCGTGCGGAAGGAGCGCTGCCATGGTGAGCGCCGAACCCACTCGAATGGCCGGTGATGTGGCGAGCGTGCGGGCCGCGCTGCTGCGTGTGGAGGATCCGTTCTTCCTGGTGCGCACCGAATCCGGTCTGGCGGCCACCAACGACCCGGTGGCCGCGCGCACCGTGCAGGTGCTCGCCGCCGTGCCACCCGGGCGACCGGAAGCACTGGGGGACGAGGCATTCCGTCGCGCACACGGCGTCCGTCAGGCGTATATGGCCGGGGCGATGGCCAATGGCATCGCGTCGGCCCGTATGGTGATCGCCCTGGCCCGCGACGGCATCCTGGCCTCCTTCGGTGCGGCCGGTGTAGTGCCCGCGCGAATCGACCAGGCGCTCACCGAGATTCGTCGCGACGCACCGGGCATGCCGTTCGCCTGCAACCTCATTCACAGTCCCAATGAGCTCGCCATGGAACGAGCCACGGTCGACCTCTGTCTGCGCCACCAGGTTCGGTGCATCGAAGCGTCCGCATTCATGAGTCTCACCCCGCAGGTGGTGCACTACCGGCTCGCGGGACTGGTGGCGCGCGAGGGCCGGGTGGCTGCCGAAAACAAGGTGATCGCCAAGGTTTCCCGGCTCGAGGTCGCCGAGTTGTTTCTGCGACCCGCGCCCGAACCGATGGTCCGGGAGCTGCTCGCCGCGGGACTGATCACCGCCGAGCAGGCCGATCTGGCCCGGCGGGTGCCGATGGCGGATGATATTACCGCCGAGGCCGATTCGGGCGGACATACCGACCGTCGGCCCCTGACCGTATTGGTGCCCGAGCTGATCGCCCTGCGCGATCGTATTCAGTCCGAACTCGGCTATCGGCAACCGGTTCGGATCGGCGCGGCGGGCGGTATCGGCACTCCCGCCGCGGCCTTCGCCGCCCTCTCCCTGGGAGCTTCGTATGTGGTGACCGGTTCGATCAATCAGGCCAGTGTCGAAGCCGCACAGTCGGAATCGACGAAGGCGCTGCTTGTCGCGGCCAATAGCGCCGATTGCGTCATGGCCCCCTCGGCGGACATGTTCGAAATGGGTGTCGAGGTGCAGGTGCTCAAGCGCGGCACCATGTTCGCGGCGCGTGCCAAGCGGCTCTACGAGACCTATCGGGCCTACGACTCCATCGAGGCCATCCCGGCCACCGAACGCTTGCTGCTGGAACAGCGAACCTTCCAGCGTCGGCTGGATGAGGTCTGGGAAGGCTGCGTCGGCTACTTCACCGAACGCGATCCCGAGCAGCTCATACGCGCCGAGCGCGACCCCAAACGCAAGATGGCGCTGATCTTCCGCTGGTATCTGGGTCTGTCCTCGGCCTGGAGCATTGTCGGCGAACCGGAGCGGGCCACCGACTATCAGGTGTGGTGCGGTCCGGCCATGGGCGCGTTCAATGCCTGGGCAGCCGGATCCTATCTGGCCCCGGCGCGCAATCGACAGGCAGCGGAGCTGGCCGCGCAGATCATGCGCGGCACCGCGGTCACCGCGCGGGTGGCCGCACTGCGCCAGGTGGGGGCGCGCCTGCCGGCCGCCGCCTGCACCTATCTGCCCGCTCCGCTGGAGGGATGATCATGACTGTCGTCCAGTCCGACCCCCGGTCCGCTGCACCCAATGACTGGCTGTTGTGCGGAGGCTGCGGGCAAATGCTGTACCGCAAGCGATTCGAGTCGGCGAGTCACGTGTGTCCGGCGTGTGGTCACCACGGCCCGCTGACCGCCGGGGATCGCCTGGATATGCTGTGTGACCCAGGCTCGATCCGGGTGTTGGAACTCGCTGTCGCCGAGACCGATCCCTTGGACTTCGTCGATACGAAGCCCTACCCGTGGCGCTTGCGAGAAGCCCGGGCGCGCACCGGGTCAGCCGAGGCGGTGGTCTGTGCCCGCGCTCGCATCGGCGGGTTCGCCGCGGTACTGGCGGTCATGGACTTCCGCTTCCTCGGCGGGAGTCTGGGCACTGCGGTCGGTGAAGCCATCACCCAGGCCGCCGAAATCGCTCTGGCGCAGCGCACTCCACTGATCCTGGTGACCGCCTCCGGCGGTGCCCGCATGCAGGAGGGCATTCTCGCGCTCATGCAGATGGCCAAGACCAGTCAGGCCCTCGGGCAGCTGGACGAGGCGGGCATTCTCACCGTCGCACTGATCACCGACCCAACCTTCGGCGGCGTCGCAGCGTCCTTCGCCACCCTCCCCGACGTGATTATCGCCGAACCAGGTGCGCGACTGGGATTCGCCGGACGCCGGGTGATCGAGCAGACCATCGGTCAGACTTTGCCCGCGGAGTTCCAGACCGCCGAATTCCTGCTCGAACATGGGGTTGTGGATAGGATCACGCCCCGCGCGGAGCTCCCGGCGACCCTGGCCCGGCTGCTGTCGGTGGCCGGGCGACGCCCAGGGGCCGTGCCGCACGAATGGCCTCGAACCGATGCGCTGGTCACCGATTACGCGCGATTGCCTGAGCGGGATACCTGGGATTGTGTGCGCGCCGCGCGCCGCTTCGGCCGCCCCAGCACCCTGGATTACATCGGGCTCATGATCGACGATTTCGTTGAACTGCACGGTGACCGGGCCTCGGCCGACTGCCCGGCGATCGTGGCCGGCCTCGGCCGACTGGCCGGGATTCCGGTCACCATCATCGGTACCCAGAAAGGGCGCAGCACAACGGAACTGGCACAGCGTAACTTCGGGATGCCGAATCCGTCGGGCTATCGCAAGGCCGCCAGGGTAATGCGGCTGGCCGCCAAACTCGGCCTGCCCGTGCTCACCCTGATCGACACCGCGGGCGCGCATCCGGGCATCGAGGCCGAGGAGCGGGCGCAGGCGGTGGCCATTGCCGAGAACCTGCGGCTGATGGCGAGTTTGCCGATTCCGGTGGTCGCGGTGATCACCGGTGAGGGTGGCAGCGGTGGCGCACTCGCCCTGGCCGTCGCCGATCGGGTGCTCATGTGCGCCAACGCCGTGTACTCGGTGATCAGTGCCGAAGGCTGTGCGTCGATTCTGTGGAAGACTCCGGCCGAAGCGCCCAGGGCCGCAGCGGCTCTCCGCGTCGACGCGCGGTCGCTGTTGGAACTCGGCGTCATCGACGGCGTGATAGAGGAGCCCGGTTCGGGCGCGGAGACCGACCTCATCGCGGCGGCGGCGAACGTGCGCTCCGCCTTGACCGAGTGCCTCGACGAGTTGCTCCCGCAGGATCAGATGACCCTGATCGCCACGCGCCACGCGCGATTCCGCCGCTTCGGCGCAGACAGTGCCGTGCTCGCCGACGGTCCGGCCGAGCAGCCTCGTTTTCTCGAAAAGGATGTGCAATGACCCTGCCGAACCTCGATACCGTGGACACCATCACCGCGTTGACCGACAGCGTGCTCGCGGTGGCCGCGCGGGCGGATCGCCCGCCACTCTCGATTCGAGTGTCGGCCAGTGACTTTCAGATCGAGGCGGGCTGGGCGGAACACCCGGTCGCAACGGCCGCCGTGCCCCGGCAGCAGCCGATCGCCGCCACCTCGAACGGCAGTGCCGTGCACACTGTTGCCGCTCCGATCGCCAGTGGCGCGGACACCGCCCCCGCCGATACCGACAGCGGATCCGCCACGTTCCTGCTGACCGCTTCGATGGTCGGCGTCTTCTATCACGCCGCCGAACCGGGAGCCGATCCCTTCGTCACCGTGGGCGCCACTGTGGTGCGGGGCCAGCAGATCGGCATTATCGAGGCGATGAAACTCATGGTCCCGATCGAGGCGGATCGGGCTGGAGTGGTGGCGGAGATCCTGGTCCCCGACGCCACCGCGGTCGAATTCGGTCAGCCGTTGCTCCTGCTGCGCGAGGCCGACCGGTGATCACCTCGGTCCTCATCGCCAACCGGGGCGAGATCGCGCTGCGCGTTGCCCGAACCTGCCGTGAGCTGGGCCTGCGTTCGATCGCGGTCTACACCACGGCCGATGCCGACAGCGCGGTGGTCCGCTGCGCCGATGCGGCGATCCGCATCGGATCCGGCCCGGCGAAGAACAGCTATCTGCATATCCCGGCGCTCATCGAGGCCTCTCGCATGTCCGGCGCGGATGCCATCCATCCGGGCTACGGCTTCCTCTCCGAGGACCCGGACTTCGCGGAAGTGTGTGCGGCCGAGGGGATTACCTTTATCGGTTGCCCCGCAAAGGTATTGGCCGAACTCGGCGACAAGGCCCGCGCCCGCGCCACCATGCTCGAAGCGGGACTGCCACTGCTACCGGGCAGCCGGGATCCGATCACCGATCCGGCCGCGGCCGCCGCCTTCGCGGCCGAGATCGGCTACCCGGTGATCGTCAAGGCGGTCGCCGGCGGTGGCGGTCGCGGTATGGCGGTGGTGCACCATCCGGCCGCCTTCCCCGAGGCATTCGCCCGCACCCGTGCCACCGCTGTCGCGGTATTCGGCGACGGGCGGCTCTACATCGAGCGCTATCTGGAATCGGCTCGGCACGTGGAGATTCAGGTGCTGGCCGATCAGCACGGGACCGTGGTGCACCTCGGCGCTCGCGACTGCTCACTGCAACGCCGCCATCAGAAGCTGGTGGAGGAATCACCTGCGCCCGGCATCGCGGCCGATGTGCTCGACCGGATGGGCGCGATGGCGGTGCGCGGCGCGCTCGTCTCCGGCTATGTCGGCGCGGGCACCTTCGAGTTCCTGCTCGATCCCAGCGACCACCGCTTCTACTTCATGGAGGTGAATTGCCGTCTGCAGGTGGAACATCCGGTCACCGAAATGGTGACCGGCATCGATCTGGTGCACGAGCAGATCCGCATCGCCGCGGGTGAACCGCTCGGATACGCGCAGGAAGACATTGCGCCACAAGGCGTTGCCCTGGAATGTCGCATCAATGCCGAGGACCCTGCCCGTGACTTCGCCCCGACTCCCGGTGAGCTCACCGAGTGTGAACTCCCCGGCGGTCCGTTCGTGCGGGTCGATACCCACGCCCGCCTCGGCTACCGCGTGCCCGCACTCTACGATTCCCTGCTGGCGAAAGTCATTGTCTGGGCACCGGATCGAGTCATGGCCATCGCGCGCATGCGGCGCGCGCTGCACGAACTCCGGATGGGTGGACCCGCGGTGTCGACCACGGCCGAATTCGTGGACGGTCTGCTCGATCACGAGCGTTTCCGGGAGGTCCGCCACGACACCGCCATGGTCGCCACGCTCGCCTGATCGAGAACTCGCCCTGTCGTCGGAACCCTTATGTCCAGCCACTTGGAACAGGGCATTGCCTCTGTTCGCTGCTATCGACGCCCTGGAGGATCTGAATAAACGGCCGGCCCGCCTCGACGCTGAGGCGGGCCGGCCGTTTCTGTGTCGGAAGGGCTGCTGGGCTCTACCGACCTTCCCGCACCCATTCGGCGAAGCGCGCGCCGAGCGACGGGCTGTCCTTGATCCAGGCGAAGTGGTCCAGATTCTCCAGGCCGGAGTCCGGGCCCAGATGCCACCGGGTGAGCTGTGCGGCCTTCAGGCGGCCGGCGAGGTGGTCCACGGTCGACTTCGGGCCCAGCGGGTCGGACTCGAAGGAGACCATGAGGGTGCGCAGCGGCGAATCACCGAGGAGGCGATCGTAATTCAGCTTCGTGCCCGCCGGCCGGTAGCGGCCGGTCAGGGCGTGCCAGGACCAGTCGACCATGACGCCGCCCGCCATCGGGCCGCCCATTACCTTGCCGCCGGGCCAGATACCGCGCAGACGCGAGACCACGCCGACGTACTGGCTGCCGTACAGGACCGAGGCCCAGCGCTTCGGGTCGAAGGCGCGCCAGTAGACGACTCCGGTGGCGATGGTGATGACACCGGCGAGCTGGTCCGGATGCGCCGCACCGTAGAGCAGCGAGAGTTGGCCGCCGAGGCTGTGCCCGACCAGGAAGATCGGCGCCTCCGGGAAACGGTCGTGCAGCGCGTCGAGAATCGCGGGCAGATCCGCCTCGAGCATCTGCCGGTAACCGTAGTTGCGCGCCTCGCCCAGCGGCGGGGTGCTTTCCCCTTGGGCGCGCAAATCCACTGTTGCCGAGGAGAATCCGGCCTCATGCAGGGATTTGGCGAGCGGCAGATAGAACTTCGCCTTCAGGGCGATGGCGGGCAACACCAACATGACCGGTGCGGTCGGGTCGGTGGCGGGCAGTAACCGAACGACGAACGAGGCTGCCTCGGAGACATCGGACTTCGGCACCGTGACCGGCAGTGCCTCCAAGGTGGAGAACTCCGAAGGGCGTTCACTGTTCGGGCGTGGTGCCGCATCGGAAACCGGGGTTTTACCGGGTGTGGACATATGTATCAGCTCCTGGTTCAGACGACCGTGGATGACGGGGCGGCGAGCTTGGTGACGTACTGGAACGAAACCTTGCCGACGAGCACGTCATTGGCGTCGTAGAGCATCGCCCGGGTGTCCACGTCGAACTTGCCCTGCTCGGTGCGCTCGGCAATGGCGCGCACATCGCGCGGATCGACGGTGCCGATGGCGCGGATCCGTCCGACGGCGGGTTTGAAGAACGCGGCGTGTGAGTCGCGCACCACCATCCACTCGACCGCACCCAGGTCGGGGGCAGCCGCGCCGACGAAGGCCACCGCACAGGCGATATCGGCGGCCAGGTACAGCGCCGCCGCGTGCACCGTCTTGACGTGATTGCGCAGGTCCGGGTTGTCCGGTACCACGGCGAGCGCGTGGTCGGCGTCCAGTTCGGTGACCTGGACCCCGGTGAACACACCGAACGGCACGGCCGCATTGGCGATCTCGGTGAGCTTGGCGAAATCCGGGTCTTCGGTGGCGAATGGCACGAACGGCGCGAACGCGCGGTCGAAGAACGACGTCTCGGTCATTTTTTCTGTCCCAACTGCGTCGAATCGATGGTTCTGGCAACAGCTTTCGATTCGCAGTATGTCCGGGCGCGAGGTCTGGAACGGGTCCCGATTGGGAAGTCCTATCGCCATCCATGGACCTGTGGAACGTCACCGATCGGCGGGGTGGTCCGTCGGTAGTGTCCGGACTGACCGTAGGGAGGACAGACACCATGCTCTGGGACGCGATCAGCAGTGCGGTGACGCCGCGTACGGTGCTGCACCTCCCGACGGAGGGACAATCGATTCCGGTCTCGCGAATTCTGCGCGATGCCGAAACGGCCGCCGCGATCATCGACGGCGACCGTCGGGTCGGTGTGCTGATGACCAATGGCGAACCGTGGTTGCGCGGCCTGCTGGCGTGTCTGCGCACCGGAGCCGCGGCGGTTCCGATCGCCCTGCCGGGAGCATTCGGCAGCGGCGGCGCGTATCTGAATCACCTGCGTCGCATCATCGACGACGCCGAGCTGGACACGCTGCTGGTCGACGATTCCGGCACCCGGTTGTTGAAACGGCTCGACGGCGACCTCACGGGCGTTCGGATTCGCGATATCACCGAAGCAGTCGACCCGGATGCCTTGCGGCGGACTCGGACCCGGGGCCCGGACGAATTCGCCGTTATCCAGTACACCTCCGGCAGCACTTCCGCCCCGAAGGGCGTCGCGCTCACCGCCGCGAATATCGTGGCCGGACTGGAGGTCATCGCCGATGCCGCCGCCTGGACCGGCGAGGACTGCATGGGGCTGTGGCTGCCGCTGTTCCACGATATGGGCCTGTTCGCCACTCTTGTCAGCCTCGTTCACGGCACGCCGGTATGCCTTTGGCGTCCAGCGGATTTCGCCCGCGACCCCCGGCGCTGGCTGAACGAGTGCGCGGCATCGCCTACCACTGCGGTGCCCATGCCGGACTTCGGCTATCGAACTCTCGCGACCGCGTTCCGGGACGGGGTACCCGCCGAAATGGATCTCTCCCGATGGCGGCTGGCCTTCAACGGTGCCGAGCCGGTGCAGATGGAGACCATTCGGGAATTCACGGAAGTCTTCGCGCCCAACGGATTCCGCCCGGCGGCCATGCGCCCCTGCTACGGCATGGCCGAAGCCACCCTCATGGTGACTTGCCAGGCACCGGGGTCGCTGCCACGGGCGCTGACCGTGGACCGATTCCGGCTCGGCCCCGGAGATACGGCTCGGTCGGTGCCCGAGAACTCCGACGCCGCGCGAACGGTGGTGAGCGCGGGCCGTGCTGCCGGCCAAATGCGCTGGCGCGTAGGTGAATCGGGTCGCGTGGGGGAAATCGAGGTATCCGGTGCCGCGGTCATGGGCGGCTATCTGGGCGTTCCGGATGCCGGGCAACCGTTCACCGGCGATGGCTGGCTGCGTACCGGCGACCTCGGTTTCGAGCACGGCGGCGAGCTCTACATCGTCGGTCGAGGCAAGAACATGATGATCCAGCACGGGCAGAACTACTACGCCGAAGACATCGAGGAGATCGTCCGGCGCTTCCCGGACGCGGACACCGGTCGCTGCGCCGCGATCGGCATCACCGGACCCGAGGCCGAATACATTGCCGTCCTGCTCGAAACACCACTCGCTCCGGAGGCGGCCGACGACTTGGCCGCGGACGTCGAATCGGCGATCCGGGCGGCACTGGGGCCCGATATCGCCCGGGTGTATCCCGTTGCACCCAAGACGATTCCTTACACCAGCTCCGGCAAGGTGCGCCGCCAGGCGGCCCGCGAGCTGTGCTGTCGCATCACAGAGGAAGGCGCGCTCGCATGAACGCGGAAACCGTGGAAGCTGCCCTCGTCGTCGCGTTCGCGACCCGGCTGGCACTGGACCCCGCCGAAGTCGAACCGGACCAGGCGATCGTCGACTTACCCGGCATCGACTCGCTCGCCATGCTCCGCGTCATCGTGGACGTCGAAACGGTCCTCGGCATACAGGTTCCCGACGACACCGCCTATGCCGCGACCACCGTGCGGCAGCTCGCGAAACTCATCGCGGAGCAGGCGTGAATCTCCGATTCGTACAGACGCCGGCCGATCTGGCAGTCTTCGACACCACCGTCGCGGAGGCGGCCGAACTACTGGGGTTCGACACCGCACAGGTGGCGGCACTGGCGTCGGATGGGTTACAGCACCGGCTCGATCCCCTGCGAGGCCTGCTGTTCGACTACGCCGATGTGGTCAATGCCGGTGCCTGCTCGCACAGTGGACTCACCGTACCCGAACTGGCACAGCGGCTGCTGCTGCGGTTCGCCGCCGGTACGCCGCAGTCGTGGCTGCGGCCGGTCACCTGGACCATCACGGTGCATTTGCCCGTGGGGCGGCGGGGTGCTCTGGCCGCCGCCGTACCCGATCTGCGGGCCGACGGGATCGAGGCCCTCGATGCTGCGGACTCCGACATCCCGGCCCCGACCGTGCCGACGGGTCGCCAGAGCGAACCGTATCGGGTCCGAGTGCGACTCTCCGGTGAGCGATATGACATCGAGAATATCGGTGTCCGTGAGGTATTCGATGAGCACCTCGACGCCTTCACATCCGGGAGGGTCGTCTACCAGACCATTGCCGAGAGTCTTCGAGCCGACCACCGGCGGGCGTGGGATCTGGGTATCGCCGACTGTGTGGTGGCGAGCGCGGTACTCGCGGACAGATTGCGGGACAGTGGATTACGCGCCAGAACCCGTCGCGGCTATCTGCTCGGCCTGCTCGGCAGCGACCACGCCTGGACCGAGGTGCACGAACAGGGACGCTGGAGGCCCCTGGATGTCGTCTTCGCGCACCTGGCGGCCGAGGATGCCGACGAGTTCCGGCAAGCCTGCTGCGGCAGTCGCTTGAACCGCTTGCTGCCGTGCGCTGTCGAGGCGGGCGCTCCGCTGGTGATCGATGCCGACGGCGGGCCGGGACCGAAATGGGCGTTCGCCGGAGTGACCTCGCGCATGGAATCCGCTGCGGTGACGGGAGTCCGGTGATGAATAGCGGGAGTTCACCGAGCGAGGCCGAGCGGATGGCCGCACTCGGCGGGAGCTGGTCGCTCGAAACCGGTGGAGCGACGGTATTCAGCTGGGACTACGACGCCGGGAACGAACGGCTGCTCGCCCTGTACGGGAAGGGCAAGCAACGGCAGTGGGACGCTGAGGTCCGGCTGGACTGGTCGCATGAGGTTGATCCGGACAATCCGATCGGCATGCCGGACGAATTCGTGTGGATCGCCGACTCGGACCTCTGGCGGGCGCTACCGGAAACCGAGCGGATCACCGTGCGGCAGCACCTGGCGGGCTGGTTGTATTCCCAGTTCCTGCACGGCGAGCAGGGTGGGCTGGTCTGTGCCGCGAAAGTGGTGCAGACCGTGCCGGATATGGATGCCAAGTTCTATGCCGCCACCCAGGTTATGGACGAGGCCCGTCATGTCGAGGTGTATCAGCGGATGCTGGACACCAAAATTGGTGTGCGGTACGGCATGTCGACCCCGCTGCGCGGTCTGTTCGAAACCATTGTCCGCGACAGCCGCTGGGATATCACCTATCTCGGCGTGCAGGTGCTCATCGAGGGACTCGCGCTCGCCTCGTTCAGCATTCAACGCGACCGCCTGCGAGATCCCCTGGCCCGCACCCTGAACGCCTACGTGCTGCAGGACGAGGCCCGTCACGTCGCGTTCGGTCGCCTCGCGCTGCGCGATTTCTACCGCCAGCTCACCGACGCCGAACTACGTGAGCGCGAGGAATTCGCCATCGAGGCGTGCTGGACCCTGCGTGACCGTTTCGCCGGTGAGGATATGTGGCGCAACCTCGATTACGGAGCCGAGGAGTGCATCGCGCTGGCCCGGCGCTCGCCCGCCATGCGGGAATTCCGCCGCCGGCTCTTCTCCCGGATCGTCCCGACGCTGCGCGATATCAACCTGTTCGGGCCGCGCATGCAGCAGGCGCTGCGGGATCTCGGGGTCCTCGGCTTCAGTGACATCGACGGTGCCGCGATCAATGCCGAGGATGAACGGCTTGCCCGGGAGATCGACCGCCAGGAGCGCCGGGTCCGGGGCAGGGAAGTGGCCGACACCATCGCTGCGGGAAAGGAAGACATCGCATGACCACACCGACCGAGGAAACCGACCTCTTCGCAATAAGCACTGCCACCGCCGTCGAGATGCTTCGCGGCGCACCGTGGCAGCGGATGGTGACGCTCGGAGACAGTGTCGCGGAGGGCATTCGGGAGCCGCTGCCGGGATTCGCCGACCTGTCCTGGTCCGAACGCATCGAAACCGCCCTGCGCGAAATCCAGCCGGAATTCACCTCGATCAATCTCGGCAGGCGCGATCTGACCACCGCGGAAGTACGCGCGACCCAACTCGATGCCGCACTGGAGTTCGGACCGGATCTGGCCTTCGTCGCCTGCGGTGGCAACGATATGCTCCGCCCCGGATTCGATGCGGCGCGGGTGCGCACGGATCTGACGGCCATCGTCTCCGCACTGCGTGACCAGGGCGCGGATGTGGTGACGTGCGGACTGCTCGACCTCACCCAGGCGGAACTGGTGCCCGCGAAGTACGCGCGGTCGGTCAGTGCCGCCACACGTGCGCTCGCTCACCTCACCGAGGAGGTGTCACGCGAACTCGGGGCCATCTTCGTGCAGTTCCTGGACCATCCGCTGACCGCCGACCCGAGCAT
Organism: Nocardia uniformis NBRC 13702; assembly: GCF_001613345.1. GTDB lineage: Bacteria > Actinomycetota > Actinomycetes > Mycobacteriales > Mycobacteriaceae > Nocardia > Nocardia uniformis. Next base: position 27,476 of record NZ_BDCE01000089.1, on the reverse strand, counting down.
CTACAGCAGCGACAAACTGCACTTCAATACTCGGGGCCACGCGTTCTCCGCGGCACTGAATATTCAGGCACTGGCTCGTCACCTCGCCGGAACGCCGCGCTGATGTCCGCCGATGCGCTGACGCGCCCCATCGACATGTCGACGTCCCTGCCACCGGGCCGTTTCGAATTCAGCCACGCCGCTGCCGCCGAAGCCGACCGGGTACTTGCCTCGGGTACCGACGCGGTGTGGCGTGAACTACTCATGGAGCAGGAGAACGAAGCGTCGGTACTCATTGCCCGGCGGATCATCGCCGCATTCCTCGCGGCCGCCCCGCTGCCCGCCGCGCGTGACACCACGGCCGAGGACATCGCGGGCGAAGTCGCCACTGCCCGGATCCGGTTGCGCCCCCTGATCGATACCCTGCGCGCCTGCGATGCGGAGACCAGGCGAATCGTCCTGCGCCAGCGTGCGCCGATCGCCCTGCTGGACGGGTGCTGGAACGACACGGTCTCCCAGCCCGCGACGCAGCCGTCCGCACTTGTCAATCAGTTGGTGGCACACAGCTTCTTCCGGCACGGGGCCGGAGAACCCGGCAATGCGATAGGACAGCTCCGCCGTCGTGCCCTGGCCGCAGCGGGGGTCTTTCTCCCCGAAGTCACCGCCCGTGAATTCCTGAGCGTCACGCAGGCTCGTCCATTGACCGTGCACAGTGCCTCGTTCTATCTCGCCCTGAGCCGCCTGCCCGCCAACTTCCTGCCCGAGATCATCGCGGTGCACTACACATTCGGCATGATGGGTGTGGATGATCGCCTGCTCGACGTAGGCAGCGGTCCGCGACCGAATCTCGATCGGATCATTGCGGACTTTCTCGGCTACGCCCGAATGTCCGGCACCGCGGCAACGGACGTGCCACGGCTGCTGCGCGCCATCCGTCTGGTCATCCGGCTCGAGACCGAGCACGTCGGCGCGCTGGTGGACCTGGCGCAATGGCACGGCCGTCTCTCCCTGGACGAGCGGGTGGGCCAGATCATCACCCGGCACGCGCGCTACGCGGGTAGTCAGCACGGCGGCGTGCGCATCGGCGGGCGGAAACTGTCGGACACCCTCGCCGATCCGGAACTCGATGTCGCGCGGTTCGTTTCGCAGTTGCGCGGTTCTCGCCAACTGCGGCCGGGACCGGCGGGTGGCAATCGGCTGCTGGACTCGATCAAGTTCGGCGGGCCGATGTTCGGCATCTTCGACGATGCCGAAGCGGAGGTGCTCACGGCGTGGTCGAAGGCCGTCGCGGTGGGTGAACCCGCCGGTCCGGCGGCCGGTGCCTGCACCGCCGGCGACGACGCGGCGCGGAATTGGGACACCGCCATCGCTGCCTACCGTCCGGCGGACGTGGAACTGGTGACGGTGGACCCGCGAGACGCGGCGCGGTGGAAGCCGCGAGAGTTGTTCCACCGCCTGGTGAATATCGAGAAATATCCCGGCACCATCACCCGGGCACGCGACTACACCGACCAGGTACTCGAGCGGGCGGAGTTGCTCTTCACCGGTGGTTCGAGTGGCCGCTTCACCGATGCCAGCTGGTTCGAATACAGTGCCGGCGCACTGCTGGAGCGGGTCGAGGATATCTACTGGGCAAAGCTGGTCGGCCCGTACCGGCCACTCGATGAGATACCCGATCGCGACGCGGTGATCGAGAACCAGAAGAGATACGCGCTCGCCGCGCTCGTCGACGGCGCGTGGATACATCGCATCGGCAATGTCGGACGAGTCGACCGGCCCGGTGTGGCCGCCGTGCACGCGATCCACGCCGACGAGATGGGTCGCGGTGATCTGGCGAAGAACCACATCACCCTGATCAATCGGGTGCTCGCGAGCATGTCGATCGAGCTGCCGCACATTCGGGAGCGGGCGTTCATCGAAGAGCGAGTACTGCCCGAGCTGCCCTACGCCTTCGCGAATCACCAATTGAGCCTCGGGCTGTTCCCGGATAGCCGCTATCCCGAAATTCTCGGATTCACCCTCGGCATAGAGCTTTTCGGACTCGGCGAAGTGCGGCTGCACGAGATTCAGAAGCTGCGTCACCACGGCCTCGACACCTGTTACGAGGAAGCGCACCTGACCATCGACAATGTGTCCGCCGGACACGCCCGGCAAGCCGTCGACATCATCAATGGCTATCTGGACTCGGTCGCGCGGAACGCGGGCTCGGCGGCGGTAGCGGGGGAGTGGCGTCGAGTCTGGCGCGGGTACGCCTCCTTCGCCCTGTTCGTCGAGGCGGATCTGATGCGAAAGCTGATGGTCCGTAATGCGAACTGAGGTACGCCGTCCCGCCTTCGACCCCGGCATTCTCGCCCTGCCGTTCTACGACCGGACCCATCGCGCCATTGCCGAATCGGTGGACGAGTGGTGTGCGGAGCAGGGCGAGCTCTGGGTACGTGCCCGGACCGCAGCTCCGGATCTGTCGGGCACCAGCATTATTCGTGAGCTCGGCGCGGCAGGGTGGCTGGCGGCTCTGGACCCGGCCGCAGCTGCGAGCGCACCGGGATCGGATTGGCGTGGCCTGTGCCTGATGCGCGAAATCCTGGCCTACAGCGAAGATCTGGCCGACTACGCGTTCTCGGTGCAGGCCTTGGCCGCCACTCCGATTCGGCGGCACGGTAGCCCCGATCAACAAGTGCGATGGTTGCCGCCGATGGCGCGCGGTGAGGTGATCGGTGCCTTCGCGCTCTCCGAGGACCAGGCCGGCTCGGACGTCGCCGCCATCGAACTGCGCGCCGAAACCCATTCCGGTGGTTATCTTCTCAACGGCCACAAAGCCTGGATCGCCAATGGCACGCTGGCCGATGTGTTCTGCGTGATCGCCCGGACGGGTGGTCCGGGTGCGTTCGGCCTGACCGCCTTCCTGGTTCCCTCGGGTACCCCGGGGCTGCGGACGCAACCGATCGATATGGTGGCCCCGCGGGCCTTCGCCCGTGTGGAGTTCGCGGACTGCCACGTTCCCGCCGACGCCGTCCTGGGCGGCCTCGGCGGCGGATTCATTGTCACCATGGATCTGCTCGAACGATTCCGCATGACGGTCGGCGCGGCGGCGATCGGCTTCGCGCGCCGGGCCGCCGACGCGGCTCTCGACCACGCACGCGACCGAAAAGCATACGGCGGCACGCTATTCGACCTGCCGACGGTGCGCGCCTCGCTCGCCGACGCGGAAGTCGCTCTCAATGCGGCGGCGCTGCTGGTCGCCCGGGCTGCCTGGGATGCCGACCACAACGCTCCGCACTTCGCCAGACAGGCGGGTATCGCGAAGCTCTACGCCACCGAGAACGCGCAACACATTGTCGATACCGCCGTCCAGATCCGCGGTGCGTCCGCGTTGGTCAAGGACAGCGTGACCGAGCGCCTCTACCGGCAGATCCGATCCCTGCGCCTCTACGAGGGCGCGTCGGAAGTGCTGCGCGCCACGATCGCCGAAACTCTCGGGCATCGAACGGCCAGTGCCGGAACGGTTCCGGCGGAAAGCGGGGCAGCCCATGCCGGACCATGAACCGCGCCCCGCGCATTTTCGCTGCGTCGGCATCGGGGTGGGGCCCGCCAACCTGTCCCTGGCGTCGCTGCTGCACGCGGATTCCGACGTGCCGAATCTGTTTCTCGACCGCAACGACCGATTCGGCTGGCACGACGGTCAACTCGTGGGCGGGGCGACGCTGCAGGTATCGCCACTGAAGGATCTGGTCAGCCTGACTGACCCCACCAATCCCTTCTCGTTCCTGAACTACCTGCACGAACAGGGCCGGATCTACCACTTCCTGAACGCGCGATTTGAGATCATGCCCCGGCGCGAATACCGGAACTACCTGGAATGGGCGAGCGGCCGCAATCCGAACGTCGTATTCGGGGAGGCGGTGATAGCCGTGCATTTCGACGGGACCTTCACACTTCGCACCGACCGGCGCACGCTGTCGGCCGACAATATCGTCGTAGGTGTCGGGTCGAGACCCTGGGTTCCCGAGTTCGCTCGCGGTGGCCTCGGCGACAGCCACTTCCACGTCGCGGATTTCACCGGCAAGGCGGCAGCACTCGGTGGGCGCAGCGTCGTCGTGATCGGCGGCGGGCAATCGGGTGCGGAAGCCGTGCTGGACCTGATCTCCCGCAACGGTCCGGAGCTGCCCCGCGAAACAGTGTGGGTTTCGCGGCGGCGCAACTTCTTCCCGATCGATGACTCGCCGTTCACCAACGAGTTCTTCATGCCGTGCCACTCCGACTACTTCTACAACCTCGAAGCCGCGTCCCGGGCGGTGTTCAATCGGGACCACGTGCTGGCCAGTGATGGCATCTCCGAGCACCTCGCGCACGAGATCTACCAGCGCCTGTACGTGCACCGATTCGTCGAACAGCGGGAACAGACGATCGGCCTCTACCCGAATCGGGAGGTGGTCGACGTGACCCGGGAGGGCGACCGGTGGTTGGTCGCGGTCCGGCACCGGGAAGAGGCGGACCAGGTCGAGTATTTCGAGGCGGATGCCGTCATCTGGGCCACTGGGTACCGGAGCGATCGCCTGGATTTCCTCGCGCCGCTGGCCGATCGGCTCGAGCGTGTGGGCGACGAATTCGCGGTCGACGAGGACTTCGCCGTGCGCTGGGACGGCCCGTCGGATCGCAATATCTTCCTGCAGAACGCCGTCGCCCACCAGCGTGGCCTGGCCGATCCGAATCTGAGTCTGAATTCGTGGCGCAGCCAGCGGATTCGCGATCGAATCCGAGGGACCCGAAGCCGAGATCAGCTGGCGGCCTTCGTCGAATGGTCGACGAAACCCGGAAGGTCGATGCCGGTATGACGGACTCGATCAGGGCGGATGTGGCGATTGTCGGTGCCGGAGTGATCGGATGCCTGATCGCGCGGGAATTGTCCGTGCGTCGGCCCGATCTCGATATCGTGGTTGTCGACCGGGGTGGCATCGGTGGCGGAGCCAGCCGATACTCGGCCGGACTGGATATTCCACGCGGCGATAGCGAACGGGTGCGCCGCATGGCCGCCTATGGTCAGCGTTATTTCGCCGGTACCCGGTGTGTGCTGCCCATGACCGTAATCGCGCACCGTACAAGGGAATCCGATGTTCGAGAGCGGTATCTCGAGGATGCCGGATCGCAGCAGACGCTCCCGGTGCACCGCGGACTGTTCGATATCCCGTCCGGGCACATCGCCTGGTATGGCGAGTGCGCGTACACCGACGTACACGCCTTTGCTCAGCAAGTCGCGCGCGAGGTCCGATCGCGCGTGCGCATCCACGAAGGCGTCGCGGTGCTCGGTGTCGAGCCGCGTTCGGATGGAATCCGGTTGCGGCTCGGTACCGGGCGGAGCGTCCATGCCGGTCGGGTCGTACTGGCTCCGGGGCCCTGGACCGGCTCGCCCGAATGGACGACGTTCATCCGCCCCTTCGGCATTCGCGTCAAGCGGGTTGTCGCACTCCACCTCGACCGGGTCCCCAACGAGGGTGACCCCGCTGCCGTCTTCGACACCGAGGACGCCTTCCTACTGCCGATGCACCGTCGTGGTCACTGGCTCCTGAGCTACACCAGCGAGGAGTGGGACGTCTCACCCGACCGACCCGGGACCGGGCTGACTGCGGCGGATCTGGCTGCCGGACATCGAATTCTGGAGAAGTACGCGCCGCAGCTGATCGCGTCCACTGTCTCCGGTCGCGTGTTCTGCGACGCCTACAGCCCCGACCGCGAGCCACTGGTCCGGAGTTCGCCGGCCGACCCGCGAGTCGTGTTCGCCGGTGCCGCCAATGGATCCGGCTATCGCCTCGGCCCGGCAATAGCCGCCGAGACGACAGATCTGCTCGAGGCCCTATCCGGGGCCGATGTCGAACGGGAGCACACCGCATGATCATCCGCCGGTATCGGGCCGAGGCACTCGGCGACAGCTTCGGCATTCAGATGGGTGGTATCGACGGCCTTGGTACCGCGGCGGCCTGGGGGCGCGTGCCGCCGGGTGGGAAGACGGAGGTGCACCGGCACGACGAGAGCGAGCAGATCACCATTATTTCCGGGGATGGCGAGTTCCTCGTCGACGATCGGCGGATACCGGCGGGCCCCGGCACCGTAGCGGTGTTCGCGCCGTTCGAACCGCACGTACTCGGAAATGTCGGCGATGGCGAGCTGGTCTTTCTCACCCAGTACTGGCGCGACGCCGCCGAGGTGAACGACGCGGTGCGTGGCGAAGGGCGCGTTGACCAGGCTCGCCCGATCTTCGTCTTCTCCACACCGCCGACACCCAACGGGGATCTGCACCTCGGGCATCTCTCCGGGCCCTATCTCGGTGCCGACGCCTACGTTCGGTATCAGCGTATGAACGGTGCGCGAGCCTGGCATCTCACCGGAAGTGATGATTTTCAAAGCTACGTAAGGGATTTGGCGCGCCGGGAACAGCGTGCGCCGGACGAGATCGCCGCGCATTTCAGTGCGGAGATCGCGGCGACGCTCGCGCTGATGGATATCGAACCCGATCAGTACACCATCACCGGGACCGACCCGGACTATCGCCGTGGATTGCGGGAGTTCTTCTCGAAACTCGTCGCGTCGGGACGGATCGAGCCGGTGGCGGGTCCCGCTCTGGCTGATCCCGAGAATGGCGCGTACCTCTACGAGGTCGACGTCGCGGGTGGTTGCCCGGTATGCGCCTCGGCGACGCGTGGCAATATCTGCGAAGAGTGTGGCGAGCCCAATGCGGTGGTCGACCTGCTCGGTCCGATCAGCGTGGCATCCGGTCTATTGCCCGTCCCCAGTACCGTCACCCGATTCATGTTGCCGCTGCACGCATTTCGCGAAGCGGTGCTACTTCACCACCGCTTCGGGCGAGTGCCGGCACGTCTGCGGCAATTGGCCGACCGGGTGTTCCGTCGCGAGCGGCTCGATATCGCGGTCACCCACCCGAGTGACTGGGGCGTGTCGCCGTCGGAATCGGAGGGGGCCGGACAGGTGGTCTGGGTCTGGCCGGAGATGTCCTACGGATTCCTGCACGGCATCGGGCGGCTGGCCGAACGGCTCGGTGAGGACTGGAAAGCCAATGCGCCACAGCCTGAGTGGAAGCTCGTGCACTTCTTCGGCTACGACAACAGCTTCTACCACTGCATCCTCTTTCCCGCCCTGTACTCGCTCGCGTTCCCCGCCTGGCAGCCCGAGATCGACTATCACGTGAACGAGTTCTACCTGCTGGAGGGCAAGAAGTTCTCCACCAGTCGCCGACATGCGATCTGGGGCAAGGAAATCCTGTCCCCGGACAGTGCCGACGCGGTGCGGTACTTTCTCGCCGCCACGCGCGCCGAACGCACCCGAACCAACTTCACGACCGCGGACTACGAGCGAGTCCTCCACGAGCAGCTCATCGGCATCTGGCAGCGCTGGCTCGTCGACCTGGGGTGCCGGGTCACGCAACTATTCGGAGGCCGCGCGCCCGAAGCGGGGAACTGGACCGCGGAGCACCTCGCCTTCCTGCGCCGCTTGTACCTTCGCCTCGACGCCACCACGGCGAGCCTGGAACCGGACGGCTTCTCCCTGCGCGCGGCGGCCGCCGAAATCGACGGCCTCGTCGGCGACGCGGTGCGGTTCGCCGCCGAAGGCGATCGGCTCGGCGGTATCGGAACGCTGGACAGCGAGGTTCGCACCTCGATCGTCCTCGAGCTGACAGCCGCGAAACTGCTTGCGGCGGTGTCCGCGCCGATCATGCCGCGATTCGCCGCCACAGTGGATGCCGCGCTGGGCGGACGCGGTCTCCGGGACTGGCCGAACACGATCGAGCCGGTGCCGGCCGGTACTTCGATCGCCCTGTCCGACGCGGTGTTCTTCCGCCCGTCCCTCGATGCCGCCGCGGTCCCGGTCGCCGATGCGGTGTCATCGTGATCAACGCCATCATTGCCACCCCACCCACCGGTGGGAGCATTCATATCGCGATATCGACCGCGTGGCACAGCATCTCACTGCGAGAGCTGTATGAGCGCGCGGGCCGGGTGGCGGCATACCTGGTCGCCCTCGGAACAGATTCCGGTGATCGCATCGGAATACTGTCGTCGAATCGGCTGGAGTGGGTGCTGCTCGACCTCGCGGCTTTGCGGCTCGGAGTTGAGACGGCTGGACTGGAACCTGGAAAATTCGAGCCGACCAGTGAGCTGCTCGCTCGGTACGACCTGAAGGTGCTCTTCACCGACACACCCGTCGATCTGCCCGGAATTCTGGCCATCAGCGATATCGAAAACCACTCGGACAGTGCGCGATCAGAAGTATGGCCGCCCGTCAGCTATGCGCCCGAGGACATCACAACTATCAAATTCACCTCCGGTAGCACGGGCGTACCCAAGGGACTGGCCGCTACGGCGGGCAGTATCGACAGCTCCGTGACGGCAATCCAGCAGATGTTCGACCATGGTCCCGGCGACAATCTGCTGGTCTTCCTGCCACTGTCGTTGCTGCAGCAGCGCTATTGGATCTACTCGGCCCTGGCCTACGGACACGATGTCACCCTCTGCACCTACACGTCGGTCTTCGCCGTCATGGCATCGGTACGGCCGACGGTCGTCATGGGCGTACCCGCCTTCTTCGAGGCCGCGCGCCGCGAGATCGAGCAGTCGGCCGCCGAGATCGACACCGACAGTGCGGATGAGGCACTGCGCGCGGCGGCGAACGAATTGTTCGGCGGGTGCATTCGATACCTCTGGACGGGCTCCGCTCCGGCCGGAAGCGCGCTGCTGGATTTCTATGCCTCGGTGGGGCTTGCGATCTTCGAGGGATACGGCCTCAATGAAACCTGCATCGTGGCGAAGAACTCTCCCGGTGCGGCGCGCGCAGGCAGTGTCGGCCGCGTCCTGTCCGGAAAGACGGTTCTCATCGACTCGGAGGGAATCGTTCGGGTCCGCAGCGAGTATCCGGTCAGCCATCGGTACCTGTACGCCGAACCCGGTGCCTCGGATCGGGTGTTCCGCGGCGACAACACCGTGATCACCGGGGATGTGGGCTATCTGGACAGCGATGGATACCTGTATATCCTCGGGCGCGCCGATGACACGATCGTGCTCGACAATGGCCGCAAGATCGTTGTCAGAGCCATCGAAGAGCGCCTCGTCGGTGTCGGAACAACAATCACCGAATGCGTCGTATTCTGCCGTGCGCAAACCGAATTGGTGGCGGTCGCGTCCTCGGACCGCCTACCGGCGGATCGCGACGCCGTCGCCGCCCAGCTCGCCGCCGCCAATCTCGGCGCGCACCGCGATGAACGTATCTCGCGGGTCGTCGTCGCCGACGAGCCGTTCAGCATCGGCAACGGTCTGCTCACATCCCAATACAAGCCACGCCGACAGCGCATCTACACGCGTTTCGAAGCCGGGCTGACGAACCCGGAGGAGGGTATTCATGCATGCTGACATAGCAGAGTTCACGCGCCGCAGACTCGCGGCGCTGACCGCCGCCGACGTGACACCGGGGGAGCTGGACCCGGACGTCGACCTGGTGCGGTCCTACGGTCTGACCTCACTGAACAAGGTTGTGCTGCTCACTTCGGTGTGCCGCCGGGCCGGAGTCGACCTCACCCTGCTCAGCGATGACGATCTCGCGCAGATGCTGACCCTGCGCGAAATCATCGACACCATCGCGCGGTACGTACCCGAAGGCGGAAACGCATGAGCTGGGTAGTCCTCGGACATCAGGTGCTGGAGAATGATCATGTCCGGTTGCAACCGATTTCCGCAGGCGATCGCGAGGCCATGCATGCCGTCGCCATGGACCCCGAGATCTGGCGCTACTTCGTCACGCTGATCGAAACTCGCGCCGATTTCGACGAGTACTTCGACGCGTGTCTCGACGACGACCGCGAGGGGCGACGCGTGGTGTACGTCCTCACCGACAAGGGCAGCGGCCGAGTCGCCGGGAGCATGAGCTTCGGCAATCTCGCCGAACCCGCCGCCCGGCTCGAGATCGGGTGGTCCTGGCTGGGGCACGATTTCCGCGGCGCGGGTCTCAATCGGTGGGCCAAACTCCTCCTGCTCGAGCATGCGTTCGACACGATGGGAGCACATCGGGTCGAATTCAAGACCGATCAGCTGAATATGCGGGCCCGCAGTGCTTTACGCAATATCGGTGCGACCGAAGAGGGCACCCTGCGCAGCTTCGATTTCATGCCGGGCGGGCGCCGTCGCGACGCCGTCTACTACAGCATCCTCGCCGTGGAATGGCCGGCTATCCGGCAGGTGCTCATATCCCAACCGAAGGTCGAGCCCGCCATCTCTTCGATATGACCGACTCACAGCAGGTTCCCGTAATCGACTGTGCCGGTGACTCGTTCACCATCGGATACCAGCATGGGTCGCGATTGGCACCGCGACTGCGCTCCTTCCTCGACGATTCCCTGTGCCGGCTCAACCGTGTCCTGCCCGCCCAGGTCACCCTGTCCGGTTTGCGGCCCGAGATCGCCGCCTACCGCAATGCGACAACCTCCGCACTGCCCGATCTGGCGGAAGAGGTTCGTGGGCTTGCCGAAGGTGCGCGCATCACCACCGAGGAAGCGTGGCTGCTACAGATCCGCCGCGAGCTCATGGGTTACCGAAGGGTGCCGACCGGGGGAGACTGCACCACCTATTCCCGAGTCGAAACCGCGACGCACCCAACCCTGCTCGCCCAGACCGTAGACCTCAATGGCGACCTCGACGACCACATCGCGGTGTTGCGAATCCGCCACCACGATTCCGCACGCCAAGTGCTCCTACTGAGCTTCGGCGGACTGCTCGGATACTTGGGCATCAACAGTGACGGCCTGGCCATCGGGCTGAACCTGGTCCTCGGCGGCGACTGGCAGCCGGGGGTGCCCCCATACCTGGCCATCCGCCACCTGTTGGACACCTGCGCCACCGCATCGCAGGCCGTCGACCGACTACGCACCCTGCCCCTGGCAGGCTCCCGATCCCTCACCATCGTCGATCCCCATGATTCCAGGTGTCTCGAGGCCCTGAACAACGACATTCGCCTCGTAACCCATGGCGATTCGGTCCACACCAACCATTTCCTACACCCCGATTTCGCCGATCACGACGAGCTCAATATCTTCGCCCGCAACTCCTCGGCCCGCCGCCTCGACACCTGCACCGCCGCACTGGACGTCCTCCCGTCCACCGCGGCCATCGCCGATCACTTCGACCTCCTGTGCAGACCACCCATTCGCATCCCCGACCACGGCGACATCCAACGCGAACGTACCGTGGCAGCAGTCGTCCTCATCCCGGACCGTCGCCGACTACACCTTCGCCCAGGCGACCCGTTTCACACCGAAACCTTGACGTTCGCACTGTAAGGCCACGTCGAGTCGACGCGACCTGTCTGCGCTGCCGCCGTGGGCATTCGGCGCATGCTTGCTGGGAGGGTTACAGGCGGCGTGAAGTCGGTGTCCGGGCGGCGCACGTTGAGAAGATCCCAGTAACCGTTCATCGAGTCCATACCAACAGGCAGAGTTCGGGGATCAGTCAGGGCTGAGCTCGGATCTCCCATCATCTGCTGTCCGGCGCGTGCGCAGGGTTGTCTCGTAGGTGCGGGCAGAATGTCACGATCCGTCGGGTGGCCTTCGGCGGCAAGCCGATTCGTGGAAGAACCCAGGTAGGTCGCAGGTATCAGCTTCGGGCGTGCGCGGCACGATGTAGGGGGCGATGCAGGCGAGTTTCTCGCAGGTCTCCTCGTGTTCGCGATCCGGGGTCGAGCCGGCGACGACGCCTGCGCCGGCGCGCAGCCAGCTTCGGCCGTCTCGCTGGTAGACGGCGCGCAATATCAGTGCGGCATCGAGGGTTCCGCTGCTGTCGGCGCGTATGACGGCTCCGCTGTAGAGGCCGCGGGTGCCGGGTTCGAGGTCGCCGATCGCGGCGCAGGCGGCGGCTTTGGGGATACCGGAGGCGGTGACGGCGGGGAAGACGGCGGCGAGGGCATCCCAACAGGTCCGATCGGCGGCCAGGAGGGTTTCGACCCGCGAACCGAGGTGTTGCACGGTGCCACGTTCCTTGATGTCGAGGAATTCGCTGACCCGGGTGGTGCTGCCGACGCTGTCGAGTTCGTCGTAGGCGAGCCGTACGGAGGTGGCGTGTTCGTAGATCTCCTTGGGGTCGGTGAGCAGATCGTCGCGCAGGGCGCGGTCGTGGTCGGCATGGCCGGTGCGGGCGCGAGTACCGGCCAGCGGCTGGGTCGTGACCAGCCCGGTGGCGTCGGCTTCGAGGACGGTTTCCGGGCTGACCCCGGCGGCCTGCCAGCCACCGAGATCCAGCAGGAACGAGCGGGCCGGGGTGTTGGCCCGGCGGACCGTGGCGTAGGTGGCCGGCATGTCCACCGCGAACGGGAGGTCCACCCGACGGGACATGATCACCTTGTGGAACTCGCCGTCGTGGATCCGGTCCAGGGCGTGCCGCACGCGCTGTAGGTAGGCGGTGTCGACCTCGTCCACCGGCACCGGTGTGGGAATTGTAGTGGCGGTGACGATTCCGGTGAGATCGAGATCGAACGCGGTGCCGTAGCTGCGGCTGTGCACGGTGGTTTCGGTGATCTCGAATTCGACGCCGGGCACGATGAAGTGCGCGAGGACGTCATCGGGAGCGGCGGTGTCCGGGCGGTAGAGCTCGAAACACGCCCAGCCGTAGGCCCGCCACTTGGGCACCGGTGCCCGGTCGAGCGCGGCACGGATCTGCGCCCACGGTGTGCCGCTCCAGGATTCGGTGTGGTCGCCGCCGAGGGTGCAATGCAGCCGGTCGGGTCCGACGGTCACCGCGCCGATCGGATTTCCGGCCACAAACCAGCGTCCCGGCTGTTCGTAGACGACGTAGTCGGTGAGCAATCCGGAGGCGGCGATCGCCGCCGCCAAGGTCAGGGGGTCGGAGTTGTGCCGACGCACGGTGTGCACGTAGTGGTCGGCGTCGAGGGCAGTGGTCCGGCTCATCGTGCTTCCGATGCGGTCTCGGCGAAACGTCGGTCGAGGAAGGGCGAGTCAGTTGTGGCTGTGGTGTCGTGGCTGTGAACGCGAGCCGAAAACCGATGGGGCATCACGAAAAGGACGCCCTGATGCGCTGCGGCGCCGCGGTGCGGGACCAGTGCATGAATTGCATCGCGATGTCCTGGCTGATGTCGAAGTATTTGAGGTCCGGGTTCCCGTGGGGTAGGTAATCGGGCCAGAACTGTTCGTGATTGATCCGGTCGATGATCGCCGCCGCGGCGGCCTCGGACGTCAGCTCTCCGCGCTCGACCGCCTGGCAGGTCGTGCGAGCCGTGGTCAACAGGTCTCGCAGTGCTGTGGCCAGTTCGGAGTCACCGCTCTCGAGGGTTCGGAAGGCGCGATCGTCTCGGCTGCCCAGATATCGGGACAGGGCGTGCTCCAGCGCGGCGTCCGAGTAGAAGCTGTAGGTGTGCCACACCCGGACGACCGCGTTCCACAGTGCGTAGTCGCGGAATGCCACGTATGACGAGTAGGCGAGATCGTCGTGCACGTCGAACATGCGCTGCTGTACAGCATCGACGGTGGTGAACCGCTCGGTCGACCAGTCACCGTCGCGTGCCGCCTCGATAAGGCGCCATGCCAGTGCGTTCACGGTCTGGAAGGAGTTCGCGAGTCCACGGGAGAACAGTGCGTCGATGGCTCCGGCGGACTGCGCGGTCAGACAGAACCGGTCACCGACGGTATTGGATGCGGAGTATTGCAGCCGTCCGGTACTCACCCACGGCCGGACGGCCTTGGCGGACCGGAACTGATTCGCGACGGCCGGGAACCGCTCGAGGAAGTCGCTGAACTCCTGTTCCGGCGCGGCACGGTCATCGAAAACCGCCTGCCCGGTCAGTGTGAGCCCCACACTGCACAGCGGGTTCGTGGAACTGTCGTGGTTGTCGAAGGGGATCACCCAGAGCCAACCGCCGTCGAAGACATGGTGCAGCGTGCCGTTGTGCCACCGGCTGGGCTGCTTGTACTGAACTGGCGACACATCGTCGAAAGGCTCGACACCGATCATGTGGGTGAACAGTGAACGCGAGTGGGTGCGGGCTCGGGTCGGTTCCTCACGCAGCCCGAACCGCTCGGCCAGTACGGAGCGGAAGCCGGTCGCGTCTACCAGATACTTCGCATGGAACGTCTCACCGGACGCCGTACGCAACTCGGCTCCGCCGTCCGGATCGATAGCGATGTCATCGATTCGGGTGTTCAGCCGCGGTACCGCACCGTAGCGAACGGCGAGGTTGAATACGTGCGCATCGATGTCTTGGCGAAACCAGTGTGATTCGGCGCGGCGATACTCCGATGCCAGGACAACCTGATTGGCCATATCCGGATCGGGGGACCGGCCCTGCTCGTGGTAGACGAAACCGAAGTTCTGCTTCTGCCCGCACGTCTTGCTCACGTGCTCAGCGGTGTCCTGGAAGTTGGCCAGCGCCGCGAATTCGGGGATGTCATAGCGCTCGGCGAGAATATGCATTGTCGTGGTCGCGTGCGGAATGGTGGATTCGCCGACCACGAAGCGCGGATGCACTCCGGCGTCGATGAGCAGGACGTTGATGTCGTGGCGAGCCAGGATCGTTCCCAGTGTGCTGCCCGCGATCCCGGCTCCGAGGATCGCGACGTCGTATGTGGTGTCGGTCGACGGTGTCATGGGTCGAACTCCTTGTGCTGTGAGGTGAATCGGTAACCGCGGCCGAATCGGTTGGCACCCTGCTGCTCTCGGCCTTTCACACGGTGTGCCTGGCGCGAGTCCATATCGGTTGTCCGCCATGCGAATCAGGGGCGTGCCACCCACGGTTCACCTTGTAATGAAAATCATTGTCGATTACGCTAGCTCATGTTCGCTCGTCACGCCAGTGGGGAGGGATGCCGATGCCGGTCGCGTAGTTCTAGGTAATCGCCTGTACCGCAATCGGTTTCGGTGCGACGGCAGCACCTTCGATGGTGTTGTGGTCGGCGTCTTGTGGTATCCGTGAACGCCGGACAAGGAGCCGTGATGAAGGCTGACGCCGAGGTGTCGCCGCAGGTGGACGAGCAACGAGCAGCGCCCGACCCGATGGTGGAGACGAAACCCGGCAGTGCCCTGTATCGGGTGATCGCACCCGTGCGGCGGCGGTTGGGTCTGGCATTGGCGGTGGCCGCGCTCGGTGCCGTCGCCGGCGTGATCGGGTTGGTCGGAATCGCGCTGGCGCTGTGGGAACTGGTGGAACCCGACCCCGATACCGGCCGGGTGGTGGCGCTGCTGATCATGGCGGCGGTCGGAACCCTCACTCGATTCGCCCTGCGCGCGTGGTCTTTCCGTGAATCACACCTGGCGTCCTTCGAACTGGAGCAGCGGCTGCGGACCGATGTCGCGGCGCATCTGGCCCGGGTCCCGCTCGGCGAGGTGCAGCGCCTGGGTGCGGGCACGGTGAAAAAGGTGGTCCAAGACGATGTTCGCGGATTGCATATCGCCGTCGCGGACTCCGTGCCCCTCGCGGGTTTTATTGTGGCGCAACCGATCGCAGCGCTGATCGCACTGGGATTCGTGGATTGGCGGCTGCTGCTGGCGGTGCTGGCGGTCTTTCCGCTGGTGATGGTCGGGATGATGCTGTCGATGCGGGACTACGCCGAGGTCAGGGCCCGCTACGACGAGGCCAACGAGGCCATCAACGCGGCGGTGGTGGAGTTCGTGCAGGGTATGCCGGTGGTGCGCACCTTCGACGACGGCGCCGGATCCTTCCGGCGCTTCGTCCAGCGCGTTCGGCAGTCCACCGCGGCCACCGCGGCCTGGCAGGACTCCAACCGTGGCGCGATGATCTTCGCCAATCAGGTGATGGCGCCACTGCTCACGCTCACCTTCGCGCTCGCGCTCGGTATCTGGCTGACCTCCACCGGCTCGATGTCACCCGCGGCGCTGGTCGCGGTGGTGCTCATCGGAACATTGCCGGTGGAGTCGGTGCTGCCATTGATCTATCTGATGAATCTGATCAACCAGTCCAAAGCCGGTGCGGCCCGCATTGTCGATCTGCTGGATATCGCGCCACTGCCGGAACCGACGCAGCCCGCCGATCCGGTCGGCGGGTCGATCGTCTTCCGTAGCGTCGGCTTCGCTTACGCGGGCGCGGATCGATCCGCGCTGGCCGGAGTCGATCTCGCTATTCCCAGCGGCACCGTCTGCGCGCTCGTCGGCTCATCCGGGTCGGGCAAGTCGACGATCGCGCGACTGATCCCGCGCTTCTGGGATGTGACCGAGGGGCAGATTCTCGTCGGTGGCGTGGACGTCCGGCAGATCCCGTCCGAGGAACTGCTCCGTCAGGTGAGCCTGGTCTTTCAGGATCCGTTCCTGCTCTCCGACACGGTGGCCGAGAACATTCGGCTCGCACGCCCATCGGCCACCGACGCCGAGGTGGAAGCCGCCGCACGGGCGGCGCAGGCCCACGACTTCATCGTCGCGGAACTGCCGCAGGGATACGACACCCCGGTGGGCGAACGCGGAGCCCGGCTGTCCGGCGGTCAGCGCCAGCGCATCACGATCGCGCGCGCGATGCTCGCCGATGCCCCGATCGTGATTCTCGACGAGGCGACCGCATTCGCCGATCCCGAGAACGAGGCGGCCATTCAGGACGCGGTCGCCGCACTGACCCGGGGACGCACCGTGGTGGTGATCGCCCATCGGCTCTCCACCGTCGTCGACGCCGACCAGATCGTCGTACTGGACGCGGGCCGGGTGGCCGAACACGGTACGCACACAGAGCTTCTCGCGGCCGGGGGACGTTACGCCCGGCTGTGGGAGCACCATCAACGCGCGCGCCAGTGGGGACTGGGTGCCGAAGCGGCCGAGGAGACTGTCCGATGAGAAGGATTGTGCGGCTCATGCTGCTGGCGGCGGGCAGCTATCGCGGCGAGTTCCGCCGCGCGCTGTGGTGTGCGCTGATCGCCGCGATCGCGCAGGCGCTGGCCTACGCTGCGCTGGTCCCGCTGCTGTACGAACTCACCCGGCCCGAGGTGAATGTGGGCGCCGCGTGGGCGTGGTTCGGTGTATTCGCCGCGCTGTACGCCGTGGAGGCCGTATTCCATTACGGGGAACTGAGATTCGAGTTCGGCCGCTGGGCCGACATGCTCTCCGACGCACGTCTGGAACTGGGCGACAAGCTGCGGACCATGCCGCAGGGCGAGCTCGAGCGACGGTCGGCGGGTGACCTGACCATGTTGCTCGGAAGTGCCGTCGCCAATGCGGCGATGAGCGCCTCCACGCTGGCCCTGTGGTTCCTGCGGCTGGTCACGGTGCCCACGGTGCTCGGGGTGGTCGTACTGCTCATCGACTGGCGGCTGGGCCTGGTGCTGGCGCTTTCGGTGCCGTTCGCGGTGTTGTTCGTGCGCCGAATTCAGGGTGTCTCCGGTGTGGGCATGCGCGAGAGCGATGCCGCCGACGCGGCCGCGGCGAACCGCATTGTCGAATACGTGCAGGGGCTGCCGGTGCTGCGCGCCACCGGTCAGGTCGGTGCGTCGTCGCGGCGGTTGGTCGAGACGCTCGAGCGGCAGAACGAGACCATGTCCGCCATGCAGAACCGGTTGACCTGGCCGGGTCTGCTGGCGTCATCGGTGGTCCATCTATGTCTGGTCGCCATGGTGTCCGTGGGCGCGGCGCTGGTGCTCGATCTGCGGATATCGGCCGCGTTGCTGGTCGCTGTGGTCGTCGCCGCCGTACGTTTCGCCGAACCGCTGTCGGCCGTGCCGTCGATGTCCTCGTTGTTCGAGGTCACCGATTCCGCGCTGGAACGGATCGGTGATGTGCTGGCCACACCGCCACTGTCGGTCGGCAATCCGACGGCCGAGATCACCCGGCACGACCTGGAATTCGACAATGTGCATTTCGCCTACCCGGACGGTCCGCAGGTATTGCGCGGAGTGTCGTTCACCGTTCCCTCGCGTTCGCTGACCGCGTTGGTGGGCCCCTCCGGCTCGGGCAAGACGACGGTGACCAAACTGCTCACCCGGTACGCCGACCCGGAACGTGGCAGTGTCCGGATCGGCGGTATCGACCTGCGTGAACTGGATCCGACCGAGATCTACCGGCATATCTCGGTGGTCTTCCAGGACGTGTACCTGTTCGACGACACCATTCGAGCGAATATCGCCATGGCCAAACCCGAGGCGAGCCAGGCGGAGATCGAGTCCGCCGCCAGGGCGGCCAATGCCCACACCTTCATCGAAGGGCTGCCACACGGGTACGACACCCGCGTCGGCGAGATCGGCAATGCCCTCTCCGGCGGGGAACGCCAGCGCATCTCCATCGCCCGGGCGATCCTGAAGGATGCGCCGATCGTTCTGCTGGACGAACCGACCGCCGCGCTCGACGCAGAGAACGAGGTGTACGTCCAGCAGGCCATCGACGCGCTGGTCGCGAAGAAGACAGTGGTGGTGGTGGTGGCGCATCGCCTCTCCACAGTCGTTGCGGCAGACCAGATCCTGGTCCTCGAATCCGGCCAGGTCGTCGAACAGGGCAGGCACGAGGAGTTGATCGCGCGCGACGGTCGCTACAGCGCGATGTGGTCGGCGCAGACCCGGGCACGGCACTGGCGGGTGCCCACGTCGGCGTAGTGCGGCTGCCAGAAGCGTTGGGCGGGAATATCTCTCGTCATTCCGGCGTATTCTTGCCGGGATCCGCACCGGTCACCTGCGCCGATAGTGTGGATTCCGGCCGAAACCACGCCGGAATGACGGGGCTGGTCTCTGTGCGAAGCCAGCTGAACGTGCTGGTGTGGTGTCCACATACTTCCGGGGAGAACTTATCCGTCAGCCAGGCGTGGTTTCGGCCGGGATCCACCACGGGCAGTGTGGATTCCGGCCAAAAGCACGCCGGAATGACGGGCGGAATGACGGGCGGGGGTGCCGCAGGCATTGCTGGACGCCGCACTGCAGCTGCACACCGCACCAGCTAGGTTTCTACCGTTTCGTCGTCTTCGGCGCGTCGCTCGGACCGCGCGCCCCCGATATGGACATCGTCATGATCGGGGACGCGTGGTACTCGGAGTCAGGGCCGCACCGGTAGTCGGCGTAGGCCGCGCAGTCCCATGCCGGGTCGCCAGCGCAGTTCGGTGGGGTCGGTGGCCAGGCGAAGGTCCGGCCAGCGGGCGATGAGGGTGTTGAGGCCGATTCGGCCTTCGGTACGGGCGAGGGCGGCGCCCACACAATTGTGGATGCCGCCGCTGAACCCGAGGTGTGGCCGGGGGTTGCGGTGGATGTCGAAGCGGTGGGGATCGGTGACGTGGGACGGGTCGCGATTGGCCGCGGCGGGAAATACCAGGACCCGGTCACCGGTTCGGATGCGCCGGCCACCGAGTTCGAACGGTTCCACCGCGTAGCGGACCGTCGCCGATTCCACCGGCCCCCAGTAGCGCATGGTCTCTTCCACTGTGGGAGCGGCCAATTCGGGATCGTCGCGCAGCGCGGCCCACTGCGCCGGATGGGTGAGCAGGCTCGCGGTGGCGCTGGCGATCAGGCTGGCCGATGTTTCGAAACCCGCGGCCATGAGCAGACCGATCATGGCCATCAGCTCACTGTTCGACAACGTGTCGTCGCCTGAGGCGGGATGCACCAACCTGCTGACCAGGTCGTCGGCGGGGTTGTCGCGTTTGAGCAGGATGAGATCGCGTGCGTAGCCTTCGAGTTGCGCGCGCAGCTCGGGGTCCGGTGCCGACAGTGGTGTGGACGCGGTCGCCGCCCGCACGGCCAGTACCTCCAGGCCGGGATGCCACGCTTCGGGAAATCCCAGAATCTCACCGAGCGCTGCCAGCGAGAGCGGATAGGCGTAGGTGTGCAGCAGATCCACGGTGCCGTCACCGTCTCGCGCCGCCTTGTCCGCCTGGTCCAGCAGTCGTTCGGCATGCCGGACCACGGTCGGTCGCAAGGCCGTCACCGACCGGGGGGTGAACGCCCGCTGCGCGATTCGCCGCAGCCGGGTGTGCTCCGGCGGATCGGAGAGCAGCATGGTGTTCGGGGCTCCGGGAAGCTGGGCCGCGGCCCTGGCCGCGCGTTGCGCGGGTGAGAGCAGGGTGCGTGGGTCATTGGCCAGCCGAGCATCGCGCAACGCGGCTTCGGCCGCCGCGTAGCCGGTGACCATCCAGAACCCCCTGCCCGGTTGCTCGGGCAGTTCGACCAGGGCGACCGGCGACTGCTCGCGCAGCTCGTCGTAGAGGGTGTGGGCGCGTTCGTGGAAGTCTTCGGCCAGTAGGTCGACCACGATCGGGCGAAGTTCGTCGAGCATGGACTGCGAGCTCCGTTCAGACCGGTGTTGCCTCGATAATCGAATACGACGTGCGCAGGAGCGTCGGGTGTACCGCGGTGATCGCGAAACCGGCTCTGCGGCACAGTTGTTCGTACTCGGAACGGGTGCGTTCCTGCCCGCCCATATTGACCAGCATGCTGATATCGGTGAGATATGGCGCCGGGTCCGTGGTGTCGACCACCTCGGGCAGCACCGATTCCACGATCAGTAGTCGCCCGTGCTCCGGTATCGCCTCGCGGCACCGTTCGAGAATGGTCACGCAGCGTTCGTCGTCCCAGTCGTGCAGGATGTTCTTGAGCACGTAGGCATCGCCATCATCGGGAACGGCGGTGAAGAAGTCTCCGGCATCGATGCGGCAGCGCTGTGCGACGCCGGCGGCGGTGAGTGTCGCCGTGGCCTCGGCGACACCGGTCGGCGAGTCGAACACCACACCGCGCAGAGTGGGTGCGCCGCGCAGGATTTCCGCCAGCACCGTGCCGTCACCACCGCCGATATCGACGACGGTGTGGTGCCGGGAGAAGTCGTAGCTCACCGGTATCAGCTGCGCGATGGGCAGGCTGACCTGTCGCATTGTCGCGTTGAACCGTTCGGACAGTTCTGGATTCATGGCGAGGAAGCCGAAAAAATCGGTGCCGTAGAGCTTTTCGAAGGTCGGCTGCCCGGTGCGGACCGCTTCTTCGGTCTGCTTCCAAGAGTCCAGCAGCGCCGGGTCGGTGAACAGCAATACCGCTGCCGCCTGGGAATCCGGGCGATCCGTGCGCAGCGGCATACCCGCCTCGGCCAATCGGAAGGTGCCGGGCCGGGTTTCGGTAACCAGCTCCAATGCGGCCAGTGCGCGTAACAGCCGGGCGAGTGCGCCGGGATGGGTCCCGGTGGCCTCGGCCAGCTCGGTGTAGCCGCGTTCGCTATCGCCCAAGTGATCGGCGAGCCCGAGTCGAGCGGCGGTGCCGACAACCTGGGAGCAGATCGTACCGAACATCATGTTCATGAGTCGCTGGTGAGCTGCCATGCCTACTTCCTGTTTGTCACCGAAACATGTTCGGCACGTGCGCATTTCGAGCCCACACATCGAGGGGTCGCCTTGACCGCGCTTTGTCGGACGTCGTAGAGTCTAGCATTAATGAAAATGATTGTCGTTTGCTAGTTGTTGGGAATGTGATGCAGGAGCAGCTCCGATCGCCACGCGTACGCACAACGAAAAAGGTCGACTGGGGCAACAGTGTGGGCAGCCTGCGACAGGCTGTCAGTGAGCTGACCGGCGTACCCGTCGAAGAGTTGACCGACACCGCCAACCTGCTCGAGCTGGGGTTGGACTCGGTGACCATCATGCGGATCTCCGGCCTGATGCGACGCACGGGCCATCCGGTGGAATTCCGGGATCTCGTCCGGAACCCGTCTATCGGCTCATGGTGGAAGCTGCTGCACCGCAGCGAATCCGACACCGAGGTGCAACCGCTCGCCGATACCGCCGTGGAACCACTTGTCGTGGATCCATCGGCTCCGTTCCCGCTGGCGGTGATGCAGCATGCCTTCTGGATCGGTCGGACTCGGGCGCACCAACTCGGTGATGTCGCCGCGCACCTCTACGGCGAGTTCGACCACGAGGGCGGTCTCGAGCTGGATCGGCTGGAGAGCGCGGTACGCGCCCTGCTGGTTCGGCATCCGATGTTGCGGGTGGCGATCGACGCCGCGGGTATGCAGCGGGTAACCGAGGATGGGCACCGGCCCGGGCTGGTTGTCCACGATCTACGGGAGTTGCCCGAGCCCGAGCGCGCCCGACGATTGGCGCAGACCCGAGACGCCCTCTCGCATCAGCGCATGGATGTCACGGCGGGCGAGGTATTCGACCTCCAGGTGTCACTGCTGCCCGAGGGCCGCACCAGACTGCACCTGGATCTGGACATGATCGCGGCGGACGCGCTGAGCCTGCGCAACCTTCTCGCCGATCTGACCGCGCTGTATCAGAACGGTCCGTCCGCGCTGCCCGCCCTGGAGTACAGCTACGGGCAATACCTCGCCGACCGCGGTCGTGCCCGGGCCGCGGCTCGGGAACAGGCTCGCGAGTGGTGGCAGTCGCGACTGTCGGAACTGCCCGCGCCGCCGGAACTTCCGCTGCTGACCTCCGAAGCGGCCACCGGTGGCCCGCGGATCGACCGCCGCCACTACTGGTTGTCGCCGGAGCGCACGGCGCTACTGCGCAAGCGCGCACAGCACGCCGGTCTGACCACCGCGAGCGCGCTCGCCACGGTTTTCGCCGAAACTCTCGGCGTCTGGAGTAGCGCCGACCGGTTCCTGCTGAATCTGCCGGTATTCGATCGGGAACCGCTGCACGACGAAGTGGACCGGATGGTCGGGGACTTCTCCAGTTCGGTCCTGCTCGACGTCGACCTGTCCGCGTCGATGTCGGTAACGCAACGGGGACAGGCGATTACCGAGCGGCTGCGGGAAGTCCTGGGGTACGCCGCCTACACCGGCGTCGAGGTGCTGCGGGATCTGAGCCGGGCGGGCGGCGGCGAGCGGGTGCTGGCACCGGTGGTGTACACGAGCGCGCTGAGCCTGGGAGAGCTCTACGCACCCGAGGTCCGGCAGTGCCTCGGGGAACCGTCCTGGACAGTGTCGCAGGGGCCGCAGGTCTGGCTGGACGCGCAGGTCACCGAGTTCAACGGCGGCATCCTGCTCAACTGGGATGCCAGGGTGTCGCTGTTTCCGGCGGGCATGTTGGACGCGATGTTCGATGCCTACGTCGGTTTCGTCGACCTACTGCTCGACGACGAGGGCGCATGGGATCGCGAGGCGCCGTGGCCGGTCGATCCGCCGCGCTTCGACGAGGCCGCCGCCATGCCGGGGCGAGCGGAGCGACGGGGGATTCAGCATCGGATCACGCCGCTGCACCAACGGTTCTTCGCCCGCGCCGTCGCCGATCCGCAGCGGACCGCATTGCTCGCCGATGGCGCGGAAATCTCCTACGGCGAGCTGGCGATGCGGGCGCGCCGGATGGCACGGCTGTTGCAGGATAAGGGGATCGGCCGCGGCGACAGCGTGGCCATCACCTTGCCCAAGGGCGTCGATCAGATGGTGGCGACCCTGGGTGTGCTGGCCGCCGGCGCGACCTATGTGCCATCGGGTATCGATATCCCACCCGCGCGTCGGGAACGGGTCTATCGCATGGCGGGCGCCCGGCTGGTCATTACCGACGAGGCCACCGCGGCGGTCGGGTCGTGGCCCGAGGATATCGATCTCGTATTCCCGGCGCGGTCCCGTACCGCGGACCCGGTGGCCGACATTGTCGAGGTCGACCCCGAAGACGTGATGTATGTGATCTTCACATCGGGCTCCACCGGCCTTCCGAAGGGTGTGGAGGTTTCGCACCGTGCGGTGGCCAATACCGTCGATGCGGTCAACCGCCGGTTCGGGATCGGCGCCGATGATCGCACCATCGCCCTGTCCGCCTTGGACTTCGACCTGTCCGCCTATGACCTGTTCGCCTTCCTGGCCTTCGGCGGCTCCGTGGTGGTGGTCGATGAGGCGCGGCGTCGCGATGCCGCCGCGTGGGCGGAGCTGATCCGGCAGTGGGACGTGACCGTCGTCAGCGCCGTACCCGCGTTGCTGGACATGCTCCTGATCGCCGCTGACGAATCCGGCCTGGGCACGGCGCTGCGGGTGGTCATGCTCGGCGGTGACCGGGTCACCGTCGATCTGCCCGATCGGCTGCGCCGACTCGTTCCCGGGTGCCGGTTCGCCGGTCTCGGCGGTATGACCGAGGCCGCCATCCACGCCACCGTCTGCGAGGTCGATACGGTGGACCCCGACTGGTCGAGCGTGCCGTACGGAATCCCGTTATCGCATGCCCATTGCCGGGTGGTGGACGGCCATGATCGGGATCGCCCGGTATGGGCGCCCGGTGAACTGTGGGTCGCGGGTGGTGGGCTGGCGCACGGCTACCGCGGCGACCCGGCGCGCACCGCCGAGAAGTTCGTCGACCACGACGGGGTTCGCTGGTATCGGACCGGCGACCTGGTGCGGTACCAGCCCGACGGGACACTGGAATTCCTCGGCCGCACCGATCATCAGGTCAAGATTCGCGGGCATCGCATCGAGCTGGGCGAGATCGAGGCGGTACTGGCGAACCATCCGCGGATCACCGCCGCGGCGGCCGCGGTGGTCGAGCACCCGGCCCGGGCACTTGCCGCGGTCGTCGTCGCCGATGCACTGGATGACGGCGATGTCGATGACGCGGCCCTGCGCGACTGGTTGGGTGAGCGGTTGCCCGGCTACATGATTCCCCGCTTCTTCGTCCGCAGGCCGGAACTCCCGATCACCCGCAACGGCAAGATCGACCGCGCTTCCGTCCACGCCGCGCTCACGGCGGCGAACGGAAACGCCACTGCCGGTACAGGTTCCGCGATAGTGAATACCGTCGCGCTGCCGACAGGTCGGCGGGAGCGGATCGCGGCCGAGGCGTGGCGCGCGCTGCTCGGTGTCGATGACATCCGCCGTGACGACGATTTCTTCACCCTCGGCGGTGACAGCCTGCTGGCCACCCGGCTGATTCGGCGTCTCGCCGCAGACGGTGTGGGCGCGGAGCTGGCGCAGCTGTTCACCAATCCCACGCTGGCCGCCTTCGCGGCGACCCTGACATTCGGCACTGTCGCGGCGTCGCCGGTAATCGCGTTCGACCCTCGGGGTCGACATGAGCCGTTTCCCTTGACCGATATCCAGGTGGCCTATTGGTTGGGTCGGTCGCCGGATTTCGATCTCGGTGGTATCGGTGCGCAGCTGTATATCGAGTATGACTGGCCCGACCTGGATGTTGCTCGGTTGGAGGCGGCCTGGAATCGGTTGATCGACCGTCATGCGATGTTGCGTGCGGTGGTCGGTGCCGATGGGATGCAGCGGGTGCTGGAAGATGTTCCCGCGTATCGGATTTCGGTGGTCGAGGGGCCCGTGGAGGTCTGCCGGGAGGAGATGTCGGGTGGGCTGCTCGATGCCGATGTCTGGCCGCTGTTCGATGTGCGGGTTGTTCGAGAGGGCGAGAACGTCCGGGTGTGTGCGGTTTTCGACACGCTCATAGCCGATGGACTGAGTGCGCTGGTGCTACTTGCCGAGTGGCAGCGGCTCTACGCGGACCCGGATATCGAGTTACCGGCGGTGGGGCTCGAATTTCGCGACTATGTGATGAGCTGCGCCCCGTCGGACGAACAGGTCCGGGCGGGTCTGGCGTACTGGCGTTCCCGGTTGGCGGCATTGCCGCCCGGCCCGCAATTGCCATTGCGGGTATTGCCCGCGCAGGCGGGACAGCCGCGATTCCGGCGTCGGGAAGTGCGATTGGACACCGATACGTGGCGTCGGATTGTGGCTCGTGCCCGCGGCTATGGTGTGACGCCGAGTGTTGTGCTGTTGGCCTGTTATACGTGGGTGCTGGGTGGTTGGAGTGCACAGCGCGATCTGACGGTCACCCTGACGCGTTTCGACCGGCGCGAGGTGCATCCCGACATCATGCGGGTGGTGGGCGATTTCAGTTCACTGCTGTTGGTCGCTGACCATCCAGCCGTGGGAGAGGGCTGGTTGGGGCGGGCGCGCCGGTTGCAGGAGCAGCTGTGGAGCGACCTGGATCATCAACAGGTTTCCGCGGTGCGAGTGCTGCGGGAACTCGCCCGGGAGAACGAAGCCCCGGTGGAGCCCATGCCGGTGGTGTTCACCTCGATGCTGGGGGTGGATGACGACCTGGCTTCCTCGGTGCGGTGGCCGGATCATACGCGGACGCAGACTCCGCAGGTGTGGCTGGATCATCAGGTTATCGAACTGCCGGATGGTGTTGTGCTGAGCTGGGATTCGGTGGACGAGTTGTTCCCCGAGGGGATGGTCGACGATATGTTGGCCACCTATCACGACCATGTGTGTCAATTGGCGGACGTCGATTGGGAACGGCCGCTGCCCGACGTGCTGCCGGTACTGCCCGCGCGGCAGCAGACGGTCCGGGACAGGATCAACGACACCGACCGGCCGCAGCCGGGTAACGCGGCGACATCACCCGCCTCGCTCTTACACACTCCGATGTTCGATATCGCGACCTCCGATCCGGAACGGGTGGCAATCATCGACGGCGACACCACTGTCGGTTTCGGTGAGCTGGCCGACCATGCCGGGCGGATCGCCGCGCTGCTGATCGAGCACGGCGTGCGACCCGGCGCGACGGTCGCGGTATCCGCGGCTCGTGGCGCGACACAGGTCGCCGCGCTCTACGGGGTCCTGGCTACCGGTGCCGCCTACGTGCCGATAGCGAAAGATCAACCGACCCAGCGACGTAACGCGATCATCGAACATGCCGGAGTGTCGGTCGTACTCACCGACGACGTCGCCGGGCACCCCGACGGGGTGCGGGTGGTGGCCATAGCGGATGCCGGACGGCAGCGCCGCGCCCCGGTATATCGGGGCGCCGGTACCGATCTCGCGTACGTCATTTTCACATCCGGTTCCACCGGTGTCCCGAAGGGTGTCGAGATTACGCACGGCAGTGCGGTGAACACTCTCGATGATCTGCGGTGCCGCTACGATTTCGGCCCGGATGATCGGGTATTGGCGGTCGCGGCAACAGATTTCGACCTATCGGTATTCGATCTATTCGGTGTGCTCGCCGCCGGCGGCAGTGTGGTGCTGGTCGCCGATGCCGACCGGCGCGATCCTCGTCGGTGGCTCGAACTGACCCGGGCACAGCAGGTCACGCTGTGGAACAGTGTCCCGGCCATGCTCGACATGTTGTTGACCGTGGCCGAGTCGGGACCCGGACTCTCACCGACACTGCGACTGGCCCTGGTCTCCGGCGACTGGGTCGGCCTCGACCTGCCCGGCCGACTCACCGCGCTATCGGAGACCTGCCGTTTGATCGCCCTGGGCGGCGCCACCGAGGCATCGATCTGGTCGAACTTCTTCGAAGTCGAGAACGTGGAATCCGACTGGGTATCGATCCCCTACGGCCGTCCGCTCCATAATCAACGCTTCCGGGTGGTGGACGAGTCGGGCCACGACCGGCCCGACTGGGTGCCGGGGGAGTTACTGATCGGTGGTACCGGGGTGGCCCGCGGTTATCGAGGAGATCCGGAACTCACCGCCGCCAAGTTCTTCGAGGAGGCGGGTGTCCGCTGGTATCGGACAGGAGATCTGGGGCGGTACCGGTCCGATGGGGTCCTCGAATTCCTGGGTCGGGCCGATCGTCAGGTGAAGATTCGTGGACAT
>NZ_BDCE01000088.1 GCF_001613345.1 Nocardia uniformis NBRC 13702 | reverse complement strand
CACCCGGCTGGAACCGCCACGCACGCTCCCGACTTGGCTACGTAGGCCCCGAGAACCGAAACTCCGACCGCCCGGCGAACCCCGACCCCAACCAGTCGGTCGCCTGCGGCCGACCGGAGCCAGCTCGTAACAGGTTCAGCGGGGGCCGAATTGGCGATCGCCCGCGTCGCCGAGGCCGGGGACGATGAAGGCTTCGGAGTTGAGACCGCGGTCTACGGAGGCGGTGACGAGGCGGATGGGGTGGCCCGACTTTCGCAGGGCAGCAATGCCTTCGGGTGCGGCGACCACGCAGAGGACGGTGATGTCGCGGGCATTGCGGGTGGCCAATAGGTCCAGGGTGTAGACCATGGAGCCGCCGGTGGCAAGCATGGGGTCCAGGACGATGACCGGCGTATCGGACAGGTCGTCGGGGAGGGATTCCATGTACGGGGTCGGCTGGTGGGTCTTCTCGTCGCGGGCCAGGCCGACGAAGCCGATGCGGGCATCGGGGACGAGACTCTCGGCGGTCTCGACCATGCCGAGTCCGGCCCGCAGCACCGGGACCAGCAGCGGCGGGGCGGCCAGGCGGGTGCCCTCGGCGGCGGCGACAGGGGTGGTGATGGGGAAGGTCTCCACGGGCGCCTCCCGCATGGCCTCGTAGACCAGCAGTGCCGTGAGGTCCCGCAGCGCGGCCCGGAAGGTTGGATTCGAGGTGCGGGCGTCACGCATGGTGGTGAGCAGGGCGGCCGCGAGGGGGTGATCCACGATCTGGGTGCGCATGTAAGGAGAGGATACGGCGAGTCAGCCGACGCCACGCCGACGGCCTGCGCTTTTCCGTCGTCCCCGGAACCGCCCCGCCGCGCCACGCGTCCAATTCCCTGAACGACCCACTCTGCCGACACTTCGCGTATTGGGGGACTGCGATGCACCGACTCACGGTCGATCCCGACGGCCTGCTGACCCACGCCGCCACAACCCAACTCCTGGCCACCGACCTGGCCACCGCCGCCACCCACGGCGCAGCCGCCAGCCCTCACCTACTCACCCCGCTCCTCGGCCTCATCGGCACCGACTTCGTAGCCGCCTACACCGCCGCCCACGCCGGACATATCGCCACGGTCGGCACCCTCTCGGCAGTACTGACCAGCATGAGCACCACATCCACGGGCGCGGCGAGCCTCTACGCCGCGACCGACACCGCCCGCGCGAACACCCTCCGCGCCACCGCCGCGGAGCTGGGCGCATGACGGCCGTATCCGACCGGGCCGCACGGTTCTTCGGGACCGCCGCAGGTTCGACGGCATGGGGACGTGCCGCGCGGGCACCCCGCGCGGTGACAGCCACCGATCTCGTGGCACCACGCGCCGCGCCGCAGTATCCGACCGCCACAGCCGCTCTGCCGCCTGTAGTCGCATCCAGCCGGGCGGACAGCCCGCGCACCGCGGCCGAGGCCGCGGCGGACCGCCGACGCGCCGTCGCACTCCAGCCCCGGGTGCACGACGCGGTTGTTCGGAAGCACCGCGTATTCGATCGCGAGGCCGCGTCGGCCCTGTCGCACGCCGCCACCAAGGAGAAACACATGACAGTCGTATTCGATCGTGCGGTGCGGCCAACCGGTGTGCGATCCGGTGGCGGCACCGATGAGTCGCGAGCCGCTCGGGCGATTGGCACGGGCACGGCCATGGCGGAGCCGGGGATATGAACGCGCGAGCCGGCCGGGCAGGGCATCGCGCTGTCGTGGCATCGTGCCGAAGGCGCACACCACACGCCGCGGCACCGGGCCGGATCCGTGCGGGGCTGGCCGATTGTCATAGGGGGCGGCCGCAGGGGTGGCGTGGGTGTCGGGTGCGGGGGTGAGCGATGAGTGCGGTCGATATCGCCGCGTTGGCGCAACCGATCACTGCTCTGCGGGCGAGCCTGGGGGCGGGGAGTGGGGGCGGCGAGGCCGCGGAGGTGTTGCGGCGGTTGTCCGATGAGCTCGATGCGATCCATTCGGCGGGGCGGGTGGGGATCGATCAGCTGTATGGGGTGTGGCAGGGGGTGGGCGGGGATGCCGCCATGGGACAGGAGATGCGGGGGCAGACCTCACTGGCGGAATTGGCCGATCGAGGGCGAGCGATGGCCGAGGTGGTGGAGCGAGCTACGGGCATCGTGGCCAGCGGACAGCGGGAGTTGGAGGAGATTCTGCGGTCGTTCACTTCGGCGGTGGCGGCGTTGGGACCGGCCGCACTGGGCCCGACCGGGATCGGGGCGGTGGTGGCGGTCGCTATCGACCATCTGGGGCGGGCGCTCGCTGTGGTGCGGCGGGTGCGGGTGGAGCTCGAGGAGGAGACCGCCGCGATGGGTGAGCTGATCACTCCGCCGCCGACCCCGGTACCCGCTGGACCCGTGGTGGTCGAGTCGGACTCCTCATCGACCACACCGGCCGGTGTCGGCGGGGTCGTGGGATACGACTCGGGTTCCGGCACGGCGCTCGGTACGCGAATGCTCGATACCGGGTCACAATTGGCGGGTGGCGCGCTCACCGTTCCGGCCGCACTCGGCAGTTCGACGACCACCCCGGCCAGCACGCGACCGACGGCCGACGACCGCACCCATCCCAGCTCGACCGGACAGGGGGTGAAGATCACGCTCCCCGACGGCAGTACCGTGGAAGCGCCCAATCAGCAGGCGGCGGACGCGGTGCGCAACGCACTCAGCGAGGTGGGCACGCCGTATGTCTGGGGCGGCACCACACCCGGTGTGGGGTTGGATTGCAGCGGGCTGACGCAGTGGGCGTACGCGGAGGCCGGAGTGCCGCTACCGCGGTTGGCGCAGCAGCAGGGCGATGGGCATATGCGGGTGGGTCCGGGCGAGGTGCTGCCGGGCGATTTGCTGGTGTGGGACGGGCACGTGGCCATGGTGATCGGCAACGGGCAATTGGTGGAGGCGGGCAATCCCGTCCAGGTAGGTCCGATTCGAACGGAGAACTCAGGAATGCGGTTCCTCGGTTTCTACAGGCCGACGGCATGAGCGGTCAGGGCGTGCGGGAGCGCGGGTCGCGAGACCACTCACTAGATGGACACGACATGAGCGGCCAGGCCGTCGCGATACCAACTCGTACCCCCGGGGCGGGCCACTCCGGAGCTGTGGAGGCAGCGTGAGCGCGCCGGTTCCGAATGTGACCGTGGCGAGCAGCAGCTCGCGCGCGGGCACCGTGACGGTCCGCGCGACCGATCAGGGCATGCCGGTGGAGATCTCCTTCGACCGCGGCGAATACCGTTACGGTGCACAGGCTCTCGCCGATGAGATCCTGCGGCTGACCAAGCGCTCGACCATTGCCGCCAAGGCGCGTCGCCGCGAACTCCTCGCCGAGGCGGGTATGCCGGACGACGCCCTCGACCGTCTCGGCCTACCCACCCGCCAGGACGCGGTGGACGAACTCGATCGCCTCGACGACGAAGACACCGGGCAGACGAGTTGGGTGAAGCCGGTATGAGCGCGGAGATGGACGCGCTGGTCACCGGGGTCACCAACCAGCTGGAGGCCCTCGAGGCGGCACTCTACGACCTGAAGCGGGTGCGCGGCAGCTTCCGTGCCGACGATGGCTCGGTCACCGCCGAAGTCGACGGCGAGGGTGCGCTCGTCGGCCTGTGGCTGACCGAATCGGTGACCTCCCGACCGCCCGCCGAGGTCGCACAATTGATCCTGTGGGCGTGCGGCCGGGCGGCCGCTGAAGCGGGTGCGCAACGCTCCCGGATCGTTGCCCGATTGAACGAGTCATTCACGCCGGGAAATGTTGCGGGCGACCCGGATAGTGCCTGACGCCGCCACTGGCTAGGCTTCCGGCATGGCTTCTGGAGACATCGTCCCGATCGAGCTCGGTCTGACCAACGGCGATCTCGTCACCCTGTG
Source organism: Nocardia uniformis NBRC 13702 (assembly GCF_001613345.1). Lineage (GTDB taxonomy): Bacteria > Actinomycetota > Actinomycetes > Mycobacteriales > Mycobacteriaceae > Nocardia > Nocardia uniformis. The sequence continues at coordinate 57,188 of NZ_BDCE01000088.1, read as the reverse complement.
GGCACCGCGCTGGCGGGACGGTGACGACGAGTGGGAGGCATTCCTCGGACACGAGGACTCCCTCTACGGTTTCGAGACCGTCGCGGAGCTGGCCGCGTTCATTCGCAACAACGCCGACAACGACCTGGTCGACCACCCGGCATGGAAGATCATCGCCGGCTTGTCGGCGGCCGAACTGGAGCCCGAAGAGCAGTACGTCTTCGATCTGGTCGGGGTCATGGAGCTGGTCGCGGGCGATCCGGATGCGGAAATCGTCGGCGAACTCGAGGAAACCCTCGACATGGTGCGCAATATCGGCGAGGTCTGCGAACTCGACGTGGTCACCAAATTCTTCGGCTCGCATCCGGCCCTGGGCGCGCTGCCCGGTGGCGTGGGCGCCTTCGTGGGCCAGGAGGGTGGCGAGCTGTGGGACCAGATCGGCGCGGCCATCAACAAGGATTGGGACGCGGTGCTCGACGCCATCGACTCGGTGGTCGAGTCCCCGGATGTCGATGCCGACGCGGTGGCCATCGCGGAGGCGGAACTGCTTGCGGCGGAAGAGAATATCGTCGACGCCGAGGATGCGGCCGAGACCGATGAGGATATCGAGCAGGTCGACCTCGACGACGAGGACGACGACGAGTCGTTCTGGCACGATGTCGGCATCGATCCGGTCAAGATCATCACTTCCGATGGCATCTACTTCACGCTGCGCTGCTACCTCGACGATGAGCCGGTCTTCCTCGGCACCGACGGCACCATCACCGTCTTCACCTCCGAGCGCGCGCTGGCCCGCTACCTGGCCGACGACCACGAACACGATCTGGCGCAGGTGAGCACCTACGGCGAGGTGCAGACCGCCGCGATCGACGGTTCGCTGGAGGTGGAGGTCACCGACGAGAACGTCTACGTGCTGCCGGGCCTCGCCGACGATCTCGCCACCGGCCCGAAGGCGGTGGATGTGGAACAGCTCGACCTGGCGGTCGAATTGCTCACCGACGCAGCCGATTACGCCGAAGACGATGCCGTGGAGACGGCTCTCGCCCCCTCCACCCCGCTCGGCTGGTACGTCTCCTACCTGCTGAACCCGGACCCGAGCCGCCTGGCCCCGAGCGCACCGTTCGACGCCGAGGCGGCGCAGTGGCGGGTGCTGGAGCAGGCGCTCGAAGCCCGGCTCGAGGTCCAGAAGGGCTGGGACCTCACGAAGAGCTGAGCCACAGGCTGATTCGACTCGGTGCCCTCTCCCCGCATTGCGGGGAGAGGGCACCGCTGTCTATCCAGACAAACCACCGAGCTCCAGCGCGCGAGCCGGTCCTATCCACCCGCGATACTTGCCACACCCGGTCGAAACCGGATACCTGCCACACCGATCGCCCCGCCACGCTTGCCACACCCGGCCAACACGGCATACCTGCCACACCTCGTCATCCCGGCATGCTTTTGGCCGGGATCACAATGCGGAAGTGCGGATTCCGGCCGAGAACACGCCGGAATGACGACCCAGCCCGTGCAGCCGCAGGGCGCTGGCGGCAATCAGGCCGCGGCGAGCCGAATCCACACCTGCTCGGCGCGGCCGAGCAACCGCTCGTCCGCACCGTAGAGCACGGTCGACGTGCGGGCCTTGCGGCCCTCCTGATCACGGAATACGCCGACGACCACGCACTGCTCGCCTGGTTTCGGCAGCGTGTGGACCGTGGCGGTCATGGAGCCGAGAACCGCTGGGCGCTCGAACATTTCGGGAACGGACCAGCCACCGGGACAGTCCATGGCGGCCCACAGCAGGGGCACGCCGATATCGACGGTGCCGTCGGGGGTGAAGGGTGCGGCCACCACCCCTTCGCTCACCACGCCGGGTTGGATGCGCAGTCCGTCGGTGCGCTCGCTGCCGCAGACGAAGCAGTGGCCGAAGATCGTATTGCTCTGGTATTCGCTGGTCGCGGCCGCCGCTTCCGGATACGGCACCGGCCGAGGCGCGTCCTGTTGGAACTGTCCGGGGGTGGATTGCGCGACCAGGGTGTCGCCGTCGAACAGTCCGCCGTCACGGACGGCCAGCGGAACCTCCAGTCGCGGCGGGCTCCGCAGCACGACCGTTACGACGGCATCATCGCGCCGGGCGGCCAGCAGGCCCGCCACGTAGCCGCCATTGCCCGAATCGGGCGGCCCGTTGAATCGGCCGGGGATCCGCAGAGTCGTCATGGTTCGCCACGGTAACGAACCCTCGTCCACCCGGACTCGCCCGCCTTCCCGCTGGGCCCGCGCGCCTACCCGGCCGGTCCCATCGCCACGGTCGTACACGCACATATACCGGTCTCGGGCTGAGCCGCAGACCGCGCAACATGTCCGGGCAGCGCGGACCGCGTGGGCTGTACACCGGACCGAGGGCCCTCCACGACGCATACGGCGACATCCGGACCGGCCGACCCAACCACACGAAGGTCCAGCGGGCTCGGGGCCGAGCCCGGAACGCACAACAGTCCACAGGCCCTACGGTCTCGGGCCGAAGCGCGCGGCACGTCCAGCAGGCGTCAGCCGAGCAGGACCGCGTACCCCGGCTTGATCACCTCGTCGATAATCCGCAACCGGTCCGGGAATGGAATGAACGCCGACTTCATGGCATTGATGGTGAATCGCTCCAGATCGCTCCAGCCGTAGTCGAAAGTCGCTACCAGCTTGTGCATTTCGCGGCTCATTGTGGTGTCGCTCATCAACCGGTTGTCGGTATTGACGGTAACGCGGAAGCGCAGCCGGGCCAGGACGTCGAACGGATGCTTCTCCAGCGACGGCACGGCACCGGTCTGCACATTCGATGACGGACACAGTTCGAGCGGAATTCGCATGTCTCGCACATAGTTCGCGACCAGGCCAAGCTTCGGACCGTCGGCGGAGTCGGTGATGTCATCGGTAATGCGCACTCCGTGCCCGAGCCGATCGCATCCGCAGAAGGCCAGCGCCTCGTGGATGGACGGCAGACCGAAGGCCTCGCCCGCGTGAATCGTGAAGTGCGCGTGCTGCGATCGCAGGTATTCGAAGGCGTCCAGGTGCCGGGTGGGAGGGTATCCGGCCTCGGCTCCGGCGATATCGAAACCGCCGACGCCGCGATCGCGGAAGCGCACCGTGAGTTCGGCGATCTCGCGCCCGCGGGCCGCATGCCGCATGGCGGTGAGCAGGCAGGTGACGCGAATCGGATGGCCCGCCTCGGCGGCGAGCCGCTCCCCCTCCCGGAAGCCCTCGAGGGTGTGCTCGACCACCTCGTCGAGGCTGAGTCCGGCCTCGAGGTGTTGTTCCGGCGCGAATCGCACCTCGGCGTACACCACACCGTCGTCGGCGAGATCGATCGCGCATTCCCGGGCGACCCGTCGCAGCCCTTCCGGGGTCTGCATAACGGCCACGGTGTGGTCGAAGGTTTCCAGATAGCGTTCCAGCGATCCGCTGTTCGCGGCGTCTCGGAACCACCGGCCGAGGGTATCGGCGTCGGCGGCCGGAAGCTGGTCATATCCACAGTCACGCGCCAACTCGAGCACGGTCGCGGGCCGCAGCCCGCCGTCGAGATGATCGTGCAGTACGGCCTTGGGTGCCTGGCGGATCGAAGCAAGGGTTAGGGGCGTCGGTCCAGTCATGAATCCACGTTAGACGCTCCCCCGCCTCCCCGAAACTTCAGCGGGCGGCTGAGTGCCACGAAATTTCTCGACCCGTACATACGTCAAGTGGGGGTCGAGTCTTGGGCGTACCCGACGAGTTACCCCGAATCTCACGAGATCAGTTGTCACGTTGCGTATCCAAAAACCATGCCGCGGTGCGATCAATCGCAGGCGATGCCGTTGCCGTCCTTGTCCAAGCCGGGGCGGTAGCCAGGTTGGCCCGCGAGGAGGGGTCCGCTCTCCTCCCGCTGCACCTGCGTGCAGTTGACGTAGTACGGGCGCGGCTCGGACTCCGAGGTGGATGGCTTCGGGGGCCAGACATCCGGCTCCCGGGCACCGGCCATCGGTGCTGCCAGGAGAAGAGTGGTGGCGACGGCCGCACCCGCCAGCCCGGCTGAAACCGAACGCGCCAATCGGGATTTGGTTCGATTCATCACCCTCTCCACCGCAACCGCCGTTTCGGCGGGTGGGTCGGGCATTTCGGGAGGCTGTGGTCAGGGTTCGATACGGTCCAACAGCAGTGGGGTGGCGGTGAATTCGTCCGCCGCGCCGATATCGAAGGCACCGCCGAGCGCTTCCAGCACGGAGGGAATGACTTCGGGGGTATCGGTATGCAGGGTGAGCAGGGGCTGGCCTGCGGAGACAGGGTCGCCAGGTTTGGCGTGCAGGACAATGCCCGCTCCCGCCTGGACCGGATCGCCCTGCCGGGCGCGACCCGCACCCAGCCGCCGAACCGCCAACCCGATATCGAGAGCGTCCAGGCGAGTCAGTGTTCCGGTGCCGGGGGCCTTGACGGTTTCGGTGTGCTTCGCGCGCGGCAGCGGGGCGTCCGGATCGCCGCCCTGGGCGCTGACCATGGCGCGCCAGTGATCCATGGCCCGACCGTCGGCCAGGGCGTCGGCCGGGTCCACATCGTCGATTCCGGCCTGTGTCAGCATCTCTCGCGCCAACGCGAGGGTGAGCTCGACAATATCGGCGGGCCCACCGCCCGCGAGCACCTCGATGGATTCGGCGACCTCGAGCGCATTGCCGGCGGTGCAGCCGAGCGGGGAGTTCATCGCGGTCAGCAGCGCCACGGTGCGCACTCCGGCATCGGCTCCCAGTTCCACCATGGCCGTGGCCAATTCGCGGGCGGTATCGAACTCCTTCATGAACGCCCCGCGCCCGACCTTCACATCCAGCACCAGCGCCCCGGTGCCCTCGGCGATCTTCTTGCTCATAATGGAGCTGGCGATGAGCGGAATGGATTCGACCGTGCCGGTCACGTCGCGCAGCGCGTAGAGCCGCTTATCGGCGGGCGCCAGATCGACCCCCGCCGCGCACACCACCGCGCCTGCCTTCGGATCCGCGAGGATCTCCCGCATCCGCGGCACCGAGATATCGGCCTGCCAGCCCGCGATCGCCTCCAGCTTGTCGAGGGTGCCACCGGTATGTCCGAGCCCACGTCCCGATAGCTGCGGCACCGCCGCCCCGCAGGCCGCGACCAGCGGAGCCAGCGGCAAGGTGATCTTGTCTCCCACGCCACCCGTGGAGTGCTTGTCGACGGTCGGCCGCGGCAGATCGGTGAAATCCAATCGCCGACCCGAACCGATCATGGCGGTGGTCCAGCGCGCGGTCTCCCGCCGCGTCATCCCCCGCCACACAATGGCCATGGCCAGCGCCGCCATCTGCTCGTCGGCCACTTCACCACGGGTGAAGGCGTCCACCACCCAGTCGATCTGGTCGTCGCTGAGCTCTCCCCCGTCACGCTTCGTCGTAATCACCGAGACCGCCGAATGCACACTCACGCCCGCAACCCTTCCATGACGACCGCGACCGCGTCATGACATGGCGCCCCGTTCCCGTCATCCCAGCATCCCCGCACCCGTCATTCCGGCGTGAACGGGGCGACATGCCGGGATGGCGAGAGCGGTGAACGCGATCGAGGTGACGGGTCGAGCCCAGCGGTGCAGCGGTGGTTACTGCTGCCCAGCGGACAAATCGTCGGGCCCGAAGGCATCCGGCAGCAGCTCGCGCAGGGCGACCGGTCCGTCGCGGTGGTCGACGAGCAGCCGCGCTCCCCCGTGCTCGTAGAGCACCTGCCGACACCGTCCACAGGGCATCAGGATTACCCCGCGCGAATCGCAGACCGAGACCGCCGAAAGCCGTCCCCCTCCGGTCGAAATCAAGTTACCGACCAGTACACATTCGGCGCAGAGGCCTAATCCGTATGAGATATTTTCCACATTGCAGCCGCTCACAATGCGACCGTCGCCGGTGAGAGCCGCCGCCCCGACAGGGAATCGGGAGTAGGGGGCATACGCATTATGCATTACTTCAGATGCCTTGCGGCGCAAGCTATCCCAATCGATCTCCGGCATATCGGACCTTCCTTGCATATCCGCGACTGTAGCCACTGAGCACCCCCTGTGAAGACCTCTGAAAATCAGGAAAGGCAAACCTAACTAAGGCAAATTCGGGCCAACGAGCGGCACGCCGAATTAGTTCCGCCCAAGGGCTGGGATTAGAGTTCACGACAGATCGGTTCAGGTACCCGGCAGCGGACCGGAACACAGCAACCGGGACTTCGATTCCGGCTGTGAGCTGGTGTTATCGAACAGCCTACGTGGCTCCCGCGGCGGACTTGACCGGGTCCATCAACGACGTTGGAGGCACCGCACTCTATGACCACACTAGAAGCTCCGGCCAAGCCGAAGCGGACCCTGTACCGAGGCGACCCCGGCATGTGGTCCTGGGCTCTGCACCGCATCACCGGTGTGACGATCTTCTTCTTCCTTTTCGTACACGTCCTGGACACCGCCCTGGTGCGGGTCAGTCCGGATACCTACGACCAGGCGATCGACCTCTACAAGACCCCGTTGGTCGCCCTGATGGAAATGGGCCTGGTCGTCTGTGTCCTGTTCCACGCGTTCAACGGCATCCGGGTCATTCTCGTCGACTTCTGGTCGCAGGGTCCGCGTTTCCAGAAGCAGATGCTCTGGGTCGTGCTGGCCGTATGGATCCTTGTCGCGGGCGCCGGAATCGGCCGCCAGTTCTTCTACCTGCTGACGGAGCACTGAGACCATGACCGCACCAGTTCTCGGCAAGTCCTACGACCGGCCCGCCAGCCTGGACGCGCCCCGCGCGCCGCGCCGCACCGGCGGCAATAACTTCGAGAAGTACGCGTGGCTCTTCATGCGTGCCTCCGGCCTGCTTCTGGTCGTGCTGGTCATCGGCCACATGTTCATCATGCTGATGATCGACGGCGGCGTGCAGCGGCTGAACTTCGCCTTCGTGGCGGGTCGCTGGGCCAGCCCGTTCTGGCAGCTCTGGGACCTCTCCATGTTGTGGCTGGCCCAGCTGCACGGCGGCAACGGCCTGCGGACCGTCATCGACGATTACGCCCGGAAGGACTCCACCCGTTTCTGGCTGAAGTTCCTGCTGGTCGTATCGATGATCCTGGTCATGGGCACGGGCACGTACGTCATCTTCACCTTCGACCCCAACATCACAGGTTAGGAACAGGCCGCCCCGAATGAGTGAGCACAGCGAACGAACCAATAGTGCTGGTGAATCTCGTCCTGTTCAGGAGCACCGCTACGACGTCGTGATCGTCGGCGCCGGTGGCGCGGGCATGCGCGCGGCGATCGAAGCCGGTCCCCGGGCCCGCACCGCCGTCCTGACCAAGCTCTACCCCACCCGCAGCCACACCGGCGCGGCGCAGGGCGGTATGTGTGCCGCGCTCGCGAATGTAGAGGAAGACAACTGGGAGTGGCACACCTTCGACACCGTCAAGGGTGGTGACTACCTGGTCGACCAGGACGCCGCGGAGATCATGGCCAAGGAAGCCATCGACGCGGTGATGGACCTCGAGAAGATGGGTCTGCCGTTCAACCGGACCCCCGAGGGCAAGATCGACCAGCGTCGCTTCGGTGGTCACACCCGTGACCACGGCAAGGCCCCGGTTCGGCGCGCATGTTACGCCGCCGACCGCACCGGCCACATGATCCTGCAGACGCTGTACCAGAACTGCGTCAAGCACGACGTGGAGTTCTACAACGAGTTCTACGTGCTCGACCTGGTGCTGACCGATACCGAGCGCGGTCCGGTCGCCACCGGTGTGGTCGCCTACGAGCTGGCCACCGGCGATCTGCACGTCTTCCACGCGAAGTCGATCGTCTTCGCCACCGGCGGTTCGGGTCGGATGTACAAGACCACCTCCAATGCCCACACCCTCACCGGTGACGGTATGGCGATCGTGTTCCGCAAGGGACTGCCACTGGAAGATATGGAATTCCACCAGTTCCATCCGACAGGTCTGGCGGGTCTGGGCATCCTCATCTCCGAGGCGGTCCGCGGCGAGGGCGGCATTCTGCGCAATGCCTCCGGTGAACGGTTCATGGAGCGCTACGCCCCCACCATCAAGGACCTCGCGCCGCGTGACATCGTCGCCCGGTCCATGGTGCTCGAGGTGGCGGAGGGTCGCGGTGGCGGTCCGAACAAGGATTACGTCTTCATCGACGTGACCCACCTCGGCGAGGACGTACTCGAGGAGAAGCTGCCCGATATCACCGAGTTCTCGCGCACCTACCTGGGCGTGGACCCGGTGAAGGAGCCGGTGCCGGTCATGCCGACCTGCCACTACGTCATGGGCGGCATCCCCACCCGTATTCGCGGTGAAGTGCTGCGCAACAACACCGATGTGGTGCCGGGCCTGTACGCCGCCGGTGAGTGCGCGTGCGTCTCGGTGCACGGCTCGAACCGCCTGGGCACCAACTCGCTGCTCGATATCAATGTGTTCGGCCGCCGCGCCGGTATCTCCGCCGCGGAGCACGCGCAGCGCAGTGAGTTCATGGAGATGCCGGAGACCCCGGCGCAGATGGTGCAGGACTGGCTGTCGCTGATCCTGTCCGATCACGGCAATGAGCGCGTCGCCGATATCCGCACCGAGTTGCAGGCCACCATGGATGCCAACGCGGGTGTGTTCCGCACCGAGGACACCCTCAAGCAGGTGCTCAGCGATATCCACTCGCTCAAGGAGCGGTACACGCGGATCACGGTGCAGGACAAGGGCAAGCGCTACAACAGCGACCTGCTCGAGGCGCTCGAGCTGGGCTTCCTGCTGGAGCTGGCCGAGGTCACCGTGGTGGGTGCGCTCAACCGTAAGGAATCGCGCGGCGGCCACGCTCGCGAGGACTACCCGGACCGCGACGACACCAACTACATGCGCCACACCATGGCCTACAAGACGAGTCCGGAACTGATCTCCGATATCCGGCTCGACTACAAGCCGGTGGTGCAGACCCGTTACGAGCCGATGGAGCGTAAGTACTGATGACTGCCACACTCGACAAGGTGGATACGCAGAAGCCCGCTCCGGTGCCGAATGGCTCGGTCATGGTCACCGTCAAGGTGGCGCGCTTCAATCCCGAGGACGGCCTGGGCAATCACTGGGACGAGTTCAAGGTCCCCGTGCTGCCGACCGACCGGTTCCTGAACGTGCTCATCTACATCAAGTCCTACCTGGACGGCACGCTCACCTTCCGCCGCTCCTGCGCCCACGGTGTCTGCGGTTCGGACGCCATGCGCATCAACGGTGTGAACCGGTTGGCGTGCAAGGTGCTCATGAAGGACATGCTGCCGAAGAGCGGCAAGGAACTCACCATGACCGTCGAGCCGATCCGCGGGCTGCCCGTGGAGAAGGATCTCGTGGTCGATATGGAGCCGTTCTTCGATGCCTTCAAGGCGGTGAAGCCGTACCTGATCACCTCGGGTAACGAGCCGACCCGGGAGCGCATCCAGTCCCAGCACGACCGCGCCCGCTTCGATGACACCACCAAGTGCATCCTGTGTGCCTGCTGCACCACCTCCTGCCCCGTGTACTGGAGCGATGGCAGCTACTTCGGTCCGGCCGCGATCGTGAACGCGCACCGCTTCATCTTCGACAGCCGGGACGAGGCCGCTCGCGAACGCCTCGACATCCTCAATGATGTCGAGGGGGTGTGGCGCTGCCGCACCACGTTCAACTGCACCGACGCCTGCCCGCGTGGCATCGAGGTCACCAAGGCGATTCAGGAAGTCAAGCGCGCACTGCTGTTCGCTCGCTGAGTCTGCCCACTCTCGAAAATCGAAGGTCGCCTTCGTCCTACGACGGAGGCGGCCTTTTTCGTGGGCTCCGGCTATCCAACCTCGCCCACACCACCTTGCCGCCGTGTATCTGCGGTGCGCAGCCCCACGCCCTGACCAGTCGGGCAACCACATGTAATCCGTAATGGCGCGCCGATCCGGGGCCGGGTTCGCGTAGAACGGCCTCGCGCGGATCGGAGTCGGCGACCGCGATGGTCAGCAGGTCGTCGCGCCATTCCACGCGCAGTCGGATATCGCTGTCATCGCGCGCGTGTAGAAACGCGTTCTCGACCAACTCGGTGACGACCAATAACGCGTCTCCACGGATATCGGTGGCCCCCCAGCGGTCGCAGGTATCGGCTACGAATCGGCGGGCTCGCTGGGCGCAATCCCCGGCGCGGCCGATATCGAAACGGGCACGTCGCCGCAGGGGTGCGTCCACGGTGTGGACGGCCGCCGACACCGAGTCGAAGACCGGGACGAATCGGCGAATCGCACTGGATTCCAGCCATTGTCGCCGGTTCGCGGACTCGACCACCAATATGATCGGCACGCCCGGCCATTCACCGACTCGCATCCGTGCGCTGGAAAAGGCGGTCAGTAGCGGTTCACCATCCACCCGGAGATCGTCGAGCACAACGATCACCGCACGTGGTTCGTCCATGGCGAATTTGACCAGGTCATCGCTGAGTTGACGGTAGGTGCGGGCATTGAGCTCACCGTGTGGGGAGACTACCGAGCAGCCCTGCCGTACGTTCCGTTCCCAGCGGATCCCGGTCCCGACCGACATCACACTCAACTACCAATGTCGGGCCGAGGATATGGCGTGACCCACGGCAGCTCCGCTGCCCATGGACGCGCCCGCTCGGCGTAGGTCCGTATCGAGTTTGCCTGCTGTCATCAGATTGATCTCTCCAGAGATACCCACGACGACATTCCCGGCCCGGCGCTCCCAGCGCACTTTGCAGAGGCAAATCCACCCGGTCGAGAGCCCGAAGTTCTCGCTGATTCACACGCTTACTTCAACTGGATATCCACTATGGCGAGCAGGAAACCTGCCGCCCCTACCAGACGAGTGGATGTGAAAGATCTTTGCTCGCAATGACGTTGGCGAATATGTCCGGAATAGCTCAGATGCCGGTTTTCTTTCGCATCGCACCCCGGGGCACTCCGCAATCGACCGACCACCCGGCACCGGACGGTCACGGTGCGCTCGCTGCACAGCCAATCCGGAACCGAAATCGGTCAGAGCCCATTACAGACCCACGCAGCTAGACAATCTGCACAGCTGCGCGGGCTTTTGTTGTCGGCAGCGGCCGACGGTGCTTGCCTTGAGGTATGTTCACCGAAGCTCAGCTGTACTCGCCGGTGACCACGGGCGCCGATGGCGATGTGACGGTGCATCTGAGCGACGAGCACCCCGGTGTGCACGACCCCGCATACCGGACCCGCCGCAATACGATTGCCGCCCTCGCCATGGCGTACCGCCCCGGCGAACCGTTACCCCGGGTCGACTACACCGCCGAGGAACAAGAGGTCTGGCGGATCGTCTCCGCCGAACTGGCCCGCAAACGCCGCCGCTACGCCTGTGCCGAGGTGCTGGCGGCCGCCGAGCACCTCGGCCTGCCCGCCGACCATATCCCCCAGCTCGGCGAGGTTTCCGAGAAACTGTTCCCACTCACGGGTTTCCGCTATGTACCCGCCGCCGGGCTGGTGCCGCTACGGCAGTTCTTCGGTTCCTTCGCGGACCGAATCTTCCACTCCACCCAGTACATTCGGCATCATTCCGCGCCGCTGTACACCCCGGAGCCCGATGCCGTCCACGAAATCCTGGGCCATGCCAATCAATTGGCGAGCCCTCGCTTCGCCGCCATCTACAACGAGGTGGGCGCGGCCGTCGCCCGGCTCGAAACCGATACCGCGCTGAAATTCCTGGCCGATGTGTTCTGGTTCTCGATGGAGTTCGGCGTGGTGCGCGAGCACGGCGAAGTCCGTTGCTACGGTGCGGGACTGCTGTCCTCGTTCGGGGAGATCGAGGAGTTCCGCGGCGCCGAGCTACGGCCGCTGAATATCGCCGAGATGGGCACCGTCGACTACGACATCACGCACTATCAACCGGTGCTGTACTGCGCGGATTCCATTGCCGAAATCGAGGATATGGTGGGCGGCTTCTTCGCCGGGATGGATGACGAGTCACCGCTCAGAGTGGCATCCCAGCCGACAGGAAAGTGATCAGGCGGGTGATGGCGTCGGGGTCGAAGGGGTCGCGGTCCAGCAGCGCCGCCTGCGCCGCCCCGATCAGGGCTCCGGCCAAGGCCCGCACCTCGAAATCGTCCGGCTCCCGCCCGTTACGCCGCGCGACCAGTTCCGAGACCATGTCGACATTGCGGTCCATCTCCCATGCCAGCACACCCCGCAATTCGGGGATGGCTCGAACGAGTGCGGCTCGCTCCCGCTCGAATTCGAATTGCTCGCGGTCCAGCGATTCGAACGTTTCCAGCGTGGCTCGCAGGAAGGCTTCCAGTGCGGACAGTTCCGAGGGCTGTTCCTCGAACTTCCGCATCAGGATCGGATCCAGATCGTCGACGAATACCACCCGTTCCTTGGAGGGGAAGTAGCGGAAGAAGGTACTCGGGGAGACCTCGGCCGCTTCGGCGATCTGCTCCACGGTGGTCGCGGGATAACCCTGCTCGTGGAACAGTCGAAACGCCTCGAGGCGAATGGTGCGCCGAGTGCGTTCCTTCTTCCGCTCGCGCAGTGTCATCCGCTCCGGCTGGGCGGATGACACTGGCGATACGGGTGTGGATTCAACCGGCATGAACCGATTGTGCCGGATCGGACTCGCCCGGCGATCGTGCCGCCCGGGAGCGGGTGACGACGGCGGCGAGCACGGTCGCCCCCAGACAGATTCCGGCGCTCACCCACAGCATGGCGCTCATCCCGCCCACGAAGGCGGAGCGCACCTGTTCGAGCATGGCCGGGTCGCGCAGCTCATCGGCCACCGCGACGCCGACATTCACGCCTTCGGAAATCGGCGGCCGATTCAACGCGCCGAGGTCGGAACGGTACTGCGTGGCGAGCACGGTACCGAGAACCGCCACGCCAATGGTGCCGCCCGCCTGCCGAAGTGCTTGCAGCAGCGCAGATCCCGAGCCGGAGCGATCCTCATCGAGTTCGCCCATGGCCAGTCCCATGGCCGACGGCATGACGAACCCCATGCCGATACCGAGCACGGTGGTCCACACCGCCGTGTACGGGAAGCCGCTGTCGATGGTCGTCAACCCACCCAGGCCGAGTCCCACGGTGAGCAGGCCGAAGCCGACTGTCAGCACCACTTTCGCACCCAGTCTGGGGAGCACCACGTCATTGATCCGGGTACCGATCACAACGCCCCCGATCAGCGGCAACAGCTGCAGCCCGCTTCCGAGGGTGTCGACCCCGAGCACCGACTGCGAATACTGCGGCACGGTAAAGAACATGCCGAACATGGCGAAGTTGGCGAGAATCAAATAGACAGTGCCCCAGCGGAATCCGGGACCGGCGAAGAGTGCGAGATCGATGAGCGGAGTCGCGGCCCGGCGCTGCCAGAGCAGGAAGGCAGCCAGCAGCGCCACCCCGGCGGCAACAGCCAGCCAGGCCGGTCGATGACCCCAGTCCCGCTCCCCGATGCGAATGAAACCATAGGTGAGGCCGAGCATTCCGACCGACGACAGCACCACGCCGGGTAGATCGATGCGACGCACCGTGCCACTGCGTGACTCCGGCACCAGCAGCGCCACCGCGATCGCGCCCACGATCACCATCGGCACATTGATCAGGAATACCGAACCCCACCAGTAGTGCTGGAGCAGCCACCCGCCGACGATCGGCCCCAGTGGAACACCGATGGCGGTCGAAGTGATCCAGATGGTGAGCGCGCGCTGCCGCGCGTCCGGATCCGGGAACAGGCTCGGTAGCACCGCCATGGACAGTGGCACGGTAGCCGCCGCGGCGATACCGAGTAGCGCGCGGGCGGCGATGAGCTGTCCGGAGGTCTGGGCGAAGGCGCAGGCTATCGAGGCGATACCGAAGAGCAACAGCGCCGCGAGCAGGATTTTCTTTCGGCCGTATCGATCACCGAGCGCGCCCGCGGGCAGCATGACGGCGGCCAGCGCGAGGGTGTAGGCGCTGCTGAACCACTGCAGGGCCGAGGTGCTGGCGTCCAGATCTACCGCCATGGTCGGCAGTGCCACGGTCAGCACCGTGATGTCGAGTCCGATGGTCAGCATGGCGATCGCGAGCGCGCCGAGGGCCAGCCAGCGCCGCGAATCCGAAGCTTTCATGACAGATCCATTCGTTTGATAGTAGCTGTAATTTGAGAGTGTCTCTCATTTGAGAGAGGCTGTCAAAATCCAGCGCCTCGGGTGGCCGAGAAGTGACACAGGCGGATTTCAGACGACGTCGGAAACTTGTCGCGATGGCACGGTGACCGGCTGTTAGCTTCGTCGGGTCCGATCTCGAATTCCGCTGAACCTCAGCGGATCCGGACGCCTAAGGATCGAAATGAGCGTTGAAGCAACAGAGTCCGAAGCCGTCGAAACCCCACTGCATCTGCGGGGGCGGGATGCTGTGATTGCCGCTGCGGCAGTCGAGAGTTGGCGCGCGGAGTCCCCCGAGTACCACCTCAGCAAGGAGGTGATGCCGAAGGAGCGAAGTACCGAGCACGCCCCGGGCTCACTGGAGGCCATCGTCGAGGAGCTGGTGAAGGTCTTCGAAATGGAGGTCTCGCACAAGAAGGATCCGGCCACCTGGGTATCCCTGGTCGCCGAGCACTACCGTGGGCGGGTCAATGGCGGACCGTGGCAGAACTCCGAGGAATTCGCTCGGATCGGCAGCTACAACATCCTCATCGGCGAGAACCCCTACTACCCCGGCGGCCAGACCTTCGAATCCTCACACGACATCTTCCATACCGCCTTTCCGGGCGGATTCTTCTGGGAGGTCCTGGAAGTCCTGTCCGGCCCGCCCACCGTCACCTTCAAATGGCGGCACTGGGGCCGCTATACCGGCGAATACCAGGGCCACCAGCCCACCGGCGAACTCATCGAAATGACCGGTATCACCATCGCCAAGGTCAGCGAGGACCTGCGCATCCTCGAACTCGAGCACTTCTACGACAACAACAAGCTACTCGGACCACTGGCGCACGGCTGCCCGGTGCGGCAGGGTTCCGACGAATAGCCTTACCCCCGAGGGTTTTTCACCTGACTTTCAGGCCTCACGCACCCCGTCATTCCGGCATGCTCGTGGCCGGAATCCACTGAACTCGTCGCCAGCGTGGTGGATTCGGCCAAACGCGCGCCGGAATGACGGGAGAGGTGCGACGACCTGCCCGCCTGTCCGACCGACGGGGGTGGGGTGTGCCGCGAGATGTCGCGAACACCCCTTTAAGCTCATCCGCGATGAGTATTCGCCACCGTCGGCTCGCGCCCCACGACCACGAATCCGTGCCGCACCAGTCACGCCCGGGTGGACAGCTACCGGCACGGGCGCGACGCCGCGTGCGCCGCCGGACCACGGCAATCACTGCGGCACTGCTCACGGCCGGGGCCACCGCGCTGACGGGTATCGGCCCCGCTCCGGGTATCGCGACCGCTCAACCACCGACTACGCAATCACCCACCAGCACAACGCCGTTCACCACCCCGAATACGGACAGCTGCCCGAACAAGACCACTCCCCCACCGCCCGTCGATACCTCCGAGGTGCCCGCGCCGGGGCAGCCCACACCCAAACCCCTTGCCATACCGGCGAAACCGGTCGGCGGGGACAAACTCGGTGGGTGCGGCGTAGTGCTGCCGAAGGGTGTGCCACAGGTGCCCGAAGGCATCTCCGCGACGGCGTGGATGGTGTCGGACCTCGATACCGGGCAGGTGCTGGCCGCCAAGGATCCGCATGGGCGCTACCGACCGGCCTCGACCATCAAGGTGCTGTTGGCGGCGGTCGCGCTGCGTGCGCTCGACCAGGACACGGTGGTGACCGGCACCCAGGAGGACGCGAATATGGAAGGCACCGCCGTCGGTATCGGTCCGGGCGGGCGCTACACCAATCTGCAACTGTTCCAGGCACTCATCATGGCGTCGGGCAATGACGCCGCGCATGCCGTCGCCGCCCAGCTCGGCGGTGACGAGGCCACCGTGGCCATGATGAACGCGCGCGCGAAACAGTTGCAGGCCTTCGATACTCGCGCCGCCACCCCGTCCGGTCTGGACGGCCCCGGGATGAGCACCTCGGCATACGACCTGTCGGTGCTGTTCCGCGATGCCATGGATATCCCGCTGTTCGCCGAGCTCATTCATACCGAACAGGCCGATTTCCCGGGCTATCCGGCCGATCCGACGAATCCGGACGGCAAGGACCGTCCCGGATATCCCATCGGCAACGACAATCACCTGCTCTTCAATTACGACGGCGCGCTCGGCGGTAAGACCGGCTTCACCGACGATGCCCGGCAGACCTTCGTGGCCGCCGCCGAGCGCGACGGACGCCGCCTGGTCGTCACCCTGTTACAGGCCGAGGTGCGCCCGTTGCGCCCGTGGGAGCAGGCCACCGAACTCCTCGACTACGGTTTCGCCCTGCCCGACAGCGCGACTATCGGCGAACTCCCCAGTGCCGACGGGCCCTCGAACCCGTCGTCGAATTCCGATGTGGTGCTGGCGAGTCCGCCCATGGACGATGCCGCCGCCGCACCGCCTCTGGACCGGGACCGCGACAATCTCCGGGTCACCCTCATGGTGGGCGGCAGCGTCCTGGTGCTGGTGCTACTGGCCGGAGCCCGTCGCCTCCACCGCCGCCGCTGACGCCGAACCTCTTGCCCGTTTGGCGGCGACATTGCCGGGATGACGAGTTTCACGGCAACCTAGCGGTGGCGGCGACGCAGGGCCGACAGTAGCCCCGCGGTCAACGCGCCCGCACCGAACAGGGCAGCGCCCACCTCGGGTCCCATGCCGCGGCCGCGCACCCGTGGCTCGATCACCGCGGGTCCGGGTGCCGGAATATCGGCCTGGACTTCATTTTCCGAGGCGGTCGCGGCCCACGCGGTGGCGAACAGAATGATCCGGGCGGTCACGTAGCTGAACACCATCAGGCCGATAATCGGACCGAAGGCGACACCGGCCGGGCTGGTGGCCACCTTCTTCAGAATCAGGGTCG
Organism: Nocardia uniformis NBRC 13702; assembly: GCF_001613345.1. GTDB lineage: Bacteria > Actinomycetota > Actinomycetes > Mycobacteriales > Mycobacteriaceae > Nocardia > Nocardia uniformis. The sequence continues at coordinate 40,275 of NZ_BDCE01000088.1, read as the reverse complement.
CCAGTTGCTTGAAGATCTCGAAGGCGATGGCCGCTATGAGTGCCGCCCGGGCGGCACTGCGCAGGGTTACCGCGTGGCGCGGCATGCGAGCGATGACCCAGGTGAACAATGCCCAGGTCGCCAATATCGCGAGCAGTACCGACAGCAGGGTCAGCAGCACCGTGGCCCAGGGCGCGTTCTCGACGCCGAAGCGCCGCAACAGGCTCCCGACCAGTCCACTGCCCGCGAGAATGGACAGGCCCAGCGATATCACCGACGCGGCACCCAGTCCGATCAGGGCCAGCAGGTCCGACAGCTTGGTGTGCAACCAATCCTGTTCCTGCGGCTGCTGATCCCACTGCTCGGTGAGCGCGGCGCGCAGATTCGCGACCCAGCCCAATCCGGCGTAGAAGCCCGTCGCCAAACCGATCACGCCGACGCCCGTACGCGATTCGATCGCCTGGTCGATCAGATCATTGAGCTGGTCGCCCGCCGAACCCGGAATGTTCTCGACAATCTTCTGCTGGATCTCGACGAGCAGATCCGGATTGTTCGCCAGGATGAAACCGGCCACCGCGAAACTCACCATCAGCACCGGAAACAGCGACAGCACGGTGAAATAGGTAATCCCCGCGGCGTAGTAGTCGCCGCGCTGCCGCTGGTACCGGCCGCCCGCGCGAACCAGGTGGTCGAGCCATGGGCGCGCCTGAATAGAACTTTCGATTCGCGCCTGGACCTTCTCGAACACGCTCACCTCCACCACACCCCCGAAGGGGTATGTCCGCTACGCCCCCGCGGAGATGCGACCGGCGGTATGCCGCCGCCCGGCTCAGCGAGCCAGGAGGCCGACCCGGTCGTATACCTGCGCGAGCGTCTTGCCGGCGACCTCACGCGCCCGCTCCGCGCCCGCGGCGAGAATGCGGTCGAGTTCGCCCTGGTCAGCCATATACTCTTCCACCTTCGCCTGCAGAGGCGTGACAAATTCGATCAGCGCGTCGGCGGTGTCGGCCTTCAGATCGCCGTAACCCTTACCCACATAATCCTGTTCGAGGGACACGATGGGGGTTTCGGTCATGGCGCTGAGCATGGTGAGCAGGTTGGAGACGCCCGGCTTGTTTTCCGGGTCGTAGCGGATCTCGCGTTCGGTGTCGGTGACCGCCGAGCGGATCTTCTTGGCCGAGATCTTGGGATCGTCGAGCAGACTGATCAGACCCGAATCGGAGCTGGCCGATTTGCTCATCTTGGCGGTCGGATCCTGCAGGTCGTAGATCTTGGCGGTACCGGAGACAATATGCGGCTCGGGCACCACAAACGTCTTCTTGAAGCGAGTATTGAAGCGCTGCGCCAGATTTCGGGTCAGCTCCAGATGTTGGCGCTGATCCTCACCGACCGGCACCAGCTGCGGGCGGTAGAGCAGGATATCGGCGGCCATGAGCACCGGGTAGGTAAACAGACCGACGGTGGCGTTCTCCGCACCCTGTTTCGCCGACTTGTCCTTGAACTGGGTCATCCGGCTGGCCTCGCCGAAACCGGTGATGCAGTTCAGCACCCAGGCCAGTTCCGCATGCTCGGGCACCTGCGACTGCACGAACAGGGTGGACTTCTTCGGGTCCACGCCGACCGCGAGCAGCTGCGCCGCCGAAACCTTGGTCCGCCTGCGCAGCTGCTTCGGATCCTGCGGCACCGTAATGGCGTGCAGATCCGGAATGAAGTAGAAGGCGTCGAAGTCGTCCTGCAACCGCACCCAATACTGCACCGCGCCAAGGTAGTTGCCGAGGTGGAACGAATCGCTGGTCGGCTGGATCCCGGACAGGACCCGCTGTTTGCGTTCGGGAGTGGAGGCAGGGCTGGACATAAAGCGATCTTCCCACGGCCGGTCCAGCCCTTTTCCGGGCCACCCCCGCTGTCGGTCAGGCTCCGAGTCGCACAGCGAGCGGACGTGGGTCGACGCCGGGCATGCTGGGGCGACCGGAGTTGACCAACTGCTGTTCGCGACGGGTGAGGAGCCGGTACAGCGGGTGGCTCATGCCGGACAGTGGGCCGCGCAGTGGTTTGGGTACCAGGGGCGGGGCGATGTGCGCGGTGCGAACCGCCTGAGCGACGCCGCGGTAGACGACCTCCTCCGGAATACCCCATTTCAGGCCGTACATTTCGCGAATACGAGGCGGCAGGCTGCCCTGGACCAGCATGGCGAATCCATTCGCGGCCTGCTGCAGTGGCCTGGCCATGGGATAGGCCACGCGCTGGCCCATGAGGTAGGAACCGACCAGTTTCGCTTCCTCGGTGAGGAACAGTTCGTCCGAGGCCAGATAGGCGTCGAAGGAGCTGCGGAACTCCGGGTAGGTGGCGGGGGCGGCCGAGCGCGGCATGCCGAACAGTTCTCCCCAGCGGCAATAGTCCTGGTAGAGGCCTTCGCGCTCGGTATCGGTGAGGCGGCGAACCAGCAGATCGTGCATGACCTCGGCGGAATCGAAGGTGAAGGCCATGGTCATGTACATGAGGTGCGGGTCGCGGGCGGAGTAGCGGGAGCCCGCCGGATGCTTCTCGCCCGCGCTCTCGGGCAGTCCGCCATTGACTTTCGCGTGCTTCTTACCGGTGAAGGCCAGGGCCCGATCGGCTTCGGCCTTACTGCCGAGGAATACCGCCTCGAACAGGCGGCCGGTGAGCGCGAGCCGGGTGTAGGGCGTCTGCCGGTGCTGGGTGTTCTCGGCGGTGCCCACGTAGAGCAGTGGGTTGACCGCGCCTATGACCAGTGCGCGCTGGCCATAGGTGATACCCACGGCCCGCTTGCGCATGACGCGGCGGATCATCGAATCGTCGGAGAAGTAACCGGGTTCGGTCGAGTGTGCAGGCATCGTTGCCTCCCAGGGTGTGACGCACGTCAATCTGGCATCAGCATCCACCAGAATAATAATTCTGGCAAGACCTCCTGCCAGAATTGCGGCCGTGCCACAATCTCCTCGTGACCAGGCAGCGGACCTACGGCGGCATATCCGCGGAACAACGCCGCGCGCAGCGACGAACAGCCCTGCTCGACGCCGCCCTCGAAATCCTCGGCACCGAGGGAGTCGACCGCCTGACCGTCGCCGGGCTCTGCACCCGCGCGGGCCTCAATGAGCGCTACTACTACGAGCAGTTCGACAGCCGCGACGCCGTCCTGAACGCCGTCTTCGACACCATTGCCGAAGAGTTGGCCTCCGCCGTCCTGCGCGCCCTGATCACCGCCCCCGACGACACCCACGGCAAGGCGCACGCCGCCGTCGCCGCCGGTATCAACGTCCTCACCGACGACCCGCGCAAGACCCGGGTCGCGCTGCTGGTCAGCTCCACCACACCCGAATTACGCTCACGCACAATGCAGACCATTCGCACCTTCGCGAATCTGATTGCCGCCGAGGGCATCGACTTCTACGGCATTACCGATAGCGAGCCCGATCCCGCCATCGGCTTCCGCGCCACCTACCTGGTGGGCGGGCTCATGCAGACCCTCGCCAGCTGGCTACAGGGCGATCTGCCGATGACCCGCGAGGAACTCATCGATCAGACCACCGAGGTCTTCGTGCTACTCGGCGAGGATCTGGCCGCGCGCTCGCGTCGGCGCTGAACCACACCGCCTCCCCCGTCACGAGGCCACACGCTCGCGCCGCGCCTGAACCACCAACTCCCTCGCCATCCCGAGACTGCGTGCTCGCGCCGCGACTGAACCACCGACCCCTTCGTCATTCCGGCGTGTTTTTGGCCGGAATCCACCTTCGGCAGGAGTGGATCCCGGCCAAAAGCACGCCGGGATGACGGGGCTGGCGGCGAGCAGCGGGCCGAGATGACCGGGTCGCTGCGCCATGACGTCGAGGGTCGGCACACCGGGATGAGACGAGCGGATGACCTGCGCCGGTGCGTCACTCCCGGTTTCGCGAGTCGAGCTCCAGTCGAGCCGCTGAAACCCCGGCCGGTGCATCTCCCTGCAACACCACGCGGAAGACCACATCCCTTCGCGCCCAGTAGTCGGCGCAGTCGACCATGGCTTCGGCGAACCACGTCCGCTGGTCGGGCTCCTCGCCGAGCACCTGCGCCGCATCGCGGACGGCGATCACATACCCGCGGACGGGGCCGATGAAATCGTCCAGATCGCGCAGACACTCGTCGAAGGCGTCCTTATTGCCGCCGAAGTAGTACGGGAATTGCAGCGCCGCGGCGAACTCGTCGAAAACGCCTGCCACCGTGCGCATCCGGCTCCCTCGCACCTCCCGGGCCGCGTAGTCGTCGGGGGTCGCGTAGCGCACCCCACTGAATTCCGCGGCGCTGACCGGCAGTGCGCCCAGGACCGACGACCGCTGCTCGACGCGATCGGACTTCCGCGCGGTTCTCCCATCGTCGGCGGGGGCCGTTTCGGCCACGGACAGGAACCGGGAGAGCGAGATCGGCCGGGCCATCAGCGCATCCTCGTGAAGGTGTCGTAGTGGTCGCCGGTGTACCAGGCCGATCCATCACTGCCGGTGACTATCCGTTCGGCATCTCGACCCTGGCCCCGGCGTTTGGGGTTCACATCCCATTCCTGATAAGCGATGGTCTTGCCCGTCGCGTCCTTGGCGGGAAGAGCCCGCGAACGGTTGAAATATGTGTCACCGCCGCGCGTTCCGGGGGCATCGGCGGAATCCGGCCAGCGGCCCGCGTCGATTTCGACGAGGGTTTGATAGGCACGGTCCGGGATACCCGCGACTCGACTGACCGGAGCGGCGGACGTCCCCGCGGGCGCACCGGATTTGGTGGCTGGGCCGGGTTTCGGCGCGGTAGTGGCCGTCGCGGCGGTCCGAGTCCCATTGGGAGAGCTCGTATCCTGTGCGGAATCGCCGCCACGCGAGGCCAGCACCGCCACCACAGCCATCACCAGGGCGGCCCCGAGCAGGAGCCAGGCGCGTAGGCGCGGTGAGACCGTCACCGGTATTGCACCGTGACCGGAGCGTGGTCGGACCAGCGCAGCGCGTAGGTATCGGCGCGTTCCACCACGGCCTGCTTGGCGCGGGTGGCGATATCGCCACGGGCGAGGTGGTAGTCGATGCGCCAGCCGGCGTCATTATCGTAGGCGCGGCCGCGATAGGACCACCAGCTATAGGGTCCTTCGACGCCGGGATGCAGTTCGCGCACCACATCCACATAACCGGCGGCGAGCATGCTCGACACCCAGGCCCGCTCTTGCGGCAGGAACCCGGAGTTCTTGATATTGCCCTTCCAGTTCTTGATGTCGAGTTCGGAGTGACCGATATTCCAGTCCCCGCAGATAACGAAGTCACCGGTCTGCGCGTGCATGCGCGCGCCCACCTCATCGAGGAAGCGGTACTTCTCTTCCTGCATCGGGGTGTCGGCCTCACCGGTGTGCACGTACACACTGGCCACGGTCACCTCATCGAATTCGGCCTCGATATAGCGGCCGGTACCGCCGAATTCGGCACTGGGAACCCAGGTTCCGTTCTCGGCACGGCCGATGCCGATACGCACGGCCCGAGGTTCGCGCCGCGAGAGGACAGCGACGCCCGCCCGACCCTTCACACCTGGTTCGGCCAGGCTCAGGAACCATCCGGCATCCAGGGCCGGCGCCAGCGCCTTCCGGGTCTGCTCGTCGGTTGCTCGTGTCTCCTGGAGGCAGATGATGTCGGCCTCGGTGGCGGCCAGCCACTCGAGCATCCCCTTACCGGTCTTACCGGTCGCCGCTCGGATCCCGTTGACGTTGATCGTTGAGATGATGGTGGGCACGCTACGACCGTACAATGCCGCTATAGCTCTCTTCTCGTGGACATCGAGGTCCAGGAAGGGGTGATGACGATGACGTCAGGCACCGCCAAGCCCGCCACCCCGCTCGCGCCGATGAAGGCCCTTCACATGGGTTCCGGCGAACCGCTGCTCCTACTGCACGGGTTCATGCTTTCCCCGCATTGCTGGGAGCAGGTGGCCGAGCGAATGGCGAGCCACTGCGAAGTCTTCGCTCCGACCTTCGCAGGTCATTGGGGCGGACCGGATTTCGAGGGCTGGTACCTGGACGTAAGTGCCCTTGCCGATCGCATCGAGGATCAGCTCGATGAAATGGGTTGGCGCACGTGTCATATAGCCGGTAATTCGCTGGGTGGCTGGGTCGGCTTCGAACTGGCCCGACGTGGCCGCGCCCGCACGCTCACCGTTATTGCTCCGGCAGGTGGCTGGCAAACGCCGTCGGTCCTGATGTTCCGGGTCGGTCTGAAATTCCTGGGTCTGGTGCCCATTGTGGAGATCGGTAAGCGGCTCCCGCCCGCAGTCACCTTCAGCGCACCGGTCCGCCAGGTGGTCGCGGCACTGCTCACCAAGAACACCGCCGCCGCGCCCCGCCGCGCCATCCAGGCCGCCATCACCTCCGCCACGAACTGCCGAGCCCTTCTCCCGTTCTTGGTCAGCGGGCTGCGCGGCCCCGGCCTGGAGGACATCTCCGATGTGAGCAGCCCGGTCCGGCTATTGATGTGCGACAGCGACCGCATCATTCCCAATCGCCTCTACGCCCGCCGCTTCCTGCGGGAACTGCCGGAGACCGCCGATCGCATCATGATCCACGGTGTCGGCCACGTCCCCATGTTGGAAGCCCCGGACCGCATTGCGACCCTGATCGCCGAACACGTCTACGCCAGCCGCACGCGTTTGCGCGCCGTCTAGTGGCCGTCACACATTTCCACACCTCGCCGCCTGAGCTGCTGGTGTTGGATTCCGGCAACAAGCATGCCGGAATGACGGGGGTGGGGACCCGAGTGCCGAGTCTCGGGCGGCACCCGGATCCCATCCGCTTCCCCCGGGATGATCGCGTCCGCGCCCCTCAGCTGTAGAGCGCCTCGATCTCGGAGGCGTACTTCTCGGCAATCGGCTTGCGCTTCAGCGACATTTTCGGGGTGAGTTCATCGCCGCCGGGCTCCCACACCTGCGACAGCACGGTGAACTTCTTGATCTGTTCGACGCGCGAGAGCCGCTCATTGGCTTCCTTGATGCCCGCGTCCAGGACCGCGCGCACGCCCGGATCTTCGGCCAGTACGGCGGGCGAGGCATCGGCCAGTCCGTGCCGGGCCGCGTAGGCGGTGCAGGCATCGGGATCGAGGGTGAGCAGTGCGCTCACATAGGACCGGTTGTCACCGATCGCGACCACCGCGCCCACCAGCGGGCAGCTGACCTTCACCGCCCCTTCGATATTCGACGGCGACATATTCTTTCCCGCCGCATTGATAATGAGCTCTTTCTTGCGGTCGACAATGCGGATGTAGCCGTCGGCGTCGATGGCGCCGATATCGCCGGTGTGCATCCAGCCGTCGGCGTCGACGGCCTCGGCGGTCTGCTCGGGCGCATGGCGGTAGCCGCGCATAATGAGCGGGCCGCGCACCAGCAGCTCACCGTCCTCGGCGACGGTCACCTCGGTCCCCGGCAGTGCGCGGCCGACGGTGCCGATGCGAATGGCATCGGGACTATTGAGGGTGGCGGCGGCGGAGGTCTCGGTCATTCCCCAACCCTCACAGACCGGAATGCCCAGTCCGAGAATGAAAGCCAAGGCATCGGGGGCGATCGGCGAGGCACCGGTAATGGCCCCGCGCACCTGATCCATGCCCATTTTCGCGCGCAGGGTGCTGAGCACCAATCGTTCGGCCACGCCGTGCTGAACCCGTAGGGCAAGCGGAATCGCCTTGCCGTCGGACCTGCGCCGCGCGACCTCGATACCGGTGCCGATGGCCCATCCCACCAGCGCGCGTTTGACCGGACTCTCCTGTGCGACAAGCGCTTCGATACCCGCTTTGATCTTGTACCAAATGGCGGGTACGGCCAGGAACAGGGTGGGCCGCACCTGCGGCAGCGTGGCCACCAGTTGCTTGGGGTCGGCCACGGTGGTGATCTGCACACCCTCGATGAGGTTGTTGTAGTGGCAGAACGCCCGATTGGCCAGATGCGCGTCGGGCAGGTACGACACCACCCGATCGCCGAATCGCACGTCGAAAAGCGCTGTGACCGCACGGAATTCCGCCAGCATATTGGCGTGGGTCAGTTCGACGCCCTTGGGCGGCCCGGTCGTGCCGGAGGTGTAGACGATGGTGAGCAGCGAGCTCTCCTCGACCGCCTGCCACGCCGCGTCGAAATCGAACTCCGGGGCCTGCAGTGCCGCTACCTCATCGAGGGTTATGCCGTCGTCGATCGGCCCGTCCACGCAGATGAAATGCTCGACCGTCCCGGCGATATTCGCCGCCCGCAACTTCTCGACGAACTGGGTCTCGGTAATCACCACCCGGTTCCCGGCATTGGCGAACAGATGCGAAACCTGTTCCGCGGTAAAGGTGTTGTAGATCGAGAACGGCGTCGCGCCGGTGTGCAGCACCGCCGTATCGGACAGATGGAACTGCGGCACATTGGTGAGCATGACCGCCACCGTGTCCCCGGACCGGACGCCCAGGGCCGACAGTCCCGTCGCGATCCGGCGGACCCGGTCGGCGTATTGCCGCCAGGTAATGCCGGCGGTGCCATCGGGTCCGCGTAATGCGATGTCATCGGGGTTTCGCGCGGCGGTGGCCTGGAAGGCCGCGCACAGGCTTCTGGGCTGCTCGGTCACAGCTACTGCTCCATTCGTGACAGGCGGTACTGATCCAGTGTCGGTCAGTCGTTCACGCCGCGGGTGAAATCTGTCCGACTCTCATCCGGTCCGCTCCCGATGGTCGCCCGACCGGGCGATGAGATCGAGCAGTAGCCGGGTCACGGTGTCGGGGTCATCGAGTTGCGGACAATGCCCGGCCTTCGGCAGCACCAGCAATTCGCTGCCGGGCAGCAGGGCATGCAGCGACCGACTGGCGGTGACCGGAATGATCCGGTCCTTGGCACCGTGCACGACGAGCGTGGGGCACGACACCGTGAGAGTGCCGTGTGTGAACGGGTTTTCGCGGGCGTACCGCACCGCGTCACGGGCTCTGGCGGCGGCAGCGGACATATTCGGGATCGAGCGGAGTGCGGTGGCGACGAAGTCCGGATCGGCGGCCCTGCCCGGGGCATAGACGAGGGTCGACACACCCCGGCGGACACACCAGTGCACCACTCGGTCGGGCACCGGCAGCGCACCCGCGATATCGAACAGTCGCGCGTAGTCGCGTCGTCGCGACAGACGAGCCAGCCAGTGACGCGCCAATACCGGCTCGTCGAGGGTGAGCAGAGCGACCGCGCGGCCCTGGCGATCGCGGGCCGCCGCGCGCAGTGCGGTGGTGGCACCGAGCGAATTGCCCACCAGGACAACGGGACCGTGTTCGGCGACGAGCGCATCGGCGAAGGTGTCGAACTGCGGATTCAGTGGGCCGGGCTGCCGCGGATCGGCCAGGCCGAAGCCGGGCAGATCCGCGGCAACGGCCCGCTGCCCCGCCGCCGCGAGCCGCGACAGCACCCCACGCCAGGTATCGGCGCTATCGCAGTAACCGTGCAGCAGTACGACGGTCGGCCCCACACCCGCGGTGGACAGTTCGCGGGTCCGCACTCCGGCGTACTCGCGCACGGACTCCGTCACCGCGCTGTGATCGAAGGTCATCATGGCTGACGTCCTATGCCAGCAGGCCCTTGGCCACGTGGGTCACTTGGATCTCATTGCTACCCGCGTAGATCATCAGCGACTTGGCATCGCGGGCGAGCTGTTCGACCCGGTACTCGGTCATATAGCCATTGCCGCCGAACAGCTGTACCGCCTCCATGGCCACGTCGGTGGCGGCCTCGGAGGAGTAGAGCTTCATGGCCGAGGCTTCGGCCAGGCTCGGCGGCTTACCGGCACGGCTGCGCTCCAGGGCGTTGAACACCATGTTCTGCACATTGATTCGCGCGACCTCCATCTTGGCCAGCTTCAACTGCACCAGCTGGAAGCGACCGATCTCCTGGCCCCACAGTGTGCGGTTCTTGGCGTAATCGACGCAGAGGCGGTGGCATTCATTGATGATGCCCAGCGACATGAACGCGACGCCGAGCCGTTCGGCGGTGAAACTCGAACGGGCGCTTTCGCGTCCGTCGCCGCCCTTGTGCTCCTCGGTCTCACCGAGCAGCCGATCCTTCGACAGCCGCACATTGTCGAAGAACAGCTCTCCGGTGGGCGAGGAGTGCAGCCCCATCTTCTTGAACGGCTTGCCCTGGGTGAGTCCCTCCATGCCCTTGTCGAGGACGAAGGTGAGCACCTTGCGATCGCGCTTATCGATGCCGTCGCCCTCGTCGAGCTTGGCGTAAACCACCATGACATCGGCGAAGGGACCGTTGGTGATGAAGGTCTTCTGGCCGTTGAGGATGTAGTCCTCGCCGTCGCGCTTGACGTAGGTCTTCATGCCACCGAAGGCATCGGACCCGGAGTCCGGCTCGGTAATCGCCCAGGCCGCGACCTTTTTCATGGTCACGATATCGGTGAGCCAGCGTTCCTTCTGCGCGAGCGTGCCGCGCGACATGATGGTGGTGGCGCCGAGGCCGATACTCACGCCCATGGAGCTCACCAAACCCATGCAGACACCGGACAATTCGCTGATCAGCACCGCCATCAGCGATTCCTGACCGCTGAACGGGCTACCGCCGTCGGCCTTCTTGTCCTTCTTCGGCTTCTCCGGCAGCGGCTCACCGGCGGCGAGCGCCTCCTCCTTGGCGCGCTGCTTGGCGAGCATCTTCTCGACGGTCTCGCCGATCATGACGTCGATACCGAACTCGCTGAACAGCTTTCGGACCACCGGGTAGGGCAGCATCTCGCCGCTGTCCAGTTCGTCCAGGTGCGGACGCACTTCCTTGTCGATGAAGGTGCGCACCGCGCCGCGGATCATCTCATCGGTCTCGGACCACTCGAACATCGTTGTTCTCCTTGGAGTCTCGCAGCTGGAATGCTCGCGGCGGCCGGATCAGGGCAGCCGGTCGCCGATATCGTCGATGAGCCACGGGCCCTCGGTCTCGATGGTCTTCACGTCGTGCCAGCCCGCCAGTTCGGAGATGGCACCGCCCTGCACCGCGAACACCTTGCCGGTGATCGGGCACTTCTCGGTGGCCAGGTAGGCCACCAGCGGGGAGATATTGGCGGGGCTGAAGGCGTCGAATCCGCCCTCCTCCAACGCATCGGCCTCGGCAGCCATCATCGCGCCCATACCCGGCGTGGCCAGGGTGAGGCGGGTGCGGGCGATCGGCGCGATGGCATTGACGCGCACACCGTAGCGGCCCAGTTCGTCGGCGGCGACCAGGGTGAGCGCGGCAATGGCGGCCTTGGCGGCACCGTAATTGGCCTGCCCGGCATTCGGCACCGTGGTACCCGAGGCCGAGGCGGTATTGATGACGGCCGCGCTGGGCTGGTTACCGGCCTTGGACTGGTCTTTCCAGTAGGCGGCGGCGTGACGCAGTACGGCGGCATGACCCTTGAGATGCACCGCGATAACCGAATCCCACTGCGACTCATCCATACCGGCGATGAATGCGTCCCGCAGAATGCCCGCGTTATTGACCACCACGTCCAGGCGGCCGAACTCCGAAATCGCCTGATCGACCAGGCCTTTCGCGCCCTGCCAATCCGCGACATTGTCGGTATTGGCAATCGCGCGCCCCCCTGCGGCGACGATCTCGTTCACGACCTCCTGCGCCGGGCCGGTATCGGCGCCTTCACCGGCATTGCTGCCACCGAGATCGTTCACGACGACCGCGGCCCCCTCGCGGGCGAACAGCAGTGCGTGCTCACGGCCGATACCGCGACCGGCACCGGTAATGACGGCAACCCGACCTTCGAGTGCACCCATGGTCTTCTCCTTCGACAAGCTTGAAGTGGTCAGTCCGCGACGACGGCCAGGCCGTCGGTGAGGACCAGGTCCTCGCCGCGTCCGGTCACGAACGAGTAGGTGGTGGCACCGTTCTCACTGCCGGTCCGCCAGATCCGGGTCTCCAGATCGTCATTGGGGAAGACCATCTTCGAGAAACGCACCGCGAATCGCTTGAGCCGGTTGACATCCGATCCCGCCACCTCGGTGAGCACCGCCCACGACGACATGGCCATGGTGCACAGACCGTGCGCGATGATGCCCGGCAGTCCGGCGTCCTTGGCGACCTGCTCGTCCAGATGCAGCGGCACCGGGTCACCGGAAGCTGGTGCGTACCGGTATGTCTGGTCGGCGTCCACGTGTGCGGTCACCGCGGCCAGCGGCGGCTGCTGCGCGAGTGCGGTGTCGAACTTGTGCGCCGGAGCGCCCTCGCCGACCAGCGGACCGGCATTCACATTGCGGAAGAACGCGGTCAGGTACTGCTCATTGACCAGTTCTCCGTCCTCGCCGCGGCATTCGATGAGCACGGTAATGGTGGAGCCATTGTCCTTGCCCTCGTAGCCGATGACCTTGGCCCGCGACACCAGGGTGTCGCCGGGGCGGATCGGGCGATGGAAGTGGAAGTCCTGCTCGCCGTGTACGACCCGGCCGAAGATATTCATCGGCACCACGTCGAGGATCGGCATCATCATGGCCTCGAAGACCGGGACGATGCCGAAGATCGGCGGGGCCACATCCCCCTCGAGGTGCGCCTCGATGGGATCGTTGGTGGCGGCGGCGTATTCGGCGATCCGCTCGGCGGTGACCTCGAACCGCTCCTCGTCACACCAGACGTTCAGCCCGCTGGAGTCGAAGGCGACTGTGTCACTGGAAGTCACAGGGTCGGCCGACATCTCAGGCCGCCGTGGCCAGGGCGTCGAGCTGGGTCAGGGTCTTGTCGAGCTGGGTCAGGCCGTCCTTCTCGACCGCCTTGCCGAGCGCACCCTTGATCAGCGCGCCCTCGAAATCGCCGGATACCGAGAAGTTGGTGCCCTCGGCGCCCGCGGTGATATCAAAGCTGAACTGCACCTTCACACCGGCCATACCGGTGCCGCCGAGTACCAGCTTGTTCGGCGCGTCGACACTCTCGACGACCCATTCGATCTTATTGGCCATACCGAGCATCATGATCTTGGCGACCAGCTTGGAACCGGGGGCCAGGGTGGCCGGGGGCTCGTCGATCCAGCGCTCGTGAATGCTGAACCACTTGTCCCAGGTCTGCGGATCGGAGACGACGGCCCACAGGGCTTCGGGGGTGGCGCTCAGGGTCTTGTTGGCTTCGATATGTCCCATGATGAAAACTCCTTTGGTTCCCCGTGATCCCGGCTGACGCCGGGATCACGGAATTGCTATTGGGTACGACGGGTCCGGCAGGGTCAGCGGTCGGCGCGCTGGTAGGCCGTGACGACGGCCGCGCCACCGAGGCCGATATTGTGCTGGAGGGCGGCGGTGACGTTGTCGACCTGCCGCTTGTCGGCGGTGCCGCGCAATTGCCAGGTGAGCTCACTGCACTGCGCCAGACCGGTGGCGCCCAGCGGGTGCCCCTTGGAAATCAGGCCGCCGGAGGGGTTCACGACCCACTTACCGCCGTAGGTGGTCTGGTTGTCGTCGATCAACTGCCCGGCCTCACCCTCACCGCACAGGCCCAGGGCCTCGTACAGCAGCAGTTCATTGGCGGAGAAGCAGTCATGCAGCTCGATGACCTGGAAGTCGTCCGCGCCGAGGCCGGCCTGCTCGTAAACGCTCTGTGCGGCTTTGACATTCATGTCGTAGCCGATGAGGTTCTTGGCGGTCTCGTTGAAGGTGGAGGCGAAGTCGGTGGTCATGGCCTGACCGACGATCTCCACGGCCTGGCTCGCCAGACCGTGCCTTTCGACGAACGCCTCGCTGGCGAGAATGGCCGCGCCCGAACCGTCGGAGGTGGGCGAGCACTGCAGCTTGGTCAGCGGATCGTAAATGGTGCGCGAGGCCAGAATGTCCTCGAGTGAATACGCGTCCTGGAACTGCGAATACGGGTTGTTGACCGAGTGCTTGTGGTTCTTGAACCCGATCTTCGCGAAGTGCTCCGCGGTGGTGCCGTACTGCTTCATGTGCTCACGACCGGCAGCGCCGAACATCCATGGCGCGGGCGGGAACAGCACCTCGGAGATCTCCGCGAGTGCCATCATGTGCTTGGCCATGGGCTGTTCGCGGTCGTCCCATACCGAACCCAGCGACCCCGGCTGCATCTTCTCGAAGCCCAGCGCGAGGGTGCAGTCCGCGAGCCCGCCTCGAATCGCCTGTGCCGCAAGGTAGAGCGCGGTGGAACCGGTCGAGCAGTTGTTGTTCACATTGACGACCGGAATACCGGTCATACCCAGCTCGTAGACGGCGCGCTGACCGGAGGTGGACTCGCCGTACACGTAGCCCACATAGGCCTGCTGCACTTCGCGGTACTCGATTCCGGCATCGGCAAGCGCCTTGGTCCCCGACTCCCGGGCCATATCCGGGTAGTCCCAGTCGCTGCCGTCTTCGTTCTTGCGCCGCCCCGGCTTCTCGAACTTCGTCATGCCGACGCCGACGACGTAAACCCTGTTCGCCATCGAACTCCCTTAAATCGGGCCGCCCACGACCTGGTGAGCGGCACTGTCGATCCAGCCGGACCGAACTGCAAACAAACATACAGAGCTGTACGTAAGCGTGCAAGAGATGCGTTCCGTAGCAAACCTATGAACCGAGAATCACCAGGTCGGCGCGGCGGTCGCGGTACATACAGCTAGAGGTGTATGTCACCCCCACTCGTCATCCCGGCGTGTTTTTGGCCGGGATCCACACCGCCCGGGCAGGTAGTGGATTCCGGCCAAAAGCACGCCGGAATAGCGGGGGGAATGACGGGCAAATGGCGGGTGACGACGGGCATGGGGGCCGTGCGCCACCGAGTAGCCGGGAATTGTGACGGCCGTCACCGGTGAGGGTGAAGTAACAGCGGCGTAATCGATCGGCAATTCCCCGTCCATATCCCTATACGAAGTTCAAATGGTTGCTCTGCACGCAGTGAGGTTGGACAGGGAGAAGAACGTGGTCGATGTAGACACCCGCTCGGCGAACTCCGATGGAATAGCGGCAGCCAAGGAGACGCTCGAGGACTACACGCTGCGGTTCGCGCCGCGCAGTTATCGCAAATGGAGTCCGGCGGTCGTCGGCATCTCGGCACTCGGTGGTATCGCCTACCTGGCCGACTTCGCCATCGGCGCGAATATCGGCATTGCGTACGGAACCGGAAACGCGCTGCTCGGCATAGGTATTTTCGCGATTGTCGTAATGATTACCGGATTTCCGCTGGCGTATTACGCGGCCCGCTACAACATCGATCTGGACCTTATTACCCGTGGTAGCGGATTCGGTTACTACGGCTCCATCGTGACAAATGTGGTGTTCGCCTCGTTCACGTTTATCTTCTTCGCACTCGAGGGTTCGATCATGGCCCAGGGACTGGAATTAGGCCTCGGAGTACCACTCTGGCTGGGTTATCTGGTCTCGACACTGATCATCTTTCCGCTGGTCATCTACGGAATGAACACCCTGGCCACGTTACAGGTGTGGACGACGCCGCTGTGGTTGCTGCTGATGGTGCTGCCGTTCGGATTCCTGCTGGTGCGCCACCCGGATTCGGTGTCGAACTTCTTCGCCTACGGCGGTGAAAACGGTGCCGGCGTCAGCATTTCCGGCACGCTGCTGGCCGCGGGCGTCTGCCTGTCGCTCATCGTGCAGATCGCCGAGCAGATCGACTACCTGCGCTTCATGCCGCCGCGCACTCCGGAGAACTCCCGCCGCTGGTGGAGCTGGATGCTCCTCGCCGGTCCGGGCTGGGTGCTCTTCGGTGCGGCCAAGCAGGTCGTCGGCCTGTTCCTGGCGGTCTACCTGATCGCGAATCTGCCTGCCGCACAGGGCATCGCCAATCAGCCGGTGCACCAGTTCCTGGAGATCTACAAGGATATGGTGCCGGGCTGGCTGGCCATGACCCTGGCCGTGGTGCTGGTGGTCATCAGTCAGGTCAAGATCAATGTCACCAATGCCTACTCCGGCTCGCTGGCCTGGACCAACTCCTACACCCGAGTCACCAAGACCTACCCGGGCCGGCTGATCTTCCTGGTGGTCAACCTGGTGATCGCGCTGATCCTGATGGAAGCGAACATGTTCGACTTCCTCAATGGCATTCTCGGTTTCTACGCCAACTGCGGAATCGCCTGGATCGTCACCGTCGCAACGGATATCGCGATCAACAAGTACGTCCTGAAGCTTTCGCCGAAGGTGCCGGAGTTCCGCCGCGGCATGCTCTACGACTTCAATCCCGTCGGCCTGGTCGGCTTCGGACTGGCGACAGTGCTGTCGATCATGACCTTCTTCGGTCTGTTCGGTGATCTGCTCAAGCCGTACTCCCCGCTGATCGCCATTGTCGTCGCCTTCGTCGCGACCCCGCTGATGGCCATCGCCACCAAGGGCAAGTACTACCTGCGCCGCAGCGATGACGGCATCGAGCTGGATATGTTCGATGAGCACGGCAACCCGTCCGGCGACACCCTGACCTGCACGGTCACCGGAATGGAGTTCGAGCGCCCCGACATGATCGCCTCGGCGCTGCCGGGTCCCGAGGGCGAGATCCAGTACATCAGCTCACTGGCGCTGTCCACGGACAAGGCGGGTATCCACCTGCTGCCGCACCAGAAGTAGGAGCCATAGCCCGTCATTCCGGCACGCTTTTGGCCGGAATCCACCGCCTTCGAGGTGTGGATCCCGGCCAAAAGCACGCCGGGATGACGGGTTCGGCCAGCCTCGGGATGACGGGTTTTCGTCAGTCGGCGAGCCGCAACCCCGGCAGCGACGACTGGGCCGCTGCCCGCAAATGCACCGAGGCGCGCTGCCAACGACGGTGTGCGCGTTCACGATCGGAGTCGATGAAGCTCGACACCAGAATGCCGCGCAGGGCGTCCATGGCCGTGTAGACGAAGTCCCGGGCATCGCGGCGATGCACCTCGTCCGGCACATAGCGGCTCAGCGCGATGAGGACGGCATTGTTGACGAACGGCTCGACCTTGTGCGCCTCCAGGGCCAGCACCGGATCGGTGCGACCGGCCACCCACAGCTCCACCGCGGCGATGAACATCGGCCCCTGGTGCAGTTCCCACATGAAATCCAGCACCGTGGCAATCGGATCCGGCCCGGCCTTGATCTTGCCGATCTCCATCATGGCGGCCTCGGTGCGGCGCTGCGCGAGATGACTGATGGCCGCGACCACCAGATCAGTCTTGGACCCGAAGTGATGCACCTGCGCCCCCCGCGTGACGCCCGCGCGCTCCGCGACCCGCGGTGTCGTGGTGCCCGCGTACCCGTACTCGACCAGGCAGTCGATAGTGGCGTCCAGTAGCCTGATCCGCATCTCACTGCTGCGCTGCTCCTGGGTGCGGCGCGGCGGTTTGGAGAGTTCGGACCTGGTCATTCCCGGGATTCTACACTTACATGCAGGTCTGTACGTAACTACCTATTGGCCGGCGTTGCCCACACAGGCGTCGCGACTCCACCCCTGATCGGCCCGAACACAGTCGTTCAGCCGCGCCGGAGCCCCGGAGGGGGGCCGAATAATCAGCGAGGTCACTGCGAATCACGTCGATAGCGTTGCATAAGGATTGCCGTTACTTAACCTTATGCTTTTATCGTTTGGTAACGTACGGGGATGGTGAACGCTGATCGGAGCGCCTGGCCCCCCGTCACCTACGAGGAGCGTCCGTGGTCGGTCCATGAGGCCTACGCGTCACGAACCCAGCTTCGCCGGCACGCGGGTCCCTATTCGGCGGCGGTCGTTCCCGCCATCGAAGGTCAGCCGGTGCGATTGTCCACTGCCTTGCAGACGGAGGTCGCGGATGCGGCACACGAGTTGGTTCGGTTCGACGCGCACGTCGCGGCCGAACTGGGGTCCGATGGTGAAATCGGACCGATGAGTGCGGTGCTGCTGCGTACCGAAAGCGCCGCGTCGTCACAGATCGAGAACTTGACGGTTGGTGCCCGACAGTTGGCGCTCGCCGAACTCGGTGAGCACACGAACCGAAACGCAAGGATCGTCACCGCCAATGTCCGCTCGATGCAGGCTGCCGTGGAACTGAGCCGCAGCGTCGATGGCGACACGATTCTGGCGATGCACCGTGAACTGCTGACCGAATCCGATGCCGAGCACGCGGGGCAGTGGCGCAGCGAGCAAGTATGGATCGGTGGCGGCAGTGTCGGCCCGCACCTGGCCGATTTCATTCCGCCCCATAGTGATCGAGTCCAGGAGGCAATCGATGACCTGATCCTGTTCGTCCACCGGACCGATGTCCCAGCCTTGGCCCACATCGCGCTCGCACACGCGCAGTTCGAAACGATCCACCCATTTACCAACGGAAACGGCCGAACCGGGCGGGCGCTCGTGCATGCGATGCTGAGCGGCAAGGGACTGACCCGCCATGTGACGGTACCGATTTCGGCGGGATTGCTGGTGCGCACAAAGAGTTACTTCGAAGCATTGACCGCGTACCGGTCGGGCGATCCCGAACCGATCGTCCGGCAGTTCGTGGACGCGACCTGCTATGCCACCGGTAGTGGTGCCGAGTTGGTAAGCCGCCTGTCCGCCACACGCATGTCATACCGCGAGCGAACAACAGCCAGAAGCGATTCGTTCGTGTGGCGCGTCATCGATACACTGGTCGCACAGCCGGTGGTCAACACCACATACGTGGCCGACAGATTCGGAATCAGTGGCGTCGCTGCGCAGCGAGCGATCGATCGGCTGGTCGACAGTGGCGTGCTGCGAGAAGCATCGAATCGAGCACGGAATCGCGTGTGGCAAGCCGACGAAATACTCGGTGCACTGGACGATTTCGCGGCAGGGATACGCCGGGTCCGAGACCGATAGCAACGTGCGGGGCCGTGATAGCCCGCCCGCCGTTCAGGCTCGAGTCGGGCGGCGGGCCGCCCACACCGTGACGGTGAACAACAGGACGCCGAGGGTTGCCAAGGCGGTTCCCACTACAGCGGGAGCGGTGTAACCGAGCCCGGCGGCGATGACCAGACCGCCCAGCCAAGCTCCGGCCGCATTGGCGATATTGAGCGCCGCGTGATTGAGCGCGGCGGCGAGGGTTTGGGCCTCGTGCGCGACATCCATGAGGCGGGTCTGGAGGGCGGGTCCCAGGGCCGCGCCCGATGCTCCGACGAAGAAGGCCGCGATCGCGGCCGTATACGGATTGTGGGCGGCCGCGATGAATCCGGCCAGGATGACCACCATCGACAGCAGTGCCGCGAATATCGCGCGATCCACGCCGCGATCGGTGAGGATACCGCCGATGATATTGCCCGCCACCATGCCGAGGCCGAACAGCATGAGCACAATGGGCACCAAGCCGACCCGCATTCCGGCGACATCGGTGAGGGTGGTGGTGATGTAGGTGTAGATGGCGAACATGCCACCGAATCCGACCGCGCCCACCAGCAGCGTCAGCAGTACCTGCGATTTGCGCAGTGCGCCCAATTCGGTACGGGGGTCGGTCATTCGAATGCCGGTGAGCTCCGGCACGAAACGCACGAGCGCGGCGATGGTGGCCAAGCCGATAACGGCGACCACCACATAGGCGTCCCGCCATCCGAGGTGCTGCCCCATCCAGGTGGCGGCGGGAACGCCGACAACATTGGCGGCGCTCAAGCCCAGCATAACCGCGGCAACAGCTTTGGCCCGCTGCCCCACCGGCGCCAGCGTGGCCGCCGCCAAGGAAGCCACCCCGAAGTACGCTCCGTGCGGCAAACCCGACACGAACCGTGCCGCCACCAGTGTGCCGAAGGTGGGCGCGAGTACGGTGGCCGCGTTCCCCACAGTGAACGCGATCATCAGCGCGATCAGCAATCGTTTGCGCGGCACTCGCGCACACAGCGCGGCGATCACCGGAGCGCCAACCACCACCCCGAGCGCATAGGCCGAAACCGCATGCCCCGCAGTCGGTTCGGAAGTCCCCATCCCGCGCGCGATCTCCGGCAGCAAACCCATGGTGACGAATTCGGTGGTCCCGATCCCGAACCCACCGAGCGCCAATGCGAGCATGGCCGGAACATGCCACCCGCGCCGTTCGACCGCACCGGTCTCCAGATCGGCGATCACCGACTCGGACACAGGCGCAGCGGGCTCGGACACAGATTTGGGCACGAACAATCGCAACACCCCAGCGAACCCGCCCGATACCCCTGAGCTCGGTGATCTCACTCACGAGGGGGCATTCCCCGGGGGCAACATCGCGCTCTCGAAGCCAGTGGTTCCGATCGGCAGGTTCGAGCTGGTGGAACAGTTCGGGCACCCGCGCCACACCGGTTTTCGGTGAGGTGCAGGTGCCCGGAATGTATTTCGGTGGAGCGCGTCCCTGGCGTTCAGGGTGAAGCCCTGAACGCCCTGAGGGTTGAGCACACTCCCCTCCTGGGGTTCAGGGGTCAAGCCCTGACGTCCCGAGAGTTGAGCGCACCCTCTGGGGTTTCAGGGGCGAAGCCCCTGAGAGTCCCGAGAGTTGGGTTACCGCAGTTCGCGCGCCAGGTTGGCGTCCAGCACACCGAGGAATTCCTCGGTGGACAGGTAGCCCTGGTCCCCGCCGACGAGCAGCGCGAGGTCCTTGGTCATCTGGCCGTCTTCGACGGTCTTGATAACGACATCCTCGAGGGTCTGCGCGAAGCCGACGACCTCGGGGGTGTTGTCCAGCTTGCCGCGGTGGGAAAGTCCACGGGTCCACGCGAAGATCGAGGCGATCGGGTTCGTGGAGGTGGGCTTGCCCTGCTGGTGCTGGCGGTAGTGCCGGGTGACCGTGCCGTGCGCGGCCTCGGCCTCACAGGTGCGGCCGTCCGGGGTCAGCAGCACCGAGGTCATCAGACCCAGCGAGCCGAAGCCCTGTGCCACCGTGTCGGACTGCACATCGCCGTCGTAGTTCTTGCAGGCCCAGACGTAGCCGCCCTCCCACTTGAGCGCGGAGGCGACCATATCGTCGATGAGGCGATGCTCGTAGGTCAGGCCCGCGGCGTCGAACTCATCCTTGTACTCGTTCTGGTAGACCTCTTCGAAGACATCCTTGAACATGCCGTCGTAGGCCTTCATGATGGTGTTCTTCGTGGAGAGGTACACCGGGTAGTTCTGCTGCAGGCCGTAGGTCAGCGAGGCGCGCGCGAAGTCACGGATCGACTCCTGGAAGTTGTACATACCCATCACCACGCCGCCCTCTTCGGGCATGCGCACGACCTCGTGCTGGATCGGCTCGGAGCCGTCTTCCGGCGTGAAGGTCAGGGTGACGGTGCCCGCCTGGTGCACCTTGAAATCGGTGGCGCGGTACTGGTCACCGAAGGCATGGCGGCCGATGATGATCGGCTTGGTCCAACCCGGAACCAGACGCGGAACATTCGAGATGATGATCGGCGCGCGGAAGATCGTGCCACCCAGGATGTTGCGGATGGTGCCGTTGGGCGACCGCCACATCTTCTTGAGGCCGAACTCCTTGACGCGGGCCTCATCGGGGGTGATCGTCGCGCACTTGACGCCGACGCCGTGCTTCTTGATGGCATTGGCGGCGTCGATGGTGACCTGATCATCGGTCTTGTCGCGGTACTCGATACCGAGGTCGTAGTACTCGAGGTTCACATCGAGATACGGGTTGACCAGCTTGTCCTTGATGAACTGCCAGATAATCCGGGTCATCTCGTCGCCATCGAGTTCGACGACGGTCCCTTCAACCTTGATCTTGGACATGGATCTTCGTGTCCTCCTAAGGAAGGTGTGCTCCCATTGCACGCTGGCGAGCACGCTTGTGAGCGGATCCCAGCTGTTCAACTGACAACGTATACGCCTCGCGCGGTCCACGAGACTTGTGGTGCCAAGTCCGTAATCCGTGGCGCTTAGCAAGACAAGCGTACTGCTGACTCAGTTCTCACTGTGCGGGTAGCCCCCACTGTGCGGGACACAGCGGGGGCTACTCACGAGTAGGAATTTTCGTGATCTGGGGCACCCTGTCCCGCCTCCCCGCATATTAAGCGGGCGGCTATGCACGGCGGGACTTCCTAACCCGTACCAACGTCAGGCGTGGGGCATGTCTTGGGCGTACCCGACGAGTTACCCCGAACCTCCCGAAATCAGTTGTCACCGACCTACACAGCCACGGCGTGGCTGGGTCCCCCGACGAGATTCTCCGGCTTGTCGCGAATCATGAACGCGATGATCGGGATGGCGAGTAGGAAGAAGCCCGCGCCAATGTAGAAGGCGATGTCGTAACTGTGGATGGCCGCCCGCGCCGCGAGATTGTCGATAGTGGGGTTGTCGGTGACGTACTGCTCGGCCATCTGCACCGAGATGGTGGTGAGCAATGCGGTGCCGATGGAACCGCCGACCTGCTGTGCCGCATTGAGCAGCGCACTGGCCACCCCCGAGTCCTCCTCGGCCACCTGATGCAGCGCGGTGGTCTGCATGGCCACGAAGACGCCACCCATACCGAGGGCAATCAGGGTCACCGCGGGCAGTACGACGGTCGCGTACCCGTCACCGAATTCGAGCTGCGCCAGGTACAGCAGCCCCATAGCGCCGAGCACGGTTCCGATGAGCATTACCGGCCGGGGACCCCATTTGGGCAGCATCGCGCTGGCGATACCGGCGGAAATCACAATCCCGATCGGGAACGGCAGGAAGGCGACACCGGCCTTCAGCGCCGAATATCCCAGGGTGACCTGCAGGTAGTAGCTGAGGTTCAAGAACATCGCGAACATGGCGATCGGGATCAGCAGCGCCACCAGGAATGAGCCACCGCGATTGATCTCACCCGGAATACGCAGCGGCAGTAGCGGATTCGAGGAACGATGCTCGATCGCCACGAAGACGACCAGCAGTGCCACACCCGCTGCGAGCAATGCGATGGTGGTCGACGCGCCCCAGCCGTCATCGGCGGCCTTGGTGAATCCGTAGACGATCGCGATCAGACCGAGGGTTCCGGTCAGCGCGCCGGGCAGGTCATAGCCGCCGGTACTCGGAGTGGGCACATCCCTGATCACGCAGGCGTACGCACCGACCAGGGCCAGCAGGGCGATGGGGGTATTGACCAGCAGGCACCAGCGCCAGTCGGCGTATTCGGTGAGCGCGCCGCCCGCGATCAGACCGATGGCGGCACCGCCGGCGGAGACGCCCGCGAACACACCGAAGGCCCGGGCGCGTTCCTTGACCTCGGTGAAGGTAATCGACACCAGCGATAGCGCGGCAGGTGCCAGCAGTGCCGCGAACGCGCCCTGCAACCCGCGCCCGGCGAACAGTTGCCCGGCGTTCTGTGCGAGTCCGGCCAGCGCCGAGGCGGCGGCGAAGCCGATCAGGCCGATCAGGAAGACGCGACGGCGGCCCAGGTAGTCGGCGAGCCGACCGCCGAGGAGCAGCAGCCCGCCGAAGATCAGCGTGTAGGCGGTCAGCATCCACTGCTTATCGGCCTCGCTGATGTTCAGGTCCTGCTGCGCGAAGGGCAGCGAGATCGTGACGATGGTGGCGTCGAGCACCACCATCAGCTGGGCCAGGGCGAGTACACCCAATGCCCACCAGCGTTTGGAATCGCCTGCTCCACTGGGTATTTCGTCGGGCTTTCGAATCGATGTCGTGGTGGCCATGCTGTCTCCTCGCCGTGCTCCGAACAACAGCGATCATCGTGGCATCAGCCGACAAATGTCGTCAAGAGAAAAATGTCGTGATCAGACAGTTGGCGGCAGAAGTCACAATCTGGCCTGTTGCCGATATGATCGACCGATGTCCGAGTCGTCAACACCTGCCGACCTGCTCGAGCGCACCAGGCCGGGGCTCCGCGAACGCAAGAAGCGGCAAACCCGGGAGCGCATCATCGACGTGGCGCTAGAGCTGTGCGATACGCATGGCTTCGACGCGACCACCGTCGAACAGATCGCCGACGCCGCCGACGTCTCGCCGCGGACCGTGAACCGCTACTTCCCCACCAAGGAAGACATTGTCATCGCACCCATCCCGGAGTGGTCCGACGCCGTAGCGGAGAACCTGCGCGCCCAACCCGTCACAGGCAATGAGATGCAGGCTCTGCTGGACGCCTTCCTCGCACTGGTGGACCGCATTATCGGCAGTGAAGAGCCATTGCCGTTTCGATGGTTCCTACAGATGCAGGGCATCATCCGCACCAGCCCATCGGTGCGGGCCCGGAGCCTGGACGCGGCCGAGCACAAGATGTTGCAGATGGCGGATGTGCTGGCCGAACGCATGGGTAGCGAACCCGACGCGCTACCGGTGCGTCTGATCCTCAGCACCTGGAACACCATCATGCGAGTCGGTACCGAATGCGAGGCGGATATCGTCGCCGAGCACATCATCACCTCGCCCCGGGGCATGGCCGATGCCGTGGTCACGGCCTATCACGAATTCGTCCGGGTCTGCGCCACACCGACTGTGTCCGGCCCCACTGCCGAACCTCCCCCCTCCGGCCGTTAGAATCTGGCTCAGGTCAAGAGCATCAGCAATAGGCCCCGGCTTGCTGATCGGCAACCCTCCAGCTGCGGTGGGGTGCTCCGGGTGAGGACCGGGCGCTCGAGGGACGAGCGCAAGCGCACTGTAGGAGGTCTACCGAAATGTGTTGTTGTCGAAGCCTATTCGCTTTCAGATAACGTCAGACTTCCGCCATTCGGCGACCTTTTCTTGGAGCAGCACATGAGTGACTCGACCGCGCCCGTCGACCAGGCGACCACGGCGACAGATCCGGCGGAATGGTCCTTCGAGACCAAGCAGGTCCATGCCGGCCAGTCCCCCGATCCGACCACCGGCGCACGCGCGCTGCCGATCTACCAGACCACCTCGTACGCCTTCCGCGATACCGAGCACGCCGCCGCGCTGTTCGGGCTCGCCGAGCCGGGCAATATCTACACGCGCATCATGAACCCCACCCAGGATGTGGTGGAGCAGCGTATTGCCGCCCTCGAGGGCGGTGTGGCGGCACTGCTGGTGGCCTCCGGACAGGCCGCGGAGACCTATGCGATCCTCAATCTGGCTTCGGCCGGGGATCACATCGTGTCCAGCCCGCATCTGTACGGCGGTACCTACAACCTCTTCCACTACTCGCTGCCCAAACTCGGCATCGAGGTCAGCTTTGTCGAGAATCCGGATGATCTGGAGCAGTGGCGGGCGGCGGTACGGCCGAATACCAAGGCTTTCTACGGCGAGACCATCGCCAATCCGAGCAGCTCGATCTTCGATATCGCGGGCATCTCTGAGGTCGCGCACGCGGCCGGGGTGCCCTTGATCGTGGACAACACGGTTGCCACGCCGTACCTGATTCAGCCGCTGCGACACGGTGCCGACATCGTCGTGCACTCGGCTACGAAATACCTCGGCGGACACGGGTCCGCGGTGGCGGGTGTGATCGTGGACGGCGGCACCTTCGATTGGACCGGGCTCGACGAGTCCGGGCGGTCGCAGTTTCCGGGGTTCACCACACCCGACCCGAGCTATCACGGTGCGGTATTCGCCGATCTCGGCGCGCCCGCCTACGCACTCAAGGCGCGGGTGCAGCTGCTGCGCGACCTGGGTGCGGCGGTATCGCCGTTCAATGCCTTCCTCATCGCGCAGGGCATCGAGACCCTGAGCCTGCGCATGGAACGGCACGTCTCCAACGCACAGGCCGTCGCGCAGTTCCTGACGCGGCAGCCGGGCGTGGAAAAGGTGTCCTACGCGGGCCTGCCCGATTCACCGTGGTTCGAACGCGGCAAACATTTAGCGCCGAAGGGTGTCGGCGCGATTGTGTCCTTCGAGCTGGCGGGCGGTGTCGATGCGGGCAAGAAGTTCGTGGAGGCGCTGGAGCTGCACAGCCATGTCGCTAACATCGGGGATGTGCGGTCTCTCGTAATCCATCCGGCCTCCACCACACACTCGCAGTTGACGCCCGAGGAGCAGTTGGCTTCCGGCGTCACCCCGGGTCTGGTGCGGTTGGCCGTGGGTATCGAGGGTATCGACGACATCCTGGCCGATCTGACGGCCGGACTGACGGCGGCGGCAAGTTGACCGTGAATATCGAATCGAGCACTTCCCGCGCCACGGTGGAAGCTCTGCTTCCACCGTCGGACGGAACGCTCGGCTACATTGCGATCGGGGATGTCGAACTCGAGAACGGGGCCGTCGTCCCCGACGTCACGCTCGCAGTGCAGCGTTGGGGCGAACTCTCGGCGAACCTCGACAATATCGTGCTGGTCGAGCATGCGCTGACCGGTGATTCGCATGTGGTCGGCACGGTCGACGCACAGCACGCGCAGCCCGGCTGGTGGGACGGCATCGTCGGCCCCGGCGCGCCGCTCGACACCCGCGAGTGGTGCGTCATCGCCACCAATGTGCTCGGCGGCTGTCAGGGTTCCACCGGTCCGTCCACCCTGGCGCCCGATGGAAAGCCTTGGGGCGCACGCTTTCCCGAAATCTCTATTCGCGATCAGGTGACCGCGGAGGTCGAACTCTTCACCCGGCTCGGCATCGACCGGCTGGCCTCGGTGGTCGGCGGCTCCATGGGCGGTATGCGCGTGCTGGAGTGGATGGTCGGCTATCCCGACCGCGTCGGCTCGGCCCTGGTGCTGGCCGTCGGCCCGCGCGCCACCGCCGACCAGATCGGCACCCAGACCACCCAGATCGCCGCGATCAAGGCCGATCCGGATTGGCTGGGCGGCGACTACCACGGCACCGGTCGCGCCCCCATGACCGGTATGGGCATCGCCCGCCGCATCGCGCACCTGTCCTACCGCACCGAATTCGAGTTGGACCACCGCTTCGAGAACCACGCCCAGGGCAATGAGAACCCATGGGAGGGCGGCCGATACGCGGTGCAGTCGTACCTGGAGTACCAGGCCGCCAAACTCGTCTCCCGCTTCGACCCGGCGACCTACATCCTCCTCACCGAAGCCATGAACCGCCACGATGTGGGCCGCGGCCGCGGCGGCATCTCCGCCGCCCTCGCCGCGACGCACGTCCCCTGTGTCGTCGGCGGTGTCGACTCCGACCGGTTGTATCCGCTACGTACGCAACAGGAACTGGCAGATCTGCTGCCCGGCTGTAAGGGCCTGGAGATCGTCCGCTCCCGCGACGGCCACGACGGCTTCCTCACCGAAACCGAAGCGGTGGGCAAGCTGTTGACCGAGACAATGGACCTGGCGCGGGCGTCCCGCCACTAACGGTGGGCGAACGCCCCGTCAGCCCCGGCAGGGCCGCACCCGTGATCCCGATAGGGCCGCACCCGTCAGCCCGGCAGCGCCTGACCCAGCATCCTGGCAGGGCCTGACCCAGCATTCCGCGTGCGTATCACCCCGTCATCCCGGCGTGCTTTTTGGCCGGGATCCATCGCTTCTCGACAGGTGTGGATTCCGGCCAAAAGCACGCCGGAATGACGAGGGCGACCCCGAGGTGACGAGGGTTCAGCCTTCAGAGGTGGCGAGAGCTCAGCCCCAGAAGTGGCGAGAGTTCGGCCTCCCGAAGGTAAGGCCTACGTCAGCCGACGCCGAGGGTGTTGACGGTGGCCGCCAGGACGATGATGGCGGTGCCCAGCACGGTCAGCCACGAGACATCGAAACGCTTGCTGCGAACAGCCAGCAGGCCGACCTGCTCGGTCGACAGCAGGAGCCGGAAGGCCGCTGCCAATAGCGCCGCACCTCCGATGATTACGGCCCCGCGTCGCCAGCGGTCCCAGGCGAGGAACACCACGGCCACCACCAGTACCGCGCCAACCAGTATCAGCGGCAGGTTGGTGCGTACGAACGCGCCGACGCGACTGCTACGGCTCTCGGGAGCGGCATGGGCTGGACTCACGCGGGCGAGTCTATTGCCTACCCCGGCGGTGCATGGTCACCCCCGTCGTAGCGGCGCATAGTCGCGCTCGTCCATAACGCGGGCGGCGCATGGCGGCCCGGCCCGGAGTGCGCGGCCGTAGTCGACTCGGCGAAGGTGAGACGGACCCGGGTCGCGGTGCCGTCCCGGCCGCCGACACGAGGCGTCCGGCTCCGCCGTCGATGCGGGCATCGAATCCCTGAGCGGTGGCGAGCGAACCGTCTGGTTGACTGGCTGGCGTGTTCCATCTCGTGTTCTTCGAGCCCCGCATCCCCCCGAATACCGGCAATGCCATTCGCCTGGCCGCCGGTACCGGATGCCACCTGCACCTGATCGAACCCCTCGGCTTCGACCTATCCGAGCCGAAGCTACGCCGGGCGGGGTTGGACTACCACGACCTCGCCGCCGTCACCGTGCACGAAAACCTGGATGCCGCATGGGAATCCATCCAGCCGCAGCGTGTCTTCGCCTTCACGGCCCAGGCCACCACCCGCAATACCGATATCGCCTACGCCGACGGCGACGCCCTCCTCTTCGGCCCCGAACCCACCGGCCTGCCCGACACCGTCCTCACCGATCCCCGTGTCACCGACCAACTCCGCATCCCAATGCTCCCGGGCCGCCGCTCCATGAACCTGTCCAATGCGGCAGCGGTCGCGGTGTACGAAGCGTGGCGGCAGCTGGGGTTCCCCGGCGCGGTGTAGGTGACAGATGGCGGCCTGCGGGGTGTACTGAAACACGGGAATACGACGACCCGGACGAAACCGTCCTACCTGTGCGAACTCCGGAAGGCTGCGGGCATGCCGAACTACCCTGACGACGTGTCCGCCCCGCATATCGAACGGCCCGATCTCCCTGAGCACATGACTTGGGAGGAGCTCGAACAACTGCCCGAGGAAATCGCCTCGCGGATCGAGCTGTGGGACGGACGTGTGGTTTGGCTTCGTCGAGGTCCCGGCGAGCATCAGATATTCACCGGTCGGCTGTGGGCAGCCATGGAGCGCTGCGCGCGCGAAGCCATGTCGATCAGCTCAGAAAATTGCTGGCGGGCCAGCTTCGAAACGAACATCTTCTTCGGAGCCACCGGCAAGTCCGACTTCGTGACACCGGATTTCCTGGTCCACCGATGCCTCGAATCTCCTTATCAGGATTTGCGTTCCGCCGATGTCATGTTGGTCGGCGAAGTCCTGTCACCGGCGAATACTCCGTCCGACATAGAGGCCAAGAAGGCGCGTTACGCGAGCGCCGGCATTCCCGTGTACTGGGAGGTGGATCTAGCCCGCGAGGCCAGTGCCATCGCGGCGATCCGTGTCTACGCCCTCGAGCCGAGGCACGGCGACCTGCTGCCCGAAGGAGTCCGGGTTCTGCACACGGCCAACTACCTGCTGTCCCGTGAGTGGACGCCCTCCGATACCAAGGGCATCGAATTCGACTTCCCGTTCCCGATCCGTATCCCGTGGAGTGAGCTCGAATTCTGAATGCTCCCGGGCTTCCGCTCCGTGAACCCGTCCAACGCGGCCACTCGGAGAGGGGCTCAGTCGATTTCGAAACGCTTGAAGCGCGACGTGGCTCCGGCGGTGAGGCGGACCGCGGATTTGGGGACGCCGTAGTGGGTCGCCAGGAGTTCGCAGGCGGCCTTATTGGCTTTGCCTTCCACAGCGGGAGCGCGGACATACAGCGTGAGGGTGCCGTCGTCGAGAATTTCAACGAGCGGGCCCTTCTTACTGTTCGGTTTGATGGTGGCTCGGACCACGGTCGGCACGGGACTCCCTTCTCTGCGTACCCATTCTCGCCGACCGCACGGGTAGGTGGGTGCTCAGCGGAAGTCGCGGGATTTCGCGTCTATGCGGAGGTCCATCCGTTGCAGGTGGTCCGCGACCACCGTGACCGCACCCTCGGCGTTCTGGACACGGCCGCGGATCAGTAGGGCGGGGGCGGATTGGGCAAGGCGGCGGTAGCGGGCCCAGAGACCTACCGAGCAGACGACATTGACCATGCCTGTTTCGTCTTCCAGATTGAGGAAGGTGACGCCGCCCGCGGTGGCGGGGCGTTGGCGGTGGGTGACCGCGCCGCCGACCAGGACCCGGGTGCCGTCGCGGATACCGAGCAGGCCCGCGGCGGGAATGACGCCGAGGGCGTCGAGGCGAGGGCGGAGGAATTCGGTGGGGTAGCTGCCGGGCGAGACACCGGTGGCCCAGACGTCGGCGGCGGCCAGTTCCAGCTCGCTCATACCGGGGAGGGCGGGTGCGTCGGTGGTCGCGCCGGTGCCGGGGAGACGGTCGGGACGTTCGCCCGCAGCGGCTCCGGCGGCCCAGAGTGCTTGGCGGCGGGTAATTCCGAGGCTGGCGAGCGTGCCCGCGGTGGCCAGCGCTTCCGCTTGCGGGACGGTCAGTTCCACGCGGTTGGTGAGATCGAGGAACGAGCGGTAGGGGCCGGATTCACGTGCGGCGACGATCTTTTCGGCCAGTTCGGTGCCGATATGGCGCACCGAGGCCAGGCCCAGTCTGATCTCCATGCCACGGTTCTCCAGGGTCGCCTCGGCCAGGCTGTGATTGATATCCGGGCCGTGCACCGCCACGCCGTGCC
The DNA here is from genome assembly GCF_001613345.1 of Nocardia uniformis NBRC 13702. Classification (GTDB taxonomy): domain Bacteria; phylum Actinomycetota; class Actinomycetes; order Mycobacteriales; family Mycobacteriaceae; genus Nocardia; species Nocardia uniformis. The sequence continues at coordinate 10,023 of NZ_BDCE01000088.1, read as the reverse complement.
GCCGGGCATCGGCCACCAGGGACTGCGGGGAGTAGAAACCCATCGGCTGCGCCCGCAGCAGCCCGGCGCAGAATGCCGCCGGGTGATGCAGCTTGAACCACGACGAGTAGAACACCAGCGAGGCGAAGCTCTGCGAATGGCTTTCCGGGAAACCGAAATTCGCGAAGGCGTAGACCTTCTCGTAGATGCGGTCGGCCACCTCGCCGGTAATGCCGTGCAGGGTCCGCATCCCCTCGTAGAAGCGTTCGCGCAGTCGCTCCATTTTCTCCGTCGAGCGCTTGGAGCCCATGGCGCGCCGCAGCTGATCGGCCTCGGCGGCGGTGAATCCGGCGACATCGACGGCCATCTGCATGAGCTGCTCTTGGAACAGTGGAATGCCCAGGGTGCGTTCCAGTGAATTCTTCAGCGCGTCATGGTCATAGGTCACCTCTTCGCGCTCATTGCGGCGGCGGATATAGGGGTGCACCGAGCCACCCTGGATGGGGCCGGGGCGGATGAGCGCCACCTCCACCACCAGGTCATAGAAATTGCGCGGCTTCAATCGCGGCAGGGTCGCCATCTGGGCGCGCGACTCGACCTGGAATACGCCCACCGAGTCGGCGCGGCAGAGCATTTCGTACACAGCCGCTTCGGTGAGATCCAGCCGGAACAGCTCGACGGTCTCGCCCTTGTGCTCACGCACCAGATCGATCATGTAGTGCAGTGCCGAGAGCATGCCGATTCCGAGCAGGTCGAACTTCACCAGTCCGGCGGCGGCGCAGTCATCCTTATCCCACTGCAGCACACTGCGGTTCGCCATTCGCGCCCACTCCGTCGGGCAGACATTGGCAATGGGGCGGTCGCAGATCACCATGCCGCCGGAGTGGATGCCCAAATGCCGTGGCAGGCCCTCCAATTCACCGGCCAGTGCGAGCACATCGGCGGGGATATCGGTGTGCTCCTCCTGCGCGACGCCGCTCCAGCGGCTCACCTGTTTACTCCACGCGTCCTGCTGTCCGGGCGAAAACCCCAGCGCCCGTGCGGCATCGCGCACCGCGGACCGCCCGCGATAGGTGATCACATTGGCCACCTGCGCCGCGTACTCGCGCCCATATTTGGCGTAGACGTGCTGGATGGCCTCCTCGCGCCGATCCGATTCGATATCCACATCGATATCGGGCGGCCCGTCGCGCTCCGGTGACAGGAACCGTTCGAACAGCAGTTTATTGGCGACCGGATCCACATTGGTAATGCCGATGGCGTAGCAGACGGCGGAATTGGCCGCCGAACCCCGGCCCTGACACAGGATGTCATTGTCGTGGCAGAAGCTGACAATGTCGTGCACCACCAGGAAGTAACCCGGGAAGCCCAGCTTCCCGATGACCGCGAGTTCGTGTTCGAGCTGCCGGTAGGCCTTCGGGTTGTTCGCCGCCGGACCGTAGCGGCGGGCCGCTCCCGCATAGGTGAGTTCGCGCAACCACGAGTTCTCGTCGTGCCCGTCCGGCACGTCGAACGGCGGCAGCTGGGGAGCGATCAAACGCAGATCGAACGCGCATTCCCGGGCCAGCTCAGCCGCATTCGTCACCGCCCGTGGGCATTCCGCGAACAGCCGCGCCATCTCCGCGCCCGACCGCAGATGCGCGCCACCGGTGGGCGCGAGCCATCCGGCCATCTCGTCGAGACTCTGTCGCGCCCGGATCGCGGCCAGGGCCATGGCCCGCCGCCGCTGCGGTGGTGCGGCGAAATGCGCCCCGGTGGAGGCCAATACGGGCAGTCCGAGCCGGTCCGCGAGCGCGATGAGCCGCGCATTGCGCTCATCGTCCTCCGGAATCCCATGGTGGGTGAGCTCCACACTCACCCGGTTCCGCCCGAACCGATCCATCAAATCTCGCAGCGCCACTTCGGCTTCCGCGTCCCCGCGCTGCAAGGCCTGCCGTACATGCCCCTTCCGGCATCCGGTGAGCACCTGCCAGTGCCCATCCGCCGCCTCGGCGAGCCGATCCAGGTCGTACCGCAGAATCCCCTTCTCCCCCGCCACCATGTGCGCCGCGGCCATCTCCCGCGACAGCCGCCGATACCCTTCCTCGCCGCGCGCCAGGATCAGCAGATGCGGGCCCGCCGGATCCGGTGCGCCCGTGCGCGGTTCGGAGTCGGGGGCTCGATCCGGCCATAGGCCGTCCCGCGCCCGCGACCGGTCCGCTCCGTCCCGTACCCGGTTCGGCATTGCCTCGCGGCCGTCGGCTCGCGGCCGGTCCTCGGCGTCCTGGCCCGCATCCGGCCGATGCGACCGGGTCGAGCTCGCACCGCTTCGCCCTCGGTCTCCGGAACCGCCGCGCGCACGAGAGTCCAGGCCGCCAGCACTCGAGTCACCGTCTCCGTCGTAGACGCGAGCCTGACCTGTGGTCGGGCGAGCGGGGCGACCGGTCCGGCCCCGTCGTCCACCGCGTGGTACGAGATGAGCTCCGGCGCGGGCGGCGGTGCCCAGGGAGAGTTCCGCGCCGAATACGGTCGGCATCCCCCATTCGCGGGCGGCTTCGGCGAAGCGCACCACGCCGTAGAACCCGTCGTGGTCGGTGAGAGCGAGGGCCTCGAGGCCGAGGCGGACGGCCTCCTCCACGAGTTCCTCCGGTTGGCTCGCGCCATCGAGGAAGCTGTAGGCGGAGTGGGCGTGCAGTTCCGCGTAGGGAACCGTCGGCCCGGCGGCGGGCGGCAGCGGGGCGGCCCGGTAGGGCTCGCGCTTACGCGACCAGGCGGGGCTGTCGCCACCATCGCCCGCGGGCTCGGGTCGCCCCGGCCGCCCGGACAGCACACGCTCCAGCTCCGACCATGTCGGCGGCCCGTTGTGCCAGCCCACGACCCCTCCTCCGCATCACCACAGCTATCGAACTCATGTTCGATGAATGGGGACCATACACCGATTCGAACCGGGCGGTTTGTATCGACTCACGACCCGCCGGAGCAGCCCGAATCACGCGTCACACCCACCCCTTCGGCCACTCCGGCGACCATCCCGACACCGCGCCGACGAACCGTGACACCCGCCTCGTGAACTCATCCTGGATTCGGAACTTACTATGGAGTAAGTTCGAGGCAATCCGACCTGCATAGGAGCAGCGATGAGTGAGATCGCCAATGACGGTGACGGCTACCTGGCCCGTCGACGCGCCCGCCGGGATCTCACCGGCAAACACGTCATCATTACCGGCGCTTCCTCCGGAATCGGGCGTTCCGCCGCCATCTCCGTAGCGGAGAAGGGCGCGACAGTCTTCCTGCTCGCGCGTCGCGCCGACGAACTGGCCGTGGTCGTCGACAAGATCAGGGCCGAGGGCGGCACGGCGTACGCCTATCAGTGCGATGTCACCGAGGGCGATTCCGTCGACAAGGCTGTCGGGCAGATTCTCGCCGAGCACGGCCAGGTGGACATGCTGGTCAACAATGCCGGCCGCTCCATCCGCCGGGCCGTGCACCGCTCCACCGACCGCATGCACGACTTCGAACGGACCATGGCGGTCAACTACTTCGGCGCGGTGCGCATGACCCTCGCCCTGCTGCCGCAGATGCGGGAGCGCAAGTTCGGCCATATCGTGAATGTCTCCAGCGCCGGGGTACAGGTCGCCACCCCGCGTTACGCCGCCTACCTGGCGTCGAAGGCCGCGCTCGATATGTTCGCCGAGGTGACGGCGGCCGAAATGCTCGCGGACAACATCACTTTCACCACCATCCACATGCCACTGGTGCGCACGCCCATGATTGCGCCGAGCGGTAAGCAGGGGCCCTCGGAATCACCCGAGTGGGCGGCCGCCACCATCGTGCGCGCCCTCACCGATCGCCCCAAGCGCATCGATGTACCACTGGGCACCCTCGCCGAATACGGCAGTCTGATCACTCCGCACCTGAAGGACCGAATCCTGCACCGGTACTACCGCGCGCTCCCGGATTCCGCTGCCGCCAAGGGCGAAAAGGGCGAGGAGACTACCGAATTGGAGTTCGTTCCACCGAAACGGAAGAGCCGTGAGGTGCCGCCCGCGATTCGCGCCACCGGTACCGCCCTGCGGCGCGCCGCGCGATTGGTGCCCGGAACACACTGGTAGTAGCCCAACTCTCGGGACTCTCAGGGGCTTCGCCCCCGAACCCCCAAAGACGGCGGAGCCGCCCAACTCTCGGGCTCGGGGTCAGCCCCGACCCGGAAACGACGAAACCTCCCAACCCTCAGGACTCGAGTTTCCGCCCCCACCCGGAAACAACGACGCCTCTCAACTCTCAGAGCTCGGGATCCGCCATGAACCTGGAAGCGACGGAGCCTCCCAAACGCTCAGGGGCTTTGACCCGGAGCTCCTGAAACGACGGAGCCTCGAGCTCTCCGGGCGCTCAGGACTACGCCCCGGGCTCCTGGGAACTGCGGAGTCTTCCGGCTGTCGGTGGGCGGGCACTTATGCGCGGAAGTGGCTGAGATCAGGGGAGTTGGTGGATTTCGTTGGCTATTACCGCCGTTACCGGTTTGGGGGATGCTCCGCAGCTGGCTTGGCGGGGAGGGTAGGCAGTGGTGTGGGTGGTGACCAGCCAGCGGCGGCCGTCGCGGTGGGTGACCTCGGCCGCACCCGCGAAGGTGGCGGGGTCGGCGGAGGTGGTGGCCAGGTTGTTCGGGGCGGGGGTTGCCGGAACGGGCCGCACCGTCAGGTCGTCGATGCCCGCCGCGGTCTCCGGTGCGGCCGAGAGCTGTTCTCGGACCGCTATTTCGGCCACCTGTTCGACGGGTGTGTAGCAGCTGCGACCGCGGAAGCCGGTGAGCGGCACCATGCCTCGGGCGGCGGTGGCGATCATGGCGACCGCGTTGTTCTCGTCGAGGCGGCCGTAGGTGAGGCCGGTGGGAAGCAGGACTACGGCGGGGGCGAAGCGGTGACCGCCGGTGTGCGAGCACTCCCAGACGTTTTCGGGGTAGGCGGTGGCGAGGCGGGCGGCGATGGGGCGGCCGAGACGGGCGCAGCATTGATCGCGTTTGCCGTGGGCACAGACCAGGACGAGTGGATCAGCCACGGGCACACCGATTCCGGGGGCGGGTCCGTTCAGCAGATGCAGATCGAGGTCGAGCAGCTGTTTCAGGTCGGTGATCTCGAAGCGCTCACACCAGGAGCCCTCGGGTCTGGAGCTGGCGATGAATACCGTTCGCACACCGGTGAACTCATTGCGGCCTGGTCTGCGGATCAGGGTGGGGCGCACCCGGGCGGCTTTGGTGCGGGCGGCGAGCTCGGGAGTGATCTCCGGGCCCAGCACCTCGTCGCCGATCACATCGCGGCCCCACGCGCCGGGTTGTTCGACACAGAGCCAGCCGGTCACCTCGGTGGCGCTGCCCGCCAGCGGCACCTCCAGCGCGGCGGTCGTGCAGGGGAGGCCGTCGAATCCCGTCACAGCGGTTGCCCGTCCTCGAGCTGCGCGATGAGCTGCTCCAGCCGCCGCGCCCGCGTCTCCGGCCGCACCGAGCCGCCGAGGTGATAGCCGACCGAGGACTGCGCCGAATCGGGCAGCGTCTCGAAGAAGGCCGCCGCCTCCGGATGCTTTTCCAGCGCATCGAGGAAATCCTGCGGCAGATCCCGCCCGTACGCGTTGTCCCACCGCCCGTCGGCCTTGGCCCGATCGATTTCCGCCTGCCCCGCCGGATGCATCAATCCCTGCTCGATCAGCTCCGCCACGAATCCCACATTCCGCTGCGACCATTGGCTGCGCTGCCGTCGCGGTGTGAAACTCTGCAAATAGAACTCGTCATCGAGCCGCCGCGCCTGCCCGTCGATCCACCCGAAACACAGCGCCTGCCGCAGTGCCCCCGTGTAATCGAGCGATATGTACCCCGTGCCCTTCTTGGCGATCTTCAACCACACCCCGTCCACCGCGGCATGGTTGGCCGCCAACCACTCCCGAAACCCCGCGTCATCGGCGAAGTACAGAATCGGACGCTCAGATGCGGACACGCCTCGAGTTTAGATCCGCCCAACCCAGCCCCTCCCCACACCCACACAGCGACCGCACCCGAGCCCCAGCACCTGACAGCCCGCACTCGGCGCCTCGTCCTGGCACCCGCGTGTACAGGATGCCGGCTGGCCTGCTACCAGCAGACGCCGATTCCGGGCTAGTGGCCGAGGAACGGCAGGACCGCCGACTCGAAGTCGGAGTAGCGGTCGCGATGAATGCTGTGTCCGCAGCGGAAAGCGCGGACCTCGCAGTCGGGGACGGCGGTGCGCATCTGTTCGACCTTCACCGGATCCACCATGCCGCCGGGACCGCCGCGCAGGAACAGCGTGGGTGCGGTGATATCCGCCAGGCCCTCCCACCATTCCGGGTAGGGCTTGCGGAACTGTTCCAGCGCCGTTCCGGTCATGGATCGGTCGAAGGACAGCACCGCCCGCGGATGCCGGAGCAGGCTCGTGGTGGCGTGCCACAGTTCCGGCACGGTCGGCAGTCGACGGGTGAAAGCGACCTGCTCGTCACCGGAGCGCAGCGGTAACGGCTGCTCCTCGATTACCAAGCGGCGCACCAATTCCGGGCGCTCCATCGCCACCCACGACACCGCGTAGCCGCCGAGCGAATGACCCACCAGGTCCACCGATTCCAGGTCGAGCCGCTCGCACAGCCGCAGCACATCCGCCCCGAATTCCGGGAATCGATAGGAATCGGTGTGCGCGCTACGCCCATGCCCGCGCAGATCCGGAATGATCACCCGCCGCCCGCGCCGCACCAGCTGGCGCGCAAACCGATCCCAGGTGTGGCCGTCCCCACCCATACCGTGCATCAGCAGCACCGGCACCTCGTTCGCGGAATGCGCGGAGCCCGCCCCCGAATCCCGGTAGGCGATCCGCACATCCCCGAAGGCGACCCGGGTGACCGTCAACTCCACGATGAGCCAGCCTACGGGCCATCCCGGGTGCTCCGCCGCTGGTTGTGCGCGGGACCATAGTCCCAAGTCATTCGTAGAGCCCCTCCACATGCCAGGCCCTGTTGTAGGCGAGTAGCAGTAGCGCACGGATATCGTCGCCGTCGAGGAGGACCTGGGCGCGGGCCGCGTATCCGTGCGGGAGCTGGTGGGTCCACCAGCGATCGTCGAGGGGCCAGGGGCCCGCCCAGCCATTGAGCTGCCAGCTGCGGGAGCCCCAATGCAGGTGGGCCGGGTCGGCGGTGAAGAGGCCGCGATCGGTAACCCATACCGGGGTACCGTCGGCGGCTTCGAGGCGGACCTGCGGGCGGTTTGCCAGAATGACGGCGGGTGCGGGTTGCGGCAGCCGCCCCGGCCACGGTTTCGCCGGATCGTCCGCCGGAACCAACTCCTCACCGAGCGTGACCATGGTGACCCGCTCAGCGGGGCCGCGCCCACCGCTGAGCACTCCCATCCGCACGGCCTCCCCGCCCAGCAGCCCCTGCACCCGGATCAGCGCTCGCCGAGCCCGCTCCTCTTCCTCCCCGACGCCACCCCACAGGCCGAGCTGCAACGCCCCGGCCGACACCACCTCGACCGGCTCCAGTCGAAGCAGCGTGATCGGGGCGGTCGGCGCACCCCAATTGCCGCCGCGCCCACTATTTCTCGCGGTCTTCCCGCGAGCTCTGCCCGACCATGCCCCATTTCCGGTCGATCCCTCGGCAGACCGGGTGGCTTGCGTTTCGCTACCCACTCGAGCCGAGTCAGCACTTGCCCCGCGACCGGTCGCCCTCGACTTCGCCTCGTATCCAGCAGGTTCCGGACGCGCATCATCCGCCAAGGCGCTCTGGTCCACGTCGTTCCCGCCGAGCACACGGCGGGTGAGCCAGCCGTCGAGCTGCCAGCGGACGCGGTCGGCGGTGCTGTCGGGGGTGAGGGGTTCGGCGCAGCGCCAGGTTCGCGAGAGTTGCTCTCCGGCTTCGGTTTCCGCCTGCACGGACAGGCGGGTACAGGCCACGGAGGCCGCCGACAGTTTGGCGTGCAGTTGGGTGGCGAGCATGCGGCCCACGAAGGCGGCGGCGTCCACGCGGTCGATCGGTGGGTCGCAACGGTATTCGACGGCCAGGTCGGGAGCGGGGGCTCGAGCGGACGGGGGGCGTTCCGGTTCGGCGCGGGCACAGCGGTGCGCCGCGATGGCATCGGCGCCGAATCGCGACGACACCTCGGTGGGGGTGAGTGCAGCGAAATCACCGATGCGGCGTAATCCCAAGCGATGCAGCAGATCCACCAGGTCCGATCGTTGCGGCGCGGACAGCGCGGGTTCGGCGGCCAGCTCGCCCACCGGCAGCGGTGCGAGGAATTCCGCACCTGCCCCGGACGGCACAATGGTGGACCTGCGCGCGGCGAATACCGCCGTGGACACCTCATCGGCAATCCCGATCTGGCATTCCGCCCCGGCCGCCGCCACCGCGTCGACCAGACGCTCGGCCGCCAGCTCCTCGGACCCGAAGTACCGCGCCGCACCCCGCGCCGCCAATACCAACAGCCCGGGCCGCAATACCTCCACCCCCGGCACCGTCGCATCCACCGCCGCGACAACGGGCTCGAACATCCGCGCATCCCGATCCGGATCATCCTGCACCACAAGCAGATCCGGACAACGCGCCTGCGCCTCCCGCCGCCGCACCCCCCGCCGCACCCCCTCGGCCCGAGCCACCGCGGAACAGGCGACCACCCGATTACCCGAGAACACCGCCACCGGCCGCGTAGCCGCCACCCCCGCCACCGCGGCTGCCGCCACCGCGGGCCAATCCAGGCACCACACCGCCAGCACCCGCGACCGCCCGCTCACAGCCCCTCCGCCGACACGGCGCATCCCACCGGTACGGCGGAGCCCGATTCATGGCACGACCCCATGCCCGCTCCACAGCCCGGAAACTCTTGTGGAGCTGCGGAACCCGCGCGGACACGGACAGCCGCAGCCCCACCGCTCACGCGGGAACGACACGACACAGGCGGCCCGTCAACCTTCCGCGTCACAGAACACGGAACTGCCGCCACATAACTCGGCCACAGCATGACGATCGACCCACCGGACACAGCGGAGCGCGACAGCACCCAACGCGGCGGCGGGCATGGACGCACCGGGTGCTGGAATTCACATACTGCCGCAGGTACGGGATACCTTGCGGCCGTGGGGAACTGGTGCGGGTGCGGATCTTTCTGAGCTGCGCCTGCCGCTAACTCAGGAGACCGCATGGTGGGCGTGTTTCAGTGTCTCGACGGGGGTGCGGGCGGGTGTGGACCATTCGACTCGGCCATTGCAGGGGAACATATCGAGACGGCCTTTGCGGAGCGGGGTGGAGCGGCCCCGGACGGAGACCTCCAGGCAGACGGTGCGGAGGCGGCCGCTGCCTCGACCCAGGCCGTCGTAACCGGTTACGCGGGTGTCGATACGGAGAGCCGGGAGGGACCAGGCCCCGTTGGTGACCACGAGGGTGGAGCTCTTGCTGCGGGCGCGGGCGGCGAGGACACGGGCACGGGAAAGTGGGACGGTTACGCCGTTCAGGCCGAGGATTACCAGGTCCAGGCCGTCCAGCAAGACCGAGGCCACCTCCAGGGGATCGGGGCCGGGATCGGCGACAACCGCCAAACGACCCAGCTGCGCACCCATTTCGGCAGCGGCCAGTAAGCCGAGGCGGGGTAGGCCGACAGCGGCGGCATGCCCGCCCGCGCCGGTGACCGCGGCCAGCAAACCGGAGAGCAGAGAGCTGGCTCCGGTATAGACGACCACCGACCCCTTGACCAATCCCCCCTCCGGCAGCAGATCCGCCAGCGCGGGCGGTACCGATAGCGACTCGCGCCGGTGCACTCCGACGAAACCCGAACCGCCCGAGGAGAATCCCGAGCCGGTCGAAGCGGACCGTGATCCAGCCGGGACGAACCCGCCCTCGCCCGAAGTGGTCCGCACCTCGCCCGGAACCAAGGGGACACGCCCCGGCACCCGCCCACCTCGAGCGGATCCCGACTCGGTCAGGGCAGACCCCGACCCGGCCGATGCAGACGGCGATCCACCCGGGTCGAGCCTCGACTCGACCCGGTCAGACCCCGACCCGACCTGGGTGGCCACCGCCTCGGCCGAA
>NZ_BDCE01000087.1 GCF_001613345.1 Nocardia uniformis NBRC 13702 | reverse complement strand
CCGCCGTAGTTCCGCCAGCTGCCGCTGTTTGTCCTGGGGGTCCAGCTTCCGCCCAGCCGAACCCATCATCGACCACCTCTCTCTACCGATGGATCCGCCGGTGCCGGGCTCGAACAACCCAGCACCGATCCAGCTACCGTCATAATTCGAATATACGTTCGAGTGCAATCCAGTAGAACCCGACACTCCGCCCGCGTCAAGGGGGAGTGGCGCAAACCTCGGGTTTCGAAGCAGGCCAGTCAGGATGGTTTTCCGCTACCCTGCACCCGTGACCGAACGCGCCCGTCCCTTTGTCGGCCCCGATTACCTGGTCGCCGGCCGTTACCGTCTGCAGTCCAAACTCGGCGGCGGTGGCATGGGCGCGGTGTGGCTGGCAAAGGATCGGCTGCTGCACCGCGATGTGGCGATCAAACAGGTGCTCTCCCTCGCCGACCTCAGCGAAGAGCAGGCCAGAGCGGTGCGTGACCAGATCGTGCACGAGGGCCGGGTGGCGGCGAAGCTCGCACACCAGCACGCCATCGCCGTCTACGACGTGGTGCTCGAGGCCGGGGAACCCTGGCTCGTCATGGAGTACCTGCCCTCGCGCAGTGTCGCCAAGGCGCTCGCCCTGGTGGATATGCTCTCGCCCATCGAGGTGGCACAGATCGGCGCGCAGGTCGCCGACGCCCTGGCCGCCGCGCACGCCGCCGGAATCACGCACCGCGATATCAAGCCCGGCAATATCCTCGTCGCCGATCGCGGTGACGAGGTCGGCATGGTTAAGCTCAGCGACTTCGGCATCTCGCGCGGCCTCGGTGATGCCGACGATCCGGGCGATGTCATTACCGGCACCCCCGCCTACCTCCCGCCGGAGGTGGCACGCGGCGCGCAGCCCACCAGCGCCAGTGACGTATTCTCGCTCGGCGCAACGCTGTACACCGCCATCGAGGGCCACCCGCCCTATGGCTTCGAAGACGACAGCGATGTGGTGGTGGAACGCGCCGCCATGGCGCAGATCATCCCGCCGGAACGCACCGGCCCGCTCACCCAGGCCCTCATGCACATGATGGAACCGGCCCCCCAGCGCCGCCCCACCATGACCGAGGCCCGCAATGAAATCCTCACCGCCGCTTTCGGACCCGGCACCGCGCCCTACATTCTCGGCGCGCCCGTCCGCACCGAGGACGGCACCATTCCGGCCTGGGCCGCCCGCAATTCCGCCGCCGGTCTACGCAGCCCGTACTCCACCCCGCTCCCCCGCCCCCAGCGCAACGCCGCCGCGACTCCCGCTACCACACAACGCAAGTCGAAGGGCATAGACTTCGCCAACCTCGGCCCGAACGCGGGCCCACTAGCGGTAGCGATCGGCCTACTCATCGGCCTGCTGATCATTATCGTGATCTTGATAGCGGTGGTGTAGCGAGCCGCCCCGCTCCCCGCCATACCGCCGCCGGAACTCACCGCCTCACCTGGACTCACCCCTCCGCCCGGCCACACCAGCCCGCCCGGCCACACCAGCCCGCCCGGCCACACCAGCCCGCCCGGCCACACCACTCCGCCGGGCCACACCACTCCGCCTGACCTCACTACTCTGCCCGGCCACACCACGCCGCCGGTCATACCGGCTCCGCCTCGCCTCACTGCTCCGACCGAGCCACACACCGCCCCACCCGGCCTCATTGCCCTGTCGCCTGATCTCACCGCCCGTCATTCCGGGAACTCGTACTCACACCCGCATCACGACGGGCGCTCATGCGGCGTGAACGCGTGGGCTCAGCGCTCGAGTGCGAACTCGCCCGGTGCGCCGATCAGCTCGAGGATCATGGCGGCCATCGCCGCGCCATACTTTTCGCTGGCCGCACGCGGTTGCGCGGACGGATAGTTCGAACGGTGCGTGACGACAACACCATTGGGCAGCGTGACGGTGCTGTCGATGCGGGTGGCGACGCAATTGCCACCGGCCTTGGCGGTGAGATCGACAACCACCGCACCCGCACCGAGAGCATTCAGCGCAGCGGTGTCCAGAAGCACGGGGGCGCGCTCGCCCCGGTGTACTGCCGCACACACGATCAGGTCGGGAGTCTCGCGTTCGATATGGTCGCGCACCACGGCCTGCTCCGGGTGCGGCACGAACACCCCGGCACCGCAGCTCAATGCCGCCGCTTCCTGAGCCATACGTTTGCCGATAACGGTCGGCTTCTCATCACCGAGGGCGACCGCCGCTCGGATCGCCGCCAATCCGGCCTGCCCACAGCCCAGGATCAGACTGCGCACGGCCCGAGTTCGCACCTTTGGTGAAAGTAGCTGGCGCCCTTCCGAATATGCGAGCCGACCGGCGAACCGACTCATGGCGGACAGCGCGTCGAAAGCCGTGGGCTCGCCGTCGCGCGGTACCAGTTCGAAGGCCACGGAATCGATACCGCGGGCGCGCAGCGCGGCGATCGCGCCCTGTCGAACGATCGGATCCTGGAAGCCGATGAGCCGCATACCGGCACGCAGCGGCATCGAATCTAGCTCGAAAGCAGGCGTTTTCACCCAGGCGATCAGATCGGTGCGCTCGAACACCTGATAGTTGTCCGCACCGGTCGATGCCCCCGCCGCGCGATAGGCCGCATCGGCGAATCCGGCCCCCACCCCGGCATCCCGCTCCACAATCACGCCGACACCCGCCCCCACCAGTCGGCGAACATCATTGGGTGTGAGGGCGACTCGCCGTTCCCGAGGAGCCGTCTCCCGCAGCACCCCCGCGATCACGACGCCACCGCGAATTCAGGGAGAGCGGGCAGACCGCGATCGGCGAGGACGGTGCGGTAGGTGTGGCCCGTGTCGATATCGCGCACCAAACGCTCTATGCGGTCGAATAATTCGTCCAGCAGATCGGCCGATTCGTGGCCGGGGGCCGTGCGCGGAGCGAGCACGTTGAGGCGCACGCCCAGGCGCGGCGACCCGGTGCGGTCCAGGGCCACGCTATCGATCCCGGCCGCCGCGAGCAGTAGATCCTCGAGCTGCGCACTGGTGTGCACACCGGCGAGATCGAGGACATCGCGATCGAAGACCACCGTCAGGAACATGCCGTCCGGACTACCGAGCGGGCGCAGTACATCCATACCGAGGCGGGCATTGAGGTCGGCGACGCAGCGCAACGCCCGATCGAATTGGGTGCGCATCCGAGTGCGATTGGCCGCGAAGTACTCATCGGTGGTGTGCTCGAGCACCGCGCGCACCAGGTGGGTGGTCTCCCGTTGGAAGGCGATGGTGAGCCGTTCGCGCAGCTCACCCAACCACTCGGCATTACCGGAGCAGGCCGCGCCCAGCTTGCAGGGGCCGAAGGCGTTGTAACCCTTGGAGTTACCGGTAATAGTGAGCACCCGGTCATACAGGCGGCGCGGACCAGCAGCGGTCGGAACACTCAGTGCGGCAATGGGGATATGGTCGGCGACCAGTCGATCGAAGGCCATATCGCAGATAACGGGCACATTGTGCTCCACCAGCACCCGCCCGATCTCCACCAGCTGCGCCACCGAATACGAGGCGACCACCGGATTCCCGGGCAGCGTGAGCAGGACCCCGCACAGCCGATCCCGCACCTCGTCGAGACACCGCGCCAAGGCGACCGGATCGATTCGGAACGAATCATCCTGCGTCCCAGGGCAGGTCACAATGCTCAGCCCGAACTTCTCGACATGAATGCTGGAGCTCTTGTAGAACCCTTCCGGGCATACGATCACCCCGCCGGGCCGAGCCAGGGTGGCGACGGCCTCTTCGAGCAGTACGGTGCTCGAATACGGGCAGACCACAACTTCCTCGGGCCGCACCCGCACGCCGACCACCCCGTCCACGGGCCGCGACAGCCGTTCGAACAGCTTGTCGGCAGCCAACTCTCGCAGTATCAGCGGCTGCCGCTTGTCGTACAGCCTGCCGTCGCGATACTCGTCGGGCCGCTGCAGGTGGAGCAGCTCGTCCCAGGCCCGATCCAGTGCGACCACCGCGTTCGGGGCGGGTGCCAGTCCGGTCTCACCGTGATAGGCGTCGATAATCCCCGAATACGTCCGGCCGTCGGTACCCGGAAAACACGACGCCGCATCGAGATACCGGCGCACCTGCCGCTTGCGCTCCTCGGAGCGATTGGTGCGGGCTCGCAGCCCGACCAGATCGACCAGATCTCCGGTCACCGCCGTCCACCCGTCCTGGGCGCCTCCCCCGGCGCGGGCAGATCGTTCCAATCCTTTTCCAGCGCAGCGCGAAACAGCTCCCGGCAGCCCTCATCGGTGAGCCGGTCGTAGCGCGCCAGGGACTCCCCCGCGACAATATCGTTGACCACGATGGCCGAGCCGTCCCGCGTCAGTTCATAGAGCTTCTCGAACCGCCGCACCGCGAATTCCACATCATGTTTGAGCGCGGAGAACCGGGTCGCGACCCGCGCCTGCCGCGAGTAGTCGTATTCCCCGACCGCCACATAGCGTTCGTCGACGACGAGCATGCTCTGTGCGTTGCGCGCGTGCTCGCGCTTCACCAGAATGCTGACCACCCCGGCCCGCGCCTGCTGCCACAGCTTGTCCTCGTACGGCACCACATCGCTGATCCGGTCCAGCACATACATGCGTCGCACATCCCGCCCCGCGTCCGCGAGCCGCAGAATGGCCTGGTGGTAGTCATCGCCGACATCGCCGCCGATGGTGCCCAGATCCGCGGTGTGAATGGCGCGCACCGAATCCGTCGCCTGGCCGAGGATGGTGAGCCAGTCCAGGACCGTATTCCACTCCCATACGGTGGCGCTGCGCGAGGGGATCTGCGCCAGAATCTCCTCCGCGCGCTCCAATTGCCGATCGGCGATCAGGCGCAGCGGTTCGATATCGTCGCGCGCCCCCGCCGAATCGATGAGCCGCTGCGCGATTCCCAGCGCCCGCTCGACCAGTTGCGGATCCTTGCCCAACAGGACATTGAACCGCATACGCAGGTCGTAGTACGCGCTGCCGACGGATTCGCCGGAATCGGCTTCGCCGGGAAGCTCTTCTCCCAGTGCCAGACTCAGGCGTTCCCGCAGTGCCATAGGCGGTATGCGGGTGCCGTTCTCGATCTGTTGGACGAGACTGCGCGAACAGTCCGCTTTCGAGGCCAGGGAGGCCTGGGTATATCCACGTTCGATGCGTAGGCGACGCACCACATCGCCTATCCGCTCACTGTCCGATCGGGTCATCGGGCACCTCCCAGGGATCGCCCGGCATCCGCGTGCCCACAGAGTGTCACGAGGCGCATTCTAATCACACGATGTGTCATCGGTCCGGGTGCGGACCTTGTAACAGCTCATCATCGGAAGTTTGTGCGACACACCGGAGTAGCACGGGCGGAGTGGTCACGGGATGCACTGCGGTGCCTGCGGCTCACAACGGTGTTCCTCGGCTTCTTTCTTCATCCTACTCGGCCATAATTCGGCCCACTCAGGACGAAATACCCTCTGACTGACTAATTTCGAGCATAAGCGCTTACGAAATATCACAATAAGTCACCAAAGCTTGATTGACGTCACGAAGTATCGCCTTTTAACATTGAGTGACAGTTCCATTAGCGAAACGTCCACTCCGGCAAGCCAAGTCACGAACCTTGTGCAGGAGGCGAGCACCATGACACTGCGAATCACCGACTGGTTGATCACCAGCGATATCACGCCCGAAACCGCGACCTACGACCCCACGGGTGACGGCTGGGTACTGAGCTGGCTGTCCGGGCGGTCACTCACCAAGATCCAGGCGCTGAGCGGCATGGCACTCGACGAATTCCTCAGCGACTTCGACCTTGTCACGGCGGCCGATACCGACACTCCCACCGAAGATGTCCTGCTCGCCTTCGCGGTGGCCGCCGCCCGCGCGGCCGAACTCGGAATCACCCTGGAAGAGGCCGTGATTCGGCTCAGCTCACAAATACTGCAGCGGGACCGGAACCACGCCCGCACGATACTGTCCGCCGATCGGGCGGGCGGGCGACGCTCAATCGATCCGACGGCGATGCGCCCAGCGGGTGAGGGCATTGCGGTTTGACTGCTGGGTCTTGCGCAGCACATTGGAGGCGTGCGTCTCCACGGTTTTCACCGAGATGAAGAGGTTTTCGGCAATCTCGCGGTAGGTGTAGCCGCGGGCCAGCAGCCGCAGCACCTCCAGTTCGCGCGGGGTGAGGGAGTCCAGTTCCGGATCCAATGGCGGCTCCGGAACCTGGGACCTACCCGTGAACGAGTCCAGTACGAATCCCGCCAGCCGCGGACTGAATACCGCATCGCCGCCGGAAACCCGGCGAATCCCATCGGCCAGTTCCGGCCCGGAGATCGTCTTGGTCACGTACCCGCGCGCACCCGCCCGAATCACCGCGATCACATCCTCGGCGGCATCGGACACGCTGAGCGCCAAGCACACCGGGCCCTCCTCGATGCCCTGCAGCACCGCCACGCCACCACCATCGGGCATATGCACGTCGAGGAGCACCACATCGGGGGTGGTCGCCTTGATTCCCGCGATCGCCTCGGCCACCGTCCCGGCCTCGCCGACAATCTCGATATCGGTCTCGCGGCTCAACTCGGCCCGCACCCCGGACCGGAACACCGCGTGATCGTCGACCAGAAACACCCGGACACTCACCAATATCTCCTCATTCGATGGCAGACCGACCCCGAGCCTAACCCGATACTTCCTGGCCCTCCGGCGCACCGCCGGTCCCGGTGGTCGGCTCGTCGCCCGCCATCGGCTGGTCCATCCGCACTACCAGGCGCTCCTCGGCACTGTCCTTGCGCGGCATGAAAATCCGCACCTCGGTACCGCGTCCGGGCGCGGACTTGACCTCGACCGTGCCGCCGCGCCGCTCGATCCGGCCGTGAATGGATTTGGCCAGACCCTGGCGGTCCGACGATACGGCGTCCGGATCGAATCCCGCACCGCGATCGCGGACGAACACACTCACCTGATGCGGTTCGACCTCGGCGAACAGGTCGATGGTCGGCACGCCCGCATGTTTGGCGGCATTCACCAGCGCCTCCCGCGCCGCGCCCAGGATGGCGGTGAAATGCTCCTTGGGGAGACCGTTTCCGGTGTCGTCGATATCCATCGACACATCGCCGACGGTCACCGGCGTGACCTTCACACCGTGCTGGTCCTCCACCTCACCGGCAATGGTGCGCAGCGCCGCCGCCAGACTCGACTGCGCGGGACCGGTGTCGTCGAACAGCCATTTGCGCAGTTCACGCTCCTGGCTGCGGGCCAGCCGCACCACCTCCTGCGGATTGTCGGCCTGCCGCTGAATCAGGGCGAGGGTCTGCAGTACGGAATCGTGCAGATGCGAGGCGATTTCCTCGCGTTCCTCATTGCGAATACGCGCGGACCGTTCATCGTTCAATGCCCGCACCATGCGCAACCACAGCGGCACGGTCAACAGTCCGGCACCGATCAGCGTGACCGCCACCGCCAGCAGCGCCGATCCGAGCGAACTCAGATTGATCCGCGCCAGCACCACCACACCCAGGCCCACCACGATCAATGTGGCACCGCCGACAATCCGCGCCCACGTCACCACCGACGCCTTGGCGGGCAGCCCGAAGACCGATCGTGGTCCCTCGGCGTCGAATTCGCGCCACACCAGCGCCGCGCCGACCGCGACCACAATGATCGGTCCGATCACCTGCGCGGCGGAACCACTGAACAGCCATGCCATCGCCACCGACAGCGCCAACCCGAGCAGCGCCAGCCCGATCCCCTGCCGCCGCTCCGTCGCCGATGGCCGCTCCGCGTCCCGGCCGCCCGGCGTGAAAATCCACAGCAGCCCGTAGGCAATGGGCCCGGCCCCCAGCGCGGCCAGGAAGACGAACGCCATCCGCACCTTGAAGACGTCGACACCGAGATGATCGGCGAGCCCGCCCGCCACCCCGCCGACAATTCGCCCACCGGACCGCCGAACGAGACGCGGCACATGCCCGGTGACGGTCATCCCCTGGGCAGGGTCGACTAGGGGCGCGGACGGGTACATACCCTCGATACTGGCACGCCCACCCGGCACCGCGGCATCCGGAAACACCCGGAGTCACACCCTGATGTGGTCGGGCGGAGGATGTGTCCGGCGCGATCCGCGTCGTGCGGCGCTGGGATCGGGGTTGCTCGCTACCGCCCGACTCGCTGCCCGAGCAGTACCTTGACGACCGCGTGCGC
The DNA here is from genome assembly GCF_001613345.1 of Nocardia uniformis NBRC 13702. GTDB lineage: Bacteria > Actinomycetota > Actinomycetes > Mycobacteriales > Mycobacteriaceae > Nocardia > Nocardia uniformis. The sequence continues at coordinate 61,460 of NZ_BDCE01000087.1, read as the reverse complement.
AACAGCGCGGATTTCGGGAATGTGGCGTGGACTTCGGTGGGCCGGTCGGCGAGTTCGGCAAGAGGGATACTGATCGCGCCCGGAATCTGCTCTCGCCGGGTCCACCGTCCCAGCGAAAGTCCCTCCTGTGCCCCGGTTTGCCGCCACCACCTCCGACGCCGACCTCCCCGATACCGCGCGGGCGCAGCGCCGCGTCCTGACCGTGCTGGTCGCCGCGCAGATTCTCAGCGGTGCCGGACTCGCCGCCGGAATCACCGTCGGGGCACTGCTGGCACAGGACATGCTCGACTCGACCAGCATGGCCGGGCTGCCCAGCGCACTGTTCACCGCGGGCTCCGCGCTCGCCGCCATCGGTGTCGGGCGCATCTCGCAGCGGTATGGTCGCCGCCCCGGTCTCGCCACCGGATATCTCATCGGCGCGATCGGCAGCGTCGGCGTTCTCGTCGCCGCGGTCTCGGACAATGTGGTCCTGCTGTTCATCACGCTGTTCGTCTACGGGGCGGGCACCGCCACCAATCTGCAGGCCCGCTACGCCGGAGCCGATCTCGCCACCGCTTCCCACCGTGGGCGCGCGGTGTCCACGGTTTTGGTCGCCACCACCCTCGGTGGCGTTGTCGGCCCGAACCTGGCCGCACCCACCGGCTCGCTGGCCCAAGCTCTCGGTATCCCGTATCTGGCCGGGCCGTTCATGCTCGCGGCGGTCGCCTACGCCCTGGCGGCGCTCGTATTGGCGGTATGGCTGCGCCCGGATCCGCTGCTACTGGCCCGTTCCCTCGGCGACACCGATCCGATCGTCACGCACACCACTGCCGGTGTCCCCGTTGCCGAATCCAGGAAAGGCATCGCCGTCGGCGGGCTGGTAATGGCGCTGACGCAATTGGTCATGGTGGCGATCATGACCATGACACCGGTGCACATGCACAATCACGGCCACGGCACCGCCGCCACCGGACTGGTGATCGCCATCCATGTCGGAGCCATGTATCTGCCCTCACCCCTGACCGGTTGGCTGGCCGACCGCTACGGTCGCCTTCCGGTCGCCGCCGCCTCCGGGGTCACCCTGCTGGCCGCCGGGGTGCTCGCCGCCACCGCACCCAGTGATTCCGTCGCCGTGCTGGCGCTGGCTCTCGCACTGCTCGGGCTGGGTTGGAACCTCGGCCTCGTCGCGGGAACGGCGATTATCACCGATACCGTGCCGCTGGCGACCCGGGCGAAAACACAAGGCACGGTGGATGTCTCCATCGCCATTGCCGGAGCCACCGGCGGGATGGGCTCGGGGCTGATGGTCGCGGCCACCAGCTACCCGGTCCTCGCCCTCGCCGGTGGGGTGCTCGCGGTGGCGGTCGTGCCCATCGCCGCGTTCACCGCGCGCCGAAACACCTGACCGGAAACCAGACGCCGCTCCGATGGAATTCCGTCCGATCCGGACAGGAATCGCAGGCCTACCTGCGCGGACGTCGTGCCGTTCCGGACGATGCGAGACCGGACCGGTCCCCGAGTCCGACCTGTGCTCGCTGCCGGACCGGATACCGCGGCGACCGGACCGGATAACCGAGACCAACACCCTCCACCAGCGGTTTCACCATCGCCTCGGCCAAGGCGCGGCGGCACCGAACCTCCCCGAATCCCTACCTTTCAACTGGGGCAACCAAGCCCACAGCGTCGGCTACCCAGCGACGCAACAGGTTCGGGGAGGAACCAGATGAACATCAAATCCGCACTCGCCACCGCCGTCGCCGCGATCGGCCTCGGCCTCGGTCTCGCCGTTCCGCTGGCGGCCACCGCGCATGGCGGGGGGCTCGCGCCACACGAGAAGAGCACCGTCGCCCCCAATGGGATGAGCGTGACCGTCGGCCATACCGACAACTGGTTCCACAATGTGGCGCCATTGAACAATATGCCGACCAATCGAGAGGTCTATCTGACCAACACCTCCTACGGCACGGTCGAGGGCGGCACCGGCAAGATCCGCACCGGCTGGTTCGTCGGCTGCGCGGTCGACCTGGATGTGTCGTTCTCCGTCGACGCCCATATCGGTATCGACGCCGATGTCTCGGTGGGCGTCGGGGTCGGGTCGACCGGCGTAACCCCCTATGCGGACGCGGGCATCACCCCCAGCATCGGCGGCGGGATCGGCTTCGACCTCTCCATCACACCCGGCAACATCACCGATATTCAGTTGGGCGAGAAGGAATTGCCGTCCGGCGGTACCGGTTACATCGTCAACCGTGACTACCGTCTGAAGGTGGAGGGGTGCGGCGGACCACTGACGGTGCAGGCGTACACGGTGATCGAGGCCAGCTCCCCTGAAGCGGATGTAGCCGACTGGGTCATGGGCGACCCGGTGATCCTGTGATCCGACGGCAGGGTCGGTCGAGGTGGTGGCGCGGCGCGATCCCCCGCCACCACCTCGTCAGTATCCCTGGGCTCCCGCTAAATTGGCCTTATGGGCGTGGGGAACAATCGAACATCGGCGGACATTCGGTGACCGGGGAGGCGACCGAGGGCGACCAGGAAATCCGGTCCCCCCGAACCCTTTTCGCACAGCGATTCGCTGAACTGTATGAGGCGGCGGGCAATCCGACGCTCCGGCGAGTCGCCGCAGCCGCCGAAACCCGTATGCGCGCCGCCAGCGGCAATCGCGCCGGGGGTGCGTCCGCACAGCGCATCAGCGATTGGAAGGCCGGGCGAAATGTCCCCGCCCGCTTCGAATCCCTGCTGCCGGTGGTTCTCACCCTCATCGATATGGCGCGCAAGGACGGCACCCCACTACCCCGGACGGTGACCGAACCCAAGCAGTGGCAACGACTCTGGCAGGCGGCCACCACCTGGAACCCGGAGGAGGACGAATCCGCCTGCCCCTACCTGGGACTCACCTCCTACCGCGGGGAGAACCGTGATCTGTTCTTCGGCCGCGCCCACGCGACCACAGAACTCACCGACCTGGTGCGCGAGGCCACCGGCATAGTCGCCCTGGTAGGGGCGTCCGGAGCCGGAAAGTCCTCACTGCTCGCCGCCGGACTCCACCCCGCCCTGGCGGATTGGGAGGTCATTTCCCTCACCCCGGGACCGCGTCCACTGGCGACGCTCCTGCTCGCGGCGGCACCGGCGGCGGAATCGGCGGCCGACCACGTCGGGCATCCGGTCGACGAATCCATCAGCGACGAGCAGGCGGCGCACGACGAAGCCGGTCGGGGCAATCCCGCTCCCCACCCCGAGCGCCCGCGCCGCCTGATTGTCCTGGACCAGTTCGAAGAGCTCTTCACCATCTGCGAGAACGAGGGCGAGAGCGTCGAGGATTTCCTCGATGTGCTCGACGGCTGCGCCAGCCGCGCGGTCGACCCCATCGCGGTCGTCATCGCGGTGCGCGCCGACTTCTACGCACACTGCCTCAATCACCCGGTCCTCCAAGAGGCCCTCGAACACCGCAGCTTCCTACTCGGCCCCATGCGCATGGATGAACTCGCCCAGGCGATTACGGGACCGGCACGGGCCGCGGGCCTGGAACTCGAGCCCGGCCTGGAAGAACTCGTCATTACCGAACTGTGCGGCGTGGGCGACCGCCGACACTCCCGCAGCTACGACCCGGGCGCACTGCCCCTGCTCTCCCACGTCATGGCCGCGACCTGGCAACAGCGAGAAGGGCGCAAACTGACCGTCGACGGCTACCGCAAGGCGGGCGGCGTAGTCGGCTCCGTCGCCGAGACCGCTGAACACGCCTGGAACGAACTCACCGAACCGCAGCAGCGGGCCGCCAAGGACATCCTGCTGGGACTCGTTGCGGTGAGCCAGGATTCCCACGACACCCGCCGCCCAGCCGAACGCACGGAACTGTTGCGCCGCGCCACCGCCCCCGAAGACGCCACCGCCGCACTGGAACTGCTCTCCCGCACCCGCCTCATCACCCTCGAAGCCGACGCGGTCAACCTCACCCACGAAATCGTCCTCGGCGCCTGGCCCCGACTGCACGGCTGGATCGACGAGGACCGCGTCGGCTATCTCGTCCGGCAACGCCTCGAATCCGATGCGGCGGAATGGGCGGCACAGGACCGTGATTCGTCGCTGCTCTACCGCGGCACCCGCCTCCAGAACGCCGCCGACAATGCCGAACCACCACCGGTCGGCGACCTCGCCCGCGAATTCCTCACCGCATCAACCCGAGCCAGGGAACACACGCGCCGCCGCGCCACCCGCACCAAAGCCGCATTGGCGGTACTGGGTGTCGTCCTCCTGGTCCTCGGCTTCGCCGCCTACACCCAGAACGAGATTGCCCAGCAGCAGCGCGACGACAAGAATTTCGCTGCCATCCTGGAGGAAGCCGATCGGATGCGGGCCGCGGACCCCTCACTGGCAGCTCAGCTTTATCTCGTCGCGCAGCGGCTGCGCCCGGACGATGCCGATGTGCGCATCCGGCTGCTACAGACCCAAGATCTGCCGCTGGCATCGACGAGCCTCAACGACTCCGTCTGGCAGATGGCTTACCGGACCGGTGAGGTCCTGGCGACGATCAATACGAAAAACGAACTCCGACTGTGGAATATCCGGGATCCGCAGCAGCCGCAGCAGCTGGGCAACGCGATCAACACAGTCGCCTCGGTCGATTTCCATCGCGACGGCACCCTGATGATGACCAGCTCCGACACCGACATCCGGCTGTGGGATGTGAGCTCACCCGCGACTCCCCGCGAAATTTCCCGCCTGCCCGGTCTGACGGACGAAGCAGGGGCGATCACGGGGTCCTTTGTAGGCGACAGCCGGACACTGGTGACGCTGACACCCGCGGGCTTCACGCTCTGGGATGTGAGCAATCCCGCCACACCGGTGCCGGGTCCACTCCATCGGGTACACGACGAGCCCCCGAAGCAGGGACAACACCGAGCCATGGGCAGTATTCGGGTCAGCGCGAACGGCAATCTGCTCGCGATCGGCAGTGACCGTGACGGCGACAGCCTCACCGAATCGATCCAGTTGTGGGACATCACCAATCGCGCGGCCCCGATCAAGACCGTCGACCGATTGAGCATGGCCGAGGCCCACTTCAGGGACTTGGCCTTCAACCCCGCGGGTACGGTGCTGGCAGTCGGTAGAAACAGGGCAGCCAGATTCACATCCGACGATAAGGACGCGAGTGTCGAACTGTGGGACCTCACCGATCCCGCCCGACCCCGTCAGTTGGGAACACCATTGGCGGGCGGGGGTGATGTGGTGATATCGCTGGCGTTCACACCGGACGGCAGCACGCTGGCGGTAGCCTCCGACAGCGGAATCGCCCTCTGGAATGTCACCGACCCGACCAATTCGACCCTCATAACCGACCAGTTGTCGGTCCGCGCGGGTACCTGTCGATCACGCGTCGCCGCATACCCGTGTACTCGCAGAGCCCAGGGTCTCCATTTCACCCAGGACGGTCGCACGCTGCTCGCCCACGGTTCCAGCGGTGAACTCCTGGCCTGGTCGGTGCCGCCGTCCGTCCTTCCCGCGCACGTCGAGCAGGTCATCGCCTACGAGTTCGATAGCTCGGGCGACCGCATGGTGACCCTGTCGATAGCCGGACGAATCGCGGTCTGGGACATTCGGGATCGGCGACGACCGCAACCCATCGGGGAGTACCGAATGCCGCCGAACCTCTACTCGATGGCGCTGTCCCCCGACGGACGCACCCTGCTGGTCACCACCTACAAACCTGCCGAGACGCAGGTGCTGGATCTAGCCGATCCCGCAGATATCCGGTCGGTTGCGGGATGGCCACAGCCGCCCAGAGACGCCGGTTCGCCGTATTTCAGCAGAGATTGGCGATTGGCGGCGATCACCACCGATGACAAGGTCGAACTCTGGGACCTCACCGATCGCGTCGACCCGACCATGCTGTCGACCCTCACCATGCGGACCGCCTTTGCGTGGGTGGCCGACATCAGCCCCGACAACAAGACACTGACCGTTCTGCAGCGAATCAACCCCGGCGACAACGATGAACTCGTCGTCACCCGCTGGGACATCAGCGACCCGGCACGACCGGTCGAACTGGCGGATCTGCTGCGGCAAGCCGACGCCGGGGTAACCGCCGACGTACACATCACACCCGATCAACGCACCATGGTCGTAGTCGTCAATGAAAAGCTACGCAGCTGGGATATCAGCGATGCTCGGCGACCGCGCCCGCTCGGCGACGCGTTCGCCGCACACACCCTGATGGTGAATTCGGTCGGCTTCACCGACGATGGGCGAACCATGCTGACCTCCAGTACCGACGGCACCGTTCAACTGTGGGATTTCACTGATCCAGCCCAGCCGCATCGCATGGGTGGACCGCTGGTGGAGCCCGGTAAGAGCGGTCGGACCGTTGTGCTGCACCCGGATGGCCGGTCCGCGATAGGCAGCGACTCCAACAGCGGGCTTCGCATGTGGGACTTGGACGTCCAGCGCGCCGTCGACCGAATCTGCGCCGTGACCGGCGGAGGGTGGAGCGAGGAACTGTGGCAGCGCTACCTTCCGGCAGGAATCGGCTACAACCCGCCCTGCGACTGACCCCAACCTCAGGCCCATTTTCAGGGTTCCCCCCGATGCGCATCCCCCCTGCTCACGACGACCATGGAAGCCATGAACTCAGCGAGCGACTGGTCCAGTGGCGCCGGACGGGGCAGCTTCGGCGATCAGGTACACAAACTCTGGCAGACCCGGCCGGTGCGATTGCCGCGGCAGGGACCGATCGCGGGTGTCGCCGCCGGATTCGGACGGCGGTACAACGTCGATCCGGTTCTGGTGCGGGTCGCGTTCGTGATCTCGGCCTTCTTCGGTGGTGCGGGCATTGTGCTGTACCTGGCCAGTTGGCTGCTGCTGAATCAGCAGGGAGATCAGGCGTCGGCTGCCGAATCGCTGTTCGGTAAGGGACGTAGTTCGCAGTCGCCGACGAAGACCATTGTGCTGCTGGTGGCGCTCGGTATCGCGGTGACCACGGCGGGCCCGGTCGGGATGGGGCTCGGCGGATCCGGGCTGATCAGCTTCGTGCTCATGCTGGCCGGATGGTGGCTGCTCTATCAGCGGCAACCGGAACCGCCCGCGGGCGTGCTGGATCCGGGATTCCCGGCGGATGGCTACCCGGCCACCATCGGATACCCGGGCTCCACCCTGCCCAATGCGCCACAGTGGACCGGCTACCCCGGCACCACCTCCCCGTACGGTCCGTACACGCAGCTGCCCGACCACTACGAACCCGACCCGGCGCGGCGCGCCGCCCACGACACGGCTGTCCTGCGTTCGGAAGCCCCTGTGGAGCAACAGGCTTCGGAGCATCCTGGCGACGACGCGGCGGCACGGACCGAGGTACTACCCAAGGGCGATACCACACCCACCGAAGTCCTACCCACCGGCGCTGAGGCACGGACCGAAGTCCTCCGTATCGGAGGCGATGTGGTGGAATCGGTAGTCCTACGCAAGGATTCGACTCCCGACGACGCGTCGAAGGACTCACCGTCCCGCGATGCCGAAGAACAGATCGGCAATCCGACCCCGGCGCTGAAGCAGGATTCCGAGATCTCACCCTCGGAATCCGGTGCGGGTGCCGACATCCCGGAGAACCCCGAGAACGATCCGGGGGCCGGTTCGGCGGGACCCGATCTCCGCAAGGGCAGCGAAACCCCTGGACCACACCGGATTCCACTCGCATCCGAACCCGTCCGACGCGCCTACGGTCCGGCACCGGTCTCCCCCGACTTCGGCCCGACACCGCCCGGCTGGGACCCCCTCGGCGTAGCGCCGTTGGCCTGGGACCTCCCCGAGCCCAGCACATCTCAGGCCGTGGCGGTACAGCCCGCGCCGAAAGGCCCACGCTCCCGATTGACACCCATGGTCATCGGTCTAGCCATCCTCGCGGCGGCGGCCGCCGGTGCGGCCGCGGCATCGGGTGTGGACTGGATGACCCCCGGTCGCATCGGAGCAGCCGCCCTCGCGGTGGTGGGCCTGGGCCTGATCGTCGGAGCGTTCCTGCGACGCGGCTACGGACTCATGGTGTTCCTGGCTCCGCTGGCCGGATTCGTGGTGCTGGCCTCGCTGATCGGCCCGATCGACTTCGACCGCGGCGGTATGGGCGACCGCGTCTGGGTCGCACAGTCCGCCACCGACCTGCAGCCGGTGTACCAACTGTCGCTGGGCTCCGGCACTCTGGATATGACCAACCTGAAACTGACCGAGGACCGTGCCACCACAGTCGACGTCCAGATGGGCGATGTGCGGGTACTGCTGCCCGACGACCTGCGGGTGAACACCACCTGCAATGTCGATTTCGGCGACAGCAACTGTCGGGAGGGCATCACCGGCCCGGATACCGGACCTGTCCTCGACCTCACCATCAATGTCGAATTCGGATCAGTGGAGGTGCAGCGTGGCTGACAACAAGACCCGACGTCCGTCCTTCTCCCTCCTGCTCGCGGGCATCCTCGCCGTACTGGTGAGCGTCTGGGCCTTCATCGGCCCCGCCTCCTGGCCCGACGGCCTGTCCTTCGGCTGGATCGTGGTGATCACGGCCATCGTGGTCGGGGTAATCCTGGTGATCTCCCCGCGAAAACACAGGGAGTAGAACGACGAAAGAACCCCCGATCCGAAAGGTTCGGGGGTTCTTCACATTCCGGTGTTTGTCGCCCCGGTCACGCGGGGAGCTTCAGCAGACCTCACAGGATCGAAGCCCCCGATCACAGTGGTCGGGGCCGCCGTGGCTTTCACTCCCATTCGATGGTGCCCGGCGGCTTACTCGTCACATCGAGAACCACGCGGTTGACTTCCTTGACCTCATTGGTGATGCGCGTCGAAATGCGTTCCAGCACTTCGTACGGCAGGCGGGTCCAGTCGGCGGTCATAGCATCCTCCGACGACACCGGACGCAGCACGATCGGGTGCCCGTAGGTGCGGCCGTCGCCCTGGACACCGACGCTGCGGACATCGGCGAGCAGCACCACCGGGCACTGCCAGATCTGCTTGTCGAGACCAGCGGCGGTCAGTTCCTCGCGGGCGATGGCATCGGCCTGACGGAGCAGGTCGAGGCGGTCGCGAGTGACCTCGCCGACAATGCGAATGGCCAGACCGGGACCCGGGAAGGGCTGGCGCGCAACGATTTCCTCGGGCAGACCGAGTTCACGGCCGACGGCGCGGACCTCATCCTTGAACAGCAGGCGCAGCGGTTCGACGAGATCGAACTCGAGATCGTCGGGCAGGCCACCGACATTGTGGTGGCTCTTGATATTCGCGGTGCCGGTGCCGCCGCCGGACTCCACCACATCCGGGTAGAGGGTGCCCTGCACCAGATATTCGACCTTGGTCTCGCCCTGCTCGCCCACGACCTCGGCCACGGCGTCCTCGAAGGATCGGATGAACTCCCGGCCGATGATCTTGCGCTTCTCCTCCGGGTCGCTGACACCCTTCAGTTCGCCCAGGAACTTGTCGACCGCGTCGACGGTGACCAGCTTGGCCCCGGTCGCGGCGACGAAATCGCGCTGCACCTGCTCGCGCTCACCCGCGCGCAACAGACCGTGGTCAACGAAAACACAGGTCAGTTTGTCACCAATGGCACGCTGCACCAGGGCCGCCGCCACCGCGGAATCGACACCGCCGGACAGACCACAAATGGCGTGGCCGTCGCCGATCTGCGCGCGCACATCCTGAATCAGCGCGTCCGCGATATTGGCGGGCGTCCAAGCGGCCCGAATACCGGCGATCTCGTGCAGGAACCGGCTCAGGATCTGATGACCGTGCGGCGAATGCAGCACCTCCGGGTGGTACTGCACACCGGCGAGCTTGCGCTCCCGATCCTCGAACGCCGCGACCGGCGCACCGACCGTGGTGCCGGTGACCTCGAACCCGGCGGGCGCGTCGGTAACCGCGTCGCCATGGCTCATCCACACCGGATGCGTACCGGGCAGACCCCCGTGCAAAATGCCACCGTCGATACTGATCTCGGTGCGGCCGTACTCCCGGGTCCCGGTATGGGAAACCGTGCCACCCAGCGCCTGCGCCATGGCCTGGAAGCCGTAGCAGATGCCGAAGACCGGTACCTCGAGATCGAACAGCCGCGGATCCAATCGCGGTGCGCCCTCGGCATACACGCTCGAGGGGCCGCCGGACAGAATCACCGCCTGCGGCTGCTTGGCCGCGATCTCCTCAACGGTCGCCGTATGCGGAATCACCTCGGAGTAGACACTGCACTCGCGCACCCGGCGCGCAATCAACTGCGCGTACTGCGCGCCGAAGTCGATAACAAGGACGGGTCGCTGGGTATCTGCCACCCACGCAGTCTAGTGAGCGACCCAGAGCACACCTCCCCCGGCTCCCACGACTCCCCGAATCTTCAGCGGACAAACGTGCCTCCGCAAGGGCGGCGGGCCTCGCATCGTGCGTCTGCCATCGGTGACAACTGATTTCGGGCCGATCGGGGTAACTCACCGGGTACGCCCAGAATAGATTCGACTCCCAACCGCCGGCACGCGTGCACGACAGCCGACGGCTCTCGGCCGGGCGCTGAAGATTCGGGGAGGCGGGGGAGTCGCAGCCACACCGATTGGGCGTGACGACAGCGGGCAAAAGCATCGATCTCTGTCACTAGGTCTGGCTATCCTCATCTTCGTGCCATTCGCCCACGCGATCGATGCCGAAATCCATTACGAGGACAGCGGCGGCGACGGGCCGGTAGTGTTGTTGGGGCACGAATTCCTCATGGACCGAACGATGTTCGCGTCCCAGCGGGCGGCGCTGACACCGGAGTTCCGCATCGTGACATGGGATGCGCGCGGCCACGGTCGCACCCGCGACAAGGGTCTGCCCTTCACCTACTGGACCAGCGCCCGCGATGTGTTGACCGTCCTGGATCAGCAGGGCGTGCGCCGAGCCGTCGTCGGCGGCACCTCCCAGGGCGGCTTCACCGCGCTACGCACCGCGCTCCTCGCCCCCGAACGGGTTGCCGCGCTCATCCTGATCAGCACCGAGGCGCACGAACCCTCCGACCTGGAACTCGAGAATGCCAAGAAGTTCCTCGACAAGTGGTACGAGGACGGCCCCCGCCCGGCCCTCGCCGAACATCTCGCGCAGTGGCTGATCGGCGATGACGCCTGGTATCGCGCGGTCTGGGTGAAACGCTGGCTGGCCCGCGACCGCTACGCCACCGCGGTAGCGGCGGGCTGTTTCCTCACCCGCGACTCGATCCTCGACCGACTACCCGAAATCACCTGTCCCGCATTGGTAATCCACCCCACCAATAGCGGCTTCTCCCGCGCCCACGCCCGGGAACTGGCCGAGCGCCTCCCCGACTCCCGCTATCTCGAGGTCGAGGGCGCGCGCCAAACCGTCAATATGACCCACCCGGTCACCGTGAATGCCGCCATCCTGGAATTCCTACGCGAACAGGCGGTTTCACGCGCCCTCACCCACTCCCGCTGACACCACGCTCGTCACGCTGGTCGGATACTGATCCTCGAAACGCGAACAGCCCGTGTCGTTGTCGACACGGGCTGTGCGGTCAGAGATCTCAGGCGCGGACGTTCAACCCGACCCGCTGGAATTCCTTCAGGTCGCAGTAACCCGTCTTCGCCATGGAACGGCGCAGGCCACCAACCAGATTCAGCGAACCGAACGGGTCATTGGAGGGACCGTCCAGCACCTGGGTCAGTGGTACCCGCTCCTCCTCGATGGCATACGGCAGCAGCGCGCCGCGCGGCACCGACGGGTGCGCGGCAGCCGACGGCCAGTACCAGCCATTACCGGGAGACTCCGCGGCCAGTGTCAGCGGCACACCGAGCATGACAGCGTCCGCACCACAGGCAATGGCCTTGGCGACATGCCCGGAGGTGAGGATGTCGCCATCGGCGATGACATGCACATAGCGACCACCGGTCTCATCCAGGTAGTCGCGGCGCGCGGCGGCGGCATCGGCAATGGCGGTGGCCATGGGCACACCGATACCGAGCACCTCACCGGTCGACGTCGAACCCTGCATGGAGCCGTAGCCGACAATGACGCCCGCCGCGCCGGTGCGCATGAGGTGCAGCGCGGTGCGGTGATCGCTCACGCCGCCCGCCACCACCGGCACATCCAGTTCGGCGATAAAGGTCTTGAGGTTCAACGGCTCGCCGTCGCTTGCGATCGCTTGCGGATCGCTCGAAACAGCACTGCCCACATGCTCGGCGGAGATAATGGTGCCGTGCACCACCAGCAGGTCGATTCCGGCCTGCACCAGCGCGGGAGTGAGGGCGCGCGCGTTCTGCGGGCTCACCCGCACCGCGGTGGTCACCCCGGCGGCCCGCACCTGCGCGACCGCGGCGGCCAGCAGGTCCGGCTGCATCGGCGCGGCGTGCAATTGCTGCAGCAGTGCGACGGCGGCCTCGGTGCCTTCCTTCTCGGCCACATCGGTGAGCTGCTGGATCTTGGCTTCGACATCGGCGTGCCGAGCCCACAGGCCCTCACCGTTGATAACGCCCAGACCGCCCTGCTTACCCAGTTCGATAGCGAACTCGGGAGAGACGAGCGCATCGGTGGGGTGGGTCAGGAATGGAATCTCGAACCGATAGGCGTCGAGCTGCCAAGCCACCGACACCTGCTTGGACGAACGGGTCCGCCGCGAGGGAACGATGTCGACATCGTCCAGTTCGTAAGTGCGCCGGGCGGTCCGCCCCATGCCGATCTCGACGAGGTCGCGCATCGTCTCCAATTCCTCTTCTCGGTGACAGCCCTGTCGGCGAAAGCCGAACTCAGCGGGTGGTGTAGTTGGGAGCCTCGACGGTCATGGTGATGTCGTGCGGGTGCGACTCCTTGAGACCCGCCGCGGTGATCTGCACGAACTGCGCGGCCTGCAGATCCGGAATGGACTGCGCGCCCGTGTAGCCCATAGCGGCCCGCAGACCGCCCACCAGCTGGTGGATCACCTGGTCCAGCGGACCACGGAATGGCACCCGGCCCTCGATACCCTCGGGAACCAGCTTCTTCTCCGACAGCACATCGTCCTGGAAGTAGCGGTCCTTGGAGTAGGACTTGGCCTCACCACGTCCCTGCATGGCACCCAGCGAACCCATACCGCGGTAGCTCTTGTACTGCTTGCCACCCACCAGGATCAGTTCGCCCGGCGATTCGGCGGTACCGGCCAGCAGCGAACCCAGCATGACGGTGGAGGCGCCGGCCGCGATGGCCTTGGCGATATCACCGGAGTACTGCACGCCACCGTCGGCGATCACCGGCACACCGGCCGGAGCACAGGCCGCATTGGCCTCGAGAATCGCGGTGATCTGCGGCGCGCCGACACCGGCGACCACGCGGGTGGTGCAAATGGAGCCGGGGCCCACACCCACCTTCACCGCGTCCACACCGGCGTCGACCAGAGCCTTGGCACCGGCGCGGGTGGCGATATTGCCACCGATGATCTGTACCCGGTCGCCGACCTCGGCCTTGATCTTGGAAACCATCTGCAGCACACCGGCCTGATGCCCGTGCGCGGTATCGACGATCAGCACATCGACGCCGACATCGGCCAGGGTCATGGCGCGGGCCCACGCGTCCTCGCCCACACCCACGGCCGCACCGACCAGCAGGCGGCCGTCGCGGTCCTTGGTGGCGTTCGGATACTGCTCGGTTTTGACGAAGTCCTTGACGGTGATCAGGCCGCGCAGTTTGCCGTGGCCGTCCACGATCGGCAGCTTCTCGATCTTGTGACGGCGCAGCAGACCCAGCGCGGCGGGGGCGGTGACGCCCTCCTGCGCAGTGATCAGCGGAGCCTTGGTCATGATGTCGGCCACGAGGCTGTTCTGATCGACCTCGAACCGCATATCGCGATTGGTGATGATGCCCACCAATTGGCCCGAGTCATCCACCACCGGCAAACCGGAGATGCGGTAGCGCGCGCACATGGCGTCGACTTCGGCGAGCGTATCGGTGGGGCGACAGGTCACCGGATCGGTCACCATGCCCGCCTCGGACCGCTTCACGGTTTCCGCCTGCGCGGCCTGCGCCTCGACCGACAGATTGCGGTGCAGCACACCCATGCCACCGGCCCGGGCCATGGCGATGGCCATCCGAGCCTCGGTCACGGTATCCATGGCGGAACTCACCAGCGGCGTGCGCAGTGAGATCTCCCGCGTCAGCCGGCTCGACGTATCGACCGAGCTGGGAATCAGATCCGAGGCGGCAGGCAACAGCAGTACATCGTCGAACGTGAGCCCGAGCATGGCGATCTTGTTCGGATCGTCGCCACCCGTTACGGGACTGCTCATCGAATCGACCCCTCCTGGACCTCGGCAATGTCCCCGGACCGGCCCCGGCGGACGAATGGATTGAGAAGACACCGAGAATTACCACTCGGCATCTGCCCGTCCATGGTATCGGTCGCACAAAAGCGAGGAGTCCACGGCCCGCACCCCACCCGACTATGGAGACAACAGGGTGAGACGAACTCAACCCTAGTCGTCCGACCCCCGGTTCGTTCGCCACCCGCCCCGGTCCGGACCGAGCACACGGAAGCAGCACAACACAACCGAGAACCACCACAGCCGACCGTAGCCAGAAGACGCACTCCCTGCCTACTTCCCCCACCTTCACCTCGCTTGTTCGCGGCCCCGCCCCGTTCTGGACTGAGTGGAGCGGGGGATCGAAGCGGAGGAGCGGAGGGAGGGAAGAACCGGGTTACGAGGGCCGCGAACCCGCCGGAGCGCAGCGGAGGCCAAAAACACAGCTATGTGAGGGCAAATGGGTGTCAGCGCTGGCGCGAGGGGGGCATCTCTGCGTACCGTGGACCTGTGCGTGACCATCTACCACCTGGCCTGCCGCCGGATCCATTCGCCGGAGATCCCTCCGACCCGTCGGCCGCGCTCGATGCCATCGAGCCGGGGGAACCGTTGGATCCTCACGAGCGCCTAGCGGTCGAAGAGGATCTCGCCGATCTCGCGGTCTATGAGGCGCTGCTGGCGCATCGCGGTATCCGCGGCCTCGTTGTCAGCTGCGAGGACTGTCGGCAGGATCACTACCACGATTGGGATATGTTGCGCGCCAACCTCCTCCAGCTACTGGTGGACGGTACGGTGCGCCCGCACGAACCCGCGTACGACCCGACCCCGGAGGCCTACGTCACGTGGGACTACTGCCGCGGTTACGCCGATGCGTCGATGAACGAGGCGCTGCACGGTGACGGGTTCGACGGGTTCGACGTCTGATCCGGTAGCTCAAATGAGTGTGGGCCCGCGCTTTTCACACGGGCCCGAAGCTCAGCGCCACGAAAACCCTGAGAACCAACCCCGGGAACCCTTGTCGCCAAGGGGTATTGCGGCGCGATATGAAAGAACCGACCACCGGTAGGCGGTCGGGCATTGCTATTTCGTGCACCAGCATGCGGCCTATCGGCCGGTCAGCGTCCCCTCACCGGACACTGTCCCGGACCCGTGTCCGCGGTGTCGTATCCCTACCGGATAGTGCCCGGAACCAGGGTGGGTACGACCAGCGTCTGCTGAGTCGGCACCACCGGCGCCCCGTCGAGCGGTGGCACCGGTGTCACCGGCTGTTCGGGTTGCTGCGGCCCGCCGGTAATACCACCACCCGTCGGCGTCACCGTCTGTGTCGGGACCACCGGGGTGGTCGGCTGCGTCGGCACCGTGGTGAGCGGCAGAGTGGGTTCCGTGGACGGCACCGTCGGTTCCGCACTCGGCAGGCTCGGATCGGGCGCGGTCGAGCTGCCGGTATTGGGATCGGTGGTGTCGAGACTGCGCGGATCGTAGGTCGGCGACGGGCTGATCGACGTATCCGGCTCCGAAGGCGCGGTTGTCACACCGCCAGCACCCGGTTCCGTCGTCACACCGGTCGGCTTCCCCGGCGTCGTGGTCGGCGTCAGCGAGGCCTGGATATCCGGGGGCAGTAGCGCCACCAGTTTCTGCAACTGCTGCTGCAGATCGTCCTTCTTGCCGGTGTCATTGACCTGACCGACATTGGTCTCCGCCCGCTCCAGCAGTGCCTTGGCCGCCTCCGGCTTGCCCTGCTGAATCAGCACCTGCGCCTGCTGCATATCACTGCCGGCCCGATTCACCACGGTGGTCTGGGCCTGTTCACTGAACACGACCTCCTTGACCCTCCACAGCGCATCGCCCGGTTCCGCACTGTAGGAGAACGCCGTCGCACCGCCCATGATCAAGGCGATGGCGGCCGCTGCTCCCATAAGGGGACGCACGAGCCGTAGTCGCCTACTGCCCTGTGCCCCGATCCGCGCCGTACGGGCGCCGATCTCCTGATTAACCGCGGCGACAATGGTGTCCAGGTCCGGTCCGGCCGGTATCGGCTCGTTGACGATCTCCGCCCGCCAATTGGCGAGCAGAGCCGCGAGCTGATATTCATCCGCGCTACCCGTTTGCACGGCACCGTCTCCGGCGATCGCTTCGATCAGCTCGTCATCGCGACGTACCGCCGCGATGTCCACCGGCCCGGTGTCTTTTGGATCAGATCCAGCACCACCGGACGCCTCGGCGTAGGGACCGCTGTTGTGCGATCCAGATCGCGCCTTCCAGTCGCCCCGACCGCGCTCGCCATCCCTAGCCATACATTTCACCTGCCCTCGCCACTTGAGTCTTGAGTTTCGCGAGCGCCCTGTGCTGGGCAACTCGTATAGCACCCGCTGTACTGCCCACAGCGACTGCGGTTTCTTCGGCCGACAAACCCATCACCAAGCGCAAGATCAGGATTTCTCGATGCTTCTCCGGAAGCGTCGCCAGCAGTTTGTTCATCTGGCGACTGGTTTCGGATTCGAGAGCTCGCTGCTCCGGCCCATGGTCGGTGGATATGACATCCGGTACTTCGGCCATAGCGTCCGCCTTGTTACGGGCGGCGTTGCGATGGGCGTCGGCGACCTTGTGTGAGGCGATGCCGTACACGAACGCCATGAACGGTCTGCCCTGGTCCTGGTAGCGAGGCAGGGCTGTCATGACGGCCAGACATACCTCCTGCGCCACATCGTCCGCGGAGAGCTGTCCACGTTCGGCAGCTCCGATACGCGCACGGCAGTACTTGACCACCAGTGGGCGGATGCTCTCCAGTACGTGGGCCAGGGAAGACCGGTCGCCCTGCGCAGCGGCAGCCACGACGGCGGAATCCAACTCCTCGCCCGTGTTCTTCATCGTCAGAGCTGTTCCTGGCGTTACGAGTGGCACGTCGGCCGAATGACCGGTGCTTCCGCGAGGGCGGAACGGTCCCAACAATAGCGGGCGGCGCGAGATACGGGTCACGCGCGGGGCAGGCCGAGACGCTCACCGGGGCAAGGCGAGATATCAGCTCGCCGAACGCAATCGCCCGCCACGCGCGGCCAGCAGCATTGCGCATTCGGATGCTTCGGACGCGCCGTCGCTGGCCGGATCGATTCCGGCGCGCAGCATGGCGCATGCCCACCGCAGCGGCAGCAGGTCGAATTCCAGGCTCTGACGGGCGACTTCGTCCGCGAGCGCACGGGCCCGGTCGAGATCACCACCGGCCGCCGCGGCAGCCGCGACGATCAATCGGGACTTGACCCGATGCCGCACCGAGGGCGATCGCTCGGACAGCGCCGACGCGGCCTCGGCATGCGCCAGCGCGGGATCGGCGGAAGCGGGACCGGGGACGGCGAGCTCCGGCACCCACCCCGGCTCGGTCGGTGCCGCGATGAGCCCCGCGCCGGGGTGGTAGAGGGCGGTTTCGGCGGATACCCAGTGCAGGCGAATGCGGGGACGCCATGAATATTCGGGGTCGGGGAGGTAGGTATCGAGGTGGATCCGGCAACGGTTCAGCAGTCGGGCGGCAAGTGCGGGGCGCGCGGTGCCGAGGGCGTCGGCGGCCAAACCGGTCACTGCGTCGCAAACCGCCGTCACCGCACCGTAGGGAGCGGCGGCGGCTCCGGATTCGGCGTGCGATTCGGCCGGGTGGCGACCGGCGACCGGCAGGTCGGGTAGTACCAGAGCGGCGGCGCGGCCATCGGATACCGCGGCGAGCGCGTGCCAACCGAGTTGGCGCAGCAGGGAACCCTCGGTGCTGTGGACGAGTGAGCGCAGGACCGGGTCCCGGGTACGGCGGCGAGCTCGGTCGAGTTCAGCACGGGCCGCCGCGTAGTGCCCGACGCCGCCGAGGGATACCGCGCGCAGCCAGGATTCGGTGGCGTCCGCAGGCGCTGGCAACTCGATAGCAGCGCGGCCGGGGGTGGCACCGAAGGCGGTCTCGGCGAGTACGGAGTTCACTCTGAGCACAGGCACGGCAGCACTCTATATGCGCAGTCAGGAGCGTCGACGAGAACAGGCATAGCACATTAGTTCAGCTAACTTTCAGCATTCCAATGCATCGTTCTGTTTCCGTTCGGTAAACCTGTGCTCGCAATCCTCTAGCACGTGCGTATGGAATTCGTATGCGTATCGCATTATTAACCTGAAGGCCTTGAAGTGGCCATCTCTACCGCACTCATATTGCACCCGGCAATGGCTGAGATCACCCATAGTCACATCCGCACATGACAGTGCAACGTTGCTTTCCATAGGGGAAAATATGTTCTGAGCTGGCTTTTCAGTGCCCTCGGTGGGTCGGTGGCGCACCAACCCGAAGCTGGGCAACCGATCAGTATCACCTCGGAACACCCTTGTTGTAAATAGTATGTGCGTTAAATTTCAAATGCTAAGGAATTCGAATCGGTCATGGGGAAACTATTGACGCGATTTCGTTATGGGACCTAACGTACGACATCGCCGTCATCGGCGCGCCTCGAAAATTGTGTCGCCCGATGAAGTGCGATCGCCGGGCGCCGGCGATGCGGCCCATCGACACACCAGCACTGCTCGACAATGCCGACGAGCTCGCACCATGAGGAGTTCACAATGCCTATGCCGACCCACCTCCCTGGTCCGAACGCCGACGTCTGGGACTGGCAGATGCGCGGTTCGTGCCGCGGACAGGATTCGTCTGTGTTCTTCCACCCGGATGGTGAGCGCGGTCGCGCCCGGTCCCAGCGCGAGATGCGGGCCAAGGAGGTCTGCCGATCCTGCCCGGTACTCATGCAATGCCGCTCGCACGCCCTGAAGGTCAGCGAGCCCTACGGAATCTGGGGCGGAATGTCAGAAACGGAACGGGAGATGCACGCGCGGCGCAACCGGCGGCGTGTTGTCGCCTGAGGCGCCGGGACAGCGGAGTGACGCCTGTACACACCGTGTGACTTCGGATTTTTTCCCATCCGCGGGGGTCGATGCCTCGAATTCCTAGCAAACAACCGGCCACTGCCAAGGAGTGGGCCGTTGTGAGCAGTTGTGTCCGACCTTCACGGCGTGTCTCACAAGACCGGTGTGCGTGTCGGGTGAAATGTCGGAAAACCACTGGGCGCCAGGCATTTTGCCGCCCACCCCCGCGACAGGAGGTCATAGCGGCACGCTACGGTTGTGCCCGATGACACAGAACGGAGCGTTGTGACAACGCGGCCGCCGGCCGCAGAGGGCGACTCCTTCCAGGACGCCATCCCACCTCGCGTGGACTCTGCGGTGACGGCTCGCGCCGCCGAAAGCCTTGAACTCGCCGCACTTCTCGAACGCTGCGGGCAGTCCGATCAGCAGGCGTTCGCCGAGCTGTACGACCGCACCAGCGCTCGGGTATTCGGGCTTGTCCTACGTGTGCTACACGATCCCGGGTATGCGGAGGAGACCACTCAGGAGGTCTACCTCCAGATCTGGCGTACAGCAGCGAATTTCGATCGGGCGAAGGGTTCGGCCGTCACCTGGCTCATGACTCTCGCTCATCGTCGCGCCGTCGACCGTGTCCGCGCTGAACAAGCCCACGCCCTGCGCGAGGTCGCCTACGGAACCAGCACCCTCGGTAACGAATTCGATGAAGTAACCGAAGAAGTTGGACGAAGGCTGGAACAGCAGGCAGTTCGACAGGGTCTGGCCACACTTACGGAGACACAGCGGGAAGCCATTTCGCTCGCCTACTACGGCGGGCGGACATATGCCGAGGTAGCGGCCTATCTGGGCGTAGGGTTACCTACCGTTAAGTCCCGTATCCGAGATGGACTGACGAGACTCAAGAAAAGTTTGGGAGTGACGTGAGATGAACGAAAGCCAGATCGATCTCGCGCACACTGTCGCGCTTGCATCGATCGGCGACGAAGATCAGCGCGCAGTGCAGCAGCTACTGGATGCCGGCGATCCGGCCCTGCGCGCGGATTTCACCCTCGAAGTGCAGCAGACCCGGGAAGCCTTGGCGCTGTTCGCAGCCGCCACCGCCACCACACCGCCCGCCGCCCTCCGTGACCGCGTGCTGAGCGCGGTCGCCGCCGACCAACCCCCGGCCACCCTCATCCCCCATTCGCACGCAGCGGGCCATCCAGGCAGCAATGGCCGAACCGCCGCTGTTCACGACTGAGGTCACCCGCCGCAAGCTCTGGCAGCGTGCTCCGAATCGAGAAGGCCCCCGGACATCCGGTCCCGGGGGCCTTGCTCGTTCTTGGGTGAGTCCCCAGCCCTGCATGCACCTGTCCGGGCTGATTGTGCGCCATGGGAAAACCGTCGGCCGAACAGGCACGACGAGTTTCGGGACCGCCTAGCCGTCTTCGTACCAAGGCGATGTCACTCATAGGAGTCGCCCGGCGATGTCGACCGAAGAATCCGGCAAATGCCGCGGCCCCCGGACATTTCGTCCGAGGGCCGCAGTCAGGTTGTGCTCAGCGCACGCTACTCACGCTCAGTGCGCGTGGCCGTGGCCCGCGTGGCTCTGCTCGTCCTCGACCGGCTTCTCGACGATGGCGCTCTCGGTGGTGAGCACCATGCGCGCCACCGAGGTGGCGTTCTCGACCGCGGAGCGGGTGACCTTGACCGGGTCCACGACGCCCTCCGCGACCAGGTCGCCGTAGGTCAGCGTGGCGGCGTTGTAGCCGCCCTGGCCCTCGGACACCTTGGCCACCACGACCGCGCCGTCGACGCCGGCATTGCTGGCGATCCAGTACAGCGGGGCGGTCATCGCCAGGCGCACGACCTCGACACCGGCCGCCTCGTCGCCGGACAGCGAATCACGCAGCGCGACCAGCTCGGTCGCCGCCTGCACGAGCGCGGAACCGCCACCGGGGACGATGCCCTCGGCGACCGCGGCCTTGGCGGAGCTGACCGCGTCCTCGACCCGGTACTTGCGCTCCTTGAGGTCGGTCTCGGTGGCCGCGCCGACCTTGATGACGGCCACGCCGCCGGCCAGCTTGGCCAGGCGCTCCTCGAGCTTCTCGCGGTCCCAGTCGGAATCGCTGTTCTCGATCTCCTTGCGCAGCTGGGAAACCCGCGCCTCGATGGCGTCAGCGGTGCCCGCACCCTCGACGATGGTGGTCTCGTCCTTGGTGACGACCACGCGACGGGCCTGGCCCAGCACCTCGAGCCCGGCCTCACGCAGGGTGATACCGAGATCGGGGTTGACGACGGTGCCGCCGGTGACGATGGCCAGGTCGTCGAGGAACGCCTTGCGACGGTCACCGAAGAACGGGGCCTTCACGGCAACGGCCTTGAGGGTCTTGCGAATCGCGTTGACCACCAGGGTGGACAGCGCCTCGCCCTCGACCTCTTCGGCGATGATCACGAGCGGCTTACCGGACTCGGCGATCTTCTCCAGCAGCGGCAGCAGATCCGGCAGCGAGCTGATCTTCTCGCGGTTCAGCAGGATGTAGGCATCCTCGAACACGGTCTGCTGGGTCTCGGGATCGGTGGCGAAGTACGGCGACAGGTAGCCCTTGTCGAACTGCACGCCCTCGGTGATCACCAATTCGGTCTGCAGCGAGGAGGATTCCTCGATGGTGACCACGCCGTCCTTGCCGACGGTGGTCAGGGCCTTGGCGACCAGGTCGCCGATTTCCGGATCGCGCGAGGACACGGTGGCGACCTGGGCGATGGACTTCTCGTCCGACACCGGGGTAGCCGCCTTCACCAGCGCCGCGGTGATCGCATCGGCGGCCTTGTACATGCCCTTGCCGAGGGTCATCGGGTTGGCGCCGGCGGCGATATTCTTCAGGCCGCCCTTGATGAGCGCCTGGGCCAGCACGGTGGCGGTGGTGGTGCCATCGCCGGCGACATCGTTGGTCTTGGTGGCGACGCTCTTGACCAGCTGCGCGCCGAGGTTCTCGAACGGGTCCTCGAGATCGATCTCGCGCGCGATGGTCACGCCGTCATTGGTGACGGTCGGGCCACCGAAGGCCTTGGCGAGCACCACATGCCGGCCACGCGGGCCGAGGGTGACCTTGACGGCGTCGGCGAGCTTGTCGACGCCGCGCTCCATTGCCCGACGAGCCTTCTCGTCGAACTCGATCTGCTTTGCCATGTGTTTCCTACTCCTGTGGGTACGGAGGATTCGGGGGTCTTGCCCCCGCACCCCCGAAGGGAAGTCCGGTGAGTCGAATCAAGTAGGGGAACGCACTCCGCCCCGGGTCGGTTGCTGAATAACCAGCGACGACACCGGGGCGGCAACGCCCGGAGGTTCAGGGTCGAAACCCCTCGGCCGCCGGGCGACGTGCCCGGGGAGTCGGGAGTGAAGCCCCTGAAAGGCCCCGGAGGGTTGAGCGTTTCTTACTTGGTGACGACGGCCAGCAGGTCGCGCGCCGACAGGATCAGGTACTCGGCACCGCCGTACTTGATCTCGGTGCCGCCGTACTTGCTGTAGATGACGACGTCGCCTTCTTTGACATCCAGCGGAATCCGCTTCTCGCCCTCATCATCCCAGCGGCCGGGGCCGACGGCGACGACGGTGCCCTCCTGGGGCTTTTCCTTCGCCGTGTCGGGGATGACCAGGCCGGAGGCGGTCGTCGTCTCGGCCTCGTTGGCCTGGACGAGGATCTTGTCCTCGAGCGGCTTGATGTTCACGCTCGCCACGTTGAGCCCTCCACTTTCAGGGGATACTTCTCGCCCGGGGCGGTTCCCCGGACTCACGGTTTCGGTCACGTTGTCGACCGCCGAGCACAGCCCCGTCGTCGCGGGTGCCGGAGCCCCTGCTCAGTAGTCAAGTACGACACTCGCAAGACATCGCGAGCGCCAACTAGCACTCTATACACGCGAGTGCCAGCGCTCAAGGCCAGGGTTTGCTACCGCATCCAGATGGCCGTCGTGTCATGGGGCCTCGACACGCAGGCAAGCGCGCCACGCCGAACAACGGGCCGAAGAATCTGAGGGCTTCCAAAGAAAAATGAAAATCTGTAACGTTCGGATAACGGATCGTGACATTATTGACGACGGTCGCGAGACACGGACAGCACAGGGTCCGGCAACGAGCACGGCAGCGCTCGGATCGCGCGGTTCGTTGAGGTCTACACAGCGTTGAGATCCACCCAGGCTTCTCCAGATCCATCCAATGCTTCACCCCCTGCGCGGCAACGCGCAGAAACCTGAGACGAGAGCAAGACCGCAAGTGATCGAAGGCTGGTTCCGACACCCCATCGGGCGAGGTCCCAGCCGGATCCGCAGCTCGGAACCGACCGTCATCCACGTGGCGGTTCCGCAGTCCGTTCGAGATGGTCGTCGACACCAGGGCCATCCGCTCGAAGGGAGGTGAACATGCGAACATCCCTCGGCATCTCGGCCGGGAGCGAAGTGGTGTGCTCGGCGACTGTCGCCACCGCGCCGAACGGCTTTCAGCTTTTCGACTACCGCGTCGTGACCGCGGACACCGCGCACTCCGATCTCGGCGATCTGGTGGCCTCCTCGATCGAGTTGATGACCACACACCAGGTCTCGCGCGACATCGTCCACCCCGTCGGCACCCACACCTCCGCACTATCGGCGTCGCGACACGACGACCCGACCCCGCCCGGTGATATCGCGGTGGCGTACCGCGACCGGGAACAGGCCCAGGTCATTCGCTCGGCCATCGGGCGACAGCGCCGCGATGTGCAGCTCATCCCGGAAAGCACCGCGGCCCTGGCCTATCTGCGGCATACGGGGCTGCTGGAACGCTATGAGACGATCGCCGTCATCGATCTCGGCGCTTCCGGCGCGACGGTCACGGTGGCCGATCAGGCGGACGACACCGTACTTCGCTCCGAGCGCACCACCGCCATCAGCGGCAATGCGATCGACGAGCTGATCCTGCAGCATCTGCTGGACTGCCACCTGGCCCGACGCGGCACCCGCCCCAATCGGGGCATGCTGCTCAATCGCAGCCGGGCGGCCAAGGAACATCTGTCCATCGCCCAGGCCGTAACCATCGACCATGTGGCCGGACAGCCACTGAAACTCACCCGCGCGGATTTCGACGAGCTGATCTCCGATCTGCTGCGCGAATTGGCCGTTTTCGCGCGCGGTGTCTTCGCACGGGCACCGAAGTTCCCGGAGTCCGTGGTGGTGATCGGCGGTGGGGCGAATGTCCCGACCGTGGTGACCGCACTCGACGAACAACTCGATGTATCCGTCGGCACCGTGCCGGAGCCGGAGGCGGCGGTCGCGAAAGGCGCGGCGCTGATCGCGGATTCGATACAGCCGACCGCACTCACTGTGATGGGTCGCGGGACCGACGCACCGATCGGCACCTTCACCAAGTTGGCCGGAACCCTGGCGGGGGCGATCGTGGTGGTCGGCCTGATCATCGGCTACGGCGTCAAGGAGCTGGTCCCCCAGGATCGCGACTACTCTCCCGTCGGCACCACCAGTGGCGCGGAGGAGCCCCTGGCGCCGACCTCGACCACCACCGCACCGACCGGCACCGCGCCCATGACTCGAGACACCACCACGCGCCCCGATCCGGCCACACCGCCGACCACCCCGGCCGCCGGAACAACCGCGCCCAGCCGCAGTACCCCGCCCGCCCCGACCACCACCGCGCAGTCACCACCGCCGCTGCGCCCGGATCCGGGGCTGCCGCAGATCCCATTTCCGGCTGAGCTTCCCCAGCTCCTCGGCCCGCTGCTCGGCACCCCGGCCCCGTCCACCGATGTCCCGGAGCCGAGTACCACCGCGCCGACTACTCCGACCACGCCGACCAAACCGGCTGCCCCGTCGGTCCCGCGCTCGAACTCGGGCTCCGCGGGCGCGGGCAACACCACTGTGATCCGCCCGCACTACTGATCCCCGCCGCACCCCTTCCCCGACTGAAGAGGGGTGCGTCGCTGTGCGGATCAGAGCTGGCTGGTGGCGACCGAGAGGCCCGGATCGGTGGCCACGGTGAATTCGGAGGGCTGCGCGCCACCGGCGATTACATGTGCGCCGAGGGTGGCGATCATGACTCCGTTATCGGTGCACAGACGCGGTTTCGGAACGCGGAGCGTGAGACCCGCGGCGGCACTGCGCTCTTCGGCCAGAGAACGGATGCGGGAGTTCGCGGTCGCGCCACCGCCGAGCACGATGGTGTCGACGCCGACATCCTGGGCGGCGCGAATCGCCTTCATGGTCAAGACATCCGCGACGGCCTCCTGGAAGGAGGCGGCGATATCCGGGATGGGGAGCTCGCGGTTTTCGCGCTGGGCGGCTTCGACGTAGCGGGCGACCGCGGTCTTCAAACCGGAGAAGGAGAAGTCGTAGCGAGGGTCACGAGCGCTGGTCATACCGCGCGGGAACGGGATAGCGCTCGGATCACCGTCGACCGCAATGGCATCCAGCACCGGGCCGCCCGGGTAGCCGAGGCCGAGGAGGCGCGCGACCTTATCGAAGGCCTCGCCCGCGGCATCGTCGACGGTACTGCCCAGTTCGACCAGGGGCTGAGCCAGATCGGCCACCTGCAGCAGGTGGGTGTGGCCGCCGGAGACCAGCAGGGCCACACACGGCGGCATCGGGCCGTGCTCGAGAGTGTCGACGGCGACGTGGCCACCGAGGTGATTGAGTGCGTAGAACGGGATATCCCACGCCGCCGCATAGGCTTTCGCGGCGGCGACGCCGACCAGTAGCGCACCGGCCAGGCCCGGGCCGATGGTGACGGCGAGCGCGTCCGGCTTATCGATTCCGGCGGCGGCCAGTGCCCGCCGCATGGCCGGGACGATGGCCTCGAGATGCGCGCGCGAGGCGATCTCCGGCACCACACCACCGAAGCGGGCGTGCTGGTCGACGCTGGAGGCGACCTCATCGGCGAGCAGTTCACAGGTGCCGTCGGGCAGCCGCCGCACAATGCCGACTCCTGTTTCGTCACAGGAGCTTTCGATACCCATCACGATCATGAGAAGACCTCTGTATCCTGCGGCTGCGGGAAGCCGGTCATGGCGGGGCGGCGCATGGTGTAGGCGTCCGCGCCACTGGGCTGGTAGTAGTTCTTGCGCAGGCCGATGATGTGGAACCCGTGCTTCTCGTACAGCGCGATGGCGGCGACATTGTCGATGCGCACCTCCAGGAAGACCGGTCCACCGCGCCGTCCGGCCTCAGCGAGCAAGGCTTTCACCAGGGCGGTGCCGATGCCGAGACCCTGGCACTGCGGATCGACACCGATGGTGTGGATCTCGGCCTCGGGATACTCGAGATTGCCGAGCAGTGCGATACCGGCGTAACCGACCATCCGGCCGTCGTCGTCACGGGCGACGATATAGCGATTGTGCGCCCCCGCCAGCTCGGATTGGAAGGCGATCTCGTGCCACGGATCGTCTTCGGGGAACAGCACTAATTCCAGTTCGGCGCAGCGAGGTATATCGGTGAGCCGCATCGGTTCGATGCGGATCATCGACTCACCTGCGCATAGCTGCGCTCGACGGCATCCGGACGGCGCAGGTAGAGCGGCGTCAGCGGCTCCGGCGCAGCACCGGATAGCAGGGCCCGGGCGGCGCAGCGCACCAGCCCGGCCGGGGACGGGGTCTCCACCGGCAGTACCGGCAGATCGAAATAGTCGACGTGCGAGGCGGACCCGGCGATGAGGGTGGCCGTGCTCGGATCCAGATCGGCGGGTTTGGCTACCTCGGGCCCGGCGATCCGACCGCCCGGATTCTCGGGGGTCAGCGCGCGGTAGCGAGCCCAGTACACCTCGCGGCGACGCGCGTCGGTGACCACCAGCAGCTCGACCGGCTCCTCGGGGTCCTTCTTGATATAGCTCTGGGTATCGGCGGCAATGGCGTCGAGACTGCATACGCCGTACACGGGCTTGCCGAGCGCATCGGCGAAGGCGGTGGCGGTGGCCATACCGACCCGCAGGCCGGTGAACGGTCCCGGTCCCACTCCGACCACGACGGCGTCGATTTCGCTTCTGGCCCGGCCGGACTCGGCGAGGCAGGCCAGGATCTGCGGGGTCAACACCTCGTTGTGCGCGCGGGCGTCCACGGTCACCCGGGAGGCGATCGTGGTGATTCGAGGTGCGTTATCCCCGGCGTTTGCCGGGTCCAGTTCCACCAGTCCCGCCGTTACGGCAGGTGTCGCGGTGTCGACAGCCAATACCAACATGATTAGAGCCACGATACTGTGTCGTCTGCCTACGCTTCGCTCCGGCGGTTTGCGGCCCTACTAACCCCGTTCTTCCCTCCCTCCGCTCCCCCGCTTCGCTCCTCCGCTCCACTCAGTCCAGAACGGGGCGGGCCGCGAACATGCTGGTTAGAGGGTTCGGAAGCTAACTGGCTGGGATGTGTCGGGCCGCGACGGCGAAGTATCGGTGCGGCCAGAGGGCTGTTGCGACCATCTCATCGGGGTCCGCCACCGTCAGTTGGCCGACACCCATTCCCATTCGGCGGTGCGAATGTCGGATTCCGGTTCGCGGTGCAGCAGCACGCGGAGATGGCGGTCGGCGAGGTGTTCGACGACACCGAGGCCCCACTCGACCACCACGACCGCATCATCGAGATCGGTATCGAGGTCGAGGGCGTCGAGTTCATCGAGGTCGCCGCCGAGGCGGTAGGCGTCGACGTGGACGAGGCCGACCGAACCCGGATCGGATCCGGCACGATGCTGGCGGGCGATGATGAAGGTGGGGGAACTCACCCTGCCCTGTACGCCGAGGCCGGCGGCGATACCGCGGGTGAGCGCGGTTTTGCCGGCACCGAGGGGGCCGTCGAGTACGACCAGGTCCCCGGCATGGAGTTGGGCGGCGAGTTCACGCCCGAAGGCCTCGGTGTCCTCGACGGTCGGGAGCACCCGATGTCCACGTACGTCAGACATTCGTCATCTCCCCGGTGTAGCGGCGCGCGACCCGGCCGCGCGGCGAGCACACCACCTCGTAATTGATGGTGCCGAGTAGGTCGGCCCACTCCTGTGGGTGCGGGTCGCCGGGCGTGCCACCGAACAGCACCGCCGTATCGCCCTCGCGGACTCCGTCGGGATTGTCGCCGAGATCCACCATCACCTGGTCCATACAGACGCGGCCGATACTGGGGTGGCGCGCGCCGCCGACCAGTACGTCGAAGCGGCCGCCGAGAATGCGCGAGACACCATCGGCGTATCCGGCGGGAATGAGGGCCACCGTGGTGTCACGGTCGGCGATCCACTCGTGACCATACGAAACACCCTCTCCGGCAGCCACATCCTTCACCAGGGCGACTCGGGCGCGGAAGGACATGGCGGGGCGCAGACCGAAATCTCCCAGCTCCGGTATCGGGGACAGGCCGTAGACCGCGATACCGGGGCGCACCATATCGAAGGCCAGATCGGGGCGGGTGAGAGTGGCCGCCGAATTGGCCAGGTGCACCAACTCCGGTTGTAGTCCTTGCTCTTTGGCGGCGGCGATGTAGTCGAGGAAACGGCCGCGCTGGATGTCGTTGAAGGGATGGTCCGGCGAATCGGCGAGCGCGAGGTGGGAGAACATGGCGCGCAAGCGCACGACCCGCTCGTCGACCAGCTCGCGTAGTCGCTGTAGCACCACCGGATATTCGGTCACCGAAACGCCATTGCGGTTGAGGCCGGTATCGACCTTCAGCGTGACGGTCGCGATCTTCCCGATTCGCCGGGCGGCCGCGGCGACGGCATCCAGATGCGCCACCGAGGACACTCCGATTTCGATATCGGCGGCAACCGCGGGCGCGAAATCGACATCAGATGTATTGAGCCAGCACAGAATCGGCGCGGTGATCCCCGAGTCACGCAGTGCCACCGCCTCCGCGACCGTGGTCACCCCGAGTTCGCGCGCCCCCGCCGCCAGCGCCGCCCGACCGACCTCGACGGCACCGTGGTTGTAGCCGTCGGCCTTGACCACCACCATGAGGGCGGCGTCCCCGGCATACTCGGCCAGAATTCGCACATTGTGTGCGATGGCGTCCAGATCTATGACGGTTTCCACCTGCGGCTCGAGGGTGCTCACGCCCCCGATCCTGCCATCCCGGTCGGTGCGCTTCCGCTCACACCCGGCCGTCGGCTGGTCGTACCGGCGCTGCCGAGTGCGCACGGCATCGCCACTTTTTCTCCGCTGGACGCACATGAGCCGCTTGTAGCTTGATCGGGAAGCGGCGGGCGCCCGGCACCGTCGCAGGGGAGGAATGACGACCGTGAACTCTACTGCCCGAACCGTGCTGTGCTGCCTGGTAATCCTGCCCGCCGCCTGCTGGGCGCTCGTGCGACTCACCGGTTCCGAGCGCGGCCCGCTGGTGCAGTTGCTGGCGTTCACCCCGTATATCGCGGCGTGGTCGCTGCTGCCGCTGGTATTGATGCTGGTGCTGCGGCGCCGGTGGCTCGCCGGTATTGCCGGTTTGGTGGTGGTTGCCTTGGCGTGGGCGGTGCTGCCGCGCGCGTTCGGAACGGCGGAGACGGGCGCGGCCGGAGCCGTGGCACTGCGGGTGCTGACCGCGAATATGCAGTTCGGGGCGGCGGACCCGGTGGCCCTGGTCGATCTGGTTCGGGACCAGCGGGTGGATGTGTTGGCGTTGCAGGAGTACACGCCGGAGGCCGCTGCGGCATTGCGCACGGCTGGGCTCGACCGCGAATTGCCGTACGCCGAATCTCATCCGCTGCCGAAAGCATCAGGCTCCGCACTGTATTCGCGGTACCCGCTCACCGACGGCGGTGTGCGCGTCAATCCCGGGCAGTTCGCGCAGGCTCACGCCATCGTCACGGTGCCGGGCGCGCAGCCGGTACTCGTCGAATCGGTGCACACCACACCCCCCGCGCACCTGGACAACCTGAATTACTGGCGCACCGATCTGGCAAGTCAACCGAACGCGACCGCACCCCCGGCAGGTGTGCCACGCATCCTGGCCGGTGATTTCAACGCCACCCTCGACCACGCTCCACTGCGCGATCTCATCGCCCGCGGTTATCGGGACGCGGCCGCGACGGTGGGTGCGGGCTTCGTCGGAACGTGGGGTCCGTACGCGGGCCGCCATGGCACGGGCAGACCCATTCCACCGATCGCTATCGATCGCGTTCTCGCTGATCAGCGCATCGGCGTGGGCGAGGTCTCGGCGCACAGCGTGCCGCATACCGATCACCGGGCGCTGGCCGTGGTGTTGTTCGTACCGACGCGTCCCTGAGCTCCGAGATGTTCCGAGCCCGAGCACCTGGTGATCGCCCTCTCGTCATTCCGGCGCGCTTGTGGTCGGAATCGACCTTCGATCCGAGTGGTTCCCGCCGAAATCGCACCGGGATGCCGGTGGGCGGCAGACGACATCCGCGAGGAACCTCAGCAGGACGGCCTGAAACCACCTCCGCCCGAGATGTTTCCGGTGCGCCGCTGAGTCAGCTCGGCCCGCGTCTCCGCACGGAGGGGTGCGGCCTGCGGTGATGAGGCGTACCCAGCCACCGACCGGGGCGCGCTCAGACCTCGGCGAGGTCGCGGAGCACTCCGATGGCTTGGCGGACGTGAGCGAGCAGGGGGGAAGCGGAGGTGGGGGAACCGGCTGCGGTGGTGTCGTGGGCGGCGAGGTTGGCGGCTAGGGCGTGGACCCGGGCGGCGGCCGCCGCGGCCCAGGACGGGTCGCGGCCCGCGGCGAGGAGGGCTCCGATAATGCCGGAGAGAACGTCGCCGGACCCGGCTGTGGCAGCCCAGGATCCGCCCGCCTCATTGACCAGGACAGGGTGGTCGGGGGTGGCGATGAGGGTGGCTCGGCCCTTCAGGAGGACGGTCACCTGCCAGGAGTCGGCGAGTTTACGGACGGCGGCGACCCGGTCGGGGCTCGGATCCTGTCCGGTGAGGCGGGCGAATTCGCCCGCGTGCGGGGTGAGAACCGTCGGGGCCGTGCGGCCGGAGATAAGGGTGGGGTCCGCGGCGAGGAGGGTGAGGCCGTCGGCGTCGACGACCACCGGGAGATCGGTGGCGAGGATTTCGGCCAGGCGATCGCGGGCAGCATCGTCGGTACCCGCGCCCGGGCCGAATACCCAGGCCTGGACGCGGCCGGTGGCGGAAACTGTCGGTGCGGCAATTACTTCCGGGAAGTGGGCCAGCACATCGGCCGCACCGGTTCCGGAGTAGCGGACCATACCGGAGGTGGCGGCCACGGCCGCGCCCGTGCACAGCACGGCCGCACCGGGATAGGTGGCGCTACCTGCACAGACGCCAGTCACACCCTGGGTGTACTTGTCATCGGCGGCCCCCGGCACCGGCCAGTCCGCGCCGATCGACACCGGCTCCAACGCAACAAGACTCGGCTGGGGCAGCCCCTGCGCGCCGGACGAATCCGGGACCTGGGCGGCAGCACGCGACTGTAGCGGTCGCGTCGTCCCCGGCGAACCTGGTTGGCGGGTAGCAGGACTCGGCTCAGCCTGCCCTTCCGCGCCGAGCATCTCCGTCTCCCAGTCGGCGAGGCTCGGGTGGAGCGCGTCTTCCACGCCGCTCGAATCCGGTTCCAGCGCAGCATCACTCGAACGCGATGACCGCCCCACATCGGACGACCGCGGGTCCGCCGGATTCAACCGGTCCCGATCAATCGACCGCGATACCAGCGGCGGTACCTCCAGCGCCAGCCGCAATCCGATGGGCACCAGTTCGATTCGCCCGCACCAGGGGGCGGCGAGGGCATGCACCGGTTTGTACGCACCGAAGGCGACCGTCACATCGGCACGCACCGCCGGACCGACTACCGCGCCGGTATCCGGGTCCACACCACTGGGTAGGTCGGCGGCGATAATCGGGACAGTCACGGTGGCAACGAGTTCGACGGCCCGGGGACGCAGAGCGCCCCGCCCGGAGATAC
The DNA here is from genome assembly GCF_001613345.1 of Nocardia uniformis NBRC 13702. Lineage (GTDB taxonomy): Bacteria > Actinomycetota > Actinomycetes > Mycobacteriales > Mycobacteriaceae > Nocardia > Nocardia uniformis. The sequence goes on along the minus strand of NZ_BDCE01000087.1, from coordinate 29,482 downwards.
CGACAATTCCGTCGATCACCAGATCTGGCTCGCCCACCTCGTCCCGCACCCGCCCGCCCGCTCGCCGCAGCGCGGCCAGCCCCTCCCGGTGCACGCGTTCCGGCGACAGCAGCACCGCGTGCACGGCGACACCGCGCCGCCGCAGCATCGACCCGGCCCACAGCGCATCGCCACCATTATCACCGGACCCGACCAGTAGCGTCACTACCCGCCCGCCCACTCCTCCGGTCCGCGCACGCAATTCCCTCGCAACCACAGCCGCGAGCCCGAAGGCCGCCCGCCGCATAGGCATACCGGCCGGAACCCGCGTAAAAAGCTCCACCTCAGCGGCCCGCACCGCATCGGCCGTGAAGTATCCGCGCACAGGTGCTTCGCCTCCTACTTCCGCTCGACCAGCCGGATGCCGACCCGCAGCCCGACCCACCCACCAGCGACGGCGCTCGAGCAACCGGCCATAAGGCCACGATATCCGCCCACCCGCGCCGGTCCCGCCCGAACCGCCCGACCACCGCCAGCCGCATCCACCATGGACTACTGAGCGCGAACTCGCGATGACGCCCGGTCACCGTCGTCATTCCGGCGTGTTTGTGGCCGGAATCCACACGCCGCAGCACTGGATCCCGGCCATAAGCATGCCGGGAGGACGGGGCCGCGCCTTCGAACTCCGAGTGGCGGGCACCGCGCACCGCCGCCACCAGTTCCTGTCGATCATCGGTGCAGCCCAATGCTGCTCGACGGTGTGAGCGGCGCGATCGCCGAGCCGTTCCAGGACGGCCCCGCCAGCGGGATGGAGCGACGAGCAGCGAGAGGGCCGGGGGGCGCGTGGCGGCACTTCGTCGCGGCTCCGCCCGGCCGCGAATGGTCTGCCAACGGCGAAGACTACGCTGGCCAGCATGCCGACTACCGCTTCCCGTAGTACGTCCGTGCGTGTCCTGCTCACCGCGTTCGTCGCGGCAGGGGCACTGCTAGTCGCTGGGTGCGGATCCGACACGAAGACGTCGGACAGTACGCCCACCACAACCGGTTCGACCTCGGCCGCCGCGACCTCCGGGCCACCCGCGGCCACGAGTGTCACAGTGACCGTCGACGATATGAAGTTCTCGCCCGCCGCCATTACCGTCAAGGCGGGTGACACCGTGACCTGGAAGTTCGAGGACAGGGTGCCGCATTCGGTGCAGGGGATCGGGGATGCGGCGATGGGGATCAACAGCCCGATCTTCACCTCGGGCGAGTGGAGTCATACCTTCACCGTCCCGGGAACCTACCGCTACCTGTGCCCGCTGCATCCGCAGATGAAGGGCACCGTCACCGTCGAATAGGTGGCGTCTCCCCCGCCTCCCCGAAACTTCAGCGCCCGGCTCCCAGCCGTCGTCATTCATGCATGCGTGCCGGCGGTTGGGAGCCGAGCCGATTTTGGGTGTACCCGGTGAGTTACCCCGAACTCCCCCGCCTCCCCGAGACTTCAGCGCACGGCATAAGAGCCGTCGACCGTTTCGCACGCGTGCCGGCGGTTGGGTGCCGCGCGGATTTTGGGGGTCCCCGAGGAGTTACCCCGAACCTTGCGAGATCAGTTGTTGCGTTGGCATACCGTCCACCGATCGGCGGAGCTATTCGACGGTGACGGACTTTGCCAGGTTGCGCGGCTTATCCACGTCGTAGCCGCGAGCCTGCGCCACCTCGGCGGCGAAGATCTGCAGGGGAACCGTTGACAGCAGGGGCTGGTACAGCGTTGGGGCGGAGGGGATTTCGATCAGGTGATCGGCGAAGGGACGGACCGTATCGTCGCCTTCCTCGGCAATGACAATGGTGCGCGCGCCACGGGCCTGGATTTCGCGGATATTGCTGAGCAGTTTGGAGTGCAGGACGGCGCGGCCCTTCGGCGAGGGCATGACCACGAAGACGGGGAGACCGTCTTCGATCAGGGCGATCGGGCCGTGCTTGAGCTCGCCCGCGGCGAAACCTTCGGCGTGGATGTAGGCCAGCTCCTTGAGTTTGAGCGCACCTTCGAGAGCTACCGGGTAGCCGACGTGGCGGCCGAGGAACAGCACCGTCGACTCGTGCGCCAATTGCCGGGCGAGGGCACGTACCTGCGGACCCGTCTCCAACACGCGCGCAACGAGTTTCGGCATGGCTTCCAGTTCGCTGAATTCGCGAGCCACCTCATCGGGGTACTTGGTGCCGCGGGCCTGCGCCAGCGCCAGACCCACCAGGTAGTTGGCGGTGATCTGCGCCAGGAACGCTTTGGTGGAGGCGACGCCGATTTCGGGGCCGGTGCGGGTGTAGAGCACGGCATCGGATTCGCGGGGGATCTGCGCGCCATTGGTATTGCAGATGGCCAGGACGCGCGCCTTCTGCTCCTTGGCGTGGCGCACCGCCTCCAGAGTGTCGGCGGTCTCGCCCGATTGTGAGATGGCCACCACCAGTGTGGATCGGTCCAGAACCGGGTCGCGGTAACGGAATTCACTGGCCAACTCCACCTCGACGGGCAGGCGGGTCCAGTGTTCGATGGCGTATTTGGCGAGCAGGCCCGCATGGTAGGAGCTGCCGCAGGCGACGACGAAGACCTTGTCGACCTCGCGCAGTTCCTGATCGGCGAGGCGCTGCTCGTCGAGCACGATCTTGCCATTGGCGAAGTGGCCGATGAGGGTATCGGCGACGCCCGCGGGCTGCTCCTCGATCTCCTTCAACATGAAGTAGTCGTGGCCACCCTTCTCGGCGGCGGCCAGATCCCAGTCGATGGTGAACGGGCGGGTGCGCACCCCATCGGCATTGCCGTCGAAATCGGTGACCCGGTAGGAATCGGCGGTAATCACCACGGCTTGGTCCTGGCCCAGCTCCACCGCTTCCCGGGTGTGCTCGATAAAGGCGGTCACATCGGAACCGAGGAACATCTCGCCCTTGCCGACGCCCACCACCAGTGGGGTGGAGCGGCGTGCGGCGACAATGGTGCCGGGATGGTCCGCGTGTGCGAAGACCAGCGTGAACGCGCCCTCGAGGCGGCGTACCACCGACAGCGCGCTGGCCACGAAATCGCCCGCGGTCGCGCCCTTGGCGTAGGCGCACGACACCAGGTGTACCGCCACCTCGGTATCGGTATCGCTGCGCAGTTCGATCCCGGCCTCTTCGAGTTCGCGCCGCAGCGGTGCGAAGTTCTCGATAATCCCGTTGTGTACGACCGCCACCCGGCCGTTGTTATCGCGGTGCGGGTGGGCGTTGCGGTCGGTCGGCGCGCCGTGCGTGGCCCAGCGGGTATGGCCCATACCGGTGGTTCCAGCGAACCGCTGCTCCCCCGTCTCGGCGAGTTCGGCCTCCAAATTGGCGAGCCGCCCGGCCTTGCGCTCCACAGCGAGGCCGCCGGCCCCATTCAGGATCGCCACTCCGGCGGAGTCGTAGCCGCGATACTCCATGCGGCGCAACGCATCCACCACAACATCGAGCGCGTCCCGATACCCCACGTACCCCACGATTCCGCACATGGGTCTCCAGCGTACTGGGGCTGTTTCACGCCACGAACCCGACGGCTCACCGCTCGCGACAAACCGGACAAACCTGCGCCGACGGCGGATCGCGACCTCAATGCGGCGACCAATCTCGCCGACTGGCCGCGGTGAAACCACCCCGGAAGCCACGGGGATCCCGACGCGCCCGGTCTCGGTGTGAGTAGGGAACGCCCGAGAAGGGTGCCGCCGAATATCCTTGTCAAACCAGGATTACTCGACAGGCTGTAAGTTCATCATCGTGTCGGCGTCTGTGAAATCGCTTCTGAGCACCCTGACCACCCGGGGTCCGCATCAAGTGCTGCGTGGGAATCTCGGCATCGCCGGGCAGCCCGGCGTGGTGTACACCCCGGCCAAAGGCCGCAATCTGCCCGCTGTCGCCTTCGGGCACGGGTGGTTGACCGGGGCCGGGAACTATCGCCGCCTCCTGGAACATCTGGCGTCCTGGGGATATGTCGCGGCCGCGCCCGATACCGAACGCGGCCCGATTCCCTCGCACCTGAACCTGGCCAATGATTTGCTCACCACCCTCGATATCTGCGCCGGCGTGCGATTGGGCACCGGCGATATCAGCGTGCATCCCGACCGTTTGGCCCTGGCCGGGCACGCCATGGGTGCGGGCGCGGCCGTCATTGCCGCCTCCCAGCGCGAGGTGGCCGCCGTCGCCGCGCTCTTCCCCGCCCCCACCGCCCCGTCGGCCGAATCCCTCGCCCCCGGTATCGAAGCGCCCGCGCTGATCCTCGCGGGCAGCTCCGATATCGATTCGGTCAGTTCGAATGCCATCCCGCTCGCCGCCGCCTGGGGCGGCCCCGCCATCCTGCGCTCGGTGGAAAAGGCCTCCCCCAACGGTTTGGTCGAAGGTCGCCGCGCCCTGTCCGCCCTCGGTGCGGGCAAATACGAACCCCGAACCGAACGCCTCACCCGAGCCCTGCTCACCGGCTTCCTCAACTACACCGTCCTCGGCGACAAGACCTACAAGCCCTTCGCCGACCCGGAAGCTCTACTCCCGCACAGCGAAATCGTGGACCCCGAAGCGGTAGACGAAGAGCACGAGGCCGAGCCGCCCCAAAAGCTCCCCATCCTCCAACTGGTGCAGGCGCTCCGCAAGTAGCCAGCCCACGCACGCTGACGTTTCACACACGTTCCGCATTGCACGAATTTCGCACGAAGGTAGTCCTCGCGCGCCTGTTGCACCGGTCGCCGACACACGACCTCTTCGCGAAGGCCGGATCCGCATGAGACGCACCGGATCCCAGCACTCCGCAGCCGCGTGGGCGATATGTACACGGAGTACCAGCGATATGCCGATGGTGACGCTTTCGCCCTGGTCCACGGCCGAAACCATCTGGTCCGCGCCTGGAAGGGCGGGTGTCATGCACGGGCCCTCGGGTGGCGGGCCGCGGCCGATGATCGAACGGCTACGGCATCGCGCCGTCATCCGCGAGTGGTGGTATCGGTGGCACCGGAACACCACTTACGCCAGGGGGATCGGGCAGTGAACCGTCGCCGAGGGGCGCGACGCCCGGGTAGCCGGGCAGCGGGGCCGAATCATCAGGCGGCAGAGCTGCGCCGTCGGGCCGCACACCGGAACCGTCGGGAACCGCACCGGGACCATCGGGTGTAGTGCCCGGGTTCTCCCCGGGCGCGCCGGGGTCTTCCGGAGTCACCCCCGGTTCGACTGGCGGGGTGCCCGGTGCTTCCGGGTGCGGTCCTGCGCAGTCGGGTGGTGCTGGCGGTCCTTCCTGCGGTGGCACCGGACAGGCTGGCGGTACGGGCGGGCAGTCGGGCGGCAGGTCTGCGGTCTCGGACGGCTGGGCCGGATTACCCGGCATTCCTTCGGGATTCGACGATGGCTGCTCATTGCCTGCCGGGGGCGATGGGGCGGCACCTTCGTAGGACAGCGGCGCATCACCTCGCGGGGACGGCGGCCGGGCATCACCCTCAGGCGATGGCGGCGACATACCCGAGGACTGCTCGTCCGGTTGGGTGTCGGTTGGTGGTTGACCGTCGGCGGAAATCGTCGGGATGCCGTGTTCGTCGAGTTTCACTGTGAAGGACTGGGATTCACCGGTGGGTTCGGTAATGACGAGTCGCAGTTCGCCGTGGGGGCCGGGTTCGAGGGTGAGATGCTTTCCGGCCAGGTCGAATTCGACCTTCTCACCGAAGAGCGTCGAGGTGAGCGGTTGATCGGACCCCGGGTTCCGGTCCGGTTCGGTGGCCGGATTCTGGAGCTGCTCGGATTCGGTGAGGTCTTGCAGGGTGCCGAGGACCGTGTCGATACCCGCCTGGACTCCCGTCGACAAGTGGGCGAGGAGCTGGGTGAGCGAACTGCCGATACCTTCCAGGAGCGAGTCCAATGACGTAGAAGCTGTGGACGATTCGGAAGTTCTGTCAGCTGGGACGGCGAGGTCCGATTCGACTGGTTCGCCGGAGCCCGGTGACGGATCGGAGCGGACGGAGCGACCACCGGATCGAGTGGGGACATCCTGCGTAGTCGAGGCACCCGGTCCAATCGACGCGGCAGGTGCCGTCTGCCCATCACTGGAGGGAGCCGCCCCGAGCTGCATGGTCGGGCCGCTCGCCGCAGTGGGCCCGTTGGATACGGTCGGCCCGGCCGCCGGAGGTGAGCCCGTCGTCGCGGCTGGCGCGGTAGCCGGTACGTCCGGACCGGGTCCGGTAGAAGTCGGCCCGCTCGAGGGTATATCGAATTCGGACAACGGCCGGGGCTGCACTCCGACAGGTACCTCGAAGGGCCCGTCCGGGCGCGGGTACGGAGCATCCAGTAGACGACTCAGGGCCGTGGTGACGACCTGATATTGGTCCGCGACGAATTGGTCGGTAGCCGTGCAGATTGTGGCGAAACCATCCAGTTTGTGCTCGACATCCGATTTGAACGTCTCTCGGAGCCAGTGCCTTCCGGCATCGTCGGGTTCGGACACCAGGGCTTCGATTTCCGCGGGCGACTTGCCGCCGAGCGCGAGTTCCGGTTCACCATCCGCATTCTGTTCGAGCAGGCCGATGGTGCGTTCGGCCTTGGTGAATACGGCCTGCCGCAGTGGTTCGATCACCGCGTCGATCGCGGTGACCACCGAGTGCGCGGCGTCCAGATCGTCGCGGGCTCGGCGCACCTGCCCGTCCACCAGGTCGAGGGCCGCCGTTCCACCGCGACCGGACCAGATGACCGGCAACCGGTGGGCGACGGACCGCTGGGCCGACCACTGCTGTTCGGCTCCGGAAAGCGCCTCGGCCAACTCTTTTCGCGCGGCTTCGAGCTTGCCGAGATCCATACCGCGCTGTTCGTCGTACCGCGCCTGCAATTCGGCGAGTACGACGCCGGGCAGCGGCCCGAAAGCCTGCTCGTACAGCGGCAGGAAGTACTCCCAGTACCCCAGGCCGGGCGCGCCGTAGTCCAGGATGTCGTCTATCGACTTCCCACTGCTATCGAAAGTCACAGTCCCCCCAGCTGTTTTCGCGTCTACCCGCCGGTTCGCCCCGCCCGTTCTCGATCGTTGCGCACGTACTCGGCGGCGGCGGTATCCAACCCGGCGGCGGTGACCGCACTGGATGAACCCCAGTCCCGTAGCCAGCCCGCCAGGCGTTCGAAGCCACGGTGCACGGTCATCCCCGGAATCGAATAGTTGCGTCCGGCCTCGTCATTACCGACGCCGAACCTGTGGTCATCGACGCGCAGCGCCTGCTGCCGCAGGGATTCCGCGGAATCCCGCAGTGTCCCAGCCGCAAGCCGCAGCGCGTCGATATCGACCGCGAACCCATCCGGCCCGCCACCCATCGGTCCCCCATCATCCGAATGCGAGCTGATCAACTCCCGAGGCGGCCCGCATCCGTGCGTACCCACTCCGTGGTCCCGTCCGAATGGTGCCGGAATTCCCAGGCCGCGTAGTCCCCACCCTGGTCCACAAGCGTGACATGGTCGGCGTACCCGTCGTGGTCGAGATCGGTCCACACATGCATGGCGCGATCGCCATTGGTGGTCACAGTATCCAGCCGACCATCGCCGTCGATATCTTGGACGGGATGGCCTAGCTCCACCGCGCCCAGGGCACCCAGTTCCGAGTGCGTGTCGAGATTGGGCAGATCCAGGCCGGGCAAGTCACCAGATGTGACCATGTGCTCTCCTCCGCAGCGACGTAGCTACCATCCTCGCACCAGCGGAGGCGACGCGTGGGCCCTTACCGTCGAGTTGTGGATGACTCGCGGCGTGTGGATAACTTCGGCGTGGCCGCCCGCGAGCCGTATCCGGCTACCACTGAGCGACGTTCGGTGTCTTGTTCTTCGGAATAACCAGCCAGAGCACCAGATAGATAACGAACTGCGGTCCGGGCAGCAGACAGGACAGCACGAACAGCAGTCGAACGACGTTGGCGCTCCAGCCGAAGTACTCGGCTATGCCGCCGCAGACTCCGGCAATCCACTTGTTGCTGTTGGAGCGGTAGAGGCGGCGCGTGGGGGTCGGTGTTGTCATACCTCCACTGTCCTCACCACGAGCGCGCCGCGCATCCGTCCAATGCCCGATTCCGACCCTGACTTTCCCTGGACCCCGACTCAGGGTCCAACCCTGAACAGGGCAGACTGCATGCAGTGAGCGCAACTCTGCACGCCCGCGGGCTATCGGCCGGACATGGTGAACGAACCCTGTTCGAGAACCTCGATCTGGTGCTCGCGCCCGGCGATGTGATCGGTCTGGTCGGCGTCAACGGCGCTGGAAAATCGACCCTGCTGCGCATGCTCGCCGACCGGCGCGCGACCGCGGGCACGATCACCCTCAGCCCGCCCGATGCGACCGTCGGCTACCTCGCGCAGGAGCCGGAGCGCATTGCCGGGGAGTCCGTCATGGAATTCCTGGCGCGCCGCACCGAAGTCGCGGCGGCACAACAGCGGATGGATGCGGCGGCGGAGCGCCTGGGCGACGGTGGCGAGGACGACTACTCCCCGGCACTGGAACATTGGCTCGCCCTCGGCGGCGCGGATCTGGAGCAGCGGGCCGCTGAGGTGGCGGCGGATCTCGGTCTCCTCGCGAGCCTGCCGCACGGCCTGGACACCCCCATGACAGTCCTGTCCGGCGGGCAGGCGGCGCGGGCCGGATTGGCGTCGGTGTTGTTGTCACGCTTCGACATTCTGCTGCTGGACGAACCCACCAACGATCTCGACCTGGACGGCCTGGAGCGGCTCGAGCAGTTCGTCAATGGCATCCGGGTGCCGCTCGTGGTGATCAGCCACGATCGAGAGTTCTTGGCGCGCACCGTGAACCGCATTGTCGAACTGGATCTGGCCCAGCAGCAGGTCGGGATCTACGACGGCGGCTACGAGTCCTATCTGGAGGAACGCGAGATCGCCCGACGGCATGTGCGCGAGGCGTTCGAGGACTACGCCGATACCAAGGCCGGGTTGGAGGCCCGCGCGGTCATGCAGCGCAACTGGATGGAACACGGTGTGCGCAATGCCCGCCGCAAGGGCAAGAACGACTCGGACAAGATGGGCCGCAAAACGCGCGCGGAATCCACCGAGAAGCAGGCGTCGAAGGTGAAGCAGACGATCAAGCGCATCGAACGCCTGGACGCGGTGGAGGAACCGCGCAAGGAGTGGGAGCTGCGCATGGAGATCGCCGCCGCGCCCCGGAGCGGCTCGGTAGTGGCGACGCTGTCGAATGCGACGGTGGCACGCGGCGAATTCATCCTCAGCCCGGTGACCGTCCAGGTGGACTACGGCGATCGCATCGTCCTGACCGGAGTCAATGGCGCGGGCAAATCCACCCTGCTGTCGCTCTTGCTCGGAAAGACGCGTCCCGACAGTGGATCCGCCAGTCTCGGCTCCGGCGTCGCCATCGGCGAGGTCGATCAGGCCCGCGGCCTGTTCCGCGGAACCGCCACCCTGGCAGACACTTTCAGCGCCGAAATCCCCGAATGGCCCGAGGCCGAGGTCCGCACCCTACTCGCCAAATTCGGCCTGCGCGGCCCACATGTAATGCGCCCCAACGACACCCTCTCCCCCGGCGAACGCACCCGCGCCGCCCTGGCCCTCCTGCAGGCCCGCGGCGTAAACCTGCTCGTCCTCGACGAGCCCACCAACCACCTCGACCTGCCCGCCATCGAACAGCTGGAGCAGGCCCTCGAATCCTTCGAGGGCACACTGCTGCTGGTCACCCACGACCGCCGCATGCTCGACAATGTGCGAGCAACCCGCCGCTGGCACCTGGACGCCGGAAAACTCACCGAGGCGCAGTAGCCGCCGACAACCCATCCGACAGTGGCCGGATGCCCGCCACGGCGAGAGCCGAGCCGGGTGTCCGTCCGGTCAACTCCGCCATGCTGCGGATCAGGTGCGCCTGATCCGCGAATCCGGTGCGCACCGCGACTTCGGCGGTCGGGAGGAATGGCAACAGTAGGCCCGCCTCGCGTACTCGATGCCAGCGACGCAGCTTGGTGAGCGAGCAGCCCACCATCGACGCGGAGAGTTGCCGCAGTCGCCGCGCGGATAATCCGACACCGTCAGCCAACTCTGCGAGGTCCGCACCGCCGCCCAGCATGGCGAGCGCCCGCGTCAGCCGCGGATCCACGACGGGCGGATCGCCCAGCGCCCGGTGCACGGTCCGCCGCAGTCGATCAGGATCGAACTCGTCCTCGAGGTCGGCGAGCAGGCGCCGGACATGCGCCTGGTCCAGGGCATGAATCCCGCGTGGCAGCGTGAGCCGGTGCGGATCGATCCACACCGAGGTCACCCCGGCCGGATGTCGCATGGTGTGCCACAGTCCGGGCGACACCAGCACTCCCGGCCCGGCCGTCTCCCGCCCCTGCTCGTCGGTGACCACCACCAGCCCATCCCACGAGAGCGTGAGCTGCCAGGTCGGGCTCCGGGCTCCCGGTCCCGGCGGCCCGGAAACCTCCGCGTAGCAGGTGAACTCGTCGCCGACCGCCGCGAAGACGGCATTGCCGTTTCGTTCAAGACGCCAGTATCGCGGCTGCCCGATCATCAACCCATGGTCCCATCACAACCGTTGACGATTCGGATGGAGTTCGACACATGAGGATCCCGAATACCGAATTCACCGAGCGCCCCTGGCGAGCGCACGAGATCACCCAGGACTTCCTCATCGAGGACGTATGGGTGCTCCCCACGCCCGGCGGCCCGGACGACCTCGACCGCCTGGTCGCTCAGATGACCGATGGTGATGGCGAGGCCATGAGCATTTCGTCGAATGTCATTGTCGGTACCCTCTGGACACTCCGGTGGAAGCTCGGGGCACTGCTGGGCTGGGACAAGCCCGAAAAGGCCGTCGGCCGCCGAGTGCCCTCACTACTCGAACGACTGCCGGCAGACCTGCGCGCCGTTCGCGGGCCGGATGTACAGGGGACACCATTCACCTCGGTCTTCCAGACCCCCGACGAATGGCTGGCAGAGTTCGCCAACAGCACCGTGCACGCCCTGATGCATATGGGTTGGGTCGAAGACGACAACGGTGGCTACCACGCGCAGATGACAGCGCTGGTGAAGCCGAACGGCCTCTTCGGCAAGCTCTACATGCGCGCGATCTCACCCCTGCGATACCTGCTGGTATACCCGCATCTGTTCCGAGAGATCGGAAAGACTTGGCGGGCAGGAACTCCGTCTAGATCCGGCAAGCCGTAAAGAAGGGGTGGCAGACGGCAATGGCAGTAACCACGCTCGGATGACAGTGCCGGTGAAGCCGAACGGGTGGTTCGGACGGCTCAGACCGCCGCGACCAGCTTCGCCAGATCATCGGCCAGGCGCTGGGCCTGATCGAGGTCGGTGGCCTCCACCATGACGCGGACGAGTTGTTCAGTTCCACTGGGGCGCAAAAGAACTCGTCCGGTTTCGCCGAGCACCCGCTCGGCTTCGGCCACCGCGTCCTGAACGGTGAGGGCCGCGGCGACCGCGGTCTTGTCGCTGACGTGGACGTTCACCAGCACCTGCGGGACCGTCTGCACAACGGAGGCCAGATCGGCCAGGGTGCGGCCGGTTTCGGACATGCGGGCCATGAGTTTCAGGCCGGTGAGGATGCCGTCGCCGGTGGTGCCGAAACGCGGGAAGATCATGTGGCCGGACTGTTCACCGCCGAGGCTGTAGTTGCTGCGGCGCAACTCCTCGAGGACGTAGCGATCGCCGACCGCGGTGGTGAGCACCGTGATTCCCGCCGCGCGCAGCGCGATGTGCAGGCCGAGATTACTCATGACGGTGGCGACGAGTGTGTTCTCGACCAACTCGCCCGCATCGCGCATGGCCAGCGCCAGCACCGCCATAATGGCGTCGCCGTCCACCACCGCGCCGGTGGCGTCCACAGCCAGGCAGCGGTCGGCGTCGCCGTCGAGGGCGAGGCCGAGATCGGCGCCGTGCTCGACTACCGCGCGCTGGATCTGGTCCAGATGCGTTGAACCACAACGGTCATTGATATTGAGGCCGTCCGGAGCGGCGTGAATCGGAATGACGGTCGCACCCGCCTCCCGATACGCGGCCGGGCCGACCTGCGATGCCGCGCCATTGGCGCAGTCCACCACCACGGTGAGTCCGCTCAGGTCGCGCCCGGTGGCCTCCACCAGGTGCTCCACATAGCGCTCGTGGGTACCTTCCAGGCTGTACTGATCGTGGGCGTCGAAGACATGGCCGCCCAAGCCGGACTGCCCGAGTACCCGGCCGATGGCGGCACCGGTGGGGCGAACGAACGCCGCTTCGGTGACCAGTGCCTCGATGCGGTTCTCCACGGCATCGTCGAGTTTGTGCCCACCCGCGGTGAAGATCTTGATTCCATTGTCCGGCATGGGATTGTGCGATGCCGAGATCATGACCCCCAGGCATGCGTCGTACACGCCGGTCAGGTAGGCGACCGCCGGTGTCGGCAGTATGCCCACCGAAAGTACGTCCACCCCAGCCGAAGTCAGGCCAGCGGTGACCGCGGCCTCCAGCATTTCCCCACTCGCGCGCGAATCGCGGCCCACGACCGCTAGCGCGCGCTTCTTCCCCCGGCTCAAAACCTGCGCCGCGGCGGCCGAAACCCGCAGCGCCAGTTCCGGACTCAGCGACTCATTGGCGAGCCCGCGGACTCCGTCGGTGCCGAACAAACGTCCCATAACCTCACCCCTGGTCGGTGGATACAGCACGAGAGCAGGCACCCACGCCCTCTCCCAGCCTCTCGTATCTCGCTGCGTTCCGCAGCGAGATACGACCAGTGGAAAACAAGGGCTCCGGTTGCGAAAACCGGTGCGGGGAGCCTGCTCTCGTACAGGTTGCCGGATAGACCGTACCGTGCCCGATACCAGACCGGGCACGGTGTAGCCGTCCGACGTAGATCAGCGCTTCGAGTACTGAGGCGCCTTGCGGGCCTTCTTCAGGCCGTACTTCTTGCGCTCGACGGCACGCGGGTCACGGGTCAGGAAGCCGGCACGCTTGAGGGCGGGACGGTCATCCGGGGTGACCTCGATGAGGGCGCGAGCGATCGCCAGACGCAGCGCGCCGGCCTGACCGGACGGGCCACCACCGACGAGGCGAACGAAGATGTCGAAGCTCTCGGTGCGCTCGACGGTCACCAGGGGCGACTTCACGAGCTGCTGGTGCACCTTGTTCGGGAAGTAGTCCTCGATGGTGCGGCCGTTCAGCACGAAGTTGCCGGTACCCGGCACCATGCGCACGCGAACGACGGCTTCCTTACGACGGCCGACGGTCTGCACCGGGCGGTCGATCACCGGGACGAAGACCTCCTCGGTGGCGTACTCGGCCTCGGCCTCGTAACCGTCACCCTCTTCGACGACCTCGACAACGGTGTCCTCGACGACGTAGTCGTCACCGACGGGGGCGTCGTTGAATTCCTCAGGAGCGGTCACTGGGCCACCTGCTTGATCTCGAACGGGATGGGCTGCTGAGCGGCATGCGGGTGCGTCGGGCCGGCGTAGACCTTCAGCTTGCCGATCATGCTGTTGCCGAGCTTGTTCTTCGGGATCATGCCCTTGACGGCACGCTCCACCAGACGGTCCGCACGGTTCTCGAGCAGCTCACCAACGGAACGCCCCTTCAGGCCACCCGGGTGTCCGGAGTGGGTGTAGAGGATCTTGTCCTGCCGCTTGTTACCGGAAACGGCAACCTTGTCGGCATTGATGATGATGACGAAATCGCCACCATCGACGTGCGGGGCGTAGGTCGGCTTGTTCTTGCCACGCAGCAAATTCGCTGCCTGAACGGCAAGACGGCCGAGCACTACGTCAGTGGCGTCGATGACGTACCACTTGCGGGTAACGTCACCAGCCTTGGGGCTGTACGTAGGCACAGTGCTTCCCTGTCTGTAGTCGGTGTTGCCAGCCAAGCGTGGCGGTCGAGTTGATCCCCGGCGGCCGGTGGAGACCCGGGAGACTCGTGGGACAGCCGGTTGCCCGGCGGTACCGCACGCCAACCGGCCACGATACCAGGGGGTGGCCATCCCCCTGAAACCGGTCCCGGCCGGAAGCCATACCCGCACACTCTGCGGAAAGCAGCAGGTCAGGACCTAACCACCGAAACCGAAACCGAAACCGACACCGATGGTGACGACGGTCGCGTGGACCAGATTATGGTCCGACAGGCCGTCCACATTGTCCACCGAGGCGTCGGTGATGGTCGCGGCGCGGCCGACCACATGGTCGATGAACCGCGACTTCGCACCCGAAGTGCGTGGTCGGGTCGGCACGGCCTCCGATTCGAAGGGGGCGACGGTGAAGCTCGGGCCGAGGGCGGCGGCAATTCTCTCGCGGTCGCGGTTGAAGTCGCCGAGCAGAATCGTGCCGCCCGGGTCGGTGGACAACTGCGCGAGGCGGGCGAACTGGCTGGCGCGCCGCCTGTCGCCCGTCACATGCGTGGCGATGAAGGTCGCGCCGAAGGCGCTGACGGCGAGCAGGCCCTTGCCCGGGTCGTTGGCGAAGGATTCGGCGACGACTTCGCGGCTCGGCCCGTCCACCAACAGGGCGAGATACTCCCCGCGATCGCTCAATATCGTCTCGATGCGGCGGGGGCGGGGCAGGCGCGGGTAGCGGAAGGCGTGGATCGTCCGGCCGGGGAGGGCTCGACGCAGACTGGCCAGCTGATCGCCGCTCACCTCCTGCAGCGCGATGATCTGTTCGGAGCGGGAGGCCACGCGGGCGGTCACCGCCTTGATCCGGAGCTCCTCGTCGGGCCAGCGCTGGGCGACGTCCTCGTACCAGTTCTCGGCATGGACGCGATGCAGCACGTTCCAGGTGGCAACCGTGATCATGATTCGCGATCGCATGTGGGGCACGGGCGAATCTCAGCCCGGCGGTGCGGTTTTCGCGTCACCACCGAGGTCAGATCCGCAGGGGCGGGCCCGGGTCCATATTGCGGATCGGGCCCGGGATCGAGTAGCGGAGGGTGTCGATACCCAGGGGGACACAGTCCACCTCGGCGGGGTCGCCGATGGCGGCGATACCCGGGAACGGGGTGTTGGACGCGAATGGCGCCCGGGAGCAGGAGCCGGCTACGAGCCGAGCATTGCGGTCCACGGACGGCCAGGTGCCGAATGCCTCGATCCACGGACCCGCGAAGTCCGCGGATCGCAGGTCGAAGGCGGAAGGGGCTGCTGTCGCGACAGGTTCGATCGCGGTGAGTCGCGCTGTGGTGGTGGCGGTTTCGCTGCCCGCGCCGAATTCGACGGCAGTCACCGTAGTGCCGCCGGTGGCGGCCGCCGCGGTGGCTCCGGTGCCGGTCGCGGTGCCGAATCCCGTTGCGGTCGCCATGAATCCGGTATCGGTGGCACGCGGGCCCAGGGCGTACGCGGTCCCGATATCGGCCGGGACCGTTCGGGTATCGGCCGGGACGGTTCGGGGGTCGGCCGCGCTGATCTCATCGGCGGTACCGGCCGCATCGACCGACTGCCCATGGCCCTGTATGGCGGCCACGGCCAGTGCGGCCGCGCCCAACATGGTGGGAGCCCCGAAGCGCCCGGCCTTCATCAGCCCTTGCCCTTCATTTTGTTCCACAGGCCCTTGCGCTGTTTGCGCCCGCCCTCGTCACCGGAGTCCTTGGCAGACTGGTCGGCATCATGATCCGGCGGTGACGGGTAGGGGGATCGCGGCCCGGGGGACGGCATCGGTCCACCGTACATCGAGCCGCCCTGACCTGCGGGTGTTCCGGGAGACGAACCACCGGGTCCGGGTTGCGCGGGGGGCGAACCGTACCCGCCGCCGGGCTTCCCGTACTCACCCGGTGCGCCGTATCCGCCCTGCCCACCCGCTGCGGGGTTGTAGCCACCGGCCGGGCCCTGCGATCCGGGCGGACCGTAGGAACCGGTGTTCGGCCCCTGCGGACCGCCGCTGTAACCGGGCTGCGGCGATCCGGGAGCCCCGCTCGGTGTCTGGCCCGAATACCCCTGTGCACCAGAACCCGAATAGCCCTGTCCCCCAGGCCCTGCCGACCCGCCCTGCGACGACCGACCCATAACGGCCGTCATCTGATCATCGGCAGGCGTGCCGGGCGGGCGCGTGAAACGGCTTCCCACACCCTGCAGCCCGGCTGGCAAAACGCGCGTCGACGGCGTGGAAACCGGCGTCTCCCCGGTGGTGACGCGCCGGGTCTCGCCCTCGGCGGGATCGCTCGGCGACTGCGGCGCGGGCACCTGCGGCTGCGCTGGTGCCGATGCGTGCCGCGGGCCCTGTTCGAGGGATCGGCCTTCCGTGCGATGCTCCGCCGATCCGACTGCGGCGGAGGCGGATTCCGGTGTGCTCTCGGACCCTGCGCCGGGCGCACCCGCCGACCGCTGAGCCTGCGGTTGCGGTTGCGGTTGCGGCGGTGGTTGCTGCTGCACCGGAGCGGGACCTTGCTGCACGGGAGCCGACGGCTGTTGTGGGAGCGGGGCCTGCGGAAATCCCTCGCTGTCATTGACGAGCAGGTGCGTCGCGCCCAACACCATGGCGTGCATGGGATGGTCGGCCACCTGGAGCCGATGACCGAGGTGGTTCTGGAACGCCAGTCGAATGGCGTCATTGAACGCGACATTGCCGGTGAGCAGCACGGTGGAGGTATCGGCACCAATGGTGCGGGCCGCCGCCATCACCTCGATCACCACATTGTCGGCCGCGCGGGCATCGTGCAGGGCCTCGGCGCTGATCGACACACCCACCGACTCGGTGGGCTCGTCGTCATCGCCGTGGACGGCCACCACCAGACAGCCGCGCCCATCGGAGTAGACCCCGGTCGCCCCGAGCACGGGCCCCGGATCGGTGCCGCGCACCAGGCCGAGAGCGCGCACGTACCCGGACAGCGCCACCGATTCCGGCAGCGGTTCGACCGAAACACCCAACTGTTCTACCAGCCGCGCGTATTCGTCGACCTGCTCGTCCGGCCAGTCGTCCGGGAACGGCAGCGCCACCACATCGGGCGCACCGCCGAGGTGCTTGCCGACCGATGCCAGCGGATTGAACATCCGCGCCCGGAACACCAGTTCCGCGGGCCAGGTCGCGCCCGCCACCACAATCTGCGGATGCCCGATGATGTCGCGCACATCGGAGATGGCGATACCGACGTCGGGACGCCGGTCGACACCCGCGGTATGCAGTCGACCGGACGAATCCGCCAGTAGGTATGCGGGCGGTGTATATGTGCTTTCCACCGGGACCGGGCGTATCGGTTTGCCGCCGCCACCGGCGGCCACCGTCACCACGTCCCAGCCGAGGTGCACTGCCCCAACTCGAGCCGTCACAGCCACTAGTCTGCCTGCTCAGTTTGGGAAACGCGCGTCGCGCCGGTCATGCGGCTGTTTTCTTGAGTCGCAGCCGCGACCAGGTGAGCAGAGACAGCACAATCGCCAGCACCACGAGCATGCCCACATTGAGGAACCAGATCGGCGCCTCGTGCTTCCACAGCTCATCCGGTTGCGCGGCGGAGAAGATGTCACGGATATTCACCGTTGAGGCTCCGCTGGCGTATCCCCAACGCGCCGGGAACAGCCATGAAACCTGCTCCAACCCAATACGGTCGGTGACCGGGATCATGCCGCCCGCCATCACCAGCTGGAACATAATGGTGACCACCAGTAGTGGCATCACCTGCTCATTGGACTTGGCCAGCGTCGACAGCAGCAGACCCACGATCACGCAGGTCACCGCCGTGAGCGCGATGCCGACATACAGCTCCGCACTGCCATTGGAGATCACTACGCCGGGTCCCGGCCGCTTCTTGCCCACCAGCACGATGGCCATCATCACGCCCGCCTGCAGCAGCGCGGCGATGCTGAAGATAATGATCTTCGACATCAGGTACGCCCCCGACCGCAGGCCGACCGCGCGCTCCCGGAAGTAGATTGCCCGCTCCCCCACCAGATCTCGCACGGTGAGCGTGGAACCCATGAAGCACGCACCGAGGATCAACACCACCAACAGCTGTTGCGCTTCGGCGCCGCCCTCCTGGACGAAACTGTCGCCGACCTGTTTGAGCGCGCCCTTCTGAAAACCGTTGGTACCGGGCACCACCAGCGATAGTCCACCGAGTACGAACGGCAGGATCACCAGGAAGGCGAGATAACCGCGGTCTGCCAGAATCAATCGTAGCTGTCTGCGGGCAAGCGTTGAGAACTGTTTGAAACCACTGGATTTCGGTGGTATCGCGGGTTGCACCTGCCGCACCGGGGGCGGCGGTGGCGGCGCAAAGGCTTGGCGGGAACGGAAATTCGCGAAGGCGCGGTCGGGATCGGCTGCGACACGGGCGAAGATCTCCGCCCAGTCACTGGTGCCGAGGAAGTCGCGAACCGTACCCGGATGTCCGGCGAACGCGGTCTTACCACCGGGTGCGAGCAACAGCACCTGATCGCACATATCCAGGCAGGCCACCGAGTGGGTGACCACGATGACGGTGCGACCCGCGTCGGCTAGCTCACGCAGCATGGTCATGACCTGTCGGTCCAGCGCCGGGTCCAGACCCGAGGTGGGCTCGTCGAGAATGAGCAGCGACGGACCGGTCAGCAGTTCCATGGCCACCGAGGCGCGCTTGCGCTGGCCACCGGAGAGCCGGTCCACCCGGGTATCGGCGTGCTGGGTGAGCGAGAGTTCGCCCAGCACACCGTCGATGACGCGCTGCCGGTCGGCCTTGGTGGTATCGGGCGGCAGTCGCAGCTGGGCCGCGAAGCCCAGCGCCTGCTTCACGGTGAGCTGCTTGTGCAGCACATCGTCCTGCGGCACCATGCCGATGCGGGAGCGCAGCGCGTCGTATTCGGCGTGCAGATTGCGCCCCTCGAAGGTGACGGCTCCGGCCGACGGCTGGGTACTGCCCGCGATGAGTTTCGACAGTGTGGATTTACCCGCACCGGAGGGCCCGATGAGCGCGGTCAGCGATCCGCGCCCAGCCTGCATATTCACATCGACGAGCAGTTCCTTATTGCCCTCGACGGTGAATCCGACGCCGTGGACGTGCAGACCCTGCTCGGCGACCGGCCGCTGCCGGTGCTCCAGCTTGCCCTGCTTGACCACGAAGTCGACATTGCCGATGGTGACGGTATCGCGTTCGCGCAGCAGTGTGCGCTGCTCGCGACGACCATTGACGAAGGTGCCGTTGGCCGAACCCAGATCCTCGATGCTGAGGCCCTGACTGCCGCCGAACAGGCGAGCGTGCCGCCGGGAGGCCAGCGGATCGTTCACGACGATCTCGTTGTCGGGCGTACGGCCGATGTGCAGTCCACCCGGCGGCAGTCGGTCCGCGCTGGCGACGGGCTCATCGGAGGACCGCGCCCGCATCGGCGGCAGCGCGGAGATGTCAGCCTTTCCCGTTACCTCCATATTCACCGGAGCGCCCGGGTGCAGCGGCACCGACGGTTGTGGGGGCGAGGGCGGACGCTGCACCGGCTGCGGCGCCGAAGGTTGCCGCTGCACCGGCTGCGGCGCCGAGGGCTGGCGCTGCACGGGCTGCTGATTCGACGGGGGACGTTGCAGCGGTTGCTGATTCGAGGGTGGGCGCTGCACCGGCGCCTGGTTGGACGGCGGCCAGCCCACATTGGGCTGCTGATTCGACGGCGGACGCTGACCGTGCGGCTGTGGTCGCGGCTGCGGCTGCGGCGGCGGGGTGCGGCGCTCGGGCTGCTGCGGGGCCCCGACCCGCGCGGCCTGCGGCAGCAGCTGCAGCAGTGGCCCGGTTATCGCGTCGCCGAGACGCACCTGGGTGGGCCGGTGAATGGCGAGCGGGGCGGCGAGCCTGCGGGCATCCACGAAGACACCATTGGTGCTGCCATTGTCGCTGAGTACCCAGGCCCCGCCCTGGAAGGATAGGATTGCGTGCACGCGTGATACGAGCGGGCTATCGACGAAGAGAGTCACTTCGGGGGCGCGCCCCATAGTGATCTGCTGGCTCGCGTCGAAGACCCGTTCGGTTCCATCTTGACGCACGGTGATCTGCTGCGCCCCCGGTAAAGACATGCTGCGGATACTATTCGATTGCCCGGAATTCGGCGGAGCCCTGATCGGCAACAGGTCCACCGCGGGGCGATGAACTGGTCGGTCTGCAAGGGAGTGAATGTGTCGATGCGCCGTACGACCGGTCGATTGTTCGAGCCGGGCGGCCGGGCAGCGGCGCTACCCGTCGTGCTCACCCTCATCGCCGTACTGCTCACCGGATGCACCTTCACCGTGGACGGACGCGCCGTTTCCATCTACGACGACCCGTTCAAGGTGGCCGGACTGCCCACCACCAGCGGCCCCAGTGGGCCGCGCGCCGGGGTCGCCGACTCCACTCTCACCGCCAGCCATTCCGATGGCGGCGAGATGGACAAGCTGGTACTCAATGCCCTCGAGGATATCCAGACCTATTGGCAGAGTGAGTATCCCCGGGAGTTCGAGGGCGAGTTCACTCCGCTCGACACCTTCGTCTCCTGGAGTGCGCGCACGCCGCGGAAGGAAGCGGTCGAGTTCTGCGAGGACACCACCTACCGGCTCGTCAATGCCGCCTACTGCAGCCTGGACAATTCCATCGGCTGGGATCGCGCGGTACTGCTGCCCGCCGTGCAGGAGCAGTTCGGGAAGATGTCGGTGGTGACGGTCATGGCGCACGAGTACGGCCACGCCATCCAGACCATGGCCAAGATCGTCACGCGAAAAACCCCGACCCTGGTCAAGGAACAGCAGGCCGACTGCTTCGCGGGCGCGTTCATTCGCCATGTGGCCGAAGGCAAGTCCAAGCACTTCACCATCAATACCTCCGACGGTTTGAATTCGGTGCTGGCCGCCACCGTCGCCATTCGCGATGACAATCCCGACGATCCCGACAGCGTGCACGGATCAGCGTTCGAAAGAGTCACCGCCACCCAGATCGGATTCACCGATGGGGCCAAGGGCTGCAAGACCATTGACGCGGACGAGATCGAGAGCCGCCGCGGCAAACTGCCGCAGACCTTCGGTGACGACACCAATCGCGGTGAATCCGAGATCGACCAGGCGACTTTGGATGAAATGGCCAAGGCCATGGCCGCCGTCATGCCGATTTCCAACGAGCCCGAATATGACTACCGGACGGCGAAGATGAGCTGCCGCAACGGCGCCGACACCGTCCCGGTCACCTATTGCCCGGCCACCAACACCATCGGCACCGACCTGTCCGCCCTCGCGGAACGCGGCGCCTCCAATGCCGATGAGCAGGACGGACTTCCGGTGAAGGTGAGCGGCGACTACAACGCCTACGTGGTGTTCATCTCCCGCTACGCGCTGGCCGTACAACGAGACGCCGGACAGAAACTCACCGGCGCCAAGACCGGATTGCGCGCGGCCTGCCTGGCGGGCGTGATCACCAATAAACTGGCCGACCCGGGCACCAACGACCAGGTCGGAATCACCCTCTCCCCCGGCGATCTCGACGAAGCGGTCTCGGGTCTACTCACCGATGGCCTCGCCGCCAGCGATACCGAGGGCAAAACGGTGCCGAGCGGATTCTCTCGCGTGGACGCCTTCCGCGCAGGTGTTCTGGGCAGCCAGAACACCTGCGCCGCTCGGTATTCCTGACCGCTACAACAGCGGCACGCCCCGACATCCCGGCGAGGTGGGGCTCAGCCGAACGGTGGTGGGGCGACGGGTTCGAGCCGCAGCACCCGGTTGCCGAGCATGACCTCCGCGCCGGGCGCGAGTGTCATCGGCTGGTTCGGTTGTAGCCGAATCCAATCCCGGTATCCGGGATTTCGCACCCGGGTGCCATTGGTGGAGCCGCGGTCCACGACCGTGACATCCCAATTCAGCAAACGGATTTCGGCGTGCGCGCGCGACATTCCGCCGGAGGAGTCGTCGATACGCAGGGGCGCCAGGCCCGCTCGCGCCGCCTCGGACTGCTCCGGATCGCGGCCGAGCACGGCGTCGGCGGCCAACATGTAGGTCATCCCGTCATCGAGAACCAGCATGCCCAGGGGCGGCCGGATCACCTCGGCCAACGGCTGGGTCTGATCCACCGGCATACCGCAGACGCTGCAGAATGCCGAACGCGGATCACTGGGATGGGCTCGCGCGCATTTGAATCCGCGCACCTTCACGGTGAGCGCGGTGGCCTTCGCGGTGGCATCGAGCCGACTCTGCAGATTCGGATCGGGCTTCGGCGCGGGATTGGTACCCGCCTCCGTCTGGGTGGGCGCGTGATGCGGGTCGAAACCACCGGTGGCGGGCAATGATTCGGGCCGTGACGGCGGCGAATCGGCAGGTGCGGACCGAGGTTCGGGCTCCGGGGCGAAATCCGGTTCGGATGGTGGTCGCGTGGAAGTGCGGGTGGGGGTGAGGTCGGGGTCGTCGAATTGGGGCTCAGCGCGGTCGGTCACCGGATCGAAGGCCGAGGTCGGCGGCGGCACACTGCGCTGTTCGCCCGTGGTGGCGCGATGTCGCCCAGCCGTTTCGGACGCGCGCGGCCGCCAGGTGAGCACCGGATCCCCGACGAACCACACGATCGCCCCCGCAGCCTGCGCCACACCTTCGACCAGCGAACCGATTCCGCGCTCCGGCAGCTCCGGCACCCGGCCCTTGCCGTCATCGATATACAGCGCCGCCGCTCGCGCCGGATGTTCGGCAACCCGATCCACCGTGAAGGCGGCATCGCTGCCGCGGTAGTACTCGACCGTTCTACCGGCCAGCACCGCGGTCGCCGCACCATGCAGAAATATCGCCAGGCCACCGGTATCGGCGGCGGAGAGAATTCCGAAATCCACCGATTCACCGGGTGAGATACGGTCGGCCTCCTTCATGAGCCACCGGGTGGCCTGCCGTGCGACCAATCGCCCGGGCCCCTCGGGAGCCTGCTCGGAGGCCTCGACCACCAATTCCGCCAGGCCCCGCGCGGCCACCATGGCGCGTGAATCCGCGGTCGGCACGCCCCGTTCCCGATGTGCGACCAGGATCACAGCGCCCGCGATCCGGGTGAGCACATGACTGCCCGCGACAACCTCGACCTGCCGATCCATCAATGGACTCGGCCCTCGGTCGACCGACGACAGGTGGAGCTCAACACACGCACCAGGTTACGTGTCGCTGTCGCGGTTGCGTCCGGCCCGTCCGCCGACGATGACACCCGTGAACGATCTTCTCGTGCGACGCCGCTCCGGGCGGGACCATCGTCGGTTACTTTGAACGCATCGTCTGGGAGGAACGAGGACTGACATGGTTCGCAGTGCGCGCAAACCACTTTTCGCTGTGTACCTTTCGCTGACCGCGGTCGTACTCGCCGCGTGCGGCAGCGTGCACGGCACACCCGTCGCCGGCGAAATCGACGTCCGCGAGCTCGAGGTCGGCGCCTACTCCACCGACAAGTACCGCTACGACCAGGACGCCGGGAACAGCGGGGCGCTGCTCGAGGGCTTCCGAATGTCAGAGGCCGTGGCCCCGACCGTCGCTATCGACCCGGCACTGGTCTACGGTCGCGGCGGCCGCGCCACCACCGATGCCGCCGACGCCACCGAAACGGCATTGGCCGCGGTATCGGAACCGGTGCTGGAGCGCAATAACCTGTTGGCCGCCTTCGCCGCCAGCGGTTCGGACCGGGCCGACCTGTCCGGGCGCGAGGATGCGCCCGATTCCACCACCGTCACCAATATGGTGCTGCGCTTCGCGGATGAGCAGACCGCCGCCACCGCCGCACAGGAGTTGGAGGACGCGGACTTCGACGTCGCGCCGGAACTCAATCGCAAACTCTCGCTGAGCCAGTACCCGGACGCGCACATCCACTGGCGGCCGGGTATCGCCACCGTCGGCGCCTTCATGGCGTACCGCGACTTCGTCATCTCGCTGTTCATCGAGCGCCCCGAAGCCGTGGAGCAGGATCTGCTGGACTGGGTGCGCAAGGCCCTGGACGCGCAGGTGCCGGTGCTGGACAAGTTCGAACCCACCGCCCAGAGCCAATTCTCCAGCCTGGAGGTCGATCCGGACGGACTGCTGGCCCGCGTCACAGTGAAGGACCGCAGCGGTATGGAGCCCGATCCGCGCCTGTTCAATATCTACGGCCCCACCAAGCTCGTACACAACGCCAATGACCAGTCCAAGATCCGGAAAGCCGTGCAGGACAGCGGGGCCGAAGCCATGGCCAATGCCGATACCGGTTCGGTGATCCGCACCCGCGACGCGGCCGGAGCCGAACTCCTGACGACGGCCCTCCTCGCCGATGAGAGCGACCACTACGACACCACCGACGCGCCCAAGGAGGTGCCGGGTGCGCGCTGCGTGCGATTGAACAGCAAGGGCGACAGTGAAACCGAGTACAAGAACCGCTGCTACGTGACCTACAAGCGCTACATCGGCGTGGTCTCGAGCGATGATGAATCCGATGTGCGGCAGCGGGTGGCGGCGCAGTACGCATTGTTCGCCAATAGCCTCTGAAGCTAGCCTCTGAAGCCGCCACAGCGGCATTTTGTCAGCCCATCGCAGGTCGGAGCCGTCCAGTATGCTCCGGACAGCATCCAGCCCCACCGAATTACCAGGAGTTTCAGAGTTATGGCGATGAGTCCCGGCACCATCGTCGGCGGTTACCGCATCGAACGGGTGCTGGGCAGCGGCGGTATGGGAACCGTCTACCTCGCCAAACATCCGCAATTGCCGCGCATGGACGCGCTCAAGGTGCTCAGCGCCGACCTGTCCCGCGATGCGGAGTTCCGGGGCCGCTTCGAGCGCGAGGCCAATATTGTCGCGGGCCTGGATCATCCGAATATCGTGTCGGTCCACAATCGCGGCGAGGAACACGGCCAACTCTGGATCGCCATGCAGTACATCGAGGGCACCGACGCCTCGGCGGAGCAGAAGCGCGACCCGCACTCCATGACGCCGCTGCGCGCTCTGAGCATCGTTACCCAGGTCGGTAAGGGCCTCGACTACGCGCATCGCAAGAGTCTGCTGCACCGCGATGTCAAACCCGCCAACTTCCTGCTCTCCACCGCCAAGGACGACGACGAAGAACGCGCTCTGCTGGCCGATTTCGGCGTCGCCAAGTCCGCCGAGGACACCGTCGAACTCACCCAGACCGGCAGCTTCGTGGCCACCATCGCGTACGCGCCGCCGGAGCAGCTCTCGGGTCAGCCGCTGGACCACCGCGCCGATATCTACAGCCTGGCGTGCTCGTTCTTCAAATTGATCACCGGCCAGAACCCCTATCCGGCAACGCAACCCGCGCTGGTCATGATGGGGCACCTACACGAGCCACCGCCGCGCGCCACCAGCGTCAACCCGCATCTGCCCGGTGCCATCGATTACATCTTCGCCCGGGCGCTGGCCAAGAATCCGGCCGAGCGCTTCAACACCTGCCGCGAATTCACCGACGCCGCGGCCAATGCGCTGACCCCAGGGCACAACCCGGTCCGAACCAACACATCCCCCACCTATCCGGTCCAGGTACCACCGCCGGGCATGCTGCGGCCGAACTACGAAACCGGTCCACACACAGCCACTTCCATCTCCTCGCCGCACCACCCGATCCCCACCCCGGCTCCTGCGAAGAGCCGCAGGGGCCTGCTGCTGGGCGCGGGCGCGGCGACCGTGGCGGTCGCGCTCGCCGCCGGAATCGGCGTGTGGGCGTTGAACGGCGACGCCTCGACCGGGAATACCGGGGCGGCAGCGACTTCCACCGCGACGACGGCGCAGACCCCCAAGGACCGGGCACGCCAGGAGAATCCGGGCTTCCAGGGCAAGACCATCACCATGGTGGACGTCACCGATAGCAAGAATTTCTCGATCTACCTCGGCGGCACACCGCAGACACAGTTCCTCACCGACCTCGGCTTCGTCTACAACCTCAGCTTTACCCGGCAGGGCGACGAACCGTCACCGCGGCCGTCAACGGAATACGGGGAGCTGAAAGCCCCCGATGATTCCTACATCATCGCCGTCCGCAGTGACGAAAAGGCCGGGGGCGGTGGACTTCTCGGACTGCCCTATCAGATCACCGGCTCGCGCGCCGCGGTGATCCCGCTCGACGATGCCGCAGCCGTCGCCGCCATGCGCAATTGGACGCCCGATTCCGAGCAGGTGCTGCTGTCCAAACTCGTCCCGGTACTGCACGACCGCATCAAGTAAGGTGACCGGCGAAGTAGGAGGCCGAGGCCGCGGCGGGCATCGCGGATCGGCTCGAGGGGAGGGGACCCCATGCGTAATTTCGGCCGGGCGGCGTGCGCCGTCGGCATCGCCGTATCCATCGCGCTCACCAGCGCTTGCGGATCGGATTCGGACTCGCCGGCCGACCCGGCCGAGCCCGTCGTGGATCTGGCCAGCCTGAACGTCGGTGGTTTCCCGACCCAGATCAAGCCCTATGACAAGGTCAATTCCATCGAGCTGGCCAAACTCATCGAGGCCGAGCGGCTGGCGAACTACCTGCCGCTGCCCTCGGAGATCATGCCCGAGGTGAAATACGCGCCATCGGCCCAGGGCGGTGCGGTCCGGCCGTTTATCGACTTCAGCTCGGCTGCCATTCGAACCCGGGCTGACGCGGATCCGGATGCCATGAATGAAGCCGCGCAGGGGTTCGTCGGGGGATTCGTCACCACCGGCCGCTCCGATGCGGTCGCGAACCTGTCCTACGAACTCGACAACGTCGTCATGGTCTTCTCCGATGATCAGGCGGCGGCCGATGCGGCGGCGGCACTCGGGCGACTGGACCTGGAATCGGGCCCGGACGAGAACCAGGCCGTAGAGATTCCCGATCACCCCGAGGCGATCGCCTTCACGGTCGACAATATCTCGGGTCCGGGTCAGCTCCGATCCTGGTACGCCACCGGCAAATTCGTCATCTTCACCTATGTCTACGACAGCGTCATGTCGGTATTGAAGGAACGCGACCTGCCGAAGCTGTTGGAGCGGGCGAAGCGCAGTATCGAGGTCATCACCCCGCGGGTCGCGGAGTTCCCGGCGACCCCGTCGGACCAGCTCATGGACTTGCAGGTCGATCCGGACGGCGTGCTGGCGCGCGCGCTGTTCACGGTGCTCGACGATAACTCCCAGCGCGGTATGCCCGGTGTGTACGACCGCCAGGGTGGCCTACAGATCTCCAGCGCCCCCGAGGTCGACGGGCCACTGTTCGAGAAGACCGGCGTGGACCGCGTGGCCTGGCGCGGTTCGTTCCTGTACCGCACCAGGGACGCGGCGGCGGCCGCCGAATTGATTGCCGAGCGCACCGAGACGTCGCGGAAGTTCCAGCGCGCCGATTCCCCGCAAAATCTGCCGAATGCCCAGTGCCACCAGGCCGTCAACGCCAATAAGTTCGAAATCGCCTACTACTGCTTCGTTTCGCACGGGCGCTACGCGGCCGAGGTCGCGGCGAATCAGTTACTCGATGCACAGCAACGGATTTCCGCGCAGTACGCCCTGCTGGTCAACAGCAACTGATCACCGCCGAGGATGAACATGCTTTCACGAGGTATTCGTTTCGCGGCCCTGGCGGCGATCACACTGACGGTGGCCGGATGCGGATCCACCATTGACGGAACAGCAGCGGCGGGCGAGCTCGACGTTCGGGAATTGGAGGTCGGCAAGTACGCCACCGATCCGCTGGACCTGCGCTACACCTACTACCACGACCTATCCGGCGGTGCGAACCTGGCGCTCATGCGCCTGGCCGACCAGGTGGTGACCGGGCCGGAGATCGACGCGCGGTTGAAATACGGCACCGGGGCCGTCCCGATCCTGGATGCGGAAAAGGCGACCAAGACACTCGCCGATGTCACCCAACCGGTGCTCGAGAGCAATGGCATGATGTTCGGCTACGCCGTCGGGCATCGCGATACGCCCGCCGACAAATCCGGAAAGCGCCCGGAGGACGCCTCTTTCACGACGGTGACCGTTCTCCAGTTCCCGAGCGAGGAGGCGGCGAAGAAGGCCGCGATGGAGATCGAAGAGCTGGACTTCGAGCTGGCCGCCGATGCGAACCAGCCGGTCCAGCTGTCGAAATACGCTGATGCGCACACACATTGGCGGCCAGGCGTGCCAACTATCGGTTCCGTCATGGCGCGTTCGAACTATGTCATCAATGTGTACGCGGGTCTGAAGGACCCCGAACTCGACAAGCTGACCGAACTCGTCGAGCAGGTGTACGACGCCCAGGCCCCGCTCCTCGACGCGCTGAAACCGCTCAATCGCGAAGATATGCTGCGCCTGAAGTACGACACCGATGGCATGCTGCGCCGCACCCTCAATCCGGACGGTTTCGGTAGCCCCGATATCAGCAGTCAGGCGGCGTTCGAATTGCGCGGCTTCCTGCACCAGGTGAGCGATCAGGACCATTGGTCGCGTGTTATGCGTGACGTCGGCATGGACCGCTATTCGCTGAGCCGATCCATGTCGAACAGTTCGATGGTGTTCCGCACCCGCGATACGGAAGCCGCGGAGAACTTGATCACCGTCATTCTGGAGAACTCGTATCCCAATGCGGCGGACGCACCGGCCGCGATTCCGAATGCGCGATGCGGCGAAAGTCCCACCAAGGACGATTACAGCACCAAGCGGTTCCGCTGTGCGGTCACCTATCGCCAGTACGTAGCCACGGTGGAGGGCGATCAGCTCACCGACGCGCATCAGCGAGCGGCCGCCCAGTACGCACTGCTGACCAATAGCTGGTAGTCGACCAACCGGTCGGCACTGTGGGATTACTCTCGCGTGCCACACCTCGCGTAGCGGACATCAGAGCTGGTCAGACCGCATACCCGTCGGTTAGGGTGCTGACAAATTGCTGAACAGGGGTGGAACCGCAGGGCAATGACCCGCGTCCAAGACTGAGTAGGGGTCGTCCGCCCGCGAACCGAGAGGAGGCACCGTGGCAGGTGCATTCGAAGCGAGTAATGAGCTCATCCAGGCCAAGGCCCAGGAGTTCAAGAAGACGCACGAGATGCTGATGGGCCAGATCCGTCAGCTCAAATCCGATGAGGACGCCATCACCACCGGCTCCAATTGGAAGGGCGGCGCGGCCGATGCCTTCAACGCCTTCATGGAGCGCTATTACTTCCAGGCCGACCGGCTCAACGACAAGTTGATGCAGACGGCCGAGGGCCTCATCAAGGCCGGCTCCAACTACGAGGATCACGACCGCGACTTCGCCGCTCAGGTCAAGGCGCAGGTCTCCAGCCTCGACCTGCCCCCGGTGTAAAGAACCTCACACCCTCACTCTTTCCAACCTGAGCAAAGGACATCCCATGGCAGCATCGATGGGCCAGATTATTTCCGCCCAGTTCGCCGGTGTGGAGCAGAACGCCAACACCATCATCAAGCGGGCCGAAGGCATTCGCGATCAGCTCGAGGCCTTCCACCGCAGTGTCGAGGAATTCGTCACCAATAACTGGAAGGGTGACGCCAACGAGGCGTTCGCCGACCTCCAGCGCGTCTGGCGCTCGCACACCGACCAGCTCAATGCCACCCTCGGCGGCGCGGCCACCCTGGTGCGCACCGGCAATGCCGAACTCCAAGCCAAGGACACGGCCCTCGCGGGCTTGTTCTGACTCTGCACGAATAATGCCCCGGCAGTTGGACTGCCGGGGCATTGCCGTGTCTGGGGATGCGGGCAAC
>NZ_BDCE01000086.1 GCF_001613345.1 Nocardia uniformis NBRC 13702 | reverse complement strand
AGGGTCGGAATCCGCTTGTCCAGCGTGTGCACGCTGACCTACCGTTCGCCCCCACAGGACTCGAGGAGGGGCATGCGGCTACAGGGGCAGCGTTGGCGCACGCTGGTCAGCACGGTGCGGTTGGGGCGCAACGAATATCGGGTGGTTCGGCCCGCGCGGCCGATCGGGCACGCGCCGCTGCACGAGGGGTATCACGGTGCGCAGATAACCGTCGACAAAGCCGCCGCGTTGACGCTGGGCATGGCATGGTCGCTGGCGGCTCGCTCGCCGCACACGATTGTGTACCTTCCGTTGCGGCACAACGGTGTCGGATGCAATATCTACGGCAGCGGCAAGGAGCCGCCGCTGGATCTGGTGTTACTCCGTCACAGCCTGCGATTCCCAGTATCCCGGTGGAAAGAGTTGCGCGCCAAGCTCGGTAGCGGGCGGCCGCACACCGTGACCTGCCGCGGGTTACCGCAGGCAGCGGATCTGGGAGCCGTCTTCGCCGCGCGATACCATCGCGAGTTCAAAGATATTCTGCGGCACGATATTACCGCTGACACCCTATTCCTGGTCGGCAGCAGGACAGCATTCGAAGTCGAAGGATACGCGCTGCGCGAACTGGTCGAGGAGTGTCCGCAGCACATGCATGAGCGGCCGGACGCCCACTGCTGCGCCGAGATCTCAGTAGACGGTTTGCCGCAGTGGCTGCACGTGGAGTACTGCCGGGTGCATCGAGTCACCGCCCCGGCGGCCCTCTGAATTCGACCGTTTCTCCGGACCGGAGTTCCCAGCCGCACGGCGCAGTCGGTCGGCACCGTGCGGCAGCTCGTCCCCTGTCCCCCAGCGGTCAGCGGCGAAACAGACGTCGGATGCGCCCCCGAAGCCCAGGGGCCTCCTGAGGTGCCGGAGTGGCGGTTTCGGCGGCTGCCTCGGCGGCGAGTGCCTGCGCGAACCGCTCGTGCAATTGTTCGCGGACCTGATCCGGTGTGTAGGCGCGGCGGCGACGTTCCGCACGCACGACCACCACACCGGTCGCCACCACACCGGCCGCCCCCGCCAATCCCACTGCCTTCCACCACCGCATACCGCATACGCTACTGGTATGACGGGGACGAGCATCAGTCTCGATCGAGCGCTCGAGATCACCAGGACGGGTGACATCTGGTTGTTTCGCGGGCATTCGGCGGCCGACCGGGCGATTCGGATGACGACGAACAGTCCGGTGAACCATGTCGGCATGTCGGTCGTACTCGATGACATGCCGGCGCTGATCTGGCATGCGGAGCTCGGCCGATCACTGCCCGACATGTGGTCGGGAGCCACCCACCGCGGCGTCCAGCTCCACAATCTGCGCGACGCCGTCATGGTGTGGGCACACCGCTACGACCAGCAGGCCTGGTTGCGCCAATTGAACCGTCCGGCAACGCGAGAGATGGAAGACAGCCTGCTGCGCACCATCGCCCGACTCGACGGCACCCCCTTCCCCTCCACCGCCGGCCTCGCCGGCCGCTGGCTCCGCGGCCGAGCCCACCTCCCCCGCCGCCGATCGGGCCCACCGGCCGCCAAGGAACTCGAAACCGCCTACTGCGCCGAGATCGTGGCCACGACCTACCAGTCGATGGGACTGCTGCCGCAAAACCGTTCCGCCAGCTGGTATGACCCGGGACGGTTCTGGAGTGGAGACCACCTACAGCTGGGAGGCGGCTACGAACTGGGTGGTGAAATAGCGGTCGAAACACCGGCCGCGCCGACACCCTGACCACCACGGCTGGGCCGCGTGGTGAATTCAGAAGGGGGCAATGCGATCTCAGCGCTGCAGCTCACGGCCATCACGCGCGAGTTCATCGACGAGCGAATCTCCTGGGATTCTTCGCTGCTCGAACAGATTTGGGACACCTCCACTCCCTATTGGCAAGGAGCGTTCGATGAGCAGACGGCGTGACTACTACCGAGATCCCAACGCGCCCAAAGCCAACAGCCTTGTACCGGGTGGATCCGCGCTCGTCGTGGACGAGCATGGAGCGATTCTCATGCAACGCCGCAGTGACTCGGGGAACTGGTCGTTGCCGGGTGGCGTCATGGAGATCGGAGAGACTCTCGAGCAATGCGTGGTGCGGGAAACCAAGGAAGAGTCCGGCCTCGATGTCGAAATCGTAGGACTGCTCGGCATCTATACCGATCCGACGCACGTCATCGCGTATGCGGATGGAGAGATCCGGCAGGAATTCAGTATCACCTTTTATGGCCGCGTCCGCGGAGGACAGATCGCGGTCAGCGACGAGTCCACTGAGGTCCGCTTCGTTCGCCGGGAAGAACTCGCTGAACTGCCGGTTCACGACACGGTTCGGCTGCGCCTGCAACATCACTCGGAACAGCGCGCACAGCCCTACCTGGGCTGACGAATGCCAGTGCACAAGGACAGCACGGTAATTCGGTCGGCGAATACACCGCGCACAGGCGGGAACGAACACTCTCACGTGTAGACGTTGCGTCCGTATTCTCCGTGCGGCAATGTGAAGTCGTCCGGCCGATCGATGCGCAGCCGGTTGTAGCGCAGCGAGAACTCGGCGATGGCTTCGCTCAGACTGCAGCCCAGTTCGTCCTGAATGCTTTGGAGCGCCGGGAGAATCTTCTCAGCGAGGATGAGTTCGTCTACCGAGGTCTCGTTCACATGGTCAGTGTGTTGGTGCGGCATGGCAACGGCAATCGGGGATTCCGCCGGACCGGGCCAGCAATTCGTCCCGCCGCGAGGCGCGGCGGAACGGCGGAAGACCTGAACCACTGAACTCTTCAATACAGCGACGCCACAACACAACTCGCCCGGTCACCGCGTGCTCGGCCGGTTGGATTCGGGGCGGGGTGCCGACACCGCGGGCACCAATCGTGGTAGCGGCGGCAGCGGCGCGGAACCCGGGGAAGCCCGAAACGCTTGGATCATGAGTGCGGCGAAGCGTCGCGAGGCCGCGAGGCGGGCTGTCGGCGTGGTCGCGTGAATGCCGTTGTTGGCCATGATCATGAGGATGAGGTCGTCGACCATTACGTCGGGGTGCAGGTGCCCGGTGTCCTTGGCGCGGCGGATCAGTTCGGCGGCGGCGGTCAGCGCGGAGGTGCGGATTGCCGCGAAATCCAGCGCGTGCGGGTAGGTGGACATGAAGGCCGCGGTGAAGCCGTGGTCGCGTGCTTGCAGCTCGCTGAGCTTCTCGATCGTGCGGCAGAAGCCGCGCCAGGGATCGGGGTCGGCGAGACCCTCGTCCACGAGGGATCGGCAGGCGTGCATCTGATCGGTGAACGCCGCCGCGACCAGCGTCTCCTTGGTCGGGAAATGGCGGTAGAGGGTCGCGGGTCCGACCCCGGCGCGACGGGCGATCTCCCGCATCGGCACGTCCAGGCCGGTGCTGACGAATATCGTGCGAGCCGCCTCGAGGATGCGTTCCCGATTGTCACGCGCGTCCGAACGCAGTTCGTGAGGCAATTGAGCAGTCACCGCTCTCACTTTAGCTAAACGGACGGGGGCGTCCGTTACGGTCCGCTGGTTGGTTCCCGATCGAGAAGGACATGGAGAAACCGGTGAAAGCAGTGATGGTCCAGGAATTCGGAGGTCCCGAGGTGCTCACGGTCGCCGACCTCCCCGACCCGCGTCCGGCCGCCGGGCAGGTGTTGATCACCACCGAGGCGATCGGCGTCGGCGGTCTCGACGCCTTGATCCGAAGCGGCGCGCTGGCCACGTACGGCGGCACACCCGGTCACATCCTCGGCATCGAGGTCGCGGGCACCGTGACCGAGGTCGGTGAGGGCGTAGATACCGCATGGGTCGGTCGGCGCGTGTGGGCGCACACCGGTGAGAGCGGCGGCTATGCCGAACGGGCCGTCGCATCGGCCGAGACACTCGTCGCTCTTCCCACGGACCTGTCCGCGGCCGCTGCGGTGACCCTCGGCAGCTCGGCCATGGTGGCCCACTTCGCTTTGCGCCATGCGCATTTCGAGCCCGGCGAATCGGTGCTGGTGCGCGGCGCGGCCGGTGGTATCGGCGTCATGGCGGTCCAGCTCGCGGCGCGCGGCGGTGCGGGTGCGGTGGCGGTCACGACATCCTCGGCCGAGCGCGGCGAGCGCCTGCGCGAACTGGGTGCGACGCATGTGCTGGACCGGCTCGGCCGGGGTGCACCGGATGCTCCCGCGGACTACGACGTCATCCTCGATATCGTCGTCGGCGCGGATCTGCCCTCCTTCTTCGCCAGGCTCGCGCCGAACGGTCGCATGGTGGCCGTCGGCGCAATGGCAGGTATGCCACCGGCCGACTTCGGCATGGAGCTGGTCGCGGCGTTCCGGAAGTCGATGTCGTTCGCCACCTTCAGCGCCGACACCGTACCCGCAGCCGAGCGACGCGCCGCGACCACCGAACTGTTCACTGCCGCCAGTCGTGGCGAGCTGAAAGCCGTTGTGCACGAAGCACTTCCTTTGGAACAGGCGGTTCTGGCCCACCAGAAAATGGAAGCGGGCGAGGTGTTCGGCAGGATCGCGCTCACAGCGCCACGGAGCTAGACCAGATCGGTGCTCACCCGACAAAACAGCGCACGCGCATGCCGCTGCCCGCACGGTTCGAACCGGCCATAGCGGACGGTGCCAGAGATCGAATGCAGGCGTACCCGAGTCGATCATCGCCGATTGCAGCCACATTCAGCGCCTCCGGCGACGGGTGCGACGCCAACCGAGGGGGCCGGGGAGGTTCATGGAGGTGGTTTCGCGGCCGGGGTGCTGGTGTGCCGGGGGTCCGCCGCGGCTACCGGTGGTGATCGACAGGGAGCCGCGGTTGATATTGAGGCGCACGCCGGGGAAGATCTTGAAGCTCTTGCGGAAGGCGAAAAGACATTCGAGCCTCCTTTCTCGGGAGATGCATACCCTCGAATTACCAAGTGAATCTTCGGCTTCCGGTGTCCCTCCGACGATCTTCGCGCTGTCGCGAAGTCGAGTGTTAGTTCACACACCGTCTGCGGGCAGTCGCTCGTATAGTTCGACGGGATGCTCGGGAGGGCGCTCGCGGCCGAAATCGGCATACACATCGCCCCATCGAGTGGGGACGATCAGGTTGGCGAACTGGTCGAGTTCGCTGTCACACCATCGCTGGAGCAGGGTGAAGAACTGCCTGATCTCCGCGTCTGTCATCGGCGTACCGGAGGTATCTGCCATGTGCCGAGACTAAATGTGCTGGGACAGAGCACTGACCGGGCCGCCTCGACCTGAACGGCGGCCCGAGTCCAGGTCGGGCATGCGGCGCGGCGATGAGTTTCGCCGTGGTTTCTCGTCTCTATATACACCCGATCAGTCGCACTCGAGGAGCATCATGTCTGCCACCTACACATTCGATGTTTTTTCCAGTCTCGACGGCTTCGGCGCCGCTGGCGGTAACTGGACCGGTTACTGGGGAAAACAGGGCCCCGAGCTGCTCGACCACCGCCTCGCCCTGTACGGCGAGGAACAGCGGATGGTTTTCGGGGCCAATACCTATCGGGCGTTCGCGCAGATGCTGGCGTCGAGTACCGAGGGATCCGAGGTGCGTGATGCCTGGGTCACCCGGATGCGGAACCTGCCGGCGACGGTGGTGTCATCCACCCTCGAAGAGCCCCTCGACTGGCCGGATGCGTCGGTCGCGAGCGGCGATGCCGTCGATGTCGTCGCCCGGCTCAAGAAGGAGTCCGAGGTGCCGTTGCGCTCCCATGGCAGCCTGTCGATGAACCGGGCGCTGCTGGACGCCGGACTGGTCGATCGCGTACAGGTGACGCTCTTTCCGGTAATCACCGGGACTACCGGACTGGACCCAATCTTCCGGGGAGCGGCGGACTTCGATCTCGAGCTGATCGAGAGCCGGACACTCGACGGCGATATCCAAGAGCTCATCTACCGGCCCACTCCGCATATCTGAGTCCACCGCGCGCCCGTCCCGTCAGGGAGATGGGCGGGCGTTCTCCCGGTGGTCGGGGCGCACGTGCGCGCGTATTCCGTTCAGGCCGAACAGGATCAGGAGTTCGACGGCAGCGCCGTCGGCGCTGCCCAGCCAGTGTGGGAGGGATGTGTCGAACTCGGCGGCCTCGCCCGGCGGCAGTATCAGGTCGCGGTCGCCGACTATCAGCCGCAGACGCCCGTTGAGTACATACAGCCATTCGAAGCCGTCGTGGGTCTGCGGGGTCGGTTCGAGTGGTTTCGGTTGGGCGGGGATGATCATCTTGAAGGCGTGCACGCCGCCCGGCTGCCGAGACAGCGGTACGAAGATCATGCCTGCTCGCCGGATCGGCTTGAGGTGAATTCGGGGGTCACCGGTGCGCGGGGCACCGACGAGGTCGTCCAGGGGGATGTCGTAGACGCGGGCGAGGGGCAGCAGTAGCTCCAGGGTGGCCCGGCGCTGACCGCTCTCCAGCCGCGACAGCGTACTTTCCGACACCCCGGTGCGGTGGGCGAGGTCGGTCAGGGTGATGCCACGGGCGCGGCGCAGGGCACGCAGCCGCGGGCCCACCGCGTCGAGTACCTCGTCGGTTTCAGGGTCCACGCGGCCATCTTGCCAAAGCGGCAAGATTGCGTGCCAGGACGTTGGGGGTCTGGAAATACTGGTCGCATCCCGACCAAAGGAGTTCCCATGAGCGCCACCGAGGTGGATTCGTTCTGGGACGGCGTCTACGCCGCCCGACCGGCTGCCACCGACCCGCAGCCGAATTACTGTCTCGGCGAAGCGGTTTCGAGTCTGCAACCGGGCAATGTGTTGGATCTCGGATGCGGGAACGGCGGTGACGCACTGTGGCTCGCCCGCCGGGGCTGGCGGGTCACCGCCGTCGACGTCTCGGCGGTGGCGGTCGCCCGGCTCGCCGACCTCGCCCGCGCGCACGGCCTGGGTGATCGGGTCGTGGCCGAGCGTTATGACCTGCGCGAGTCCTTCCCACCGGGCCGATTCGACCTGATCTGCGCGCACTACCTGCACACCCCGCTCGATATGGACCGGGACGCCGTCCTGCGCCGGGCCGCGCACGCGCTGCGTCCGGGCGGGCGGCTATTGGTGGTCGATCACGGGTCGACCGCGCCTTGGTCATGGAACCAAGATCCCGAGGTCCGGTACCCGAGCCCGCAGCAGGTCGCTGATGGAATCGACCTGGATCCGGCGGGGTGGACGGTCGAGCGGGCCGAGGCTTCCCGCCGGATCGCGATGGGCCCGGATGGACGCACCGCCGAGGTCACCGATCACGTTCTGCTCATCCGCCGCGCTGACTGACCCGCGCACGAAGGAGGCCACCATGCCCGCCACCGCCCGACGCAAACGTCTCGACAGCCCGCCGCCACGCGCGGGGAACACCGAGTCCGAGACCCTGCGCGCATTTCTCGACTATCTCCGCACGGCGATCGCCGCGAAGGTCGACGGCGCGCCCGAACCGCAGGTGCGCACGGCCACCGTGCCGTCGGGCACGAATCTGCTCGGACTGCTCACGCATCTGACCTGCGTCGAACGCTCGATATTCCTCGGGGACACCGTGACCGACTGGCAGGCGACATTCCGGGCAGCACCGGAGGACAGCGTCGCCGATGTCGTCGCCCGCTACCGCGAAACGGTCGAGCGAGCGAACGAGGTGCTCGATGGCTGCACCGATCTCGGCGCACCGGTGCCCCGGTCGCGGCCGGGGCGTCCGGCTCCCAGTGTTCGCTGGGCGCTCACCCACATGATCGAGGAGACCGGACGCCATGCCGGGCACGCGGACATCCTTCGCGAACTGATCGACGGCGCGACCGGGCGCTGACTCCCCGAAGAAGGACATTTAACGCTTCCCCTGCCTGAAGGCAGGAGATTTCACGCTCAGACCGCAACCGAACCCACCACCGGAAGGCGGTGATCCAATTGGCTGACATCCTCGACACGTGTGTGGCCGCGCTCTGCCACAGGCAGAATCACCCTGGCGGCGTTCCAGTCTCGGTCAGCGGTGAATCCGCAGGCGTGGCACCGGAAAGTTCTCTCGCCGAGTTCGAGTCGTTGCTTGGCTCTCGCGAAACAACTCGAACACGTCATGGTCGTGTACGCGGGCCGCACCAACACCACCCTCCGGCCGGCCCGCTCGCCACGCTCGATCAACTCCCGCTTCGCCGCGCCGATCGCCGCATCGGCGGCCTTGCGCGCCATCGACGACTTCGCCAGAAACCTCGGTTCGAAATCCTCCACCGCGATCACATCATGGTTACCAACCACACCCTTGGCCCACACCCGCGCATCATGTCGGGTCTGCCGGGCCGCCTTCTTGTGCAGCTTCGCGACCGCACCTGCGGCCCGCTGATACCCGCGCGACTGCGAACCGCGTGTGCGATGCCGTCTGGCCGTTTTGCGTTGCGCCCGGGCCAGTTCGGCCGCACACCGAGCGCGGTGCCCGCGGTAGGGCAAATCGAACGCGGGATCGGTCGTGGTGGCGGTGGTTTTCACGCCCCAGTCGATACCGATGCCGCCCTCGGTGGCAGGGACGGGCTCGATGGTGCGGCGCACGACGAACGAGGCATACCAATGCCCCAACGAATCCTGGGTGATCCGCACACTCGTCGGTTCGGACGGCAACTCCCTCGACCACACCACCGCAATACTGACGCCCTTCGCCAACACCAGACGCCCATCAGTGAGGGTGAAGCCGCGTCGGGTGTATTCCAACGACACCTGGGACCGCTTGCGAGCCTTGAATACCGGCCGCCTCCGGCCCTTGACAGTGAACGACTGCGTGAGCGCTTGCGCATAGGTCCGCAGCGTTTGCTGTTGCGCCACTTGCGAACCCTCTGCCAACCAGGCGCTGTGTGCGCGGGCCTCGGTCAGGAGCTTGCTGAGTTTCCCGAAGGTCGGCTTCAGACCCGACCTCTGCTGATTGACTGCTTCGTTCCACAGGAACCGGCAGCGATGCCACTCGCAGCGCAGCACGGCTTCGGCAGTGCGGCCGGGCCGCAACCGGAAACTGTACCGCACCACCTCATCCACACCGAAAACCTTAACCGCCACCACCGACACGAAAGGGAGGACGGCGCTTCCTCACCCTCGTAGACGAGAGTATCCGCGCCGAACACACGATGACCACGCCAGCGCGCCCGTTCCCGCGAATCACGCGGATTGCGGCAACAGTCACCCTCTCCGCCCTGCTCACGATCGCCACCGCCTGCTCCGGGACAACGACCACCGCCGATGTTCCCGCCTACGCCGTTGCCACGCAGTCGGATCCGCAGTTCGACAACACCTTCCGACACGAGTTCGCCGATATCGACGGTGTCCGAATGCATTACGTGACCGGCGGCAGTGGCTCACCGGTGGTACTGCTGCACGGTTGGCCCCAGACCTGGTACGGGTGGTGGCCGATCATGCCCGCGCTCGCCGAGCATCACACCGTTTACGCCGTCGACCTGCCCGGGTTGGGAGATAGCACCGGATCGCCTATCGGCTACGACAAGGCGACATTGGCACGGTACGTCCACACTCTGATCGCCGACCGGCTCGGGGTGCGCGACGCCCGTGTCATCGGCCACGACTTCGGCGCGGCGGTGGCGTTCCAGTACGCCAGCCAATTCCCCTCCGACACCGCACGTCTGGGCTACCTCGACCTGCCGCTGCCCGGGCCCGCGATCGACGCACCCACCTATCGCACCATGAGCTGGCACATCGCCTTCCATTCGCAGCGACGGGTGCCCGAGGCGGTGGTCGGCGACGATGTCCGCGAGTACCTGGCCCTGTTCTACCCGCAGGTCTCGTACGGCGGAACGGCTTTCGGCGGCACCTCGGATCGTTCGCCGTTCACCGACGCCGAAATCGACGAGTACGCACGGACTTACAGCCGACCCGAGGTGCTGTCCGGCGGGTTCGAGCTCTATCGCGCGCTGGACCAGGATGTCAGCGACACCATCGCGGCCGCACCGACCGACGTCCCGGCCCTGCTCATGACGGCCCAGGGCCAACTCGACCCGGTTCGAGCCACCACGGCCCCACGCATGACCAATATTGTGCGGGCAGTCGACGTGCCGAACGCGGGCCACTGGCTCGTCGAGGAGAACCCCCAGTTCGTCATCGCGGAGTTGCTGCGCTTCCTCGACGGATAACCGTCTCGGTGGCGCTGGTCGACCTGGACAGCACGATCGACGGACGATCCTTGACAGGCAAGTCGCCACTTGCCTAACGTCGTACTCATGGGTGATCTCTTCAAGGCCCTCGCCGATCCCACCCGGCGGACCATTCTCGACGAGCTCACCGAGCACGACGGGCAAACCCTGTTCGAGATCTGTGTCCGCCTGACGAGTCGGCATCAGGTGACCCTGACCCGGCAGGCCGTCTCCCAGCATCTGGCGGTGCTGGAGGAGGCCGGGCTGATCACCACGCGCAAGCAGGGGCGGTACAAGTTCCACCACCTCGACACCACTCCCCTGGCCGCCATCTTCGAACGGTGGCGGCCACCAGGAAAGGAGAGCAACCGTGCGGATCCATAGGACCAGCGTATTCGTCGACGACCAGCAGAAAGCCCTCGACTTCTACACCGATGTACTCGGTTTCACCACCAAGCACGACATCCCACTGGGTGCGGACCGGTGGCTGTCGGTCGTCGCACCGGAGGACCCCGAGGGCGCGGAGCTACTGCTCGAACCGGATAGGCACCCCGTGGTCAAGTCCTACAAGGAGGGGCTGGCCGCAGACGGCATTCCGATCGCGTCTCCAGGTCGCGGATGTGCGGGCGGAATATGAGCGCCTGCGCCGACACGGGGTGATGTTCACCCAGGAACCGCTCGAGACCGGGCCGGTGACCACGGCGGTCTTCGACGACACTCGCGGGAATCTGATCCAGATAGTCACTGCGGCCTGAACCGCATAGACCGCGAGCGATATCAGTGCGAGGTCGGGGAATCTTCGGTGGCGGCGGTTCGCTCGTCGAGGAAGGCACGTGCTGTCTCGGTGAGTCGTTGCTCCGAAACCTCTTCGGCTCCTTCGGCATTCACCACGATCGCGGTCGGATAGATGCCGCGCATAATGTCCGGGCCGCCGGTCGCGGTGTCGTCGTCGGCGGCATCGAAGAGCGCTTCCACAACGAGTCGCAGTGCGCGGTCCTCGTCGATGTCGGGGGTGTAGGTCTTCTTGAGTGAGGATTTCGCGAACAGCGAACCGGATCCGATCGCCGCGTATCCGAAATGTTCCTCGGTGCGACCGCCGACGACGTCGTAGGAGACGATGCGGCCGACCTTGCGGGGATCGGTGGCATTGAGGTCGTAGCCGACCAGCACCGGCACCACCGCCAGGTCCTGCAAGGCGGCGGGGAGGTTGTCCCGCACCATCTTCGAGAGCTTGGTGGCCTTACCGTCGAAGGTCAGCGGCACACCTTCGATCTTCTCGTAGTGCTCGAGTTCGACCGCGAACAGCCGAATCATCTCGACCGCGACGCCGACGGTGCCCGCGAACCCGGCCGCCGAATAGGAGTCGGTAATGAACACCTTCTCCATATCCCGGCTGGCCAGCAGATTCCCCATGGTCCCCCGCCGATCCCCGGCGAGCAGCACCCCACCGCGATAGGCCACCGCGACAATCGTGGTCCCGTGCGGAGCGTCGACTTTCCCGCGCCCACCGAACCGGTTACCCGGCAACAACTCCGGCGCGTGCTGCCGCAGATACTCGGAGAACGATCCCACCGAGTACCCCATATCGAGCGAAAAGCCGTCCTCGAAATCCACCCGGTCCCTCCTCGATACCCGTGACCGACAAAGCCTTACCCGCCCGACGCTACCTGCCGAACTACCTGACCGCGACCACGTCGCGATATATCCGATCCACGATGGCATCGAGACTCCAGTCCGCGTCTATGCGGACCTCGTCGACGAACGGGAGCGGCTGCCAGCCCCGATACCATTGCCGCATCGTCGATTCCGGAATCGATGCCGCTAGTGGGCGCCCGGCGTGGCGGATCAGTGTCTGGTCCAGCGTCAGATCGAAGCTGTAGAAGAGCGCGTGTGGCGTGGTGGCCACGAGCACCACGTCCTGCGCGACGACCGCGCACGTACCACGGCCGAATCGTTGCTGAACTTCGATCGCCGTGGTGCTCTTGCCCGAGCCCGAGTTGCCGCGGATCACCACCAGGGTGCCTGCCTTGCCCACCATGGTCGGACATCATCGTGCGAACTCGGAATTCGATGACGGGCAGGGGGCGGCGGACCCGTTATCGGGCAGGTACTGTCGGGGTCGTGTTCACGTGGATTCGGGTGACGGCGCTGATGGCGGTCACGCTGATGCTTGCCACGTGGGCGATGGTTCTGACCAATGGGGTGGATTCAGAATCGCTGGTCGCCATTGGTGCGACCACTGTCCTGACGCTGGCCGTGCTGGCGGTATTGCCTGCGAAACGGCCGATGGCCCTGGTCGCGGTGAGTTCCGGGCCGCCCGAGTCGGCGCGCCGACGGCGGGGGGCATTTCAGCGGCAGAGCAATCCGGATACCGCGGGGCGTCCGCGTCCACGAGCTCCGGGGTGGCGGCTCTGAGCTGACCGTGCCTTATTGAGCACGGTCGGCTTCGGCTGTCCTATTCCCTGCGCGCCGGATGTCGGCGCGTCTCCCAGTAAGGGTCCCCCATGCTCGATTTCGTTTACTATCCTGTGTCCGCTGTGCTCTGGTTGTGGCACACCGCCTTTGCCGCCGTCTTCGGTGGGGCGAGTGGTCTCGCCTGGGTACTCGCGGTGATATTTCTGGTGATGACATTGCGGGCGTTGCTGCTGCGGCCATTTCTGGCACAGGCGCGATTCATGCGGGCGCTGGCTGCCGCGCAACCCGAGATGCAGCGGATTCAGCGTGATTACGCCGATGATCCGACACGGCGGACGGCCGAATTGCGAAAGATTCAGCAGCAACACGGTGTCAATGTGCTGACCGGTTTCTTGCCGATCGTCGCTCAGGGTTTGGTTTTCCTCGGCCTGTTCCATGTGCTGCGGTCGTTTCAGGACGCCGCTACCGCGAATTATGTGTTCGGGGCGGATCAGGTGCGGTCGTTCCTGAGTGCGACAGTGTTCGGCGCCCCACTGACCTCGGCGTTGACCACGGTGGCCGACACGTTCGCGGCCACCACGGCGGTGGTGATTCCCCTCGCGCTCCTGACGGCGGTTGTCACCCACCTCACTGCCCGTGTGTCATTGCGGCGGCAGGAACCGACGACCGGGCAATTCGCCGACATCATGAAATTCGTATCATTGTGGGTATTTCCGATCGGCTCCGTGATCGCCGGGGCGGTCATGCCGCTGGCGATTGTGGTGTACTTCGCGACGAACAGCGTGTGGACGCTGGTGCAGCAGCATGTCGTCGCGCGACGAACGGGTGCGCAACCAGACGTGGTACCCGGCTAGTGCGGCTCAGGCCTCGGATATCGCGAGCAGGTGGGTGCCGATGACACGTACCGCGTCGGGGACGCCGGCGCGGGTGCGCAGTCGGGCGGCCAGGGCGATTTCATTGAGTACGGTCTGCGCGGCCTGTACCCGGATGCGAGTACCGACCGGACCCCATGCCGGATGCACCTGCCGGGCGAGATTCACCCATTCGCCGATATAGGCGCGCTGTGACGCGCGGGCGCGGTGGCGTTCCGTCTCGGGCAGGTGTACCGCCTCGGAGAGGAGAATCTGGACGAGGTGGGGGTTTTCGAAGACGAAGGCGCTGTAGCT
The DNA here is from genome assembly GCF_001613345.1 of Nocardia uniformis NBRC 13702. Classification (GTDB taxonomy): domain Bacteria; phylum Actinomycetota; class Actinomycetes; order Mycobacteriales; family Mycobacteriaceae; genus Nocardia; species Nocardia uniformis. The sequence continues at coordinate 85,635 of NZ_BDCE01000086.1, read as the reverse complement.
GCGCAGCAGTCGGTCCAGGCCGTCGCGGGCGTCGGTCGCCTGGGCGAAGGCGCGGGTCATATCCATGCGCAGCCATTCGTCGCCGCGGTAGACGGCCGCGATGAGGATATCGGCCTTCGTCGGGAAGTGGTTGTAGACACTGGGGCCCGAGATACCCACTTCGGCCCCGATGTCATCCATGCTGACACCCGCGAATCCCTTGTGGGCGAACAGTTTCGTGGCTTCGGTGAGGATCTTTTCGCGGCGGGAGCCGGTGGTCGCGATACCCGATTTCGCGGTGTCGGCGGACAGATTGTCGGGTAGGGAAACAGGTGCGTCGATGGTCGCGTCGATGAGTTCGCCCAGCAGGGTTCGGAATTCGGGTTCGGGTAGCGACTGACTGTGGAACGAGACGCTGTCGCCGATGGCGAGCACGCAGCGGGCCAGCAGATCCGCTTCGGTCGCCCCCAACTCGGGTCGGCGGACGCGGACCAGTTCGGTCACTCGGTCCACGACGCGATGGGTGACCTCGCGCAATGCGAACAGGTTGCCGGCGGACAGATGCCGGGACTCCCGCCGCCACAACACCCCGACGGCACGATGTTCGAGCGCCGCGGCGGCCACACTCGCCCCGATGCTGTCGGCCGTCGCGGCGGCCAGGGCGGAATCGATGGTGTGCAGCGCGTCGCCGACCACCGTCACGAGCAGATCCTGCTTGCCGCGGAAGTGCCGATAGAGCGCGGACGGGCCGATGGCCACCGCGTCAGCGACCTCACCCATGCCGACGGTGGTGTATCCCTTGCGGTAGAACAGGTCCGCTGCCGCCGCCACAATCAGCTGTCGGCGGTTGGCGGGTCGGGTACCCCGGGCAGGGCCGATCACCACCGGTTGATTCGGCGCGCTCACCATGTCTTTCACCTCCCGTCGCCAGCGATCCTCATTCCTACCTCATCGGCCCGCGCCGACCGATATCAGCCGAGCTGCGACGCGTCCCCACCCGACTGAGCGAACCGGATGGTGGATCGGATCTCGGCCGCGACCTGCGCTGGCGCTTCCAGCATCGGCACGTGGCCGACGCCGGACAGGGTGCGCGACCGGACCTTCGGTAGCCCGGTCACCATGCGCGCACTCGATGGCCGAGGCGGGACGATCCGGTCGTATTCGCAGAAAACCACCGTCGTCGGCGCGGTGACCCGCTCCAGAATATTGCCACCGACGTCATCCGCGGAATTTCCGATATCAGTGGCGGACTGTGCGAGAAATTCGTGGTAGCAACGGCAATGCGCCGCTGATTCGATCGCGATCGCAGCCAACGGCGCGGGCACTCGCGTCGGTCGGTAACTCAGCATCCGCAGCACCGACAGGCGGGTCAGCTGCGCGACGATCGGGAGTCTGGTCAGTGGAATGAGCGGCAGCCCGTAACCCATGAGCTTGAATTTGCGGGAGACCGACGCCGCCACGGCGCCGCCGATCCGCCACAAACCCGGCACCCCGATCCCGGTGATCGAACGAGCCCGGCCGCGCGCGCCGAGTTCGAACGACAGGTACCCACCCAACGAATTGCCCGCGAAATGCGCCGTCGCCCAACCGGCCTCGTCCATCACCTGTTCCAGGTAGTCGGCGAATCCCGCGACGGACGCGGATCCGGTCACCGGCGGCCCGCCCCAGTGCCCGGGCAGGGTGACCGCCAGAACATCGAATTCCGTGGCCAATTCATCGATCACCGCACCCCAGGCCTGCCAGTTCATGGTGAAGCCGTGCACCAGCAGCAGCGGTTCACCGGAACCGACACGCCGGATCGGGGGTGGAGTGTCGAAACGCGCCAGTGCGTTCATCGGGTGGGTCCCATCGTCGTGCGCCTCCGGGATCGAGACACGGATGTCTGTTGCGCGCCGCCCTATAGCGAGCACGCAATCAGATCCTTCATCACTTCACCGGCTCCCGCACGGTGCCGCCGCATGCGGGAGTCGGCGCGGTTGTGGGTAGCGGTCCTCAGATATTGAATCCGCCGCCGCAGACCAGGGTTTGTCCGCTGATGTAATTGGATTCCGGCAGGCACAGCAGGTACACCGCGCCCGCGGCCTCCTCCGGTGTGCCACCACGACCCAGCGGGATCATCTGCTCCATGGCTGCTAGGAGGTTCGGGTTGACGCCGACCTTGATCTCCTTGCCCTGCACATCGATGGTGCCGCCACTATCGGCGGGTGCCTCGGTGAGCCGGGTCTTGATCATGCCGAAGGCGACCGCGTTGACGGTGACGTTGTAGCGGCCCCACTCCTTGGAGATGGTTTTGGTGAGACCGAGGATGCCCGCCTTGCCCGAGGAGTAATTCGCCTGTCCCGCATTACCTCCGGTGCCCGCCAGGGAGGAGATATTCACGACTTTGCGGCACGGAATGGGTTCACCGGCCTCCTTGGCCTTCTTCACCTGGGCGGCGATAACGGGCTGCGCGGCACGCAGAATCCGGAACGGCGCCTTGAGGTGGACGTCGAGAATGGCGTCCCACTGCTCGTCGGTCATTTTCTGGATGACCGAATCCCAGGTGTAGCCGGCGTTATTGATAATGATGTCGAGACCACCGAAGGAGTCGACGGCGGTCTGCACGAATCGCTCCGCGAAGCCTTCCTCGGTGACGCTGCCCGCACATTCGACGGCTTTGCCGCCCGCGGCCTCGATCGCGGTGACGGTTTCCTTGGCGGGTCCGGCATCGAGGTCGTTGACCACGACGCTGGCGCCCTCGGAGGCGAGCTTCAGCGCGATCTCGCGGCCGATGCCGCGACCCGAACCGGAGACAATGGCCACCTTGCCATCAAGTGTTCCCATGGTGCGCAATACCTTTCAGAGTGCGACGACAGCGTCGCCGGTCAATGTAACGGTGCCGTCAGCCAGTGTGACAGCGAGTTCGAGGGTGGCGCGGCGTTCGCCGTCCACCTCATCGATGGCGACCACCGTGCCGGTGGCGGTCGGTTGGCCGTGCACCGGAGTAATGGCGGCGAACCGCACCCGGTAGGACCGAAGCTGTTGCTGCGACACCCAATTGGTGAGCAGCCGGCCGAGGTAGGCCATCGACAGCATGCCGTGTGCGAAGACGTCGTCGAGACCGGCGGACTTGGCCACGTCGGTATCGATATGCATCGGGTTGTGATCGCCGGACGCTCCGGCGAACAGCGCCAGGGTGGTGCGGGAGATGGGCCGAATCTTCAAGGGCGGCAGCTCGGTGCCGACTTCGACTGCTTCGAGGGTGCTCATTTGCCTGCTCCCGGGTTGCGCACGACGATCACGGATTTCAGGTCGGCGACGGCGGTACCGTCGGCGCGGGTGACCGCGGTTTCCTTCACGATGAAATCGAGCGCCCCACCCTTCTTGCTGTACACGTCGGCAATGCGCGGCGTCGCGGTCAGCACATCGCCCGGGTAGGCGATGGCATGGTAGGTGAACGACTGCTCGCCGTGCAGAACGAACCGGAAGTCCACGCCCGCGTCGGCCAGGAATCCGAACGCGTCGGGGCTCTCCATTTCGATGGAGAACAGGAAGGTCGGCGGTGCGGGCAGATCGGCATACCCGGCCGCCTTGGCGGCCTCGACATCGGTGTACACCGGATTCGTCTCGCCGATGGCCTTGGCGAAGAAGCGCAACCGCCCGGCGTCGACGGTCAAACTCGTTGCGGGAAACTCTTTCCCGATCAGAGCGGGATCTACAGCCATGCTCAGCTCACCTTCTCGTACAGCGTGACGACGGCGGCGCCGCCGAGCCCGATATTGTGTTGCAGCGCGAGCGTCAGGTCGCCGTCGACCTGTCGCGCGTCGGCCTGTCCGCGCAACTGCCACACCAGTTCCGCGCACTGCGCGAGGCCGGTCGCGCCGAGCGGGTGGCCCTTGGACAGCAGGCCACCGGAGGGGTTGGTGACCACCCGTCCGCCATAGGTGTTGTCGCCGTCATTGATGAACTTCTCCGCCGTCCCCTCCGGGGTCAGCCCGATGGCCTCGTAGGTGAGCAGCTCGTTGGCGGTGAAGCAGTCGTGCAGTTCGACCACGCGGATATCGGTCGGCGCGACCCCCGAGGCCTCGTACACCTGGTGTGCCGCGGCCTTGCTCATGTCGTAGCCGACGATTTTCGTCATATCCTTCTCGGTGAAGGTGGACGGGAGGTCGGTGGCCATGGCCTGCGCCTTGATCACCACGCCGGCATCGATACCGTTGGCCTTGGCGAACTTCTCACTGACCAGCACCGCCGCGGCCGCGCCACAGGTGGGCGGGCAGCACTGCAATCGCGTCAGCGGGCCGTAGATGTGCGGGGAGGCAAGGACTTCCTCGACCGTCACCGGATCGGTGAATACCGCGTAGGGGTTATTGGCGGCGTGCTTGCGCGACTTCACCGAGATCTTGGCGAAGGTTTCCGGCGCGGTGCCGTACCGTTCCGCGTACTGTCGCCCCGCACCGCCGAACATCTGTGCGGCGAACGGGGATTGGTCGCGCTCCTGGATTTCGTCCATCACCACGTCGAACCGAGCCATCGGGCTCGGCCGATCGGTATAGCCCATGGCCAGCGCACCGCGCTGCATTTGTTCGAAGCCCACGGCGAGGGCCACATCCACCGCACCGGATTCGACCGCCTGCCGCGCCAGGAACAGCGCCGACGATCCGGTCGAACAGTTGTTATTGACATTGATCACCGGAATACCGGTCTGCCCCAGGCCGTAGACCACGGCCTGCCCGCAGGTCGAATCGCCGTAGACGTATCCGGCGTAGGCCTGCTGGATCTTCTCGTACCCGATCCCGGCGTCGGCCAATGCGGCCCGTGCCGCCGTCGTACCCATGACGTCGTAGGACTCGGTCCGACTCGGCGTGGTGAAAGGAATCATTCCCACACCCGCCACGACCACTCGCTGACTCATCACGATCCTCACCGTTGAAGCTATTGGATATTCACTTAGTGAACCCGACATCCGCCATTCGCGCAATCATCCCACTGTTAGCAGCCGGGTTTCCGGGTAGCCGGTGATTAACCCGGAGTCGATGACGCGGAGTGTGATCGGTGTTACCCTATCGCCGATTCACATCGTGAGCATGGAGGAATACGCCGATGTACCTCACCCAGGGCCTGCACCGCGCCGTCCAGCAACACCCCGACGCGATCATGACCATCTACGCGGACCGCACCCGCACCTTCGGTGAGGTCGCCGATCGGGTCGCCCGATTGGCCGGCGCGTTGCGGAGTCTCGGGGTGACCGCCGGCGACCGGGTCGCGATGCTCTCGCTGAACTCCGACCGCTACAGCGAGTACCTGCTCGCGGTGCCCTGGGCCGATGCCGTACTCAATCCGGTCAATATTCGGTGGAGCCCGGCCGAAATCATTTACAGCTTCGTCGATTCCGGTACCACGGTGCTGTTCGTCGACGACGCGTTCGCGCCGATGCTGCCCACGATCCGCCAGGAGTATCCGGGGCTGATCGCGGTCATCCACTGCGGTGACGGACCCACCCCGGACGGCACGCTGTCGTACGAGCAACTCATCGCCGACACCGCACCGATCGAGGACGCGCGCCGGGGCGGGGATGCACTGGCGGGCCTGTTCTACACCGGCGGCACCACCGGTTTTCCCAAGGGCGTCATGCTCAGTCACGACAACCTGTTCGCCTCGGCGCTCGGCTCCATCGCCAGTGGCTACCTCTTCAAGCCGAACGGCCGGTACCTGCACGCGGCACCCATGTTCCACCTCGCCGATCTGGCGGGCTGGCTGGCCGAGGTGATGCTCGGCGGCACGCACATCATCATTGCGGCGTTCGAACCCGTCGCGACCATGAAAGCACTGGCGACGCACCAGGTTACCGATGTGCTACTGGTGCCGGTCATGATCCAGATGCTGGTCGATCACCCGGCCGCGACCGACTACGACCTGTCCGGCGTGGAACGCATTCTCTACGGTGCGTCCCCGATCGCCCAGGCCGTCCTGGAACGGGCCATGAAACTCTTCCCCGGCGCGGGCTTGACCCAGGCGTACGGCATGACCGAGGTCGCTCCGGTGGCCACACTGCTCGGACCCGCCGAACACGTCGCGGGACTGCTACGTTCGGCCGGTCGCGCCGCGCCGCACGCCGATCTGCGCATTGTGGATGCCGAGGGTATCGAGGTGCCCCGGGGCACCGTCGGCGAGATCGCGGTACGTGGCGACCATGTGATGCTCGGCTATTGGAATAAGCCCGAGGAGACCGCGGCCGCGGTCCGCGACGGGTGGATGCACACCGGCGACGGCGGCTACATGGACGATCGAGGCTACGTCTTCGTGGTCGACCGGATCAAGGACATGATTGTCAGCGGCGGCGAGAACGTCTATTCCGCCGAGGTGGAGAACGCCGTGGCGGCGCATCCGAGCGTCGCGGCCTGCGCGGTCATCGGCGTCCCCGATCCGGAATGGGGTGAACGGGTACACGCCGTCATCGTCTGCCTGCCGGACCGCACCGTAACCGCCGCCGAGATCCGCGAACACGCCAAAACCCTGATCGCGGGCTACAAGGCCCCGCGCACCATCGAGATCGTGGACGCCCTCCCGGTCTCCGGTGCGGGCAAGATCCTCAAACGTGAACTGCGCAAGCGGTATTGGGGCGATTCCGACCGTCAGGTGCATTGACCATCGGATGAGCCTCGGCGGCAGTGCCTTTCCGAGCGGAAGTCGCCACCGCGGGAGGAGTTCATCTCGGAGTGGAAGGCATCGGTCAGGACGCAGCGGCTTCCGCGAGGCTCACGCGAATCAGGCGGGCCATAGCGGCGGATACCGTGCGCAGCGGTTCGTCCGAGCGCCGCACTCGCGCCAGGATGGTCGCCCCCTCGTAGGCCGCGACCACGGTGGTCGCCAAGTCGTGTGCCTCCCCCGCGGGCAAGCCCATATCGGTGAGCAAACGCGCGAACCCCCGCGCCATGGCATCGAATGCAATTACGCAGGCCGTGCGCACCACCTCCACGTCACTGCCACCATCGAGTGCGGGCGTACCCACCGGGCAGCCGTCGGTCCAGTCCGAGGCAGCGAGTTTCGCGGCCATCGAATCGAAGACGGTTGCCGCCGTGGCGAACACATCGCCCGGAGCCTGACTGATCATGTGGCCCACCAGCACCCCCGTCTCGGTAATGGCCGCGACCGCGATCTCCTCCTTACCGCCCGGAAAGTGGTGGTAGATGGACCCGTACGGCAGCCCCGCCGCCTCGCTCAACTTCTTCAGACCGAATCCGTGGTAGCCGTGCCGCGCCAGCAGCCCGGCCGCCGCCACCTCGATCCGCCGTTTGGAATCCGAAACCATCTAGTCAGGGTATTCACCCGTCCTGACACATATCGGGCGAAAACCCGACCATAACGGCGGGTGAGAGCCACGCGACCCGCACTCCGACTGTGCCCGTGGCACTACCCGGCCGCGCGGCGAATTAGGCTGGCCGCCGTGGCGGTATCGAACAGCGCGCGGCGCAGGATCATCGAGTGGGGACGCCGGGCACTGGGCCTGGACGTCCCACCCTCCGACCACACCGCTGCCGCACTGCACGTCGCCGAATCCGAAGTGCCGGGTCTGGACCGGCGGGAAACGCTGCAACTGACCCGAATCCGGCTGCTCGGCGCGACGGGCGCGGTCATCATGGCCATTTCCGCGCTGGGGGTCGGCGCCCAACCGGTACGGCAGAACCCGACGTCCGGCATGCGGGTACTCGGGTTCTTCGCGCGCGCCCACACCTCCACGCTCACCATGTGCATGATCGGCACGGTGCTCGTCATCATGGCGTGGCTGCTGCTCGGACGGTTCGCCATCGGCGGCTGGGGCGGCAATCCGCGACATCGGCTGTCCCGGTCGCAGATGGATCGAACACTGCTGCTGTGGATCATTCCGCTCAGCATCGCGCCACCGATGTTCAGCAATGACGTCTATTCGTATCTGGCACAGAGTGAAATCGCCCAACGCGGGCTCGACCCCTATGTGGTGGGACCGGCCGACGGGCTCGGGCTCGATAACGTGCTCACCAAGAACGTGCCGAATATCTGGCGGGAGACGCCCGCGCCCTATGGGCCGCTGTTCCTATGGATGGGTAAGGGCATAGCGATCCTCACCGGCGACAATATTATTGCCGGGGTCTGGCTGCACCGGCTGCTGGCGCTGGGCGGTGTGGCGCTGATCGTGTGGGCGCTGCCGCGACTGTCACGACGCTGCGGGGTCGCGCCGGTGAGTGCGCTGTGGCTCGGCGCGGCCAATCCGCTGGTGCTGTTCCACCTCGTCGGTGGGGTGCACAATGACGCGCTCATGCTCGGGCTCATGCTGGCCGGGCTGGAGTTCACGCTGCGGGCCATCGAGGACACCCATCCATTCGATAAACGCGCGTGGGCATTGCTGCTGTTCGGCACGGTGGTCATCACGCTGTCGTCATCGATCAAGGTCGTATCACTGGCCGCCCTGGGGTTCGTGGCAATGGCCCTGGCGCGGCGCCTGGGCGGCGGATTCAAGCAGGTGCTCCTGGCCGGGGCGATCCTCGGCGCGGTGGCGGTGGCGACGACACTCTTGGTCACCACCGCCAGCGGACTCGGATTCGGCTGGGTGCACACGCTCAATACCGCGAGCGCGGTGCGCAGTTATCTCTCGCTCCCCACGGCGATCGGAATAGCCACCGGCTTCGGCGGTGTGCTGCTCGGTCTCGGCGATCACACCACCGCGTTGCTCAGCATCACCAGACCCATCGGCTACCTGGTGGCCGCCTTCGTCATGACCCGCATGCTGTTCGCGACGTGGACCGGGCGACTGCATCCGGTGGGTGCGCTCGGAGTGTCCTTCGGTGCCCTGGTCCTGCTGTTCCCGGTCGTACAGCCCTGGTACCTGCTGTGGGCGATCGTGCCGCTGGCAGCCTGGGCGAACCGACCGCTCTTCCGGGTTCCGGCCATTACCCTCTCGGTCATCGTGAGCGTGCTCGTCATGCCGCGCGGTGCCGACTTCTATGTGTTCCAGATCGTGCAGGCGGCCATCGCGACCGTGATCGTCGGGCTGTTGCTGATCTTCCTGACCCGAAAGGTGCTGCCGTGGCGTAACCAGCCGGGGGTGTCGGCTCCGTCACAGCAGGCCACAGCCTACGGTGTCAGATCGTGACCTCAGGACCCGCCGTTAGCGTCGACGGCGTCGCGAAACGGTACGGCGACATCACCGCGGTCGACGGCATCAGCTTCGAACTCGAACGCGCGCAAGTACTGGCATTGCTCGGGCCCAATGGGGCGGGCAAGACCACGACCACCGAGATGTGCGAAGGATTCGTAACCCCCGATGCCGGAACGGTGCGGGTGCTCGGACTCGATCCCATCGCCGATTCCGATCGGTTGCGGCCGCGCATCGGTGTGATGTTGCAGGGCGGCGGAGCCTATCCCGGCTCACGAGCCGGGGAGATGCTCGATCTGGTGGCGTCCTATTCGGCCGCGCCGCTGGATCCGGAGTGGCTCTTGAGCACGCTCGGACTCCAGGACGCGCGCCGCACCCCCTACCGGCGGCTTTCGGGCGGGCAGCAGCAGCGGCTCGCGCTCGCCTGCGCACTGGTCGGTCGCCCGGAGATCGTCTTCCTCGACGAACCCACCGCCGGATTGGACGCGCAGGCGCGACATCTGGTGTGGGAGCTCATCGACGCACTGCGCCGCGACGGGGTGAGTGTGCTGATGACCACGCACATGATGGACGAGGCCGAACAGCTCGCCGATCAGCTGGTGATCATCGATCACGGCCGGATCGTCGCGCAGGGCACGCCGTCGGAGGTGACCTCGCACGGCGCGGAGGGACGGCTGTGCTTCATCGCGCCGCCGAAGCTCGACCTCACGCTGCTGGAAGCGGCGCTGCCGGAAGGTTTTGCGCCGCGCGAGGTCGGTCCCGGCTCCTACCTGCTGCAGGGCGATATCACCCCGCAGGTGCTGTCCACCCTCACCGCGTGGTGCGCGCGAATCGATGTGCTGCCCAGCGATATTCGTATCGACCAGCGCAGACTCGAAGATGTATTCCTCGAACTCACCGGACGGGATCTGCGGGCATGATCGATACAGCCAATCGGTTCGCACCCGGCACCTTCACACCCGATCCGCGACCCACCACGCGCGCGGCCATGCTGGCCGCGCAGACGCGGATGGAACTGATCCTGTTGCTGCGCAACGGGGAACAGTTACTGCTCACCATGTTCATTCCGATCACACTGCTGATCGGATTGACACTGCTGCCCCTGAACGGGCTCGGTGAGAGCCGGGTGGATCGGGTGGTGCCCGCCGTCATGATGGTGGCGGTCATGTCCACGGCATTCACCGGGCAGGCGATCGCCGTCGGCTTCGATCGCCGCTACGGGGCGCTGAAGCGCTTGGGGGCCACGGCATTACCACGGTGGGGCATTGTCGCCGGGAAGTGCTCGGCCGTACTGATCGTGGTGGTGTTGCAGTCGATTCTGCTGGGCGCCATCGGAGTCGCACTGGGGTGGCGGCCGTCGGCGCTCGGGCTGGTGCTCGGCGCGGTGATCATCGGCCTGGGCACGGCGACTTTCGCCGCGCTGGGGCTACTGCTCGGCGGCACGCTGAAGGCCGAAATCGTGCTCGCCCTGGCGAATATCCTCTGGTTCATTATGCTCGGTATCGCGAGCCTGGTCCTCATGTCCGACGATCTGCCGTCGGTGGTGGGCTGGCTGGCGCGCGCGGTGCCGTCCGGGGCGCTGTCGGAAGCGCTGTACCGGGCGCTCGGCGGGGCGATCGACTGGTACGGCGTCGCCATGCTCGCGGTGTGGGGCGGGGTCAGCGGCTGGCTCGCCACCAGGTTCTTCCGTTTCGACTGAACGGTTTTCGATACCGGTGTGCGGCCCCGGGCACCGAGTGACCGGGGCGCTGCCATTCACTTCTTCAGCAGCTCGACCATGTCGAGATAATGCTGGTTGAACATAATCCCGAGCACATTGCCGAACGGGTCCACCACCGAGGCGGTGATGAATCCGGGCCCCTGCTCGGTCGGCTTGGAGTGCTCGGACGCACCGAGTGACAGCAACCGTTCGAACGCGGCCTCGACATCGTCGACAGCCCAGTACGTCATGGCTCCGGCGGGCGCACCCGACACCGGGTGGGGTGCGTATCGCGCGTCGAGAATGCCGAATTCGGCCTGGTAGTCACCGATGCGGAATTCGACATAGGCGATCTGACCGGCGAACTCCTTCTCGAAGTACGGCTCCACGCCGAACACTTCCGCGTACCAGCGGACGGCGGCCGGGACATCGGTGGCGAAGTGATTGACGGTGGTGAGTCCTCGCAGCATCGGGCTTTCCTTCTCTCTAGTGGCTGATGAGAACAATCTTCCCCGGTAAAGTGCTCACCAATTGAGCACTTTTTCTGGGAATCTGAGACCATGCGCGCCGACCGACTCGTAGCCGCCCTGCTGCTGATGCAGTCCCGGGGACGGGTGACCGCCGCCGAACTGGCGGAAGAACTCGAGGTGTCCGTGGCCACCGCGCGACGGGATCTCGAAGCCCTCTCCGCCGCGGGCATTCCCGTATATCCGCAGGCCGGACGCAATGGCGGCTGGTCATTGCTCGGTGGCGCGCGCACCGACCTGAGCGGTTTATCGGAGTCCGAGGCGCAGGCGCTGTTCCTGCTCGTCGGACCGGCCGCGGCGGTATCCGGCGAGGCGAAAGCGGCGCTGCGCAAACTGGTTCGGGCGCTGCCGCAGACCTTCCGCGCTGAGGCGGAGGCGGCCGCGGATGCCACCCTGATCGATTCGACCCGCTGGGGCGAGCCCGAACGGCAGCGGCCCGCGATGGTCGAACTCCTGCAATCCGCCGTGGTGCGACGGCGCACCGTGCGACTCGGCTACACCAATGCCGCGCGGGAGCGCTCCGACCGACTGGTGCATCCGTGGGGCCTGGTCGACAAGGACGACAGCTGGTACCTCATCGCGGGAACCGAGACGGGGCAGCGCACATTTCGCGTGGATCGCATTGTGGCCGCCGAACCGACCGACCAGCCGTCGCAGCGTCCGAATGATTTCGCCCTCGACCAAGCCTGGGAGCAGGTCGTCGGCGAAATGGAACGCAATCGGTCGCGCACCTGGGCGACCCTGGATATCGAAACCCGATTCGTGCCCATCCTGCGCGATCAGTTCGGACGACACTGCGAAACCGAGACCGACCTCGGCGACGGCCGCAGTCGCGTTCGCGTCGGCGCCCCCACTCCCCTGGATATCGCCCGCCACCTGGCTGGTTGGGGTGCGCTGGTCGAGGTGCTCGAACCGCCGTCGGTGCGCGGTGAGCTGGCGCGCATCGGCGTCGAACTCTCGGCGCGCTACGGCCCAACCCCCACCTAACGACATCTTGTAGTAGACCGGGTGATTCGCGCGTATTCGCTCCCGCTACCATCGTTGCGTGCTGTCCCGCGCATTCCAGCGACTCGCCGACTTCTTCCCGCTGCCGTCCCTCCGGACCCAGCGACTCATTGCCATCCTGGTGATTCTGTCGCAGGCCGGAATCTCGGTGACCGGGGCCATTGTCCGCGTCACCGCCTCGGGCCTCGGCTGCCCCACCTGGCCGCAATGCTTCCCCGGCAGCTTCGTCCCCGTCACCGTGGCCGAAGTCCCCTTCATCCACCAGGCCGTCGAATTCGGCAACCGCCTGCTCACCTTCGTGGTGTGCCTGTTCGCCGGTGCCGTGGTGCTCGCGGTGACGCGGGCGCGGCGACGGCACGAGGTGCTGGTGTACGCGTGGCTCATGCCCGCGGGCACCGTGGTGCAGGCCATGATCGGCGGTGTCACCGTCCGGACCGGTCTGCTGTGGTGGACGGTCGCGGTACACCTGCTGGCCTCGATGGTCATGGTGTGGCTGGCCGTGCTGCTGTACGCCAAGATCGGCGAGCCCGATGCCGGGCTCGAAACCGTCCAGGCGCCCCGGCCGTTGCGTCTGCTGACGGTATTCAGTGGCGTGGCCCTGGCCGGGACGCTCATCGCGGGGACCCTGGTTACCGGCGCGGGACCGCATGCCGGTGACAAGAGCCTGGAACGGCCGGTCGAGCGGCTGCAGGTCGAGATCACGCCGCTGGTGCACCTGCACTCCGAACTCCTGGTGGCCTACCTCGCCCTCCTGATCGGCCTGGCCTGCGGCCTCGCCGCCGTCGGAATGACCAGCGCCATCCGCAAACGCCTCATCGTCCTCATCGCCCTGGTCTGCGGCCAGGCCCTGGTCGGCATCGTCCAGTTCTTCACCGACGTGCCGGCCGCTCTGGTCGCCATCCATGTCGGCGGTGCGGCGGCGTGCGTGGCCGCCACCGCGGCCCTGTGGGCGGCCATGCGCACCCGCGAAGCGGTGCCCGCCGATATCCGCGAACCGATCGGTGAGACCGTCTAGTTCGCGACCTTGCGCGCGGCCAGTTCGGCGATCACCAGGAACCACACGCCGACGGCGATGGCCAGCAACACTTTTCCGACTGTGCGCAGCGACGGCACGTCCGTCGCGGCCGCCGTGGACAGGGTCGCCACCGCCGTCATCCCAGTGGGAATACCGTGGCCCAGCGCCGAATGTTGTACCCCAGCCGGACCCGGGCGATTTCGGACACGCACAGAATCACGTAGCCGACGAACGTGAGGGCGAGCAGCGCGAACGTCACCACGCACAGCACCTCGTGCGGCGGGCCCGTCCACCGGTGCCACGCGACCAGTTTCGAAGCGGCCAGGGTGGAGATAAATCCCGCCATCCTCGCTCTCGCGCCATCCGGCCAGCACAACCCATTCGGCATCACCGATCAAGCAACCACACAGCATCACACCCATCGAATCCGCGAATCACCTAGTCGGCCTGTATCCGCACGGCCAACCGAGCGGATACAGCAATACCACCACTCATACATCGATCTTCATCGATGGTTGTATCGATCGACGACCATCGATATAGTCCAGTGGCAATTGATCGATGAGCGTCGATGAAGACAAGGAAATGGAACTGCTGTGACAAACGAATACGAGGCCCTCGTGGTGGGCGGCGGACAGTCCGGACTCGCCGCCGGATATCACCTGCGGCGACGCGGTTCGACGGTGGCGTTGCTGGAAGCCGGGCCGGAGCCGACCGGTTCCTGGCCGCGGTACTACGACAGTCTCACCCTGTTCTCCCCGGCGAGATACAGCTCCCTGCCGGGTCTTCCGTTCCCCGGCCACCCGGACCATTACCCTCACCGCGATGAAGTCATCAACTACCTGCGTACCTACGCCGACACCCTCGACATCGACATCCGCACCGGCCACCGGGTGCACAGCGTCGACCACGGCGAACACGGGTTCACCGTCCGCACCGATACCGGCGCGGCGTTCACCGCGCCACGGGTAATCGCGGCAACCGGCGCATTCGATTCGCCACACATCCCAACCGTGCCCGGCCAGGATCGCTTCGCCGGAAAACTATTGCACGCCAGCGAATATCGCTCGCCCGACCAGTTCGCCGGAGAACACGTGATCGTCGTCGGCGCCGGAAATTCCGCGGTGCAGATCGCGGTGGAACTCGCCGACACCGCGACGGTGACGCTCGCCAGCCGCACGCCGGTGAAGTTCGCGCCGCAACGCCCCCTCGGCCGTGACATGCATTTCTGGTTCACCATCACCGGGATCGACGCGGCACCGGTCGGGCATCTGCTCCGGAACCCGCCGACCGCACCGGTTTTCGACAGCGGCCGCTACCGCGCCGCTCTCGACGTCGGCCGCCCTCGGGCGCGGCCGATGTTCACCAGCGTCGAGACCGACAGCGTGGTGTGGCCCGACGGCACCCGCACGCCGGTCGATGCGATTGTCTTCGCCACCGGATATACCCCGCACCTGCCCTACCTGTCCGCTCTCGGAGCACTCGCCGTCGACGGCCGACCACGGCACCGCGGTGGGTTGTCCACCACACACCCGGGTCTCGGGTATCTCGGGCTGGAATTCCAACGCAGTCTGTCGTCGAACTCCCTGCGCGGGGTCGGCCGCGACGCCGATCGGCTTGCCCACCACCTCATCCAGCGCAGCCCGACCGCGAAGACATCGCCGCGGCAGCGCCGCGGATCGGCGCGGTGATTGGTTCGATCCCTCCCGGAACCGGGCGGCTCAGGGGCGGACGGGCAGCAGTTCGGCGACCAATTCCGCTATGCGCGTGCGGATCTCGTCGCGGATCGGCCGTACCGCCTCGACGCCCTTGCCTGCCGGGTCCGCCAGCTTCCAGTCACGATAGTCCACGCCCGGGAAGTATGGGCAGGCGTCACCGCAGCCCATGGTGATCACGACGGTGGAGGCCTCCACCGCATCCGGGGTGAGGATCTTCGGGGACTGGCTGGTGATGTCGATTCCGACCTCGGCCATCGCCTCCACCGCGGCGGGATTGAGCGCGTCACCGGGCGCACTGCCCGCGGAGCGGACCTCGATGTCATCCCCGGCAAGGTGAGCGAGGAAGCCTTGGGCCATCTGGGAACGTCCGGCGTTGTGGACGCACACGAAGAGGACGCTGGGCTTGTCGGTCATGAGGCAGTGCCTTTCGATGAGGTTCGGGACGGGTCGGGCGGTTCAGTGGTGGCCGGACAGGTCGAGATCGGCGACCAACAGACGGACGCGCTGTTCGATCTCGTCGCGAATGGCGCGAATGCGGTCGATGCTCTGCCCCGCCGGATCGGCCAGATCCCACACCTCGTACCGATGTCCGGACCGGGCGGGGCGGGTATCGCCGCAGCCCATATCGACAACGACATCAGCGGCTTGGACGACTTCATCGGTCCAGGGTTTGGGGAACTCGGTGGTGATGTCGACACCGCGTTCGGCCATCGCATCGATTACGCGCGGATCGATCGCAGCGTCCGGTGCCGAACCGCCCGACCAGCCGACCGCGAGGTCACCCACGATATCGGCGAAGAATCCGAGCGCCATCTGCGACCGACCCGCATTGTGGGAGCACAGGAACAGCACCGCCGGAATCCTGGAATCGGCGCGACCTTCGGCCTTCGCCCGGGCCCGCAACCGTTGCCGGGTGAACCGTTCCGCCAGCAGCGGCAGGTAATTCGGCACCTTCGCCGTCACCGCCAACTGGTCGTACGAGGAGATCAGGAACCGCTGCACCGTATCGAACTCGAACACGCCCGCGAACTCTTCGGCGAGCCGCACCGCCGACCGCTCGATCGCCACGCGCTGATCGACCGATACCGTATGCCGGACACCGACGAGCGCGTCGTCGAGACCCTCGGTCATGACCCACTCCGCTCCGCGACGGCGGTGCCGATAATCGGACTGAATCGCTTGCGTAGCGCGAGGGAGACGTAGACCAGGGCGACGAGGACCGGAACCTCGATCAGCGGCCCGACCACACCGGCGAGAGCTTGTCCGGACGTCGCGCCGTAGGTGGCGATGGCAACGGCGATGGCGAGCTCGAAATTATTGCCCGCGGCGGTGAACGCCAGGGTGGTGGTGCGCTCGTAGCCGAGACCCAGCACCGCACCCAGGGCGTACCCGCCACCCCACATGACCGCGAAGTAGACCAGCAGCGGCAGTGCGATCCTGGCGACATCCCAGGGGCGGCTGGTGATCTGGTCGCCCTGCAGCGCGAACAACAGCACGATGGTGAACAGCAATCCGTACAGCGCCCACGGCCCGATCCTGGGCAGGAACGCGCTCTCATACCAGTCACGGCCCCTGGTTCGCTCGCCGATGCGACGCGACAGGTATCCCGCAAGCAGCGGGATGCCGAGGAAGATAAGCACCGACTTGGCGATCTGCCATGGCGAGGCGTCGATGGTGGTCTGCTCCAGGCCGAGCCAACCCGGGAGAACCGACAGGTAGAACCAGCCCAGGACCGCGAACATGATGACCTGGAATACCGAGTTCAGCGCGACCAGCACGGCAGCGGCCTCACGGTCGCCGCAGGCGAGGTCGTTCCAGATAATGACCATGGCAATGCAGCGCGCCAGGCCGACAATGATCAGCCCGGTGCGGTATTCGGGCAGGTCCGGCAGCATCAGCCAGGCCAGGGCGAACATGAGCGCGGGACCGAACACCCAGTTCAACAGCAGCGAACTCACCAGCAGCTTGCGATCGCCAGTGACGGTGTCGAGGCGGTCGTAGCGCACCTTCGCCAGCACCGGGTACATCATGATCAGCAGCCCGATGGCGATCGGCAGCGAGATCCCATCGATCTGCACCTTCTCCAGCGCGGTATTGAGCCCCGAGACGGATCGACCGAGCAGCAACCCGGCAACCATCGCGACGCCGATCCACACCGGCAGGAACCGGTCCAGGGTCGACAGCTTGCCGACCACACCGCGCTCGGCGGTGGTCGTTTCCACACTCACGCGTTTACTCCCGCCGCGGCGCCGCTCTCGACCAACAGGACATCCGAAAGCCGTTGCAGGGCTTCGGGAACCACCCGGTAGTACACCCAGGACGCGCGGCGCTCGCTGTCGAGCAGCCCGGCCTCGCGCAACACCTTCAAATGGTGCGAAATCGTCGGCTGGCTGACATCGATACCCTCGGACAGATCACACACGCACGCCTCCTGCCCGGTACGGCTTGCGATCGCGCTCAACAGGCGCAACCGGACCGGATCCGACAACGCCCGGAATACGCTCGCCAGCTCGACGGCGGCCTCACCGGTCAGGGGTTCACGCGCCAGCGGCGCGGCGGAACACGCCTGCACCGGCGTGACCGGCAGCTTTGACTTCGACATACGCCAATATTGACAGATATCTAAATAGCGATCAAGCAAACTCTCGGTGAACTGTGGCTCGCACGGGCCGCGTCGTCGGTACTACGCATCGAGCCGCTCGGCCGTGAACCCGCACACCGCGCCGAGCTCACACCTGGACCGCGGTCCGAATGCGGCGCTGTCCAAACACCTTGGTTAGCATCTGACTTCGACGCTTTGTGCGGTGGATGGCTGTTGCGGGCCGACTGTGGTCGGCGGTAGAGGGGGGCGTGTGAGACAGATTCTGTTCGCGGCGATGATCGGGCTCGCGGTCTCGATTACGTTGACGCCCTTGCTGATCAAGCTGTTCGCGACGCGCAGTCTCGGGCAGGAGATCCGCGGCGACGGTCCCGCCAGCCATCACGCGAAACGTGGGACGCCCACCATGGGTGGGATCGCGATTCTCATCGGCATGTGGGCCGGATATCTCGGCTCGCATCTGATCGGGATCAGGTATGACGCGCCGGGGGTTTCCGCATCGGGGCTGCTGGTACTCGGCCTCGCCACCGCCCTCGGGTTCGTCGGGTTCCTCGATGACTTCATCAAACTGCGGCAGCGGCGGAATCTGGGCTTGACCGCAGCGGGAAAGTACATCGGGCAGCTCACCGCCGCCGTGGTATTCGGGGTGCTCGCCCTGCGGTTTCCGAGCAGTACCGGGCTGACACCGGGAAGTCCGGCCCTGTCCTATGTGCGGGATATGTCGCTGATCTCGCTCGGGACCGTGTTCTTCCTGCTGTGGGTGTGTTTCCTCGTCGTGGCCTGGGCCAATGCGGTGAACTTCACCGATGGGCTCGATGGGCTGGCCGCCGGGGCGATGAGCTGGGCATTGGGTGCGTACGTGCTGATCTCATTCTGGCAGTACTCGAATTCGTGCGCGGCCCAACCCAGCCTCGGCTGCTACCACGTCCGCGATCCGCTCGACCTGGCCCTGGTCTGTGCGGCAGGTGCGGCGGCATGTATCGGATTCCTGTGGTGGAACGCCGCCCCCGCCAAGATCTTCATGGGCGATACCGGGTCGATGACCCTGGGCGGCCTCCTCGCCGGAATATCCATCACCACCCGCACCGAACTACTGATGATTGTCGTCGGTGCCCTGTTCTTCGCCGAGATCCTCTCGGTCCTGCTCCAGATCATCGTCTTCAAAACGACCCGCCAGCGCCTGTTCAAAATGGCCCCGTTCCATCACCACTTCGAACTCACCGGCTGGGCCGAAACCACGGTCATCATCCGATTCTGGCTATTGGGCGGCATTTCCGCGGCGGTCGGGCTCGCCCTGTTCTACGGCGAATATCTCGCCACCAGCGGCTGACCCGACCCGCTGCCGACCTCAGAAACTCTGCCAGGCGGGCTTGTTCTCGACGGCGAAGCGGTAGTAGTCGATGGCCTTCAGGTTGGTGGCGGCGGCCGGGTCGACGATCACCGTGACGTGCGGATGCATTTGCAGGATCGAGGCAGGACAGAAGGCGGAGACGGGGCCTTCGACGGCGGCGGCGACCGCGTCGGCTTTCCCCGCGCCGGTGGCGATCATGACGAGATGGTCGGCATCGCTGATGGTTCCGAGGCCCTGGGTGAGGACGTGGGTGGGCACCTGGGTCAGGTCGCCCTCGAAGAAGCGGGCGTTGTCCGCACGGGTTTTCGGGGTGAGGGTTTTGACGCGGGTGCGTGAGCGCAGGGAGGAACCGGGCTCATTGAAGCCGAGATGACCGTTCGCGCCGATACCGAGGATCTGCACGGAGATTCGGCCGGTTGCGGCGATCATGCGCTCGTAATCGGCGGCAGCGGCGGGGATATCGGCGGCGCGACCGTCGGGGCTGTGCACATCGGAGTCGGTGAAGTCGACGTGGGAGGTGAATTCGTCCCGAATGAACTGCGCGTAGGACTGTGGGTGGCCTTCCGGGAGGCCGATGTACTCATCAAGCAGGAAGGCCTGTACGCCACGGAAACTCAGCTCGTCCTCGCGGTGCTGACGGATGAGTTCCTGGTAGGCGCCCAGTGGCGAGGAGCCGGTGGCGAGGCCGATGGCGCGCGCACCCCGGCGCACATGGTCGGCCATGATCCGGCCCGCCAGCACACCGGCTTCGGTTCGATTGTCGGCGATCACGAGTTCCATGGGAGTCCGTCCTTGTACACATTCACTGGGTTCAATCGGGAATCGGTGACGAGCACATCGGCACGCAGGCCGGGGCGCAGCGCGCCGACCCGGTCGGCGATACCGAGCAGACGCGCGGGAGTGGCGCAGGCCGCCGTGGCGGCGGTGGTCAGATCCACCCCGGCGTGGAATACGGTGCGCCGCAGCACATCTGCGGCGGTAGCCGTTCCGCCCGCGATAGCGCCTTCGCCCGCCGGGTCGTATAGGCGCGATACCCCTTCCGCTACAACAACATCCATAATGCCGAGGCGGTAGCGCCCGTCGGGCATACCGGCCGCCGCCATGGCGTCGGTGATGAGGGCGAGATTGTCCGCGCCGAGGGTGTCGAACACCATCCGCACGGTGCCGTCGGCCAAATGCACGCCATCGGCGATGACTTCGGCCACCACATCGCCGCGCCCGGCCGCCGCCATGGCCGCGGTGAGGAAGTTCGCATCGCGATGTGCCAGTGCGGGCATGGCGTTGAACAGGTGGGTGATCGACACGCGCCCGCCGCGTCGAATGGCCCGCACCGTGCTGTCATAGTCGGCGACGGTATGTCCGAGCGACAGCACCGTATCGGCCGCATTGAGCAGATCGGCGAGATCGTCGAAATTCGAGGTCTCCGGTGCGATGGTCACCGAGACGATCCGCCCACCGCCCCGCTCCAGCAGCCGCCGCAGCATGGCCGGATCACCGGGCACGATGCGCTCGGGATCGTGTGCGCCGGGCCGATGTTCGCTGATGAACGGGCCCTCGAGGTGAATGCCCGCCAGCCACCCGGCATCGACGGCCCTACCCAGCAGATCGATCTTCTCGACCAACTCCGCCTCGGTCCCCGACACCAGCGAGGCGACCAGAGTGGTGGTCCCGCGGCCGAGATGGAAGCTCGCGGCCGCCACCACACCGTCGTAATCGGTTTCCGGGAAACCGAATCCACCACCGCCGTGGCAATGCACATCGATCAGCCCGGGCAGCAGAATCGACGGCTCTCCCACCAACTCGGGGAGTTCACCGTCGAATTCCGCTGCCGGGCCCACAAAGTCGAGCAGCGGCCCGCGGAACGACACCACACCGTCGGCGAGTTCGCCGGCACCGGTGGCAGTGACGACCCGCCCACGCAGTGTCGTCATCGCCCGGCTCGCTCCGGTATCACGCTCGACCCGGTCATTGTCGACCAGCCCTGCCTCATACTCGACCGGCCCGGCCGAGCTCGGCACGCGCCGCCCGCGCGGCCGCCTCGGCAGTCGTGGCCGCCAGGACGGCGGCGGCCGCCGCCCGGCATTGCGCGAGCGTCACATCGGCCAGCGCCGCGCGCACTCCGGCAAGCGAGCGCGGTGCCATGGACAGGGTCGACACACCCAAACCAACCAGTACACAGGCGAATTCGGGGTTCGATGCGGACTCTCCGCACACGCCGACCGTGACATCGTGTGTGCGCGCACCCGCGACAACAGCGGCAATGGTCGCCGCGAGGGCGGGCTGCCACGGATCGTGCAGGGCCGCCAGCGCCGACGACATCCGGTCCGCGCCGAACAGATACTGCGACAGGTCATTGGTGCCGATGGAGAAGAAATCCACTTCCGCGCCGAGGTATTCGGCGCGCATGGCCGCGGCCGGAACCTCGACCATGATCCCGCGGCTGGTCACGCCCAGCTCCCGCGCACGGGTGGCGAAGGCCCGCGATTCCTCGACGGTCGCCACCATCGGTGCCATTACCTTGACCGGCGTCCCGGTAGCCGCCCGCGCCGCCTCGATGGCGGTGAGCTGATCGTCCAATGTCCCCTCATCGACACTGGCCAATCGAATCCCGCGCACACCGAGCGCCGGATTCTCCTCCGCGGGCAACTTCAGGAACGGCAGCGGCTTATCCGATCCGGCATCGAGGGTCCGCACCGTCACCGGCCGCTCCCCCATGATCTGGAAGATCTCGGTGTAGTGCGCGGTCTGCTCGTCGATGGTCGGCGAGGATTGCTGTCCCAGGAACAGGAATTCGGTGCGCAACAGTCCGACCCCCTCGGCTCCCAGCTCGACCGCGAGCCGCGCGTCGGCCGCACTGCCCACATTCGCCAGCAGCGGTACCGCGTGCCCATCGCCGGTACGGCCGGGACCTGTCGCAGCGGTCTGCTGCCGCGACTTCTCGATCGCCACCGCGGCACGACGCTGCGCATCGGGTTCGGTATCGACCACACCGGCGGTGCCATCGAGGAGCACTTCGGTCCCCTCGACGATCTCTACGGCCCCCGGGCAGGCGACCACGGCCGGAATGCCCAGTGCTTTGGCGAGAATGGCGGTATGGGAGGTGGGCCCGCCCGCGATGGTCAGCAGGCCGACCACCTTCGCCGGATCCAAGGTGGCCGTATCGGCGGGCGCGAGATCCTGTGCGGCGAGAACGAAAGGTTCAGCGCTGTCCGGAATTCCGGGCGGATCGACACCGAGCAATTCGGCGACCACCCGCTGTCCCACATCGCGCAGATCCGATGCCCGCTCGGCCATCATTCCGCCGAGTGCGGCCAATTGCTCCGCGAAGTGGTTCACGGCCTCGGTCACCGAATGCGCCGTCGGACCACCGGCCCGAATCCCGGCCCGCACCTGATCCAGCAGCGCCGGATCGCCGGCCAGGGCCGCCGTCATGGTCAGAATATCGGCGGCCGGTCCCGCCGCCCGCTCCGCCTGTGCGGCGTAGCGGGCGGAGACGGTGTCGAAAGCGGTTTCGACCCGGGCGATTTCGGCATCGACGTCCGCGCCGGGGGTGTCGGCGGCACTGGTGCTCGGCGCGGACGCCAACCACTTCACCGCCGCGACAGCGGTTCCCGGCGCGGCCGCGATACCGCGAATCTCACGCGTCAAGATCGGTCTCCAGCAGCTCGACCAATTCGTCCAGGGTCACCTCGGCCCCGTCTTCGGCGGACAGGATCACGGTATCGCCCTGTTTCACCCCCAGGGTCATTATCTGCAGCAGACTTCCGGCGGCTACGGGCCCCTTGCCGTCCACCGAGATCATCACCGGTATCGGCGATGCCGCGGCGGCCTTGGCGAACAGCGCGGCGGGGCGGGCGTGCAGACCGGTCTTGGACGCGACTACGGCGGTGCGGTTGATCATCACGCGATGTTCTCCTTCTCGATCTCTTCCTCATCGGGTTCCCGGCCGGGTGTCGGCAGATTCCAACGACGGATGATGAAACTGAATGTCACGTAGTACAGAACCGCGTAGCCGAGTCCGATCGGAATGAGCCACAGCGGGTGTTGTGCCTTGCCGAAGTTCAATAGGAAGTCGATCGCTCCCGCGGAGAACATGAACCCGTCGTGAATACCGAGCGCGTTGGTCAGGGCGAGGGCCGAACCGGTGAACAGCGCGTGGATGAGCAGCAGCGGCCACGCCACGAAGATGAAGGCGAACTCGAGGGGCTCGGTGATACCGGTGACGAAGGCGGTCAGACCGGTGGAGAGCATGATGCCACCGACCAGTTTGCGGTTCTCCGGCTTGGCGTTGCGCCAGATGGCGAAGGCCGCGGCGGGCAGGCCGAACATCATGATCGGGAAGAAGCCGGTCATGAAGGTACCGGCGGACGGGTCACCGGCCAGGAATCGCGGAATATCACCGTGCGCGCCGTCGTAGTCGCCGATGACGAACCAGACCACCGAGTTCAGGATGTGGTGCAGACCCAGTGGCAGCAGTAGCCGGTTCACGAATCCGAAGATGCCGCCACCGACAACGGCGTTATCGGCCACCGCATTACCGAGCCAGGTCAGTCCGGCATTGAAGGCCGGATAGATGAACGACATGGCGACACCGATGACCACGGCCGCGCAGGCGGCGAGGATCGGCACCAGGCGACGGCCGGAGAAGAAACCGAGGTAGTCGGGCAACTGGGTGCGGTGATAGCGCTGCCACAGTACGGCGGCGGCCAGGCCGATGACGAGGCCGCCCAGTACACCGAAGTTCACCAGCGCCTGTGCGCCATCCTTGTCTACCTTGTCCTCCAGTACCACCGGGGACATGGCCTTCAGGACGCCATTGAAGGTCAGGTATCCGACCACCGCCGCCAGCGCGGTCGAACCGTCGGACTTCTTGGCCCAGCCGATGGCGACACCCACCGCGAACAGCAACGGCAGGTTGTCCAGGAGCGCGCCACCCGCGCCAGCCAGGACATCGGCGACGGTCTTGGTGGCCGACCAGCGGCCGAGCATGTCCTCTTGGCCTAGTCGTAGCAGCAGACCCGCTGCGGGGAGGGTGGCGATCGGCAGCATGAGGCTGCGTCCGAGCTTTTGCAGGCCGGATAGATCCAGCTTCTTACGCGCACTTGTGGCGGCGTCGGCCATAGCGAGGTCCTCAGTCCGTGAATCGGGTCACACACGTGTATGGTGACAGCGACTGGTTATAACCAGACTTATACTGGTTATAACCAGCTTTGTCCACTAGACACGCACGGAGGAAATATGTCGAAGGTCGACCAGATCGTCGCCGGGTTGGGCGGCACCGACAACATCGTCGAGGTCGAAGGTTGCATCACTCGACTCCGCGTGGAGGTCAAGGATTCCGCGAAGGTCGACGAGAAGGCGCTCAAGGCCGCCGGTGCGCACGGCGTGGTCAAAGGTGGTGCCGCGGTTCAGGTCGTGGTCGGGCCGACCGCGGATGCCCTGGCCGAAGACATCAACGATCTCCTCTGAGCGACGGTATGAGCACCGAGATCCTGGCGCCGCTCGCGGGCCGCGCCATACCCCTGTCCGAGGTTCCCGACCCGGTCTTCTCCGCCGAAATGGTGGGCTCCGGAGTGGCGGTGGAGCCGCCGGATACCGATGAGCCGATTACGGTCATCTCGCCGATCTCCGGCACGCTGGTGAAAGTGCATCCGCACGCGGCGGTCATCGTCTCCGATTCCGGAGTGGGTGTCCTGCTGCACGTCGGCATCGATACCGTCGGCAAGCCCGACCTCTTCCAGGTCAAGGTGGAAGAAGGCGGCGATGTGACCGCGGGTGAACCGCTGATCACCTTCTCCCCCAACGCCATTCGCCGACTCGGCCTGAGTGCCGCAGTGCCGGTGGTGGTCATGGATACCGCACCGGGGGCGGCGCGGAACCCCGTGACCGGGCCGGTCACCGCGGGCGCGGTGCTGTTCTCGATCTGAGAGACGAAGTCCCCCACGGGGGTTCGGGGACGTAGCCCGGAGTGTCGGGCCTACTCGCTGTGGCCGTCGTCGGCCGATACCGTCATGTAGACCTGGTATCGGTCGGCGCGGTACCAGGACTCCGCGTGCTCCACGCAGCGGTCCCGTGAGAACGACATGCGGTCGAAGGCCAGTAGCGGAGAACCGGGTTCGGTTCCCAGCCAGCCCGCGTGCCGCTCATCCGCGGCTACCGCCCGCACGCTCTGCTCCGCGCGGTCGATCGGGCAGTCGTACTCCCCCGCGAACAGCGCGTACAGCGACTGCGTCAGATCGTGATCGAGCAGTCCGGGCAGCAGATCGGCCCGGTACCAGCCGTCATCGATGGACATCGGCAGTCCGTCGGCCAATCGCAGCCGCACCAGATGGAACGCTTTCGCACTGGGCGCCAAGCCGAGTGCGGCCGCCGACGCGGGCGGTGGTGTGCCGTAATCACTGTGCAGCACCACGGTGCTCGGGGTGCGGCCGAGGCGGCGCATATCCTCGCTGAAGGACGCCATATGCAGGCGCGAGCGTGCTACCCGCTCCGCGACGAAGGTGCCCTTACCGGGAATCCGGGTGATGACCCCTTCGGACTCCAGCTGGCTCAATACCTCTCGCACCGTCATCCGGCTGACGCGGTAGTCATCGCACAGCTGCCGCTCACTGGGCAGCATTTCACCCGGGCGCAGGGTGGCGCACAGGGTCGTCAGCGCCGACCGCAGCTGCGCCTGTTTGGTTACGCGCCCGGCCACGCGGCCCTCGGGCACTCCTCGACCACCGGGGTCATTCGTGGCTCAACTCAGCTCTCGTTGCGGCCCTTGGGGAATCGCGTCTGCTTGGCGACCCACCCGGCCATCCGCGCCCAGTGGCCTTTCTCCGGGGTGACCTTCGAGATCAGCTCCCGATCCCACTCATCGCTCTCGGACAGACCCTCGATGGCGGCGACCAGAGCCTTGGCGGTTTCCATATCGGCCACCACGCGGTCCCCGAGCACACCGTCGGCACCGACGAGGGTAACGCGCACACCCACCCGCCCGAGCGGCTGCGGTACCGCCGTGGCGGAACCACCGTGCTCGGCAAGGAATCCCTTGACCGAATCGACGATGGACGGCGACAGGGTGACGGAAGCCGGGGCGGCGGTAGCGCTCATGCCGAGGAGTTTACCCACGTGTAGAACCGAGTCCATGTGCCGCCGCCCACAACAGCGCGGCACGGGTGTAGAACTGGAAGGCATGCGCGCGATTGAGGTTTCCGAGCATGGCGGTCCCGAGGTCCTTCGGTTCACGGAGGTGCCGGACCCGGTTATCGGTACCAAGCAGCTGTTGGTCGATATCGACGCCATCGGCGTGAATTTCATCGATACCTATATCCGCACCGGCCGGTATCCGCAGACCGTGCCGTATGTGCCGGGCGCCGAGGGCACCGGGCGGGTGGCCGCGGTCGGGGCGGATGTCACCGAATTCCGGGTCGGGGATCAGGTCGCGTGGGCGGCCGCGCCGGGTAGTTATGCCGCGCGGGTCGCGGTGGACGAGGCCGTGGCTATTCCGGTGCCCGAGGGGATCGACGCGCCGGTCGCGGCGTCGGCGCTGTTGCAGGGCATGACGGCGCACTACCTCACCGAATCGATCTACAAACCCGAGCAGGGCGAGGCGGTGCTCGTGCACGCCGGGGCGGGCGGTGTCGGGCTCATCCTCACCCAGCTGCTTGCCAAGCGTGGGGTTCGGGTCATCACCACGGTGTCCTCCGAGGAGAAGGAGAAGCTCTCCCGCGAGGCCGGTGCCGCCGAGGTGCTGCGCTACAGCGACGAACTCGCCGCGCAGGTACGCGAACTCACCGGTGGCGTGGGTGTCGCCGCCGCCTATGACGGCGTCGGCGCGGCCACCTTCGAGGCCAGCCTGGCCTCGCTGCGGGTGCGCGGCATGTTGGCGCTGTTCGGCGGGGCCAGCGGTCCGGTGCCGCCGTTCGACCTGCAACGGCTCAGCGGCTCGGGTTCACTGTTCGTCACCCGGCCGACACTGGCCCACTACACCCGCGACCGCGCCGAATTGCTGTGGCGCGCACGCGATGTCATGAACGCCATTGCCGACGGCACGCTGCGCCTCCGCATCGGCGCGACCTACCCCCTCGCCGAGGCTGAACAGGCGCATCGGGACCTGGAGGGGCGCAAGACAACCGGCTCCATCGTGCTGCTGCCCCGATAGCCGCTACCCCTTCGCGGTGGTGAGATGGGTGAGGACACAACGCCACTCGCCATCGCGACGCAGGAACACATCGGTGACCCACTCATCGGAATCGAACCGATCACCGCGGTAGTGCGCGGTATTCGTGGCGCGCGCCGTCACCACCGCCGTATCGCCGTACACGCGAATACGCGGTTCGTCGACCGTATCCATGGCCGAATGCGTCAGATCGCCCGAACTGATCAGGGCCAGGAATTCCTCGCGGGTCGAGATCCCCGACTCGGCCACGATCACCCAGTCCTCGGTCATGAAATGCGCGATCCGGGCGGGATCGTTCGACACGATGGCGCTCGCCCAGTCCCTGGAGATCTCGGTCAGTTCGGCGTGCGCCGACTCGGCGGCCATGCACCGATTCTAGATTCGGCGGGCGCCGCCGGGGCGAGGATCAGATATCGCGGCCGGTGAGTCCCCGATAGACGAATCGAGTGAGTCCCTCGACTGCCTCGTCATCGGTGAGTTCGACCGCGCCCTCCTCGACGGCCTGTAGCAGCCCGGTGGCCACCAGGAACATCATGGCGAGACTGGCATCGGGCGTGCTCGGTAGCGACAGCCCCGCCGCGTCGAAACCATCGAGGTGGTCGGCGACATCCGCACGTTGCGAGGCGGTGAAGCCGGCCATGATGCGGGCGAACTCATCATTGACCAGCGCGGCCTGACCCATGGCGCGGAATACCGGCCAGTTCTCGCGGGCGGCGTCCCAGTACCCCCTGATGTGGAAGCGCACGGCCTCCGGATCGGTGAAGTCCGGATTGTGGTCGGGGCCCTCCGCGCGCGAATCACCTGCGTCGGCAAGGTCTTTCAGCAACGATTGGAGGAGCTCCTCCTTGCTGGCGAAGTGGTTGTAGAAGGAGCCCGCCGCGCGCCCGGCCGCCGCGGTGATGTCGGTGATCTTGGTATTCAGATAGCCGCGCTCGGCGAACAGCTGCCGCGCGGCGGCCTCGAGCGCCTGCTCGGTCTCGGCCGCCTGCTCCTGGCGCTTACCACTCATTCACCACACCTCCTTGACAGCGGAAGGTACCAGCTCGAATACTGAATCTGAATTCACTGAATCTTGTTTCACCCAATGGAGAGCTTATGTCATCGCAGGTACTCGTCGCAGGAGCCGGTCCCACCGGCCTCACCCTCGCGATCGATCTGGCACGACGCGGAGTGGCGGTGCGGGTGGTCGATCGGGCCGGGCGATTCTTCGCCGGTTCTCGGGGGGACGGCATACAGCCCCGCACGCTCGAGGTGTTCGACGATCTCGGCGTGCTCGATGCCGTACTGGCGGCGGGAACCCCGCAGCCGCTCATGCGCGCCTATTTCGGCGGGCAACTCGTCGCCGAACGGCGAATGAGCCAATTGCGGGAGCCGACACCCGCTGTGCCCTATCCCAATCCGTGGATGCTGGGACAGTCGGAGACCGAACGGCTGCTGCGGGAGCGGCTGGCGGATTTCGGGGTCGCGGTCGAACTGTCCACCACGCTGGTGGATTTCGCTCAGGACGGTGACGGCGTGACCGTGACGCTGTCCGGAGCGGTCGGTGTCGAGACGGTCCGCACGGATTTTCTCGTCGGTACGGACGGCGGTCGCAGTACGGTGCGCAAACTACTGGGTGTCCCATTCGCGGGCAGTACCGACGAATCGGTGCGCATGCTCCTCGGCGATGTGCGCGCCGATGCCCTCGATCACGAATTCGGCTACTGGTTCGCCGACGCCGATGCGCCGATGGACGGGATCGCCCTATCACCCCTGCCCGGTGGCCGTGCCTTCCAATTCGCCGCTCCCCTGACCCGCGATACCGAACCCACCCTCGATGTACTGCAGGGCTATGTCGATCGCCTGGCCGGCCGCCCCGAACTCGTTCTCACCGACCTGACATGGTCGACGGTGTGGCGGCCCAATATCCGCCTGGCCCAGCGCTTCCGTGACGCCCGCGTATTCCTCGCCGGCGATGCCGCCCACGTCCACCCGCCAACCGGTGGTCAGGGCATGAATACCGGTATCCAGGACGCATACAACCTCGGCTGGAAACTCGAAGCGGCCCTGCGTGATCCGGGCCCCGATACCGAGGCACTGCTCGATACCTACGAGACCGAGCGCCGCGCGGTCGCCGCCCGCGTGCTGGGGCTGACCACCGAGATCCTCGAAAAGACCCTCGAGGGTGCCGAAGATGCCATGGAGCGTGGCGAGAACACCCATCAGCTCGATATCAGCTACCGAAACCCGCTGCCGCGCGGCACAGCCGAGAACACGCTGTTCGCCGGTGACCGCGCACCCGACGCGCCGCTGCTGGACTCCTCCGCGCAACCGGTCCGACTGTTCGACCTCTTTCGTGGACCGCACTCGACGCTGCTGGTCTTCGGCTCCGACGACATCGGAACGCCGGAGCACGGCACCCGAATCGTCTCGATCGTCCGTAGTGCCTCGATCGTCCGCAGTTCGGCCTCCGGCAACGGCGCTCTCATCGATCCCACGGGTGCCGCGTTCCGCGCCTACGATGCGATCGAGGGCACCCGCGTACTCGTTCGACCCGACGGCTATGTCGGCGAACACGTCGGTTGATCGACCCGGATAATCGGGGCGAACGGAAAGTTTGCGGTTCCGACTGGTCGGCATCGAATCGCCTCTCGCGGAGCCGGTTCGGCCGGGATGAGCCGCCCGGGCGCGACAACCTCCCCGGCATGCTGGATGATCTGCCTGCCGCACAAGACGATTCGCCGCGACCCGCCATGGATACCCGTATGGTGGGTCGCGGCGACCGTTCGGGCGGCCGACAGGATTGAGGCAATCGGTCAGAGGTGAGTCTGCATGTTGGTGAAGGTTCGGAACGACGACCCGTCGCGGTTGTCGAGTACCGAGCGGACCGTCGTGAACTGGCTCAAATCGTGGAGCGGGCCGCACGCGGTACCCGGGATCGCGATCGTGCAGTGCCAAGACGCCGATGTGGTGGTGTGGACGCCACAGACCTGCGTGGTGATCGCGGTGCACGGATTCACCGAACGGATCAACGGGACGCTGCACTGCGCCGAAGACGAGCCGTGGCAGGTCGATGACGCGCCCGCGCCCATCGACGGTGACGCGAATCCCCTCGAACGGGTACGACGGCAGACCACGGAACTGGCGCGCCAATTGCGGGCCGCGCCCGGCCGGGAGCATGTGCCGGTCAGCGGGCTGGTGCTGGTGGTGCCACAACTGGGCAGTCGGCTGAAATTGTCCAAGGGGGCCATGCCACCCGGAATCGATGTGCTGCTCGGCGATGGGCCGTCATCGCTGCGCGCGTATTTCACCAGGCTCGCCGAGGGCGCGGCCCCGGCCTGGGGTGCCGCGCAGGTGGGACAGGCACTGGGTGCGCTCGGATTCGCCGCCGCCGCAACCTATTCCGATCTCGTCAGCGAAGGGTTCGATCCGCCCTCGGCCGATCGCACCCCGCCACCCCCGGCCCCGGCTCCGGCCCGTTCGGTGCCGTCCGTGCCCGTGGCGCCGCCCGGCGGTCCCGAACCGGAGGGCGAATCACCGCGGTCCGGCGGACCTGGCGCAATTGTGCCGGGTCCGGCGGCAGTACCGGTGGTGAACCCGGTACCCGGTGCCGACGCGCAGAATGCGGCTGGAGCGCAACAGCTTCCACCGTCGAGTGCGCCCGGATCGGCAGGCCGGACGGCGAAGGTGGCCGGTGCCGCGGCAGCGGGAGCAGCGGCGGCCGCGGCGGCTGGAGCTATTTTCCGAAGCTCGGCGGATCGGCCACCGGCCGGCACCGAGGGGCAGAGTTCGGGTGCCGGGCAGGGTTCCGGTGGTGGACAGGGCATCTCGTCCGGAGCGGGCGGCGGGCCGGAGCGGGGCGGACCAGGGTCCGAATCCGGGCACGGCGGCGCTTCCGGTCCCGGTGGCGAGCAACGTGGCATACCGGGCACCGGTGGCGGACAGGGCCCTGCCTCCGGTCCCGGTCGTGGACCTCAGGGCTCGGCCGCCGGATTCGCGTCACAGGGTGCCGCGACAGGCTCCGGGGGTGCGGCATCCGGCCCGGGAACCCCCGGGACCGCAGGGCAGCGACCCGGATCCGGTGCGGCACCCTACGTTCCGGGCGGCCCCGCGTCTCGTCCCGGTTCCCCACCGCAGTCCCACGGATCCCAGTCCGGCGGGCCGGGACCGGGGGCCCAGGCAGCGCGTCCCGGCAGCGCGCCGTCGGATCCCGGCCGACGCGGCGAATCCTCCTCTCCCGCAGCGGGAGACCCCGGATTCCCCCTCTGGAACAACAACACCACACAGCAGACCACCACCGGCCGCCGCCGTCGTCGCGATCTACCCGTAGTGGCGGCCCTGCTCGTGGTGTTCCTCTTCCTCGCGGTAGCTGCGACGTGCACGAGCGGCGGCGACAGCACCAGCGAGCAGCGGCCGCCTGGCCAGCCCACCACCAGTCGTTCAACGACCACGCCCACCAGCACCGATCCGACCATGCCGTCGACCACGATCGCCCCCGCCTGCTTCCCGTTCCAGCCCGGCTGCTGACCCGGCGCGCGGTGCGATCGGGGCAATACGCCCCGGTCGGCATGATCGACCGGGCCGGTGCTGGGCGGCGGATTCCGGCCGAGCGAGCGGATGCCTGGCTTTAGCTGAATGCCAAGGAAGTCCAGACAATCCGGGCATCAATTCGTTATGATTGCGACACTTCCCGCCCACCACTCAGCCTTCGCTGGCACTAATGAGGCTGGATACGATGCACGCCCGCGATCTTGCCGAGGATTACCGCCCTCGACCACCCCCCGCACCGCCGCTCCGAAGACCGTCCGACTGGTCACCGTCCAGCGACTTCCCGACATCGTGGCGCGGGGCCGCGATGCACGCCCGCCCGGCCGCACCGTGCGCGATCGGCTGCCCAGAATCCCGGCGAAACCGGCAATCTTCGGGCCGTACGACGTGATCTTGGCTGTAGCCTCGAAAACAATGCGGACATACTCCCCCATCGTCGCCGTCGTCGATCGAAACCACGTCCTCGGCGAAGTCACCGCGGGGCGTGTGCTCGGAGACATCCCCGCCAATCGCTGATATCGCCGATCCGACCGGGAGAGTGATTCGATGCGTCGAGTAATTCCCCTCGTCCCGACCTTGGCGGCGTTCTGGCTGATCCTGTCCGGGCATTACACACCGCTGCTCCTCACACTGGGCACGGCGTCGGTGCTCCTGGTGGTGCTGATCGCCTGGCGCGCCGGAATCGAGGATCGGACGACACCGAAAATCGAACGGTGGCCCCGCATTCCGAGCTTCTGCCTATGGCTCGGTGGACAGGTGATCCAATCGTCGATCTCGGTGGCGTGGCAAGCCTGGCTACCCCGGCCCGACCTGCAGCCGACCGTCGGCATCGCGCCCACCGACGGCCTGTCGCCGCTCGGTGAGGTGATCTACGGACATTCGATCACGCTGACGCCGGGCACGCTGTCACTGCACATCGTGGGGGACGGAGTCCGGGTGCACAGTTGGCAGCGTTCCGATCTCGAGGCGCTGCGGGCCGGTCGCATGCTGGCCGAGGTGCGTCGGCTGGAGGCGCCCTGATGCTGCTCGCCGCCACCGCCGCCATTGTCGTCACCATGGTCTTGACCCTGATCAGGGCCTTCTACGGTCCCGGGCTGTACAACCGGACCCTGGCGATCAATATGTTCGGCACCAAGACGGTGCTGTTCATCGCACTGGTCGGCTATCTGACCGGCCGGCCCGACTATCTCGATATCTCACTGCTGTACGCACTGGTCAATTTCGTGGCGCTCATCGCGGTACTGCGGCTGACCCACTACAAGGATCTGGTAGCCCCGGCCCAGGAGGGTGAGGGGGGAAGCCTGTGAGCCTGCTGCTCGATATCATCAGTGCCGTATTACTGTTCACCGGCAGTCTTTTCGTAATCTCAGGTGGCCTGGGGCTGCTGCGTTTTCCCGACTTCTTCACCCGTAGTCACGCCGTGGGCGTCACCGATTCGGCGGGTGCCGGGCTGATAATCCTCGGTCTGCTGGTGCAGGCCCCCGACTGGGATACCGCCGTGCGCCTGGTGCTGATCCTGCTGTTCATGGTGATGACCGGACCCACCGCCACCCATGTGCTGGCGGAGGCCGCCCGCCGCGACGGTGTGGTCATGTGGCGGGCCGGACAGAAGCGGGACCGATGACCTGGTTCGTGGTGCTCAACATCGCGCTGTTCGTCATTCTGACGGCTACGGCGATCACGATCGCCCGCATGCGTGCCCTGTATGAGGCGACCATGCTGATGGCGCTGTTCAGCCTGGTCTCCGCGAGCCTTTTCGTGCTGCTCGACGCCGTCGACGTGGCCTTCACCGAGGCGGCTGTCGGCGTCGGGATAAGTACCGTGCTGTTCCTGGTGGTCCTGGCGATCACCCGGTCGCAGGAGACCGTGACCGATCGCAGTCGGCGCTGGCCCGGTCGGCTGGCGGTGCTGTTCGTCGGCGGTCTGCTGGTGTACGCGAGTCAGGATCTGCCACAGTTCGGCGGGGCCGGGACCCCGGTGCAGGAGCATCCGGTGACGCAGGTGTACCTGCATCGATCCCAGGACGATATCGGCATCCCGAATACCGTGACCTCGGTATTGGCGAGCTACCGCGGCTATGACACCCTCGGCGAACTGATCGTCATCTTCGCCGCGGGCGTGGCGGTGCTGCTTCTGCTGACCCGGCCGCCGCAGGTCGGCAACGGGCGACGGCGGGAACCGGCGCTGGCCGACTATCGAATGCTGCGCGTGATCAGCAAGATGCTCATGCCGTTCATCCTGCTGTTCGCGTTCTATGTGCTGTTCCACGGTGATTACGGGCCGGGCGGCGGCTTCCAGGCGGGTGTGATCTTCGCGGCCGGAATCGTGTTGTACGGGTTGGTCTTCGGTCTCGGCGGCGCTCGGCGGGTGGTGCCGCCGACGGTGCTGCTGCGCTTGATTCCCCTCGGGGTGCTCATCTACAGCGGCGTGGGGGTGGCGTGCATGATCGCGGGCGGAGGTTTCCTGGACTACGACCGGTTCTCGCCAGATAATCCGAAAGCCGGTCAGCACCTTGGGATTCTGCTCGTCGAAGTCGGTGTCGGCGTCACGGTCGCCGCGGTCATGGTGGCGGTCTTCTTCGCCTTCTCCGGTCGTGGGGTGAAGCGATGACGGCGCCGAACTATGTGTACCTGTTCATCTTCGCGCTCATGATGATCGGGCTGTACACGGTGATCAGCCACGGCAATCTCTTGAAGAAGTTGATCGGGCTGAGCCTTTTCCAGGTGTCGGTGTTCATGCTCTACATCAGTGTCGGCAAGGTCGACAACGGCCGAGCACCGATCGTGCGCGACGATGCGGTGACCGTGTACTCGAATCCGTTGCCGCACGTACTGATCCTCACCGCGATCGTGGTCGGGGTGGCCACCACGGCCTTGGGCCTCGCGCTGGCCGTGCGCATTTTCGAGGCGTACGGATCGATCGAGGAGAGCGAGATTCTCGAACGCGACGCGACCGGCGCCGACAGTGGGGCCCCATGACCGATCAGGTGCCTGCCCTACAGGTGATCATCCCCCTGCTGGGCGCACCCCTGTGCGCGTTGACCAGGTCGGCGCGGGCGGCGTGGCTGTCGTTTCTCCTGGTGGCCTGCGGTGCGCTGGCCTGCGCGACCGTATTGGCGGTGCGGGTCGCCGACGGCGAGGTGGTGCGCTACGCGATGGGCGGCTGGGACGCACCGGTCGGTATCGAGTACGTGATCGCGCCGTTCAATACGCCACTGCTGCTGCTCGTTTCGGGTATCGCGGTAATCGTCGCGATCTACAGCAAACGCAATCTGGTCACGGAGATCGAGAGCTCGCGTATTCCGCTCGTCTACGCCTGCCTGTGTCTCGTCCTGACCGGACTGTTGGGTATCACCGCCACCGGTGACGCGTTCAACGCGTTCGTATTCATCGAGATCGCGTCCCTGTCGTCGTACGCGCTGATCGCGATGGGCAGGAGGCGGCGAGCGCTGCTGGCCGCGTTTCAGTATCTGATCGTGGGCTCCATCGGCGCGGTATTCATTCTGATCGGCATCGGCCTGGCCTATTCGGTGACGGGGTCGCTCAATATGGCCGACCTCGCCACTCGGCTGCCCGAGATCTACGGAAACCGCGCGCTGACCGCCGCGGTGGCGTTCGTCTTCGTCGGTCTGGCGGTGAAGATGGCGGTGTTCCCGCTGCACAGCTGGTTGCCGGGTGCGTACGCGGAGGCGCCGTCGGCGGTGTCGGTGTTCCTGTCCGCCACCGGCACGAAGGTGGCGATCTATCTCTTTATCCGACTGGCGTTCACCACTTTCGGGACGGCGCTGGTGTTCGGAATAATGCCGATCGGCGTCATCGGATTGGTGCTGGCATGCCTGGGCATGGTGGTCGGATCCGCCATTGCGTGTTTTCAGACCGATCTCAAGTACCTGCTCGCATGGTCCAGTGTCGCCCAAATCGGTTATATCGTCGCGGGATTCAGTCTTGCGACGACAGCCGGGCTCACCGCGTCGTACCTCCAGATGATCGGGCACTCGGTGACCAAGGGCGCGCTGTTCGCGGCCGCCGGAATCTTGGTGCTGCGGCTGGGTGCGGTGCGGTTGGAGAACCTCTCCGGGTTGGCGCGCACCATGCCGTGGACCTTCGGCGCGATCGTCATCACCGGGGCGGGGCTGGTGGGACTCCCGTTCACGGCCGGATTCGTCGCCAAGTGGGCGCTCGCCACCGCGCTGATCGAGCAGGGCCAGGTGCTGGTGCTGGTCGCCGTGCTGGTGAGTTCGCTGCTGGCGATGGTCTATGTGGGGCGCATTGTCGAGGCCGCCTGGTTTCACGCACCGCTCGAGACCCCCACGAGGCGACCGGTACCCCGGACCATGGCCATCGCCATGTGGATGCTGGTCGCGCTATCGGTGTATCTCGGAGTGGACGCGACGATCTCCGCCGGGCTGGCCGAGCGCGCCGCGGACTTCCTCCTGACGGGAGGTGAGTGACATGAGCTGGACCGGCCCCGGTCAGGCATTCGCCCTACCCGTCCTGGTGTTGTTGCCGTTGATCGGCGCGGCGGCCGTGGCCGCGCTGCGCGGACGCCCCAATCCGCGAGAGGCAGCGTCCCTGGTCACCGGTGTCGCACTGGCGGTCCTGACGCTCAGCTTGTGGCCACGGGTCGACGACCATATGGAGTTCCGGCTGTGGGACTGGCTGCCGGGCCTGACATTGGGATTCGAGGTAGAGCCGCTGGGTCTGCTGTTCGCGTCCGTCGCCGCGGTGCTGTGGCCGCTGACGACGGTCTTCTCGATCGGATACATGCGAAGTACGAACCAGCCGCACCAGACGCGGTTCTATGCCTTCTTCGCGATCGCGATCGGCGCCACCATGTGGATCGCCCTGTCGGACAACCTGATTACGCTGTTCATCGGGTACGAGGCGCTCACGCTGGCGACGTGGCCGCTGGTCGCCCATCAGGGCGGGCTGGTCAGCCGCCGTGGCGTGCGCGTATACCTGGCGCTGCTGTTGACGACATCGATCGGCCTTCTCCTGCCCGCCATCATCTGGACCTGGCAGTTGGCGGGCACCACCGACTTTCGCGCGGGCGGTCTGCTGGCCGGACAGGCGGGGCCGGTCACACTGACGGTGCTGTTCGCGCTGTACCTGTTCGGAATCGGCAAGGCGGCGCTGATGCCGTTCCATCGCTGGCTGCCCGCGGCGATGGTCGCGCCGACACCGGTCTCGGCGCTCCTGCACGCCGTCGCGGTGGTCAAGGCAGGCGGTTTCGCGGTACTGAAGGTCGCGATCTACGTATTCGGGCTCGATACTCTCACCGCCGGCGGTATCGCGAAACCGATGATGTGGGTGGCGGCGTTCACCCTGATAACGGCCGGTGTGATCGCGCTCCGATCGGACAACCTGAAACGTCGGCTGGCGTATTCGACGGTGAGTCAGCTGGCCTATATCGTGCTGGCCGCGACCCTGGCCACCGACCTCGCGCTGGCCGGAGGCTCCCTGCACCTGGTCACCCATGCGTTCGGCAAGATCACGCTGTTCTTCTGCGCCGGTGCGATTTTCGTGGCTACCGGCCGCAATTCGGTCAGCGACCTGGATGGGCTCGGCCGGATGATGCCCTGGACCTTCGGTGCGTTCACGGTGGCCGCGCTATCGATTGTCGGGCTCCCCCCGACGGGCGGTATGTGGAGTAAATGGCTCCTGCTGCTGGGTGCCGCGGACGCCCAACAGCGCGTCATGATCGGAGTGCTCGCGGTCGGGACCCTGCTGGCACTGGGGTATCTCATGCCGATCGTGGTGCGGGGATTCTTCCGGACACCCGCGCAGCCGGTGGCCCACGGGGCGGCCCCGTGGACCGTGGTGGCCCCGCCCGTGCTGACCGCGGCCGGTTGCGTCGCCCTGTTCTTCACCGCTCCCCTGCTCGTCGATCGACTGGGGATGCTGACGTGAAAGACCCACGCTGGCTCGATATTCCGGGCAATGTCACGCGGCTGGTGTACGCGCTGGCCGGGATCGGCGTAGTGCTGTTCCTCGCCGATCTCGTGTACGTCAAACATCCGCACTTCGGGGTGGAGCGGGTGTTCGGCTTCTACGGCCTGTTCGGTTTCGGTGTCAGCTTCGCGCTGGTGCTCGTGGCCAAGCAATTGCGGCGGGTGCTGCGCCGCGACGAGGACTACTACGAACCCGGGGACGACGATGCTCGCTGACCCCGCGTGGATACTGCTGCTGGGCGCGCTGCCGGTGCCGCTGTTACGGGGCCGGTGGCGGACGGTGTGGATGCTCGCGCTTCCGGTGGTGGCGCTGGTATTGCTGTGGACACTGCCCGAGGGCAGCGCCGGGACCTTCGAGGTATTCGGGCTCACCCTCGAACCAATGCGCGTCGACGCCCTCGGGCGGGTATTCGCCACCGTCTTCCTGATCGCCGCCTGCCTGGGCCTCGTCTACTCGCTGCATGAGCATCGGCCGATGCAACAGATCGCGACCCTGGCGTACGCGGGCGCGGCCGTTGGCGGGGTGCTGGCGGGGGACCTGTTGACGCTGTTCATCTGCTGGGAGCTGGTGGGTATCGCCTCGGTGGTACTGGTTTTCGCGCGTGGTACCGACCGCAGCTTCCGCGCCGGGCAGCGGTACCTGGTGGTGCAGGTGCTGTCGGGCATCCTGCTGCTGGCGGGTATCGCGCTGTGGGTGCGGGACG
This sequence comes from Nocardia uniformis NBRC 13702, assembly GCF_001613345.1. Classification (GTDB taxonomy): domain Bacteria; phylum Actinomycetota; class Actinomycetes; order Mycobacteriales; family Mycobacteriaceae; genus Nocardia; species Nocardia uniformis. Next base: position 47,285 of record NZ_BDCE01000086.1, on the reverse strand, counting down.
GGCATGGCCTGGCATTCGAATACATTGGGTTGGATGGCTTCTCGGGCGGCTTGATTCTCTTCGCGGTCGGCATCAAGGCCGCGTTCCCGGTGGTACACGCCTGGCTGCCCGATATCTATCCCGAAGCCGGTGTCGTGGGGACCGTTATCCTGTCGACCTTCACGACCAAGTTCGCGATCTATGTCCTCGCCCGGGGATTCGCCGACACCGAGCTGCTTGTCTGGGTCGGCGCGGTCATGGCGGTATTCCCGATCTTCTACGCCCTTATCGAGAACGATCTGCGCAGGGTGCTGGTCTACAGCCTGATCAATCAGCTGGGTTTCATCGTCGTGGGCATCGGCATCGGTGGCGAACTCGGCGTCAATGGCGCGGTGGCGCACGCCTTCGCGCACATCCTGTACAAGAGCCTGCTGTTCATGGCGATGGGGGCGGTGCTGTTCCGCGTGGGCACCATCAAGGGTTCGGAATTGGGTGGGCTGTACCGGTCGATGCCGCAGACCGCGGTGTTCTGCATGATCGGGGCCGCGTCGACGGCGGCGGTTCCGTTGTTCTCCGGATTCGCCACCAAGTCGATGATCATGGATGCCGCCGGACAGGAGCATCGGTTGGTGCTCTGGCTGGTACTGCTGCTCTCCTCGGTGGGTGTACTGCTGCATACGGGGATCAAGATCCCGTACATCGCGTTCTTCGGACGCGACCGCGGGCACCGGGTGGCCGAGGCGCCGATCAATATGCGGGTGGCGATGGGTCTGTCGGCCGCGGCGTGCCTGGTGATCGGCATTGTCCCCGGGCTGCTGTACAACATCTTGCCGTTCGCGGTGGACTACTCGCCGTATACGACCGCGCACGTGGTGAATCAGTTGCAGCTGTTGATATTCGCGGCACTGGCGTTCACGGTATTGATTCGGACCGGCCGGTACCCGCCGGAGCTGCGGTCGGTGAACCTCGACGCCGACGTGCTGTACCGCAAGAGTGCGCCGTACCTGTGGCGTACCGCACTAGCGGGTGTGGCCGGTATCCGCGCGGCCCTACCTCGTGAGCGCGTGGCGGTCCTGCGCGCCAAGGCGGCGCGCCCACTGCGCCCCGACGGCCGGTTCGCCGAACTGTGGTCGACCGGCACCACGGTGTGGTGGCTGTCGATCGCCCTCGGTCTCGTCCTGCTCTTCTCGCTGCTCTGAGCGTCAGGACAGGAAGTCGCCGATGGTGGTCCAGCCCAGGACCGCGTCCACGGCCAGGCCGCAGAATACGACGGCCAGATAGTTGTTGGACTGCAGGAACAGCCGCAGCGGCTTCACCGATTCGCCCCGGCGCACACCCGAATACAGCTGATGCGCCATGAGCAGGAACCAGGCGCCCGCGACCAGAGCCGTTGCCGCGTAGATCACACCGGCGGCGGGGACCAGCGCGAGGGTGGCCAGCACGGTGAGCCAGGTGTAGATGACGATCTGCTTGGTGACTTCCTGCTCGGTGGCGACCACCGGCAGCATGGGGACACCGGCGGCGCGGTAGTCCTCCTTGTAGCGCATGGCCAGCGCCCAGGTGTGCGGCGGCGTCCAGAAGAAGATCACCGCGAACAGCGCGACGGCGGGCCAAGCGATCGAACCGGTCACCGCGGACCAACCGACCAGGACGGGCATACAACCGGCCGCGCCGCCCCACACCACATTCTGCGAGGTACGGCGCTTGAGGCCGAGGGTATAGACGAAGACGTAGAACAGGATCGTCGCCACCACCAGCGCACCGCTGAGCAGATTCGCCTGCCACCACAGCCATGCGAACGATCCCAGCCCCAGGGCGATACCGAAGATGGCGGCATTGCGGGTCGGCACGGCCTCCCGCGCGAGCGGACGCTTGGATGTCCGCTTCATCACCTTGTCGATATCGGCGTCGGCGACGCAATTGAGTGTGTTCGCGCTCGCCGCACCCATCCAGCCACCGAACAGGGTGGCCAGAATCAGGCCGAGGTCGGCGTGGCCGCGGTCGGCCAGCAGCATGGTGGGGATGGTCGCTACGAGCAGCAACTCGATTACGCGAGGTTTGGTGAGCGCGATGTAGGCGAGTACGCGCCGCACGCCCGCCGACAGCGGCCCGGTACCCGTCACGCGGTCGGCCAGCACCGTTCCGGAGGAACCGTGCCCCCCACCGGGTTGTTGCCCAATCCGCACTGTTTCTCCTCGCACAAAGTGCATGTTGATCCGGTCGTGGAACCAGCAGCGCGCTCTCACGTTCCGAAGACGACAGATCAGTGCGGCGCGGCCACTACTACAGAGCATGGTAGACCGTGCCGGACCGTGCTCTCGCCCAGGTCTGGCCACGGGTCGCCCGAGACCGCTCCGCGCCGGTATCCGCGAGAGGTCACGAACAGGTCCGCGCGCGGACGCGAACATACGACACGACGGCCGGTGAAAGCGGGTTCCCGCGTGGCCGCGAAACGCTCACCCTTAGGGTGGTGGGTATATCGGTGCGGTCCCGTCGCACCGGCATCACCCGCAGCGAACCAGCCGCCGATATCCATCGTTGACGAGAAGGTCAGGAGAACCTCGGTCGTGTCAGTCACAGACGACATCCGCGCCCTCACTCAGTCCCACCACCCCGCCGACTGGACCGACGTCGACACCAGGGCCGTCGACACCGCCCGGCTGCTCGCCGCCGACGCGGTGCAGAACGCGGGCAATGGCCATCCCGGCACCGCGATGAGCCTTGCGCCCCTGGCGTACACGCTCTTTCAGCGAGTGATGCGGTTCGACCCGAGCGATACCCACTGGGTGGGTCGTGACCGGTTCGTCCTCTCCTGCGGGCATTCCAGCCTCACCCAGTACGTCCAGCTGTACCTGGCGGGCTTCGGCCTGGAGCTCGACGATCTGGTGAACCTGCGCAAGTGGGGTTCGCTCACCCCGGGCCACCCGGAGTACCGGCACACCGATGGCGTCGAGATCACCACCGGTCCGCTCGGCCAGGGTCTGGCGTCGGCGGTCGGTATGGCGATGGCGGCGCGTCGTGAGCGTGGACTCTTCGATCCCGAAGCGGCGCAGGGCCGCAGTGCCTTCGACCACTTCGTCTACGTCATCGCCTCCGACGGCGATATCGAAGAGGGCGTCACCTCCGAGGCCTGCTCGCTGGCGGGCACCCAGCAGCTGGGCAACCTGATCCTGTTCTATGACGACAACCGCATCTCCATCGAGGACGACACCCGGATCGCCCTCACCGAGGACACCGCCGCGCGCTACCGCGCCTACGGCTGGCACGTCGTCACCGTCGACGGCGGCGAGAACGTGACCGGTATCGAGGCCGCCGTCGCCGAGGCCCAGGCGGTGACCGATAAGCCGTCGATCATCATCCTGCGCACCATCATCGGCTACCCGGCACCGAACAAGATGAATACCGGTGCCTCGCACGGCTCCGCACTGGGTGCCGACGAAGTCGCCGCGACCAAGAAGATCCTGGGCTTCGACCCGGAGAAGAACTTCGACGTCGACCCCGCGATCATCGCGCACACCCGCGGCAATGTGGCCGATCGCGCCAAGGCCGCCAAGGCCGCCTGGCAGGAACAGTTCGACGCGTGGGCGACCGCCAACCCGGAAAACAAGGCGCTCTTCGATCGTCTGAAGGAACGTCGCCTGCCCGAGGGCTGGGCCGCGGAACTTCCGGTGCACGCGCCGGATCCGAAGGGTATGGCCACCCGCAAGGCGTCCGGCAAGGTCCTCGCCGCGCTCGCGCCGGTGCTGCCGGAGCTGTGGGGCGGTTCGGCCGACCTCGCCGAATCCAACAACACCACCATGCCGGGTGCGCCGTCCTTCGGTCCGGAGGAAATCTCCACCGGTATGTGGAAGGCCAATCCGTACGGCCGCACCCTGCACTTCGGTGTGCGTGAGCACGCTATGGGCTCGATCCTCAATGGCATCGCGCTGCACGGCCCGACCCGCCCGTACGGCGGCACCTTCCTGGTGTTCTCCGACTACATGCGGCCCGCGGTGCGGCTGGCCGCGCTCATGCGCACCCCGGTCACCTACGTGTGGACCCACGACTCCATCGGTCTCGGCGAGGACGGCCCGACCCACCAGCCGATCGAGCACCTGGCCGCGCTGCGCGCCATTCCGGGCTTGAATGTGGTGCGTCCGGGTGACGCCAACGAGACCACCTACGCGTGGCGCACCATTCTGGAGCGCGACTCCTCCGAGCGGCACTCGCACTTCTCGGTCTCCGAGCCACCGCACCAGGACGGCCCGTCGGCGCTGGCGCTGACCCGCCAGGATCTGCCGATCCTCGAGGGCACCTCCTACGAGGGTGTGGCCAAGGGCGGCTACGTGCTGGCCGAATCATCCACCGGCACACCGCAGGTGATCCTGATCGCCACCGGTTCCGAGCTCCACCTCGCGGTGGAGGCTCGCACTACGCTGGAGACACAGGGCATCGGTACCCGCGTGGTGTCCATTCCGTGTGTGGAGTGGTTCGACGCGCAGGATCAGGCCTACCGCGATTCGGTGCTCCCGCCCGCCGTGAAGGCGCGGGTCACCGTGGAAGCCGGGATCGCGATGCCGTGGCACCGTTTCATCGGCGATGCCGGTGAGGCCGTGTCGATCGAGCACTTCGGTGCCTCGGCCGACTACAAGACGCTGTTCCGCGAGTTCGGCATCACCGCCGATGCCACCGTCGCGGCCGCCATTCGCTCGCTCGACAAGGTGAAGGGATAAGGACCATGACCCAGAACCCGAACACCGCGGCACTGTCCGCCGCCGGGGTTTCGGTATGGCTCGACGATCTTTCCCGTGACCGCATTCAGTCCGGCAATCTCGCCGAACTGATTGCCACGTGGAATGTCGTCGGTGTCACCACCAACCCGACAATCTTCCAGGGCGCGCTCAGCAAGGGTCATTCGTACGACGGCCAGGTGCGCGATCTCGCCGCCCAGGGCGCCGACGCCGACCAGGCCGTGCGCACCATCACCACCGACGATGTGCGCGCGGCGTGCGATGTGTTCGCCCCCGTCTTCGAGCAGTCCCAGGGTGTGGACGGCCGCGTCTCCATCGAGGTCGACCCGCGCCTGGCGTTCGACACCGACGGCACCGTCGCCCAGGCCATCGAGCTGTGGAAGATCGTGGACCGGCCCAACCTGTTCATCAAGATTCCCGCCACCGAGGCCGGTCTGCCCGCGATTTCGCGGGTGATCGCCGAGGGCATCAGTGTGAATGTGACCCTGATCTTCTCGGTCGCCCGGTACAAGTCCGTCATGGGCGCGTACCTGGAGGGCGTGGCCAACGCCCAGATCAACGGCCACGATCCGGCCAAGATCCAGTCCGTCGCTTCGTTCTTCGTCTCCCGGGTGGATTCCGAGATCGACAAGCGTCTCGAGGCCATCGGCACCCCGGAGGCCCTGGAGCTGCGCGGTAAGGCCGGAATCGCCAACGCGCGCTTGGCCTATGCCGCCTACCAGGATATCTTCGACGGCGGCAAGCACACCTCCACCTACGCCCACCTGGCCGCGTCGGCGGGTGCGACCAAGCAGCGCCCGCTGTGGGCGTCGACCGGTGTGAAGAACCCGGAGTACTCCGACACCATGTACGTCACCGAACTGGTGGGACGCAATACGGTGAATACGCTGCCGGAGAAGACCCTCGCGGCCGTCGCCGATCACGCGGAGATCAAGGGCGACACGCTGTCCGGGACCGCCGAGGAGTCGCAGCGGGTGTTCGACGCGCTCACGACCGTCGGTATCGACCTCGACGACGTCTTCAAGGTCCTCGAGACCGAGGGCGTGGACAAATTCACCGCGTCGTGGGGCGAATTGCTCACAGCGACAACAGAACAGCTCGTGGCGGCCGGAGGCAACTGACGGTGTCGACTCGCGCAGCGACAACGGCCACGACGGGAAACCCGCTGCGGGATGGGCGGGACAGCCGGGTTCCCCGGATCGCTGGACCGTGCAGCATGGTGATCTTCGGGGTAACCGGTGACCTGTCGCGGCGCAAGTTGCTGCCGGCCATCTACGACCTGGCGAACCGGGGGCTGCTGCCGCCCGGTTTCGCCCTGGTCGGGTTCGCCCGACGCGATATGAGCGATGCGGAATTCGCCGAACTCGTACACGAATCGGTGCGAAGTTCCGCGCGCACTCCCTTCCGGGAGGAGGTGTGGCAGCAGCTCGAGGACGGATTGCGGTTCGTCCAGGGCACTTTCGAGGACGACACCGCCTTCCACCGGCTGGCGAACACCCTCAAAGGTCTCGACCGGGATCGCGGGACCGGCGGCAATCACGCCTTCTACCTAGCGATTCCGCCGACCGAATTCCCGGTGGTGCTGGACCAGCTATCCAAAAACGGTCTGGCACAACCGGAGACCGGCAAGGGGCCCGCGCCGTGGCGGCGGGTGGTCATCGAGAAACCGTTCGGACACGACCTGCACAGCGCGCAGGAACTCAATGATCTGGTGAACCGGGTGTTCCCGGAGCACACGGTCTTCCGCATCGACCACTATCTCGGCAAGGAGACGGTGCAGAACATTCTGGCGCTGCGCTTCGCCAATCAGCTGTTCGACCCGATCTGGAACGCCAATTACGTCGACCATGTGCAGATCACCATGGCCGAGGACATCGGATTGGGCGGGCGCGCAGGGTATTACGACGGTATCGGCGCGGCACGGGATGTGATCCAGAACCATCTGCTCCAGCTGCTGGCGCTGACGGCGATGGAGGAGCCGGTCAGCTTCCAGCCCAAGCAATTGCAGATCGAGAAGGTCAAGGTGCTGTCGGCGACGAAACTCGCCGAGCCACTCGATGAGACGACCGCACGCGGGCAGTACACGGCCGGGTGGCAGGGCAGCGAATCGGTGGTGGGTTTGATGGAGGAGGAGGGTTTCGACCCGAACTCCACGACCGAGACCTATGCCGCCATCACCCTCGCCGTGGAAACACGTCGGTGGGCCGGGGTGCCGTTCTATCTGCGCACCGGAAAGCGGCTGGGTCGCCGGGTCACCGAGATCGCCGTGGTGTTCAAGCGCGCACCGCATCTGCCGTTCGACCAGACCATGACCGAGGAACTCGGTCAGAACGCCCTGGTGATCCGGGTACAGCCGGATGAGGGCATCACCATGCGATTCGGGTCCAAGGTGCCCGGCTCCAGCATGGAGGTCCGCGACGTGAATATGGACTTCAGCTACGGCGAGGCCTTCACCGAGGACTCCCCCGAGGCGTACGAGCGGCTCATTCTCGATGTGCTGCTCGGGGTGCCCTCCCTGTTCCCGGTCAATGAGGAGGTCGAATTGTCCTGGCGCATCCTCGATCCCGTACTCGACCACTGGGCCGCCAATGGCCGACCCGAGCCGTACGAAGCGGGCGGCTGGGGTCCGAAATCGGCCGAGGAGATGCTCGCGCGCAGCGGGCGGGAATGGCGGCGGCCGTGATCATCGATATGCCGGATACCGATACCCGGGAGGTATCCAAGCGGCTCGTGCAGCTGCGCGAGGCCAATGGCGTGGTGACCGTAGGGCGGGTGCTCACGCTCGTGGTGTGCACCCTCGACAGCTCCGAGGCCGAGGACGCCATCGACGCCGCCAATGACGCGAGTCGCGAACATCCCTGCCGGGTAATCGTGCTGGCGCGGGGCGATCGCACCTCCGAGACTCGATTGGACGCCCAGATCCGGGTCGGTGGGGATGCGGGCGCGGCCGAAGTAATAGTGCTTCGGCTGCAGGGTGATCTCGTCAGTCACGAGAACAGCGTGGTGATTCCGTTCCTGCTGCCCGATACGCCCGTGGTGGCGTGGTGGCCGCGGGGCGCACCGGACTTTCCGTCCAAGGATGCGGTGGGGCGCTTGGCGACCCGCCGGATCACCGACGCCACATTCGCGCCGGATCCGCAGTCGACCATCAAGGCGCGCCGCAACTCCTACGCGCCCGGCGATACCGATCTGGCGTGGAGCCGCATTACCTACTGGCGGGCGCTACTGGCGGCGGCGCTGGATGAGCAGCCCTTCGAAGCCGTTGAGTCCGTGACGGTTTCGGGGCTGCGCGGCGAACCGGCCCTCGATATGCTCGCCGGCTGGCTGGCCGCCCGGCTGTCCTGCCCCGTGGTGCGGCAGACCGGTGACCTGAAGGTCGAAATTCACCGGCCGTCGGTATCGATCGCCATCTCCCGCCCCCAGGAGGGTCGCACCGCGACCCTGACGCGCACCGGCGAACCCGAGCAGCGCTTGGCCCTGGCCCGCCGGGAAACGCGCGACTGCCTCGCCGAGGAGCTGCGGCACCTCGACGCCGACGATATCTACGCCGAGGCACTCACCGGAATCGAAAGGGTCAGCTATGAGTAAGTCCGCCGTCGAAACCTTCTCCACCACAGAGGATTTGGTCCAGGCCGCGGCAGTCCGCTTCGTCGCCGAGGTGGTGGAGGCGCAGCGCCTGCGCGGCTCGGCGTCGGTGGTGCTCACCGGCGGCGGGACCGGTATCGGCCTGCTGGAGTGGGTCCGCCGCGCTCCCGGCGATATCGACTGGTCCCAGCTCGACATCTTCTGGGGTGACGAACGTTTCCTCCCCCATGGCGACCCGGAACGCAATGAACTCCAGGCGCGCCGGGCCCTCCTCGATCACGTCCCGGTGGACCCCTCCCGAGTCCACCCGGTCGAGGCGTCCGATGGCGAATACGTCGACCCCGTGGAAGCGGCGGGTATGTACTCCGCCGCCGTCCACGCCCATCTCGCCCAGCACGGAGCCTTCGACCTGCACCTGCTCGGTATGGGCGGCGAAGGCCACATCAACTCCCTGTTCCCGCACTCCGACGCCACCCGCGAGGCCCACGAACTCGTTGTCGCGGTCACCGATTCCCCGAAACCGCCCGCCGTGCGCGTGACACTGACCCTCCCGGCCATCCGTCGCGCCCGCCATGTGGTCCTCATCGTCGCCGGCGAAGCCAAGGCCGCAGCCGTAGCCGCCGCCCTCAACGGCGCATCCCCACTGGATATCCCCGCCGCCGGTGCCCTCGGGTCCGAATCCACCACCTGGCTGCTCGACGACACAGCCGCGGCCGACCTGACGAACTGAACCGAACGCCCCGTCGGCACGTCGCGTACCGCCGGGGTCTTGCGCGCTCCCGAGCTGCTGGCTACCTTGGTCCTGTGACTGCCGGGTCGGCTATATGCCGCACACAGACGGGTTCCCCGGCCGCTAGTTGATAGCGGCTCGGGCCAGAGGCCCGCCCTCCCCACGCTTCCCAGATGTTTCAGGGACCGCGGAAGGAGGTGAAATTCATGTCCCAAGAGCAAGTTTCACTGCCGCAGTGGCAGTCGTTCCGCGCCGCCAACGCGCCCGGAAGCACCCTCGAAGGCTCGGTCGTCTCGATCGTGCCGTTCGGAGCCTTCCTCGCGCTGGCGCCCGGAATCGAAGGGCTGCTGCACATATCGGAGACCAGCGCCCTGCCCGAGGTCGGATCGACTGTGCCGGTACGGATTCTGGCCGTCGACGACGACCGCAAGCGTGTGAGCCTCACACCGGCGTAGCGCGGTAGGTGTGGGGCCGGGCTCCATCCGGCCCCACACCTGTCAGCGTAGACGTACAGCCGAAATGCCTGATCTCCACAAGGCGGAGATTTGTCCACAGCGAGGGCGCTCGAGAAGTCTGATTGTCGGTGCGGTCCCGAACGATCGAGGCATGACACTGCCCCCACCGATTTCGCGCCGCGATGCCCTGCGCTTGGGATACAGCGACCAGGAACTCGCGGGTAAGGACTGGTGCCGAGTTCGGCGTGGGCATTACCTGCCAGCCGACAGCATTGTCGACCTGTCGTTGGAGCAGCGGCATCTGGTCGCCGTGCGCGCGGCAACTCAACGAATCAGCGGCGACGCCTACATATCCCACGTTTCCGCCGCGATCGCACACGGACTGCCGGTCTGGTCGATGCCACTGGCGCGTGTCCACGTCACCCGCGACCGCAGATCCGGTGGCCGTATCAGGAAGCGAATCGTGGTGCACCACGGTGCCATCGAGCCCGACGACGCGGTCGAAATCGATGGCTTGCGACTCACCTCGACAGCCCGAACTATCATCGACATTGCCCGAACCGCACCGTTCGAGCAATCCGTGGTAATCGGCGACGCCGCCCTCCACCTGCGCAAAACCACCCACGCCGAACTCACCGACCAACTGATCCGCGCAGCACACCGCCCCGGCTGCCAAGCCGCCCGCCGCGTCCTCGCCTTCCTGGATGGCCGCTCCGAAAGCGTCGGCGAGTCCCGCAGCCGAGTAGCCCTGAACGACCCCACCCTCCCCCCACCAGAACTCCAACCCCGCATCCTGACCCCAGACGGCACCTTCATAGCCCGAGTCGACTTCCTCTGGCCAACCTTGGGCGTAGTGGGAGAATTCGACGGAAGAATCAAGTACCACAAATCCATCCGAGGCAACCGCCCCCTCGAAGCGCAAATCCTCGCCGAAAAAACCCGCGAAGACACCCTCCGAGCCCAAGGCTGGTCAGTAACCCGCTGGACCTGGCAACACCTAACCTCCCCCACCCACCTCCGAGCCCGCATCCACACCGCCGCCACCCTCTCCCACCACAACCCCAAAGGTTCTTGGCACCCCGCGTTGTGACTGAGCACCCCGCGTACGGGGTGCTGAGTACGAAAGCGGGGTGCCAGGTGGGTGGGGGGTCGCCGATCCCGCGCAGCAGCCACGCTGGGACGGTAACGAGAACTTGGCGGAAGCGCCTGCGGGGCAACGAGTGCGGGGCGTGGGGGACGTATTCGTTATGGCGCTCGCCCAGGGACACCAGATTCGGGAGAACCACATTGTCGAGTTCGCGGAGGGACGGCGTATCGCGTGGCTGCCCTCCGAGCCGGGTATGGAGCCGCCGGGGCATTTGTGGCGCTGGGAGCTCGAACCGATCGACGAGGGTCGGACTCGGGTGACCCATACCTACGACTGGACGAAGTTGACCGATGAGAACCGGTTCGCGCGGGCTCGGGCTACGACGAGCGATAGCCTGCGGGCTTCGATCGACCGACTGGCTGCGCTCGCCGAATAGCGCTGCGGCGGTGCGGGTCCCGGGTCAGATGCCGTCGACTGCGACGACCTTGAACGGTGTGGTGGGGGTGCCGGGGCCCATCGGTCCGCCCTTGTCGAATTGCGAGGAGACGACCAGGGTGCAGTTGTCCCGACGGACCAGAGTGGTTGGCAGGCCCAGGGATTCGTCGGTGACGTGCCGGGTCCGGGTGGCGGTGGTGTAGTCGTCGGACAGGGCCCAGCGGGTGATGGTGTCGGTGGCGTTCTGCACGGCCCACAGCGTGGAACCGGCCAGTTCGAGGCCGTCGCCGTGGGTCAGGTCGCCGCCGTCGAGGGTCGACCGCAGCCGTCCTCGACCCACTCGCCCGCTCCCGGCAACTGGAGGAGGCTGCCGGATTCATTATCGGGCTCGTGTTCCAACGAATCGACCCGCACGCCGCCGTACCGCGCCGGCCAACCGGTGACGTGCCCCCACCCGGGCGAGAGCGGTTCAGCGGTCGATTCCTAGCCGGTGCGCCAACTCGGGAATCAGCGGATACACCCGATCCGCGGGTAGGAGCTGCTTGGCGCGGTCGGCCCGCCCGTCGCGCAGGTGTGTGTGGATCTCGCGGACCAACGGGGTGAGGTCCTCGATCGATACTGTCCATTCATCGACATAGCGGTCGATGATGTGGCGGCTGAGGCCGATCTGGATGCTGCGGGCATCGAGGGGCGCACCGCGCAGAGTGCGTTCCGGGTCCCACTGGACGTGGACGGGCGTGTGCTCGAGCCGCTGCCGCCATTCGTCGGGATCCGCGTACACCTTGCGATTCGCGCTGGTGTGTTCGGCGAGCGCGAGCGCCTCCTCCCAGCCGGTCCGCGTAATGCGGACGGCCAGCACCATTTCCTGCCCCGGCTTCTGCGCCCAGTTGCTGCGCGCCATCATCCAGAGGAAGGACGGCTTGATCCAGGTCATGCGGTGGCGCGAGAACGGTTCCACGAAGCGGCCGTGCTCGACGGCGGCCGTGCCGATCGTCGGGCTGTATGCCTGATAGACCGCGATGGTGTCGCGGTTGTAGTCGGCCCGGATCTCGTAGGTCTGCACGCGAACACAGTGGTGGGCGGATCGGCGTGGAGCAAGCCGATTTCGACCGAGGCAGGCTATCGCTCCCGGGGTGCGCGCGAGCCCCGGAACACGAGGCATGCCGCCAACACGATGAGTATCGCAGGAAGTGCGAACCCCCAATCGGCGGCCGAATTGCTCAGGGCTACCGCCGAACCCGCGCCGACGGCCAGGGCGGCGATGCGCGCCAGCGCCCAGGGATCCACCGTGCCCGCGGCAGCCAGGTCACTGAAGAAGCGGGTGAAGGTGCTCGTCAAATAGGTTGTCGGCGAGGATGAATCGGCCGCCAGCACGGTCGCCGACTGAATGCCCATGGCCAGTGACGCGAGCACCAGGGGCAGTACCGCTCCGATGGTTTCGCGCGCGGCACCGATCAGCACCGCGAGCGCGGCCACCATCAGCGCCTCCACCGCCAAGCACTGATGTACGTGCCGCATCTGCTCACCGCGACACCACCGCCCGGCCGCGACGACACCGACGAGGTATCCCACAAGCACGATGATCGGCGCAGACACATCGATACCCGCGCCGGCGACCGCCACCCCCAACAGCACAAAATTGCCCGTGAGCACGCTCGCGAACACCTTCCCGAACTCGGTGAACACCAGCGCATCCATCGCCCCCGCCGCTGCGGCGAGCAGAATCAGCGGAGTCGGCCCACCCGGAAACCGCACCGTAGACGCATGTTCGATCGGCATGGAACTCACCGTATCGGCGCGACGCCGCCCGCCCCGAGAAGCCGGGCCGGACACCATCGGTCACACCCGGCCCACTCTGAGACCCCGCCTCCCCAGCTGTCAGTGCAGCAGATTCGCGGTGATCACCGAAAGCCGTTCGGCCGATGCGCGATCGAACGGTTCACCGTCGGTGTCGACCGCATCGTCCTGCATGAACGCGGACAGCGGAGTGGCCGGCGGGTTGTCGAGGTGGCGCAGGATACGGGTGAGTGCCACTTCGACGGGTTGGCCCTGTTCGCGCATGCGGGCGACGACTTCGGCACTGGCAGTGTCATATTCGCCGGTGAACCCGGTAGCGGTCAGGCCGGGGTGCAGCAGCACGTAGCGAACCCGGCTGTGCGGATAGCGGCGGGTGAACGAGACACCGAGCAGGTCACTGAGTTTCCCGCACTGCCCCATCACCTCGTCGGGGTGGTAGCCGTGCGCGAACTGCAGATCGTCCCATCGAATTCGGGCCAGGTCACCGCCGGGGCCGGACAGGTCGAGGATGACCGGTGCGTCGGCGCGGTCCAAGTGGGCGACGAGACCATGTCCGAGCAGATATCGGCTCAGATAGAACAGCGCGAAATTGGCTTCGAAGCCTTCGGAGGTGACGAATCGAGTCGCCCGGTAGTAGCGCGCACCCAGCACCAGCACATCCACGACCGGGTACGTCGCCGTGATCCGGCCTACCACCCGCCGGTTCTCGGCGATCAGGCTCAGATCCGCCTGGATGAACTCGATGCAGTGGGCGGCACCCAGGGTGTCGGCGGCGTCGAGGACCGCTTGCCCCTTGTGCGCATTGGTGCCGACAACGACGACCTGATCGCCCCGCCGCAGATAGGTCAGCGCGAGCGCTTTCCCCATGCCGTCGGTTCCGCCGGTAATGACCACGGTCTGCACAAGATTCTCCTCGTCCGAACAGTTTTCATACTTTCCGATACGGAAGACTAGACTGACAAGTCTAAATAGACAAGCGAGTCCACCCGGTCAGACTCACGAGTCCATTTCTCGCTATACTGGCCCGGTGAATACGGCCCCCGACCTGTCCCGCGCGCGCCCAACAACCTCACGTGGGCGTATCGACAAACAGCAGGCGGTGCTGGCCGCCGCGTTCACTGTGTTCGCACGCACCGGCTACGCCCAGGCGCGGGTCGACGACATAGCGGCCGAAGCCAGGGTCGCCAAGGCGACCGTCTACAACCACTTCGGTGATAAGGAGACCCTGCTCAGGGAATCCGTACGAGCGCTCTCCGATAACGCCCTCGCTGCCAATCTCGCCGCCGTCGAACAGCTCGAGAATGTCGGCGACGACCTCGCGGCGACACTGCGGGCGGTCGGATCACAGCTGGCCGCATGCTATTGCGCCGATGATTCTCAAACTCTGCGCAGACTGGTCTGCGCGGAGGCCCTCCAGTTTCCGGACCTCCTGGATATCGTCGACGCGGTCTCGAAGCGGGTCACCCGAGCATTGGCCGACCGACTCGCACGCCTGACCCTGTCCGGCACGCTCGACATCGACGATCCGGATATGGCCGCCGCACAATTCGCCGCGCTCCTCACCGGACCCGCCGATGCCCGTTCACGACTGGGAACCGGCCCGCTGCCCGACCGCGAACTGAGAACCATTGCAGACGCGGCGGTCACGACATTCCTGGCGGCCTACGGTCGATAGCGGCCGAGACCCCTCGCACTACCGAAACCCGGTGCCGTTTGCGGGATTACGCGTCGGCCCGGGCCACGGGGAGGGCCTCGTTCGAGATGTCGGCGATTCCGTGTAACCGTCGACGGGAATTCCCGAGCGGCTCAGTTGAATCAGGCCCTGGGCCACCATCGCCCCGACAGCACGGTGAGCTTTCCGGGGCCACCGGATCGGCACAGGGGGCATAACCCGCGAAGCTGGGCCGGATACCATCGGTCGCACCCGGTTCGCCGGGGTTCGGGGTGGGATGAACGAGAGGTCGCGGGGTGCTTCACACGGGTGATGTGTTCGCCGGGTACACCATCGAGCGTGTGCTGGGGCTGGGCGGGATGGGTTCGGTGTATCTGGCTCACCATCCGCGGCTGCCTCGATTGACGGCGCTCAAGCTGTTGAATCGCGAGATGTTCTCCGATGCGGAGGTGCGGGCGCGGTTCGAGCGGGAGGCGGATCTGGTCGCGCGCCTCGACCACACGAATATCGTCACGGTGTACGACCGGGGGCTCGAGGACGATCAGCTGTGGATTTCCATGCAGTATGTCGACGGGGTCGATGCCTCCTCGCTGAATCCGGAAACCTTACCGCCGCAACGGGCGGTGCGGATCGCGGGCGAGACCGCCGCTGCTCTCGACTATGCCAACGGCATGGGGGTGCTGCACCGGGATGTGAAACCGGCGAATGTGCTGATCGGCACCTCCCCGGGAGGTCATGAGCGCGTCTTTCTCACCGATTTCGGAATCGCGCGACTACACGATGACAGCACCCATCTCACACGCACCGGAACCTTCACGGCGACCATCGAATTCGCTTCACCCGAACAGCTCACGGGGATGCCGATGGACGGGCGCACGGATCAGTACTCGTTGGCGTGCACACTGTTCTGGCTCTTGACGGGGTCACCGCCGTTCTCCTCGCGGGATCCGGCGGGGGTGATCGAGGGGCACCTGCGGGAGTCGCCGCCGGAACCGAGCAGGTTGCGGGCGGGGCTGCCGCGAGCCCTCGACGCCGTCCTGGGTCGAGCCTTGGCGAAGCGACCCGAGGATCGGTTCGGGTCATGCGTGGAATTCACCGATGCGGCCGTGCGGGCGCTCACCGGGTCGGACAGTGCGCCGACAACGGTAGCGCCCTCGTATGCCGCACCCGTTGCGCCGCAACCGGTTCCGGTGCGACGGCAACCCGCATCACAATCGCCGCACTCCCCCGCACCACAGCCCACGTACGCACCCGCACCGCCACCCGCCTACGCACCCGCGCCACAGCCCACGTACGCACCCGCGCCACAGCCCGCGTACGCGCCACAGCCCGCGTACGCGCACGCTGCGAACTACGCGCCCCCTCCGACCTATCCGCACCCTCCCGTCCCGCCCTACGGCCGTCCACCCCGCCGCTCCCGCGCCGGGGTCATCCTCGGCCTCTGCCTCGGCCTGGTCGTCGTACTCGCCGTCGCCGCGGGCATCGCTCTCACCGTGAGCAACCGCAATGCCGAACCCACCTTCGATGAGGCGTCCAAGGCGGTCGTCGACGAATTCCCGAATCTGATCAGGAATATCGAGAAGGTCCCGTCGACTAACTGGATCGCCACCGGTTTCGACGGGACCGAGTGCTACACCGACATACCCAGCGAAGCCCAATGGCAGACAGAGGAATTCAAACCGCAGATGGGTCAGTGGCGCACCCGGTGGACCTGCTACGGATCCGGCCGTCCGAGCTATCAGATCTTCGGATACCAGACGGCCGATGAGGCGCGGGCGGTCATCGAGGCACTGTCGAACCAGACGAGCGCCCCCGCGGTCAACGGCGGCCACACGTACACCAACTACGAATTCCTCTACGACCCGCCACCGCACGCGGAAGGCCTCATTACCGACTTCACCGGTAACGCCGAGCGCGACAGGTACCTCATGTACACCTCGACCATGTACGGCAACCACACTCTCGACGAGTTACGCGCCTTCTGGACCTCGCTCCCCATGCACTGAACGGCAGTCAGCGCAATGAGTTACGGCCGAGGGCGTACGCGCGGGGCAGCCCCCGCCACCCCGGCATGCTGGTGGCTGGACTCACCACTGCGGCGGTGTGGGATCCCCGCCGAGTGCACGCCGCAATGACGAGGGCGACGGTGGGCGACACAGACTTCGCCCCACTGCGCCGCTGCGACTCAACCCCGGTTGGACACCGTGGCGGTGCCCAGGCCGAGACCGGCGAGGCAGGTGAGCAGGAAGTCGTTGACCGCCTGCGGATTCTCCAACTGGACTAGGTGGCCCGCGCCGGGCACTTCGATGACCGTGCGCAGGTCGGGAACGTGGGCGCGCATGGTGGCGAGGGGGTCGCGGCCGCTGAAGCCCTCCATATCGGGATCGTGTTCGCCGTAGAGGAAGAAGGCGGGGACTTCCACCTTGGCACCGGCGTAGGCGGCGGTGAGTTCCCAGTTGCGGTCCAGATTGCGGTACCAGTTCAACCCGCCGGTGAAGCCGGTGCGTTCGAAATCCTCTACGAGGGTGTCGAATTCGGCCTGAGTGAGCCAGGTCCACGGCATTTCCGGGGCCTCGGGGAGGACGTCCAGGTAACCGAGGCCCGGGGGGTTCTTCCAGGTGTCGAGGTAGTGGTACGCGCCGCTGAGCGAGTAGTACACGCGCCCCAGGAATTCCCTTGTGCGCGCGGCGAGTTCGACATCGGCGACGCCCGGCTCCTGGAAGTAGGACAGGTGCAGGAAGTGGCGTTGCGCGGCCTTGGTCCAGAAGTCCGAGGGCGGTCGCGGCGGGCGGGGGGCGAACGGGTTGTTCAGCACCATGACCGCGGCGACCCGTTCGGGGGCGCGCAGCGACAGCTCCCATACCAGTTGCGCCCCGAAATCGAGGCCGACGAAGACGGCCTGCTCGGCTCCGATGTCATCGAGCAGCGCGAGCAGATCGCCGATGACGGCCTCGTTCGTGTACGCCTCCGGATCGGCGGGCGCCTCGGTGCGGCCATATCCGCGCAGGTCGGGGGCAATGGCCCGGAATCCGGCCCCGGCGAGCGCCTCGACCTGGTGATGCCAGATGAAGCCGGTGTGCGGGAACCCGTGGCAGAAGATGACCGGATACCCCTGCCCCCGCTCGGTGACATGCATTCGGATTCCGCTGGTCTCCAGCATTCGCCGCGTCGACTCCACTACCGCCTCCAAGTTCTAGAACACGTTCCTGTTTCAAGGTAGTGTCCACCGGTTGTGAGCGAAATACCCAAGATTCTCGACGGCCGGGTCGCGGTGGTCACCGGCGCGAGTCGCGGTATCGGCAAGGGCATCGCCCTGGAGCTGGGCGCGGCGGGCGCGACCGTGTATGTCACGGGGCGCAGCACCACGCCCGGACATCTCCCCGGGACCGTGCATGCCACCGCCGACGAAATCACCGAACTGGGTGGGGTCGGGGTGGCGGTGGTCTGCGATCACCACGACGACGCGGCGGTGGAGCGGTTGTTCGCGCAGGTGCGCGACGAACACAGGCGACTCGATGTGCTGGTGAACAATGTCTACAACTCACCCTCGGCGGCGCGCTGGCTGGGCCGCAAGTTCTGGGAGGTGCCGCCCAAGGCCTGGGATGAGACATTCGATATCGGCGTCCGATCCCATTACGTGGCAGCCGTTTTCGCCGCACCGCTCCTCATCGAGGCGGGCGGTTTGATCGTGAACGTCTCCTCGCCGGGTTCGCAGCGGTATATGCACAATGCCGTCTACGGTGTCGGCAAGACCGCCCTCGACCGGCTCACCGCCGATCTGGCCCACGACCTCACCGAGACCGAGGTGACGGCGGTGTCGATCTGGCCGGGAATCGTGGATACCGAACTGCTGCAAATGGTACCGGCCGACGACCAGGGTCGCCGCCTGGTCACGCTGCCCGGGGAGGGCACCTTCGATCTGGCCGCCGCGGAAACGCCGCGTTTCCCGGGGCGCGCGGTGGTGGCACTCGCGGCCGATGCCAAGCGCCGCAATCGCACCGGAAAGGCTTGGCGGGTAGCCGATCTGGCCGAAGCGTACGGGTTCACCGATCTCGACGGCCGTATTCCGCGCGCCGACTAGCTCGACCCGAGCGAACCGGTGGAGAAATCAACAGAAGGAGTGCACAACATGCGTCGCGTTTTCATCGTGGGTGTCGCCATGACGCCGTTCGTCAAGATCGGCTCCCGCGAATGGACCTATCCCGAAATGGTCGGCGAGGCCGTGCGCGGTGCGCTCGGCGATGCGGGCGTCACCTATGACCAGGTCCAGCGCGCCGCCGTCGGCTACGTCTTCCAGCCCTCCGCGGCCGGGCAGCGCGCCCTCTACGACGTGGGCCTGACCGGTATCCCGATGGTCAACGTCAACAACAATTGCGCGACCGGCTCCACGGCGCTCATGCTGGCGCGCGAATGGGTCGGCAGCGGTATCGCGGAGGCGGCCCTGGCGGTCGGCTTCGAGCAGATGACCAAGGAGGCCATGGCCGGACCGGCCACCAAGCCCAAGGTCACCACCGTCGACAAGCCGCTCGGCGTCATGCGCGGACAGTACGACTTCGGCAATGCGCCGATAACCACGCAGTTCTTCGGCAATGCCGCCATCGAGCATATGAAGCTCTACGGCACCACACCCGAGCAGCTGGCCCGGGTGGCGGTCAAGAATCACGAACACTCCACCCGAAACCCCTTGGCGCAGTTCCAGGATGCGTACACCCTGGACCAGGTGTTGACCGATAAGCCGGTACACGGGCCGCTGACCCGCTCGCAGTGCTCACCCATGTCCGACGGCGCGGCCGCGGCGGTCGTGGTGAGTGAGGAGTTCGTGCGGGCGCACGGGCTGCAGGATCAGGCCGTGGAGATCCTCGCGCAGGAACTGGCCACCGACGACGCGTCGGCATTCTCGACCGGCTCCATGATCGATGTGGTCGGCGCGGGGATGACCCGGCGGGCGGCGGCGAAGGTGTTCGACACCGCCGGTATGACCGCCGCCGATGTCGATGTGATCGAACTGCACGACTGCTTCTCCATCAACGAGCTGATCACCTACGAGGCACTGGGCCTGTGTGGCGAGGGTGAATCGGGTGCACTGGTGGAGTCCGGTGCGACCACCTACGGCGGCACCTGGGTGGTGAACCCGTCGGGCGGGCTCATCTCCAAGGGTCACCCGCTCGGCGCGACCGGTCTGGCGCAGGCCACCGAATTGTCCTGGCAGCTGCGCGGACTCGCCGGTGAGCGGCAGGTGCCGGACGCGAAGATCGCACTGGCGCACAATCTCGGCCTCGGCGGCGCGACCGCCGTCACCCTCTACGCGGCACCGAACGCACGCTGACCGAAACGGGAGTTCACAGAACAATGACCACAATCGATCCCGATACCCGCCTGCGGATGCCCGTGCACAACGGGCACAGCCTCCTGGCCGGACTGCGACGCCACCGGAAACATCCCGTAGTGACACTGGGCGATACCGTGCTCACCGGCGCGGATGTCCTCGACGCCATCAGCCGGTACGTGGCCGCGTTCGAGGCCAACGGTCTACAGACCGGCAGCCCGGTCGGTGTGCTCGCGCTGAATCGGCCCGAGGTGCTGTTCACCATTGCCGCCGGACAGGTTCGCGGGCATCGCCGCACCGCGCTGCATCCGATCGGCGGACTCGATGATCACGCGTATGTGCTTGCGGACGCGGGCATTACGACGTTGGTCCTCGATCCGGTACCGGCGTTCGTGCAGCGCGCCCGAGACCTGGTGGACCGGGTGCCG
Source organism: Nocardia uniformis NBRC 13702 (assembly GCF_001613345.1). GTDB lineage: Bacteria > Actinomycetota > Actinomycetes > Mycobacteriales > Mycobacteriaceae > Nocardia > Nocardia uniformis. The sequence goes on along the minus strand of NZ_BDCE01000086.1, from coordinate 27,061 downwards.
GGGCTCAACAAGGTGCTCGTGCTGGGTCCGGTGCCGGAAGAATTGTCCGATGTGGGCGTCGATTTCCTGGCCGAGGTCGAGAAGTTCGAGGCCGGTCCGATCGAAGCGGTCGAACTGCGCCCCGACGATGTCATCTCGATCAGCTACACCGGTGGCACCACCGGAAAGCCCAAGGGCGTCATCGGTACCGCGCTCGCCATGGCCACCATGACCCAGATTCAGCTGGCGGAATGGGAATGGCCGAAGCGGCCGAAATTCCTGATCTGCACACCGCTTTCCCATGCGGGCGCGGCATTCTTCGTGCCCGTGGTGCTGCTGGGCGGCGAATGCATTGTGCTGCCGCGCTTCGATGCCGGGGAGGTGCTGCGCGCCATCGAGGAGCACAAGATCAGCGCCACCATGCTGGTGCCGTCCATGATCTACGCGCTACTCGACCACCCCGACGCCGCGACCCGCGATCTGTCGTCCCTCGAGACGGTGTACTACGGTGCGTCCGCCATCGACCCGACGCGTTTGACGCAGGCCATCGAGAAGTTCGGGCCCATTTTCGCGCAGTACTTCGGGCAGTCCGAGGCGCCGATGGCGATCAGCTACCTCGCCAAGGATGAGCACGACCAGGCGCGACTCAGCTCGTGTGGACGGCCCTCCACCTCGCTGCGCGTCGCCCTGATCGATGCCGACAACCAGATCGTCGCACCCGGTGAGGTCGGCGAAATCTGTGTCTCGGGACCGCTGCTCGCGGCGGGCTACCTGAATCTGCCGGAGGTGACCGCGGAAACCTTCTCCGGCGGGTGGCTGCGCACCGGCGACCTCGCCCGCGAGGACGAGGACGGGTTCCTCCATATCGTCGGCCGCAGCAAGGACATGGTCGTCACCGGCGGATTCAATGTCTTCCCGCGTGAGGTGGAAGATGTGGTGGCAGAACACTCCAGCGTCCTCGACGTGGCGGTGGTCGGGGTGCCGGACCCGCAGTGGGGCGAGGCCGTCACCGCCGTGGTCGTCTTCGACGCGGCGACGGCCGGTGACCCGGCGGCCATCGAAACCGTGACCGCCGAGATCCAGCAGACCGTCAAACAGCGCAAGGGATCGGTACAGGTCCCCAAGCATTTCGTGGTCATCGAGAAATTGCCGCTCACCGGACTCGGCAAGCCCGATAAGAAGGCCGTCCGGCTCATCGCCCAGGAGCGCCTGGGTATCGCCTGATCACGCCCGGTCGGTGGCCGGACGCCCGGCCCGCAGTGCGCGCACGAGTTCGGCTCCGCTGCGCGCACTGTCCGCGGCCGCCTCGACCACCGCGCGAGTCATGAAGTGCCCCAATGCCGTTGCCACGAAAACGGCCGCAATGAGAATCGGGGCCCACTCCCAGGTCAGTGCCAGCATCATTCGCTCGAAGGTGCCGCGCGGTTCCACCACCGGCTCCCACGAATTGAGCCGCACCCAGCGCCCGAGGAAAACGCCCACCGCACACAGCAGGTGCACGCCGAGGGTTACCGGCGTCCGCCACGACCGGAGTCCCGAACGGTCCAGGAACCGGGTTATCTCGCGCAATACCAGGTAGTAGGCCAGGAATCCGGAGGCGATGAACGCGGCGTACACCGGCAGTACGGTCGTCACCACCGGACCGTCCCCCGCCCACCGAATGTCATCGCGCAAATGCACGAGATCGGTCACCACATACGGCGCGTTCGGCAGGAACAGCACCAGCAATATCAGCCCGCCCCACCACACCGGCGATACCGGTAGGCGCCGCTCCCCCGGCCGCCCCATTCGAAATACCACCAGCGCCAAACCCACTGGTATCCACGCCAATATCGTATTCCACACCATCCAGAACACATTCCGGTGCAGTACCCCCGCCAGGCTGGGCCCGACCGCCTCCATAACGTTCATGTGCCCATCATGCCCACGGCTGCGCGCCATCCGCGCTTTCTTTCAGAGACTCCACACTTTCCACACAACACCCGCACCGGAGCCGCACATCAGCGACAGCGAAGTCTGACGGGCATCGAGCTGATCGCGCGCGCTACAAGCCCAGACCCCGAGCGAGAACCGGCCATGAATCGATGAAGTCGTCGTTCCAGTAGCCCCAGGAATGAGTGCCGGAGGGACGGAAATTATATGTTGCCGGGATACCCAGGGAATCCAGCTCGGCTTTGAGATTGCGGGTGCAGAAATTCGTCGCGGCCTCGATCAGTCCGCCGACAATAAGTTGGTTGGCGAGGGTATTGGTCCCGGTTCCGCCGGAGTACCTGTTGTCGAGCGTGTCGTGCACACCCGGTAGACCGTTTCCGGTGGACAGGTACAGATCCAGACCTCGCAGTCCGTGCGCATTGAGCACCGGATCGTTTTCCGACCAGGCCGGGGCACCGGCGGGGCCGTACATATTCTCGGTGTCACCGCCGCCCCACACATCCACACCGAGTTTCACGAATTCCCGGCCGATCGGGTCGGCGGTCTGGGCGCAGCCGGAGTAGGCGGCGACCGCCGAGTACAGGCCGGGTTTGTGAATCGGCAGGTTGAGAACCGTGGTGCCCGAGGTCGATAGACCGGCGACGGCATTGATTCCGTTGGTGCCCAGCGCGGCATCGATCAAGGGCGGCAGCTCCTCGGTGAAGAAGGTGCGCCACTTGATCTTTCCGCGCGTCGGATCCTCATTGATCCAGTCGGTGTAGTAGGTGAACGCGCCACCGATCGGCTGCACCACGTTCACGTTCTTATCGGCGAGGAACCCGGAGACGATATCGGTCCTGGTCTTCCAGTTCGCGGATCCTTCCCCGCCATCCGCGCCATTGAGCAGATACAGCGTCGGTCGCGGTACGGAAGCGTCGGCTGGGCGCTGCACATCCACCGGAAAGTGCTGCTCCATCGCTGCCGAGTACACGAACAACCGAATAGTGCGGTCGCCGGTGAAGGTCGCCTTCATGATTCGCGAACCATTCGATGCGACCGGATCGGCCAGCAGTTCCCGCGAATCCATAATCGGATCGCTCGCCGCCGCGGTCGTCACCCCGATCCCCACCACCATGCCGGCAAGAACTCCGGTCGCCACCGCAACCGCCGCGACTCGCTCGGCACTGCGGCGGATGTATCGACGAATCAAGGTCCTACCCGTGCTTTCCCACTCCGCCGACGGCCGACCACACCCTTACCCGGTCGCACAGAACCTTATCCGATCGGTTCCGGTCGAGGACGAGATCGGCGCCGCCATCAGCGCCCGCGCGATGGGGTGAAGTCCGCCCAGCACAGATCACCCGGGCACCGCGCTCGGCGATGCCCGGGTGATCTGGGTTTCGGATCAGGCGAACTTGATCTCGAGGCCGATGCCGAGGATGGCGATCAACCAGATGATTCCCGTGAAGATGGTGATGCGGTCGAGGTTCTTCTCGACAACGGTGGAACCGGACAGGCTTGATTGCACGCCGCCACCGAAAAGGCTGGACAGACCTCCGCCCTTGGCGCGGTGCAGCAGCACCAGCAGCACCAGCAGCAGGCTGGTGATGATCAGGAGGATATCGAGGAACATCCGCATAGGGGACATCCTATGCGCACGTCGGCGGAGGGTTCGCATCCGCCCTGCTCATAGCGACCCCCTTCCGCGCCGTCCGCAATCACCTTCGCCCATCCCGCCACATCTCGCGTGATCCTGGAAAAAAGGTGGGAGGAGATTGGCACTCGACATCCCTGGCTGTCCCGCACCTACCCACACGCCAGGCGAGTTCACTCGCCCTTCACATGAGATCTCGACATCTCCGGACGCGTCCCCGGATGGCTCTACGCCTGGGCACGCACCGATGAGCGGGCGAGGGTCATCGGCCCGATCTCGGCGTACCACCGCACCCGCGAGAAGTTGCCTTGGAACCTCGTCGAGCAATGGTCCTGGACTGGCGATGAATTCCCGGCGGCCGTCTCGTCTAACAGTGCAGCGGGCGCTTTTGCGCCAGGCGTGACGAGCGGAAAGGCTTCCGATGACCGAGATCGAACCGCAGCGGGCCGAGGGAAAGGTCCTGTTCCACTTCACGATGTCGTTGGACGGGTTCGTGGCGGGACCGGGCCACGCCATGGACTGGATGACCGGGTTCACCGGACGCGACGGCGTGGAGCAGGAGTACATCGCGACCACAGGCGCAGTCCTCGGCGGCCGGGACGGCTGGGACTGGGAGGGGCCGATCTTCATCCTCACCCACCACCCCGAGGACGCCGCGCCAGCCGAGGGCGTCACGTTCCTGAACTGCGACGTCGCCGAGGCAGTACGGATCGGTCTCGAGGCTGCCGACGGCAAGAACCTCGAAGTCCTCTCGCCGTCGATCGGCCGCCAGCTCCTCGAACGCGGTCTGATCGACGAGATCGACCTGCACATCGCGCCGATCCTGCTCGGCGACGGCATCCGGCTGTTCGACAGCCCTGGCGGGCGGCCGATCCGGCTCCGGCACGCCCAGGGCTCGCATCCCGTCGCCGAGGTGGACGTGCGCTTCCATCCCGTGACAACGAAGTAGCAGCCAGATCCGATCCTGACACCAGTCTCCAACCAGCCGGTTACAGCGGGCGGTAGCGAACCTTCACTCCGCCACGGGGAACGACGACAACCGAGCGGCGAACGGGTTGTTCTTCGTGGCGCTGTGCGGGGGTGAATTCGCCTGCTCGCAGGAGAGTGTGTGTGGCGATGATGAGCTCTCGCTGGGAGAAGCTGGCGCCCAAGCAGCGTTTGATGCCACCGCCGAACGGGATCCAGCCGTAGGTCGAGGGCCGCGTTCCCAGGAATCTTTCGGGCCGGAACTGGTCCGGCTGTTCGTAGATTCGGGGGTTCTTGTTGACCGCGTCGATGTAGAGCACGATCCGGGTGCCGGGCGCGAGGAGATGCTCGCCGAGTTGGTAGGGACCGGTGGTGACACGGGAGGTGAACGGTACCGGTGGCCGCAGTCGCATCGTCTCGTTGATCACCGCGATCGTGTATTCGTTTGCGCCGGTGTCGGCTTCGGCGCGCACGCGAGCAAGGGATCCGGGGCGATGCAGCAGCGCGTCGAACATCCATGCCAGGGTGGTGGCGGTGGTTTCGTGTCCGGCCAGCATCAGTGTGATCAGATCGGCGAGTATTTCCGCGTCGGTCAGCCCTTCGCCGGTTTCGGTGCGTGCACACATCAGCAGTGACAGAACATCTTGGCGCGCAGCCAGTTCCGGGTCCTGTCGGCGCTGGGAGATCGTGGGTTCGACTACCGCGGCGACGGCGCGGTTGATTCGGGCCAGCTGCGGCCACCACCGCAGTGTCCCGGTGCCGCGCAGGACGTAGCGCAGGACGGTCTGCTCGGTCAGCGCCAGGTCGAGCAATTCCGCGAACGGCTGCCCGAGCCGGGTGATCTCGGCGCGATCGGTGACGCCGAAGATGATCCGCACGATGATGTCGAGGGTGAAATCGCGGGCGGCGTGCAGCATCTGGAACGGGCGGCCGACCGGGAATCGAGCCAACGCCCGGCGGGCCTCTTCCTCGATGATCGGGTTGTAGCTGTCCAGTGCTTGCCCGTGCAGTGGTGGAGTCAGCAGTTTGCGGCGACGTAGGTGCTCGGGTTCTTCCTGTACGAACATCGAGTCGTGGCCGTAGATCGCTGCCGCCGGACCGACGCCCTCCCCGCCGAGCAGCACATCGGGTTTCGCGGTGAAGACCTGCTTGACCAGATCGGGATCCGAGACCACCGCCAGCGTGCCCAGCCCCAACATCGGCAGCTGCATGAGCGGTCCGTAGTGCTCGATGAGCCTGCGCGCCAGGCGTTCTCCTCCGAGGAGATACCCCGCGCCGTAGGCCGCACCCATTCCCGGCCAGGCCGGAAGACCGGGAGGGGCATCGAGCCGATCGGTATCCGGATCGGTCGCTACCTGCTTGTGTTCGATGGCCACAGGACTGTCCTCTCATTCGACACACAGCAACGCATAGAGAAACTAACTGATTCTCTATGATGAGAGTACAGGCAGTTTCTGTATGATCAAGACGCTATCGTCGTAGTCATGAGCCGGACCGCGCCCCCAGACCTCACCTTCGGGCAAGAAGTACTCGGGCTGCTGACAGGATTGGCTCCACCGCCCCTTCCCCGGCACCGGCACGACCTGTCGCGTGAGGACGTGCGAGCCTCCCAGGCTGCGCGAATCGTGGCTGCGGCAATGGAATTGTTCGCCGACAACGGCTACGCCGCGACCGCGGTCAGCGACATCACCAAACGTGCCGGGGTCTCGCGTAAGACGTTCTATGAGCTCTACGACGATAAAGAAGACGCCTTCATCGACAGCTACCGCGTGGTGGAGATGCTCGTCGTCGGGTCGGGTACCGGTGAAACAACCGGCGCCTGGACCCCGGTGTCCAGCCCCGAGGCTGTCTCGGAACTGGTCGAACGGTTCCTGCTCCTGCTCGGCTTCGCCCCGGCCGCGACGAAGATGTTCTTCCTCGAAGCCGTCGGCGTGAGCTCGCGCGTGCGCGCCCGCCGCAACGAAGCGATCACCGAGTTCGTCGCCGCGGTCACTCCCACCATGCAGGACCTGCGAGCCCGATTCGAGCCCGGACTGCCCCCGCTACCCACGGATGTGTGCCACGCGATGACCGCCGCAGCGATCGAGTTGATCATCGAGTACCTCGCCGACCACGAACCGACCGAACTCGTGCAACTCACACCACGCTTCACCCAACTCATCCGCGCGATCGTGACCCCCAACCACACCAACTGACAGGTCCGGTCACGGTACCGACTGCGATCGGCTCCCAACCATACGAACCAGGCCGGGCGCTTGATGTCGAACGCACTACTCTGACACCCCTTAGGTCAAGAGGGACTGCCCCGAGTTGGTCGACGCGCCGATCCCAGTGTCCTGGGGACGAACGAGTACGCCACTTGCGGTTACGCAGCTGGCCACCGTTTCATGCGGTTCGACGGCCCAGTCCGAGTGTGTGGGCGATACGTGCCATGAGTTGAGACATCCTGGCCGGGAACGAATTCGGTTCCGGCACGGTGACCGGGCGGACCCGGGCGTTGTGAATTGCCGTGATTTTCCAGCCGTTTTCGGTTCGTAACAGCACGACGGTTTGCCGGGAGAGCCGCCGCTTCGGCAGGCGTGAGCGCCAGGGCATCAGTACCGAGGCGGTGCCGTACAGGATGGCCACATCCGGGGTGAGGTAGCGGATGGATTCCAGTTCGCCGGTCAGAGCCGATCCGGCCAGGACGCCACGGAACAGTTGGTCGTGGTTGTGCTGATGCTGTCCGCGTCCGATGGCGCGGGTGCCGTCGTAGGAGACGTAGTCGGAGTCCTCGGTGAAGAGCGCGCCGAAGGCTTGTGCGTCATTGGCGGTCCAGGTCCGCTGGAGCTGCTGGAATACCTCGTCGATGGCGATGTCGTCGGTGGAGTGTCGGGTCTGGTTCATGGAGCGAGCCTCTCGGTGCTATCGTTTCGATCGTCGAAATAAACGATAACAGGAAGTTTCGAATGTCGAAAGATGATGAAATCATCAGCGAGATCGGGCAGCAGTTGCGGCTGTTGCAGCGCAGCTTCGACAGCTTCGACGAGGCGGTAGCCGCGCGGCTGCGACTCAATCGCACCGATATGCGGTGCCTGGACATCGTGTTGGGGCGCGGGCCCCTCTCGGCAGGTGAGCTGAGTTCCGCGTTACGGCTCAGCCCCGCCGCCACCACCACGGTCATCGACCGGCTCGAACGAGCCGGATATGTCTCGCGCGCACAGGATCCGGGTAATCGGCGGCGGGTGCTGATCGAGCCGACCGCAGACACACGGAGGATGGCGGAACTCATTTTCGAACCCGTGGGCCGGGCCGGGGCGGCCGCGCTCGGGCGCTACGACAGCGACCAACTGCGCCTCATTCTCGACTTTCTCGAAACGGCTCTGCGCGTCCATCAGGAACAGACCGACCTGGTTGCCGAACGCACTCGGAACGAAGGATCCGCACCAGCTTGACATCGATTGTGGCCGTTTCGAACTGCGCACTTTGCGGCATTATCGTGCGTGGTGCACCACTGTCCTCGAGGTGCCCGAACACGATGAAGTCCCACCCGATCGAGAGTCTCCCGAATGCCCGGACCGCACTACATCGCTCATGAATCACCTGTTGACCGGGGTAGTTCCAATTACATAGCCATGGCCAACCTCGAACCGTACGGCTTTCCCGACACTCTCGAACAGCTCTGGCTCGAGCCACAGGGTGAGGACACCTTCAAAGTTTCATGCATTCCCTTCCGCGTCTACGGCCTCGCGCTCAGTGATCGAGTGAGGTTGGATCCGGCCGGTCAGCAGGTGACCGAACTGCTCGAGAAGTCTGAGCATCGCGTCTTTCGCATCCTCCTGCTGCCAGCGCTGTCGGATGGCGAGGCCACACGGCTGCACGGTGCCATCGACGACGCCGTAACGCAGAGCCACCTGAAATCAGAGTGGAGCGGGGATCGCCACATCGCGATCGACCTGCCACCCGGCCGCGACATCCAAATCGTGTGGGCGCTGATCAAGGACGCTGCCGACGGCGGCAGTATCGCGTGGGAGTGGGGCGACGTCGAGCAGTTCCAGCCCGGCGACGTGAATTAGCCGGTCCACGTCGTGGTTCGCTGTCGGCACAGCGAGCGATCGGATGGCCGCAAGGCGCGGTCGCTACCTCATCGGCATTTGCGCGCACTCCAACGGCCCGAGATCGCTTGGGTTCACGCGGTCGTGGTTACTTCGCAACCGGCCAGCACCAGCGAACCTTCGCTCTTCGACATCGCGCAGGGGCGGAAAGGGTTTCGCCGTCCGGGGAGGCGCAGATAGCTGGTTGCGATCGGCCGCGAGAAAGCTGGTCCGGCTGCCATTACCCGGAGCGCCTCAAGTCCCAGAGGGTAACGGTGCTCCCGCCGATTGCCAGCACACCAGTGGAGTTGAGCGCAACCGCGTTTGCGCTGTAGCCGTAGATGGGCAGCCCCATCGGCTGCCCGATTCGGGTGTCCCACAGGCGGATCGTGGTACCGGCGGCCGCGAGTACCGCGCCATCGGGGCTGAAGGCTACAGCCTTGTACGAGCCCTCACTACTGTCCGCATAGCCGGTGGTCCGCGTAACGGTGATGTTGGGAGATTGTCCCTGTATCCGCCAGAATTGGAGCCGCCCGCCGCCCGAAACAAGCGTCGTGCCATCGGGGCTGAATGCGACGGTGGCCGGGTCCACAGAGTGTGCGAGCGGTTGCCCGAGCGGTTGCCGAGTCGCCGTGTCCCAGAGGCGAACTGTTTGGTCCGCGCCTGCCGTGGCGAGCAGGGTGTTGTCCGGGCTGAACGCTATTGCCCCCACCTGGCTGGTGTGTCCTGTCAACTGCCCCACCGGATATCCCGTACTGGCATCCCACAAGCGCACGATGTTGGCCGTGGCAACGGCTGACGTAGCGGTGGCAAGCAGAGCGCCGTCTGGACTGAACGCCGCGACAGCGACGAAATCATCGGCGCCGGTCAGCGACTGGCCGATCGGTAGGCCATCACCGACCCGGGCCAGGGGTGCGCCCGATTGCCGCAATGCGAGCACAGCGCCGTCGGGCCGAATCGCCAGCACCGAGTGCTGGTACCGGTGTACGACGCTGGTCGTGACGACGTCCCAGATCCGATCGTCCCCCGCGATCAGCGTGCCCTCTCGATTGAAGAAACACTGGTACGTGTTGTTCTGGCTGGTAAGAGTGGCACGCAAGGTGACCGGCCAGCCCGGCTTCGCCGCCGTTGGAGTCGACGGTTCTTCTCGACGCAGGACAGGAACCGCCACACCGGCAGCGGCGAGCGGCACGAGCGCACTCGCGCCGATCAACAACCGCCTGCGGCTGATCGCACGCGACCGAACGAGCCGCGGAGCGGGCATGGTGCGGTCGAATTGTGCTCGCGCCGCGGCCGATACCTTCGCCGCCAGCTCCCCGCAGCTGGCAAAGCGGTCATCGGGATTCTTCGCCAAGGCACGAGCGAGGATCTCGTCGACCGCGCAGGGAAGATCGGGGCTCATGTCTGTGACCCGTGGCGGTGTGGCGGTGAGATGCGCACCGATGATCGCAGCTTGGTCGGAGTGAATGAACGGTGTTCTGCCGGTCAACATTTCGCACAGGGAGCAGCCCAGCGAGTAGACGTCGGCGCGGTGGTCTGCGACCCCGCCCAGGAAACGTTCCGGGGCGGTGTAGGAGAAGCTCGCCATCATGCCGGACAACGTCACTGTGTGGTCGGCGGTACGGGCGATTCCGAAATCGGTGACCAATGCGCGTTCGCGGCCGTCGGGCCCGACTTCGACCAGCATATTCGCGGGCTTGACGTCCCGGTGCAGCACACCTGCGCCGTGCGCGTAGTCGAGCCCTGCCGCGATATCGCCGATCAGCTGCGCCACCTGTGCCAATCGCAGCGGCCCCTGCCGCCGAACCAACGCCGAGATATCCGATCCCGCAATATATTTCATGGCGATCCAAAGCTGCGGGTCACCCGGGACCGCATGGTCATAGACCGGCACGATATTCGGGTGCCGCAAGCTCGTCGCCAACGCCGCTTCCCGCTCGAAATTTCGCCGCGTCTTCGCGTCAGCGACGGACACGCCATCGAGCACCTTCAGCGCGACTTCCCGATCGGTGCTCGGGTCGCGAGCCAGATAGACCGCGCCCATTCCGCCGACACCCAAGAGTCGGTCGACGATGTACCCCGCGACGACCTCGCCTGACGCCAGCCTCACACCACATCCCTCCGGCTACAACACGATCGAGGGCAGTCTTACTATCAATGAACGTGATGTCCAGCCAGATACGCTGCTGGATTTCCGCGACCAGAATCAGCGGCGTTTCGGCGTACTGCTGGGTGGGATCGTTGCCGCGGAGGACATCCCCTCCGACAGCTACACGTCGCCGCCTCGATCCGGGTCCAGGCCAACATCGACCTGCGGCGTTACCGCGAAGTCGAGTTCGGGCATGGTTTCGGCATCGCTGGATTCTTCACTATCTGACCCGTTCCATCAGCTTCTGCCAGACATCGTGTATTCGGCTAGTTAGACACTTGCTGTCAGGATCGGGTCCTGGCCAGGTAGTTCAGAGAAGCAGGCGTGTTCGTGGATGCGTGATCCGACGTCGGCGCCGCCTGTCGGCTGCAGGCAGAGCCTCGCCTGGTCAATTCACTCGATCAGCGGCACAGCAGGTACTACGGCTCCAGTTCGAGACTGAGCCCGACTTGGTAGCCGCCCGCGCGGGCCTGGGGAGTCACCGCAGGTGTCGCATCCGCGGCACCAGTGGTCTCTTGCTGCTCGCTCGGCATGACGTCAGCTGATACGTCCCCGGTGGGAGAATCTTTGTCGGTCATGTCAATTGCTCCTTCAGGCTGATTGCGGATCGGTCGAAAGAAGTATGGCGGCAGTTGACCATGGCAACAGGCTGGTTGGCGCAACCTGTCCGTTTCCGATGGCGGCCACGTCGCCCACTCGGCACACCCGGCCGGATCAACCCGCATCCATGAACCGAACACCAGCGGCGAGGCAAGCGGCGTCACCGCCGTCACGAATCGTTCGGCCGATATCTGTCGCGAATAAGTCATCGCAGATCATGTGCCCCATGACGCCTGCCCCGGCTGGCACCTGGTGGCCCGACACCTACAGCGGAGGCAACTGCCGATGACCGTCTCGACGGTGATTCTCATCCTTCTCTAGCTTCCGGTACTGAACTACTGGGCGCACAAGGACAGTCACACGAGTAGCTGTCGTCACGGGGATCGGGGCCACCTTCTTCTTCGGCCTTGCGTCGAGCGATTCTCCGGACGACGACATGGACAACCGAGACGGTGAACTGTTACGCCGACATCGCCGGCTACCCGGCACGGAACGCGATCCCACACGTCCACACGCTGGATCAGCGGTGGCCTATCGGGCATATTTGGGGCATGAAGTACGTGTTGCTGATCTGCGACGACGAGACGTGCTCGCCGACCATGGAAGAGATCGCCGCGGACCCCGCGTATCACGCGTTCTCGGCGGAGGTGGAGCGGAGAGGCGCGAGTCTGGGTGGCGCGCGGCTGCGTCCGGTGGCGGATGCGACGACGGTCCGCGTTCGGGACGGCGAGACGCTGGTGTCCGACGGGCCCTTTGCCGAGACGAAGGACTTCGTCGGTGGCATCGACATCATCGAGTGTGCGGATCTGGACGAGGCGATCGCGATCGCGGCGCTGCATCCCTATGCGAACCGGGGTTGTGTCGAGGTCCGACCCGTGTGGGAATGACTGCGCCGCAGGAGGTTCGGGCCGCGGTGGACGCGGCGTACCGCGATGAGTGGGGTCAGGTTGTCGCGACCCTGATCGGGATGACCGGGGATTGGGATCTGGCGGAGGACTGCGCCCAGGACGCCTTTGCCGCGGCGCTGACGACCTGGCCGCGCGATGGTGTTCCGGCCCGTCCGGGGGCTTGGCTGACCACGACGGCACGCAACCGCGCCATCGATCGTCTGCGTCGGGATACGGCCGCCACCGCGAAGTTGCGACAGCTCGCCCTGCTCCCCCGAGACCCCCTCGAGCCGACGACAGAGGCCATTCCCGACGATCGACTGCGACTGATCTTCACGTGCTGCCATCCCGCACTGCCGTTCCCGGCCAGAGTCGCCCTGACCTTGCGCACGCTGGCGGGTCTGAGCACCGCTGAGATCGCCAAAGCGTTCCTGACCGCCGAATCCACGATGGCGCAACGACTGGTACGCGCCAAACGCAAAATCGTCGAGGCCGGTATCCCATATCGGGTCCCACCTGCTGAGATGCTGCCGCATCGGCTCAGCGCCGTCCTGGCGGTGCTCTACCTGATCTTCAACGAGGGCTACGACGACGAGGACGGAAGCCGAGGGCTGGCAGCGGAGGGGATTTACCTGGCCCGGGTATTGGTTCGACTACTGCCCGACGAACCCGAGGCGCGCGGCCTGCTGGCCCTGATGCTGCTGCTCGAGGCACGCCGTGCGCACCGCACCGACGACGGCGTGCTGGTACCGCTGGAGGATCAGGACCGATCGCGCTGGGATCGCGCTCTGATCGCGGCGGGTACCGAGACGCTCGAGACGGCACTGGCCATGCGGCGTTCCGGGCCGTACCAGGTGCAGGCGGCGATTGCCGCCTGTCACGCCACCGCCGCCGACGCGGCGGCCACGGATTGGCCGCAAATCGCGATGCTGTACCGCGAGCTGGCGCGGCTGGCACCGTCGCCGGTGGTCGACCTGAACCGTGCCGTGGCGATCGCGATGGCCGACGGCATCGGTGCCGGTCTCGCTCTTGTCGACGAGCTCGCCGAATCCGGCCGTCTGGACGGCTACTATCTCCTGCCCGCGACCCGAGCCGATCTTCTGCGCCGCAACGGCCAGGTGCGCGAGGCGGCCGCGGCATACGAGGCAGCGCTGAAACTGGCACCGACAGCGGCTGAGCGACGCTATCTGACCGCGCGCCTGCGCGGGCTCTGAGCACCTCGCGGCGGTCTGTAGAAAATTCTGGAACTTTCTCGCGGATCGATGTCTATTCCGCGAGACCTCCTTCGTCGGTGGGGCACAACCACCCGATAGAGAGAGGCAGAACAATGTCGAACACCGAGTACCTGACCGCAACGATGTCCATCGACCGGGCGCCGGACGAGGTCTTCGCGGCCATCACCGACGTGCGCGGATGGTGGAACGAGAACATCATCGGCAATACCGCCGCCCTGCACGACGAATTCGTCTTCACCGACGACTCCGAATACGCCGGGGAGACGGTCGAGGCCAAAACCGGCATCCGGTACTGCCGATTCCAGATCACCGAGGTCGTGCCGGGCCGACGCATGGTCTGGCACGTCGTGGATTCCGCCCTGACCTTCATCGATGACCGCCACGAATGGACCGGCACCGACGTCGTATTCGATATCGGCGCGACCGACCACGGCACCACACTCCACTTCACCCATGAAGGGCTGACCGCGCAATCCGAATGCTTCGAGGCCTGCTCACGCGGCTGGACCTTCTACATCACGAAGAGCCTGCCGCAGTTGATCACCACCGGTACCGGAGATCCCATCACGAAGTACGAGGCCTGAGGCGTCGGCATTATGGCCGCATCAATCCGCCCGTAATATCCGGCGGCGGCACCGCGACGAGGTGGAGGGTGTGGCTCTCACCGATGGTGAACTGGGCCACGCGGGCCTCGGCGGCCTGGTCCTGGGCGGTCAGCCGGACCTGGTGCTGGATCATGTGCTCGGCCCACGAGCGGACGACGAAGGCCTCGACATATTGGTCCTCCGCACCGACGTCGCGGAACAGTCGCCACTCCATGGCGCCGGTGCGCTGTCGCGATCGGCCGACCCGCGCCATGGCTTCGGCGAAATCGGCGGCCATCTCCTCGGGGACGCGGTAGGTCTCCAGGACCAGCACGGGTCCGTCCTTGGGTGCGGGTTCGAACACCAGGACCGGTTCGGGCCAGTGCGCCGACGGTGTCGTATCGACCGAGGACACCCGAACCGGCCACCACAGCGTGGTCACCGCGCACAATCCGAGCAGTGCGGTGGCCGCGATCAGGGCGGTTTCGGTGCCGAACCAGCCCGCGACCAGGCCCCAGACGAGCGAGCCGATGGCTTGCCCGCCCATGAACACCAGCTGGTACACCGAGAGCCCGCGCGCCCGCACCCATCCGGGCAGCAGCAGCTGCATGGTCGCGTTCATGGTGGACATGCCGATAATCCAGCCGAATCCGCCGATCACCAGCAGCGCCAGCACAGCGGCTTCGTGGGGAACGACGGCCGCGCCCGCCGTCGCCACACCGAAGGTCACTGCGGCGACGGCCAGCAGCCGAGTGGGTGACAGCAGCCGCCGCAACCGCGCCAACTGCGTAGCCCCGAGCACCGCGCCCAACCCCAACGCCCCGAGCAGCAGACCGTATCCCGACGACGACAGCCCGAGCCGGGCGTGTGCGACCACCGGCAGCAGCGCCCACAACGCACTACCCGGAGCGACGAAGAGCAAGCAGCGCAACAACACTCGTCGCACGGCGGGTGCGGCGGCAATGAATCGCAGTCCGGCCTGGAGCGCGGCGATCGGCCGTTCGGTCGGCAGATCCCGGTCGTCGTCGGGTCGCCGCCACCGGATGAGCACGACCAGAATTCCGGCGAACGACACGGCGTTCAAAGCGAACACCAGCGTCGGCCCGGACAGCGCCACCAGCACACCCGCCAAGGCCGGACCCACCGCACGCCCGACATTCATCCCCATACTGCCCAGCGCGGCCGCCGCCGGAATCTGATTGCGCGGCACCAGATCCGGTTGAATCGCCTGCCACGCCGGACCGGTCAGCGCCTGCCCGCAGCCGAGCAGGAACAGCAATGTCAGCAGTATCGATGGCGTGGTGTGCCCGGTGGCGGTGAGCACGGCCAGCAGTGCCGCGAGCACCGCCATGACCGATTGCGCGGCAATGAGCAGTCGCCGCCGGTTCACCAGATCGGCCAGCACACCGGAGGGGATCGCCAACAGCATGACCGGCAACGTGGTGGCGGTCTGCACCAGCGGCACCAGCGTCTCGGCATTGGGCTGATCGACCAGAACCCACTGCGCACCCACCGTCTGCATCCAGGTGCCCAGGTTGGAGACCAGCTGCGCGATCCACAGCGCCCGGAACACCGTCGATGCCAGCGGCGCCCACGGCGACTCGCGGTCGTCCGATCGCCCGACACTCACCGGAGGCAGCATATTTCCAGCTAACTCTGCGTCGGTGGTGCCACGCGGGCAGCATAGGCGGCCAGCATGTCCTCGACCAGGGTGAGTACGGCGACATCGAGATCGGGGCGCTGATACACCCCGCGCACCACGGCCTCACCGGAGAACATGTGCAGCAGCATGAAGAACAGGGGCTCGCGCACCTCCGCCGGGAAGTCGTTCAACAGTCCGGTCTCGTTCAGCGTCGCGACGATTTCGCGGTAGTAGGTGTCGGCGATCGGGGCGATCCGCTCGCGCAGTTCGGTATCGGAGCGGGCTGCCAGATAGATCTCGCGCAGGGCGTGAATGAGGTTCGAGGACTGCGCCTCACGCAGGAAGCGCAGGGCCACATCGAGTGCGTTCTGCTGCGCGTCGAGGTGTTCCATGACCGCCCGGAAACCGTTCAGCTGTTGCGCGAAGGCCTCTTCGGCGGTGCGCACGACCAGGTCGAGGCGGGTATCGAACTGCCGGAACATGGCCCCGGCCGATAGCTCGGCGCGGCCGCAGATCTCCTGCACGGTGGTGCGCTGGTACCCCACCTCGCCGATGGCGGCAATGGTGGCGTCGACCAGTTTGGCCACCGTGGCGGCACGGCGTTCCTGCTGAGTGCGGCGCGGACGGGGAGCTTCGGTCACGGTGGTTCATCCTGCCTGGTCGCCCGGGTGTGACCAACGATCACCCGGACGTGACCGTTGACACAGTCCGCGTCCGAGCCATACAGTCAGCCCGACATAGAAAACAAACGCTCTCTATCTTAGTGGGCGGCGCGCGTCCTGGGGCGCGGGGTGTGGAGGATTCGATATGGCAGCGCGGACCCGGGCGGCAATCGCCCAGACCTGTCTGGCGGTGGTGGCGGGATTGACCGTGGCCATCTGTCCGGCAATGGCGAATACGGCTGCGGCGGAACCGGTTCCGGTCGCACCGCCGCTACCCTTCCCCACCCCGCCCGCACCGCCGTATCTGGATCCCGGCTTCTACAACCCGGATCCGGCGCGGGTGACGGCGGCGCGGCCGGGCGAAATCTTGGCGGCCCGGCAGGTGAATCTCGCCAATTTCTGGCTGATCCCCCTGAATGTGAAGGCATGGCAGCTGTCCTACCGCAGTACCAATACCCGCGGCGAGGCGATTGCGGCGGTGGCCACCGTCATCGTGCCGCATCGTCCCGCGCCGACCGAAGAGCGTGCACTGCTGTCATTCCAGATGGCCGAGGATTCGCTGTCGATCAATTGCGCGCCCTCGTACACACTCCAGATGGGGTCGCTACCGAACCCCCTGAACCCGGTCATCGGTGCGGAATTCATCGAGGTGCAGGCCATGCTGCAACTCGGCCACGCCGTGGTGGTGCCCGATCACCAGGGCCCGAATGCCGCCTACGCGGTCGGTCCACTGGGTGGCCGCATCACCCTCGACGGCATTCGCGCCGCCGAGAATTTCGAACCCGCCGGGCTGCCCGGCACCGAGACCCGGGTCGGGCTGTGGGGCTACTCCGGTGGCGCGATTCCGACCGCGCACGCCGCCGAACTCCAGCCCGAGTACGCCCCCGAGCTGAATATGGTGGGCAGTGCGGCCGGTGGTCTCATGGCCGATATCCGCATGGCCATCGACTACAACAACAGCACCTCCAGCTTCGCCGGCGCTGTCCTCGGCGGCCTGTTCGGCGTGGCCCGTGAGTACCCGGAGCTGAATCAGTTCATCGACCGGTATATGAACCCGCTCGGCAAGGCGGTGCGCGTGGTGCACGAGGGCCAGTGCGTGGCACTGCAATTCGCGGCGTTCCCGTTCGCGAATATCAAGGGGCTGTTCGACTATCCCGGTGGTGATCCCATGCTCGCCCCGGAACTCCAGCCGCTACTCGACGAACTGACCCTCGGCCATCGCGGCACACCCCCGATGCCGCTGTTCATCTATGAGTCCCCGTTCGACGAGGCGATGCCGATCAATGCGGTCAACCGGCTCTACGACACCTACTGCCAGGCCCCGAACGCCCAGGTCTTCTATACCCGCGATCTGCTCAGCGAGCACGGAATCGCCGCCGTCTCGGGTACCGCCAGCGCGGTCATGTGGCTCGACGACCGGCTCAAAGGCGTCCCCGCACCGGCCGGTTGCTCCAATCGGGATGTGCTCAGCATGATTCTCGACCCCGGCGCGCTCGACACCTTCGCCAACACAATTGGACAAACGCTTGCCTCGGCACTGGGCATGCCGGTCTGACCTCACTACGATCGGTTACATGCCAGCTACTCGAGTGTGGGGCGGGTTTGTACTCGCTCTGACCGCGGCGGTCGTCGCCGGATGTTCCTCCTCCGGCGACGACACCGCCCCGACGCCCACGCCGATGGGCCGCGCCTTCGTCTCCACCGAGGTCGAGGGTCGGCCGATTCCCGGTGGTGGGCCGATGAATCTCTCCTTCGCCGAGGATCGGGTCTCCGCGAACTCCGGCTGCAATACCGCCACCGGCCCGGTGAATCTGGAGGGCCACGTCCTGACCGTCGACCAGCTCGCTGCCACCCTGATGGGGTGTCCGGACGAGCGGGGCGCGGCCGACGAATGGCAGGACGGACTCCTACGATCGAGACCGAGTTGGACGCTGGACGGCGATACGCTGACCCTCAGCGGTAATGACAGCACCGTGACACTGCTCGATCGCAAGGTCGCCCATCCCGATAAGCCCCTGGTAGGGACCAATTGGATCGTGACCGCCGTAATCACCAATGACGCCGAGGTGCGCTCGCAGACCCTCGAAGAGGTGCGGCCGACCCTGCTCATCGGCTCCGACGGCGCGGTCTCCGGCACCGCCGGATGCAATCGCATCATGGGCAGCGCCGAGGTCATCGGCACCGATGCCACCTTCCAGATCGGCACCACCAAGATGATGTGCGATCCGCAGGTCATGGAGGTGGAACAGCAGGTGCTGACCACCCTGAGCGGCAAGACCACGGGCACAATCGATTCCGATACGCTCACACTGCGCAATACCGAGAACGGCACCGGACTCAAACTGCGCGCCGAATAGCGGGTCCCGCCGTTACGACGAGCGAAAACCGTTGTCGCCCGCCGGGATCGGGCCGGTAGCCTCCGGCGGTATGAGCGAACACCTCCTCAATGTGGTCGATGTCGAGGCCACCTGCTGGGAGGGGCCGAATCCGCCCGGCCAACCCAGCGAGATCATCGAAATAGGCTTGTGCGTCCTCGACCTGCGGAGTCTGGAGCGGGTGGACAAGCACAACATTCTGGTGCGCCCGGATCGCTCCACGGTGAGCGAATTCTGCACGCGATTGACCACACTCACCCCGGAGCAGGTGGCGGGCGGTATCGGTTTCGCCGAGGCCTGCGCGCTGCTGCGCGAACGGTTCCACGCCGATGCGCGTCCGTGGGCCAGTTGGGGCGATTACGACCGTAAACAGTTCGAGCGGCAGTGCGCGGCCACCGCGGTCCGCTATCCGTTCGGATCTCGGCACACCAATGCCAAACGCGCCTTCTCGGCCGCCCGGGGCACGCAACGTCGCTACGGGATGGCCGAGGCGTTGCGGCTGACCGGAATTCCCTTGGTGGGCACCCATCATCGGGGCGTCGATGATGCCTGGAACATCGCCGCCCTCATTGCCGATATGAAGAAACAGGACAACTGGTCCGCGTGACTCGCGGACGCGGACCGAGATTTGCCTCCCAGCGCCGCCCGCACCACTAATCTGAAGCCTCGCGGAACTGGACAAACGCGGCAATCCGGAATGGAGAGGTGGGGAGGGTCATCGGCGAGCGGGAAGTCGAGTTGGATCAATGGTTTCGCGCGGAGGTAGCCGCGGCGACGCCGGGACCGGACCGAGCCCGGGACGAACCACTGACCGATACGTGCACCGGAGATCAGGCCCTGGAGCTCTTCGACGCTCAGGCCGCCAGCCGCCACCTCGATCTGGTGGCGCGGCAACTGTCCCGAGACGGCAACGGCTACTACAGCATCGGATCCTCCGGACACGAGGGCAATGTGGTGGTGTCGGCGGCCACGCGGGTCAGTGATCCGGCGCTACTGCACTATCGGTCGGGGGCGTTCTTCGTGCACCGGGCCGGGCGGGTGGCCGGCTGCGACCCCGTCCGCGATGTGCTGCTCGGGGTGGTGGCGGCCGCGGCGGATCCGATTTCCGGTGGGCGGCACAAGGTTTTCGGCAGTAAGGCAGCCGGGGTGATCCCCCAGACCTCGACCATTGCCTCGCAATTGCCGCGCGCCGTCGGACTGGCCTTCGCGCTGGAACGGGCCGCGCAGGTGGGGGTGACGTGCGAGTGGCCCGCGGATGCGGTGGTGCTGTGCAGTTTCGGGGATGCCTCGGCCAACCACTCCACCGCGACGGGTGCCATCAATACGGCGATCCATACCGCGCATCAGGGCATAGCCATGCCGATTCTGTTCGTCTGCGAGGACAATGGGATCGGAATCAGCGTGCCGACGCCACGGCAGTGGATCGAGCACGCGTACGGATCTCGGCCCGGGCTGCGGTATTTCGATGCCGATGGGGCCGACCTGACCCAGGCATTGGCGACGGCCACCGCGGCCGCGGACTGGGTGCGCGAGCACCGGCGGCCCGCGTTCCTGCGGCTGCGCACGGTGCGGCTGCTGGGGCACGCGGGTTCGGATGTGGAGGCGGCGTACCGGCGGTCGGGTGAGTTGGCGGCCGAGTTGCGCCGCGATCCGGTGGCGGCGACCGGACGGCTCCTGGTGACCTCGGGGGTGGCGACCGCGGACGAGGTGCTGCGGCGGTACGACGAGATGGGCGCGCGCGTCGCGGAGACGGCCGAAAAAGTCCGGCAGGAACCGAAATTGGCGACCGCGGCGAAGATCATGGAGCCCCTCGCACCGTCACGGCCGTCCGTGGTGCGCACCGATGCGCTGCGCTCGGTCGCACCCGGTATGGGCGGCTCGACCCTGGTCTCCAGCACACACGGTTCGGTTCCGGTGCCGCAGCCCGGCGGTTCGACCCCGATGTTCGGCACGCACGGCTCGGTTCCGGTGCCCCGGGTGGACGGATCGGCGCCGACGCCGGACGCGAGTGGTTCCGGCTCGGGCGGATCACCGTCGCGGACCGTGGGTTCGGCTACCGCCCGCCCAGCGGCGAATCCGAGTGAATCGACCGAGCCGATGACGCTGGCGCAGGCCGTCAACCGCACGCTCGCGAGTCTGCTGGCCCGTGATCCGGACGTCCTGGTCTTCGGCGAGGATGTGGGCCGCAAGGGCGGCGTCTACGGCGTCACCAAGGGGTTGCAGCATACCTACGGTGCGCGAAGGGTTTTCGATACCCTCCTCGATGAGCAGAGTGTGCTCGGCACCGCGCTGGGCGCGGCGCTGGCGGGTTTCGTGCCCATTCCGGAGATCCAGTATCTCGCCTATGTGCACAATGCCGCCGATCAGCTGCGCGGTGAAGCCGCGACGCTGTCCTTCTTCTCGGCGGGCCGCTACCGCAATCCCCTGGTGGTTCGGATCGCCGGTCTCGCCTATCAGAAGGGTTTCGGTGGTCACTTCCACAATGACAATTCCATTGCGGCGCTTCGGGATATCCCGGGTGTGGTGATCGCCGCCCCGGCCCGCGCCGACGATGCGGCCGCCATGCTCCGCACCTGCGTCTCGGCCGCCCGGGTGGACGGTCGGGTCTGCGTATTCCTCGAACCCATTGCGCTGTACCACACTCGCGACCTCTATCGCCCAGGTGACGGTGCGTGGCTGGCACCCATCGCGGGGGTGCGGCATGCCGAAATCGGCCGCGCCCGGGCGCACGGCACCGGGACGCATCTCACCATCGTCACCTTCGCCAATGGGGTGCCGATGAGCCTGCGCGTCGCACGACGCCTGTCCGAGCGCGGTATTCATGCCCGCGTGGTCGACCTGCGCTGGCTCAACCCGCTCCCCGTCGAGGATCTCCTCGATCACGCCCGGGCCAGCGGCCGAGTCCTCGTCGCGGACGAAACCCGCCGCAGCGGAGGCATTTCCGAGGCCGTGTGCACCGCGCTGCTGGATGCCGGGTTCGACGGGCCACTCGCGCGGGTCACCAGCGCGGACAGTTTCATTCCATTGGGTCCGGCCGCGAATCTGGTGCTGCTCGATGAGGCGCGTATCGAAGAGGCCGCCGACAAACTACTCGCCGCGCCCTGAGCGGTGACCGCCCGCCTGGCCCGTGCGGGTGACGGGGGGAAGAGTGACCGGCGAGGGTAGCTGATGAGGGCACCTACCTCACCGGTCACTCGACGTCGCTTCCCGGCGACGCCCCTTACGCCGCTGAGGGGACGGCGCAAGCTCTCACGTACTGAGTACGTACGTAGATAGTAATAGCGGAGATTTCCTCGTCGCGCAACCACAGCTACCCCTCAGGATCGGCACGTACAATCGGCCGCGATCCACGAAAGGAGTGGCGTGCGGCGATCATCCACCGGTTCGACTCGGCCCCGCATCGACGCCGAACCGACGGCCCAGCAACCCTTCGCACGATGAGCGCCGCGATCTGCCTGCTGGCATACGGCTTCGCCATGGCCGTACTGGCTCCGCCCCTGCTGCGCCGACTCACCGAATCGGAGGCGGCACCGCGATTCGCGCTCGCCGCCTGGCTCAGCGCGATCGGGTCGACGGCGCTGTCCTGGCTGGCCGCGTTGGTGGCGCTGATCGTCGATATCGCGCATCATCGACTCGTTTCCATGCAGCGGCCGGTCATGGATACCTGTATGACAGAGCTGCACGATGCGGCGGTCGGGCGGTATGGCGGGGCGGAGCAGGCCGGTCTACTCATCCTGGCCGGATTATCCGGTGTCGCAGGCCTTTTCGTGATCGCACGACTGGGCCGCGCGCTCTGGTATGCCCGCCGGACGACCTTCACCCACGCTCGCATGGCCCGAATCGCCGGGCGGCACAACGGCGCACTCGACGCGGTGGTGTTGGATGTGGACGAACCGGCCGCGTATTGCGTTGCGGGCAAACAACATACGGTGGTCGTCACCCGAGGTGTGCTCACCGCGCTCGATGACCACCATCTCGACGCGGTCCTGGCACACGAACGCGCCCACCTCAGCGGCCGCCACCATCTGTTATTGGCACTGAGCCGCGGCCTCGCCACGGTCCTACCCCACGTCAACCTGTTCACCACCGGTGCGAACGAGATCGCACGTCTGCTGGAAATGATCGCCGACGATGCCGCGGCCCGCGTACACGGCCGCAGAACCGTGCTACACGCACTGCTCACCCTCTCCGATATCAGCGATGGTCCGACAGAAGCCCTGGGCGCCACTGGAATCGGACTGACCAGCCGGGTCAGGCGCCTCGCCGACCCAACGAATACCAGTACCCGACGCCGCTCTCGCCTCACCCTCGGGGCGGCGACCGTCACCGCGGCACTGACCTCGGTGGCGGCCCTGGCGCTCGCCGTAGTCGGCCTGGCCCTCTGCCTGCCGATCTCCGGCTGAGCGCGCGGGGTGACCGGACTCACGGTTGCGCGAATCGGATATCGTCGCGTATCGTCGCAGATGTCTCATTCTTATGGTTGCAGGTTCTTCTCCCATAAGAAGTCAGATTTCTTCTCCACCCTCGACGCCCCACCACTCACGGCAGCGGGCATCCTCGCCGAATTTCCGGCACACCCTGTGGCGTTTCGCCACACCCCATAACTTTTCAAGGAAACACCATGAACGACAATACTTCTCCCAGACCACCCGTGGCCGAACGAACCGTATCCGGGATTCTCGACATCGTCGACAATCACGCTTTCGTGCGCATCGACGGATATCTACCCGATCCCGGCGACATCCATGTGTCGACCCGGCAGGTGCGCGAAAATCATCTGCGCCGTGGCGATTTCGTCACCGGCACCGCTGATTCGCGCAACGGCAACGCTCGACACGATCAGCTCACCCGTGTCGTATCCGTCAATGGCCAGGACCCGAAGCGGATCGGTAACCGCCCGAACTTCGCGGACCTGGTTCCCATCTACCCGAATCAGCGGCTGCGGCTCGAGACCGAACCGCACGAGCTGACCACCCGGGTCACCGACCTGATCATGCCGATCGGCAAAGGTCAGCGCGCACTGATCGTCGCACCGCCCAAGGCTGGCAAAACCTCTGTGCTGCAAGCCATGGCCCACGGTATCGCCAAGAACCACCCCGAGTGCGAACTCATGCTCGTACTCGTCGGTGAGCGTCCCGAAGAGGTCACCGACCTCGCCCGGTCGGTCCCCGCCGATGTCGCCGCGGCCACCTTCGACCGTTCGCCCCGTGAACACGTCGCACTGGCGGAGCTGGCTATCGAACGTGCCAAGCGCCTCGCCGAAACCGGCCGTGACGTCGTGGTCCTGCTCGATTCCCTGACCCGCCTGGCCCGCGCCTACAATCTGGCCGCACCCTCCTCGGGCCGGGTGCTGTCCGGCGGCGTCGACGCCGCATCCCTCACCCTTCCCAAGCGATTCCTCGGTGCCGCACGCAATTTCGAGAACGGCGGCTCCCTCACCATTATCGCTACCACCCTCGTCGAAACCGGCTCCACCGCCGATACGGTGATCTTCGAGGAGTACAAGGGCACCGGCAACGCCGAGCTCAAACTCGACCGCGCCACCGCCAACCGTCGTGTCTTCCCGGCCATCGACGTACTCCAGTCCAGCACCCGAAAAGATGAACTCCTGCTCACCCCCGAGGAGCTCACCGCCACCGATCTGCTCCGGCGCACCCTCGCCGCGGTGGAGCGTAATCCCATCGACCTTCTCCTCGAGGGCCTGCGCCAGTCCCCCACCAACGCGGAGTTCCTCGCTCAGCTCAGCAAGCCTCGCCGCTGACGGCGCTGATCGGCCTCCCACACGGGGCCGCTATGGCCTGATCGCCCAACTCCCCGGCAATTCGCGCCCGCCGCCGAATCGCCACCGGAGTGGGTGATCAGGCCATTTCCCGTTGCGGGGACGGTCAGGTGCGTGATCGTGTCCGGCCGGGCGGCCGGGCTTGTGCCGGAGCCTCGGAGGTGCGCCGGACCTGTGTGCGATGGCGGCCCACCGAGGCGGCGTTGTCCAGACGGTAGAGGGCGCACGCGGAGACCGCGCCGATGACCATGAGGCCCACCCATACTGCCCAGTCCACCCCGGCGGCGCGGGCTGCGCCCACTACCGCGCCGGTGGCCAGGTTGCCCAGCAGGATGCCGATACCGACGACGGTGTTGTAGAAGCCGTAGTGGGTGGCCACCAGCCGGTCTCCGGAGAGGGAGACGACGGTATCCATTTCGAAGGGAAAGACGGCCGCGGTGCCCACGGCGAGCAGACCGGCGGCAATGAGGAGGGCGGTCGCGGCGGCGGCCGGGCCGAAACGGTCGGGGGCCGGAATCACAGCCAGGGGCAGGAAGGCCAGGGCCAGGACGGCCACGCCTATCGCGAGGCTGCGCCCGGTACCCCAGCGGGCGCGGAACCACGCTGTGATGCGGAGTTGCCCCACCACGGCGACTACGCCGGAAATGACGAAGATCGCCGAGGTCAGGGCCTGGGCTCGGTTGCCCGCCACCAATTCCGCGTGCAGCGGCAGGGCCAGATAGACCTGGAAGGACAGCACGTAGGAGCCGATCATGGCCAGCGCGAAGGCCAGGAAGCGGCGGTTCGTGACGACGACCCGCCAATCCTCGAGAACCGATGTTCGTTTCGCGGGGACGGGGGCGCGGCGGGCGGGCAGGGCGAAGAGTTGCGCCACCGTCAGGATGGCGAAGACTATCGCCGAGGCGGCCGCCACGAGGCGAAAGTCGAACGCCAGCAAGGTGAGTCCGACCAGGGGTCCGGCCAGAATGCCCGCCTGGTAGAAGATGTTGAAGACCGCGAATGCCTCGACGCGGCGGTCACCGGCATCGGCCGCCAGATAGGCGCGAACCGCCGGGTTGAACAGCGCACCGGCGAATCCGGTTGCCGCCGAGGCGATCAGCAGGGCCGGTAGCGACGTCGCGAAAACCAGGAGCGCGAACCCCACTGTGCGCAGCAGACATCCGGCCACTATGAGTGGCTTGTAGCCGAGCCGGTCGGCGAGGGTGCCGCCGACCAGGAACATGCCCTGCTGGGAGAAATTGCGGATACCCAGGACCAGGCCGACCGCCCAGGCCGCCAGCCCGACCGGACCCGCGAGGTATCCGGCCAGGTACGGCATGAGCATGTAGAAGCCCAGGTTGATGCCGAATTGGTTGATCATCAACAGCCGGGCGGGGGTATCGAAGGTGCGGAAGGTTGTCAGGGCGGTCACGACATCAGCTCCCGGGGGTCGACGACGGTGGTGCAGCGGGTCCAGGAGCGCACCGTTCGCTGGGTGGGGTGCAGGAGCGTATCGGGGTCGATAGGTGGGGTGTCGAGCAAACCGTGTGTCTCGCAATAGGTGTCGTTGTAGATGGTGTCGAAGTAGCGGTGTGGGCCGTCGGGGAAGACGGCGGCGATACGGGCACGGGACGGGTGGGTACGGGCCGCCCAACCGGCGACCAGGGCGACCGCGCCGACGCTCCAGCCGCCGCTGGCGTGGTGGGTGGCGGCCAGGGTGCGGCAGGCCCAGACGGCTTCGGCCGGTGCTACCCAGTGGATTTCGTCGAAGGCGGCGTAGTCCACATTGCGCGGGTGGATGCTGGAGCCGAGGCCGCGCATGAGCCGAGGACCGGCCGGTTGGCCGAAGATGGTGGACGCCACGGTATCCACGCCGATGAGTCTCAGGTCGGGATTGAAGCGGCGCAGCACTCGCGCCACCCCGGAGGAATGTCCACCGGTGCCGACCGCGCACACCAGAATGTCGACGCGCCCGAGTTGGTCGATGAGTTCGAGCGCCAGCGACTCATACCCGTCCATATTGTCGGGATTGCTGTACTGGTCGGGACACCAGGCGTCGGGTTCGAGGTCGAGCAGCTCGGCCACCCGATCGCGGCGCGCCTGCTGCCAGCCGCCGATCGGATGCGGTCGCGTCACGGTTTCGACGCTCGCCCCGTAGGCGGCGAGCATATTCGCCACAATCGGCTCCAGCCCCGGATCGGTCACCACGGTCACCGGATGCCGGTACACCATTCCCGCCAGCGCCAACCCCAGACCCAAAGTGCCACTGGTGGATTCGATAATGCGCGCACCGGGTGCGAGATCTCCGCGCTCCTCGGCGCGGCGCACCATATGCAACGCGGGACGATCCTTCATCCCGCCGGGATTACAACCCTCCAACTTCGCCCAGAACCCCGACCCGGCGGGCGCGAGTGGCGCACCGACCCACAGCACCGGCGTATTGCCCACCAGGGCACGCGGCTGCCGGGCCGTACCGGGCGCGGAGGCCACCGCCGCGAAGGGATCGAGCACAACCTTGTCCATGACTGTCGCTTTCTGTATCACTACCGCCCGAGGGCGGCGAGACGTGCGCGGGCAGCGGACACC